>NZ_QKZF01000036.1:0-38946 GCF_003253915.1 Burkholderia sp. 28_3
TTGCTGTTCCGTAAAGCGCTTCTTCATGTTCGTCTTCTTCTCCGAAAACGAACTTTACTAGACTCCGGCTGGCCCTGTTTGCAGGGGGCAGGTCATTCCCGCCGGAGATTCGACGGGTTGTGTACACGACCAACGCCATCGAAAGTCTGAACATGCAGTTGCGCAAGATCATCAAGACGCGCGGCCACTTCCCGAATGACGAGGCGGCGATCAAGCTGCTCTGGCTGGCGCTGCGCAACGTGCTGGCCAAGACCGTTCGGTCCGCCTTCGACTGGAAATCAGCGATGAACCAGTTTGCTATCCTGTTCGGCGAGCGATTCACGCAGGCACGCGGATAACCTGTTGTTCAACCGCCTCGCCCACAAAAATGCGGACATGTTCGCCTGCGGCGCTGATGTGCTCGACGTCCGAGCCGCAATAGTCACGCACGGCATTAGCCACTATCGACCGATGGCAGAAGTTGAAGTCCGCCTCATAGCACAGTAGCGCGCAGTTCGACGTACTCGCTAACTCCGACAGATCGGCGATCGCGGTCTCTTGCGTCTTGAGATGCTTCAGGAAACCCTCGGTGTAGCGCTTCCAGTTACCATCCTCACGATAACGGTTGCGCACCATCTTTGGGCAACCCAAGTCAACCATATGGACGTACTCGAGGCCTGAGAGATTCAACGCGCTGGCCAGCGCCTTCTTTGAAAACCCGGGTTTGCGCGACAGGGGCAGCTCGCGGATGTCCACGACGGTGTCGATGCCGTGCTCAGCGAGCAACGACATGAACGCGTCAATGTCCAGTCCTTCGTAGCCTATGGTGAAAACGGTCATACTTGTGCCCCTCTAAAACGGCGATTTTAACGGACGATGCACCACCCGTCACGGCGGTCGCAAATGCCCCTGTCCTGGCAGCGATGTACAGCGCCCGTGCCACAGTCATTAGGCGATGACTGGAGGTGTCGGGAGGGGGTACTCTAGGTTCACACGGGCGATGCTCGCCGGGGGGGGCCGGAATCCGCGTCAAAACCTGGGAGAAAAGGCAAAAAACCAACCGAGAGCGGTTGGTTTTTTGCAATTGGTGGAGTTGGGGAGGATCGGATTTCCGATCTTCACTGGGTTTTCCACCTTTCCCTTCCAAGCCCATCAGAGCATTTGTGCGCCGAGTTAGGCGGACGTGCGCCTAACGCCTTCGGGAATTTCCCTCATCGTGACGTTCAACAGTAGGCCAGGCGCATCAACTTCGTCGTCCAGTCGCAAAACTTTGGCGCCAGTCGCACTTACTCTGGCGCCCTACGTCCCATCCGATTGCATCAAACGTCAATATTCCCCGCCCGCAACGCATTCGACTCGATAAACGCCCGCCGCGGCTCGACGTCATCCCCCATGAGGGTAGTAAAGATCCCATCCGCAGCAATCGCGTCTTCGATTTGCACACGCAGCAAACGCCGCACTGCCGGATCCATCGTTGTTTCCCACAGCTGCTCGGGGTTCATCTCGCCGAGGCCCTTATAGCGTTGTTTCGAGACGTTGCGCTCCGCATCCGCCAGCAGCCACTTCATCGCGCTCTTGAAGTCCGCCACGGCCATGCTGCGCTCACCGCGCTTGATGACCGCACCTTCTCCAATCAGCCCCTTGAACGTATTCGCGGTGGTCACGAGCTGCTGATAATCCGCCGTGTGCTGGAATTCCTGGTCGATGACCGAGACCCGCACGTTGCCATGATGCGTCCGCTCGACATGCAGCGCCCGCTGTTCGCGAACCGCGTCATACGAAGGCACAACCCGCACTTCGTTCTTCAGCGCTTCATCATGCAACGCAGCGTGCAGCGCCTTAGCCGAAGCCTCGGTCGACTCTTCGTTGGAAAGATCGATCACCACGCCGTCCATGACCGCTTCCAGCGCGGCCGGGTCATACAACCGGCTCAACCGCTCGATCACGCTTTGCGACAGCAAATACGACCTTGCCAGCTCCCCAAGCGCATCCCCAGAAATCGCAGCCGCATTCTCACCCGGCACCAGCTCCGACCCTTGCAGCGCCAACCGCAGCATATGCGCGTTGAGCTCCACGTCGTCCTTCAGATACCGCTCGTCCTTGCCCGCCTTGATCTTGTAAAGCGGCGGCTGCGCGATATACACGTACCCGCGCTCGATCATGTCCGGCATCTGGCGATACAGGAACGTGAGCAGCAGCGTCCGGATGTGCGCACCGTCCACGTCCGCGTCGGTCATGATGATGATGCGGTGATAGCGGAGCTTCTCGAGGTTGTAGTCTTCCTTGCCGATGCCGCAGCCAAGCGCGGTCACGAGCGTGACGATCTGCTCCGACGACAGCAGCTTGTCGTAGCGCGCCTTCTCGACGTTCAGCACCTTGCCGCGCAGCGGCAGGATCGCCTGGAACTTGCGATCACGCCCTTGCTTGGCCGACCCACCTGCCGAGTCACCCTCGACGATGTAGATTTCGCACTTCGCCGGGTCTTTCTCCTGGCAGTCCGCGAGCTTGCCCGGCAGGCCGACGCCGTCGAGCACGCCCTTCCGACGCGTCATCTCACGCGCCTTCCGAGCAGCATCCCGCGCCCGAGCAGCCTCAACGATCTTCCCGCAGATGATCTTCGCGTCGATCGGCGTTTCAAGCAGGAACTCTTCGAGCGCCTTCGCCACAACTTCCTCAACCGGCGCACGAACCTCGGACGACACCAGCTTGTCCTTCGTCTGCGAGCTGAACTTCGGCTCCGGCACCTTCACGGAGAGCACGCACGACAGCCCTTCGCGCATGTCGTCGCCGGTCGTCTCGACCTTCGCCTTCTTCGCGATTTCGTTGTCGGTGATGTACTTGTTGATGACGCGCGTCATCGCGGCCCGCAGGCCGGTCAGGTGCGTGCCGCCGTCGCGCTGCGGAATGTTGTTCGTGAAGCACAGCACGTTTTCGTTGTAGCTGTCGTTCCACTGCATCGCGACTTCGACGCCCACGCCGTCTTTCTCGCCGTTGGCGAAGAACACCGTCGGGTGCAGCGTGCTCTTCGTCTTGTTGATGAATTCGACGAAGCCCTTCACCCCGCCGGCGAACGCGAAATCGTCTTCCTTGCCCGAGCGCAGGTCGGTGAGGCGAATCCGCACGCCGTTGTTCAGGAACGAAAGCTCGCGCATCCGCTTCGCGAGGATGTCGTAGTGATACTCGACCGTGCCGAAAATGGTCGGGTCGGCCATGAAGTGCACTTCGGTGCCGCGGTTCTCGGTGTCGCCGGTCACGAGCATCGGCGACACTTCCACGCCGTCCACGACCTCGATCACGCGATCCTGCGCGACGCCGCGGTGGAACTCCATGAAGCGCTTCTTGCCGTCGCGGCGCACGGTGAGGCGCAGCCAGCTCGACAGCGCGTTCACGCACGACACGCCCACGCCGTGCAGGCCGCCTGACACCTTGTAGCTGTTCTGGTCGAACTTGCCGCCGGCGTGCAGCTCGGTCATCACGATCTCGGCGGCGCTGCGCTTCGGTTCGTGCTTGTCGTTCATCTTCACGTCGGTCGGAATTCCGCGGCCGTTGTCGGTCACGGAAATCGAGTTGTCGGCGTGAATCGTCACGTGGATGTCGTTGCAGTACCCGGCCAACGCTTCGTCGATCGAGTTGTCGAGCACCTCGAACACGAGGTGGTGCAGACCGGTGCCGTCCGACGTGTCGCCGATGTACATCCCGGGGCGCTTGCGCACCGCTTCCAGACCTTCGAGGATCTGGATCGACGAGGCGCCGTAGCTGCTGTTATCGGGTTGCGAATTGTGCTGTTCACTCATGGATATCTTCCGGTTCTGCGGGGCCACTCTCGTGGCGGCGCGGTGCGTTTCAGCGAGAAATCGCCGGGCCGCTCCAGTTTCCTGGCCCGCCCCAGGTGCCGAAAAGGCACCAAAGGGACGGGTTGTCAGTTCGCCATAAAAACGCCAAAGGGGCTTGCCGCCCCCTGGTGTGTGTCGCGATGTCGAGCGCGTCAGATGCGCATCGGCATCACGACATACTTGAACTCGTCGTTCTCGGGCACGGTGATCAGCGCGCTCGAGCTGGCGTCGCCGAGGCTCACCTGCACGGTGTCGACCTTCAGGTTCGCGAGCACGTCGAGCAGATACGTGACGTTGAAGCCGATGTCGACGGTATCGCCCTGGTAGGCGATTTCGAGTTCTTCCTGCGCCTCTTCCTGATCGGCGTTGGTCGACATGATCTTCAGCTGGCCCGGCGCGATGATGCAGCGCACGCCCTTGAACTTGTCCGAGGTCAGGATCGCCGCGCGCTGCAGCGAACGCTGCAGTTCTTCGCGGCCGATCTCGAACGTGTTCTTGTGCGCCTTCGGGATCACGCGCTGGAAGTCGGGGAACTTGCCCTCGACGAGTTTCGACACGAGCTCGACCTGGCCGAACGTGAACTTGGCCTGGGTTTGCGCGATGTCGATGGTGACGGTGTCGTCGATGTCCTCGAGCAGGCGCTGCAGCTCGAGAATCGTCTTGCGCGGCACGATGACTTCCTGGCGGCCGAACGTGCCGCCTTCGAGCTTCATCGACGAGAACGCGAGGCGGTGGCCGTCGGTGGCCACGGCCATCAGCTGGTCGCCGTCGACGACGAGCAGCATGCCGTTCAGGTAGTAGCGGATGTCCTGCTGCGCCATCGCGAAGTGCACCATGCCGAGCAACTGGCGGAACGACTTCTGCGGGACGGCGAGCGTGGCGCCGAAATCCTTCGCCTGCGCGACGGTCGGGAACTCGTCGGCCGCCAGCGTCTGCAGCGCGAAGCGGCTCTTGCCCGATTGAACGGTGAGGCGCTTGTCGGCGAGCGACAGCGTGACCTGGCCGTCAGGCATCGCGCGCAGGATGTCGAGCAGCTTGCGGGCCGCGACGGTGGTCGCGACCTGGTCGCCGCCGACGCCGAAATCGGCGCGCGTGGTGATCTGCAGCTCCAGGTCGGTCGACAGGAATGAAACGTCCGGGCCGTTCTTGGTGATCAGCAGGTTGGCGAGGATCGGCAACGTATGGCGGCGTTCGACGATGCCGCTGACCGTTTGCAGCGGCCTGAGGAGGGTGTCTCGTTCGGTCTTGACCAGTTGCATAGAGTTCCTTCGTTGAGTAACGGCCTGCAGCGCAGCAGCCACGCAGCGCCCCGCCGGCCGGGCTCTTGGCCCGCCACCACCGGGGCGGTCAAACCAGTATTGTGCCTCAAAACCGAACCGCCCCCCTTAAATTGGGGCGGAGGCCGAATTATCAAGCGCGGCGCGCGCGCTCAGCCCTTCAGCGTCTGTTCCAGCACGTGCAGCTCGTGGTTGAGCTGCGCGTCCTTGCTGCGCTCGTCGGCGATCTTGCGCACCGCGTGCAGCACGGTGGTGTGATCGCGCCCACCGAACAGCTCGCCGATTTCCGGCAGGCTCTTCTGCGTGAGTTCCTTCGCCAGGTACATCGCAATCTGCCGCGGCCGCGCGATGTTCGCGGGACGCTTCTTCGAGTACATGTCCGCGACCTTGATGTTGTAGAAGTCGGCGACGGTCTTCTGGATGTTCTCGACCGAAATCTGCCGGTTCTGCACGGTCAGCAGGTCCTTCAGCGCTTCCTTGGTCAGCTCGATCGAGATCTCGCGGCCGTGGAACTTCGAATACGCGAGGATCTTGCGCAGCGCGCCTTCGAGCTCGCGCACGTTCGAGCGCAGGTGCTTCGCGACGAAGAATGCGACGTCTTCCGACAGGTTCACACCTTCCGACTGCGCCTTGCGCATCAGGATCGCGACGCGCATTTCCAGCTCGGGCGGCTCGATCGCGACGGTGAGGCCGGAGTCGAAGCGCGAGATCAGGCGATCGTCGATGCCCGAAATCTCCTTCGGATACGTGTCGCTGGTGATGATCACCTGCGCCTTGTTCGCGACGAGCGCCTCGAACGCGTAGAAGAATTCCTCTTGCGTGCGCGACTTGCCGGAGAAGAACTGGATATCGTCGATCAGCAGCAGGTCGAGCGAGTGGTAGTAGCGCTTGAAGTCGTCGAACGCCTTGCGCTGGTACGCCTTCACCACGTCCGATACGTATTGCTCGGCGTGGATGTAGCGGATGCGCGCGCCGGCTTTGTCGAGCAGCAGCTGGTTGCCGATCGCGTGGATCAGGTGGGTCTTGCCGAGGCCGACGCCGCCATACAGGAACAGCGGGTTGTACGAGATGCCGGGGTTGTCCGCGACCTGGATCGCGGCGGCGCGCGCGAGCTGGTTCGCCTTACCGGTCACGAAGTTGTCGAACGTGAGCACCGGGTTCAGCTTCGAACGTTCGTACATCGAATCGGCTTCGCCGCCGTTCGCGGGCGCGGCGCCCGGGCCCGGACGCCACGTGCGGCGGCCGGCCGCCGCTTCGTGCGCGGGCAGGCTCGGCAGGTCGATGTCGGCGTCGTCGGCGTTCAGGTGGTGCGCGGCGGCCGCCGACGGCGTCATCGGCACGTCGGCCGGCGCGGCGGGCGCAGCGGAAGCATTTGCGGTCAGGTTGGCGGCGATCGCGGCGACCGTCGCGGCAGGGCCGCTCGGCGCCAGCGGTGCACGCGGGGCGGCCGGTGCGGCGCCCGCGGGGGCGCTGCGCATGCCGGCCTTCGGATCGAGGACGAACTGGACTTCGATCGGCGTGTTCCAGAATTCGCGGGCCAGATCGGTGATCCGGCCCGAAAACTGGCTCTTGACCCAGTCCAGCTTGAAGCGGTTCGGCGCGGCGATGGACAGCGTGTTCGCCGACGCATCGAAGGCCACCGGGGCCAAGGGTTTGATCCACGTCACGTACTGCTGGGGCGTCAGCTCGCGCTCCAGCAGTGCGGAACAGTGTTGCCAGAAATCGTTCATCAAGTAACTGTCGTTTTTTGCGTGCACAGCGCGGCTCGCCGGCGCCCTTGTCGCGGTTGCGCAACAAGGCCCGAAGCGGTCGTGCGAGCGTGCCTCGGACGCCTGCGTCACAGTCTTGGAGGGGCAGGCGCGAGCCGAAGCGGCGTGCGGGATTCTTGGAGATAAGGCGAGATTCTAACGCCAAACGCGGCCACAGCGGGACTTATCCACAGGCCGGTTGTGTGGGTCGCGGGGCCGGATCGGCGCGGGCCGGCACAGGCGGACGACTCGTAAAGTATTGACCGTCAAGAGAAAAACGGTTTAAATAGCGGGTTCCGCGAAAACCAATCCTGTATTCCCGGCGATTGCGTTCGCCCGAATGCCTCCGGTTAAGGGCACGCGGTCCCCTGAATTTCGACATTCTCGAACAAGTGAGAACATCATGAAACGTACTTACCAACCGTCCGTGACGCGCCGCAAGCGCACCCATGGCTTCCGTGTCCGCATGAAGACGGCAGGTGGCCGCAAGGTCATCAACGCTCGCCGCGCGAAGGGCCGCAAGCGCCTCGCCATCTAAGGCAGGTTGCGCGCTGTGTCCGCCGTCCGCAGTCCTGCGGAAGGTGCCGTCGAGCCGGGTGCGAATCCGTCGCAGACGAAAGCCGCCTTCCCGAAAGCTGCGCGACTTCTGAAAACGGATGAATTTTCATCCGTTTTTCGTTTGCGCCCCTGGCGGCGCTCCGCGCACTTCGTGATTTACGGCAAGCCGACCGGTCAGCCCGCACGCCTGGGGCTCGTCATCGGCAAGAAGTATGCGCCGCGAGCGGTCACCCGTAACCTCGTGAAGCGGCTGGCGCGCGATCAGTTTCGCCTGCGCCGCGCCGAATTCGCCGGTTACGACCTGCTGCTGCGGCAGCACACGCGCTTTGACAAGAAAGCGCTGCCGAGCGCGGCTTCCGCCCCGCTCGCGGCGATGTGCGCGGCCGAGATCCGCGAGCTGCTCGACAGGGCAGTCCGGGAAATCGCCCGCCGTGCGTCGAAGCCCGCGTCCGAGTGACGCATCCGTGCCCCGCGCGGCGTTCGCGCCCGCCCGGCCGGTTTTGACGCGGCGTCGTACGGCGCCGCCCAAGGTATGAAAACGGTATTGATCGCCTTGCTGCGCTTCTACAAGGTTGCCGTGAGCCCGATGCTCGGCAACCGTTGCCGTTTTTATCCTTCCTGTTCGGATTACGCGCGCGAGGCAATCCAGTATCATGGCGCCGCGCGCGGCACGTATCTCGCCGTCAGGCGCGTGTGCCGGTGCCACCCGTTTTCCGCGGGCGGCATCGACCTCGTCCCGCCGCCCAACTCCGACACTCGCGCTCGCGGCGAAGCCGACGCGCGGTCCCATCGACTCTGAGACAACGCATGGATATCAAACGCACCGTCCTATGGGTGATCTTCTTCATGTCAGCTGTCATGCTGTACGACAACTGGCAGCGGGACCATGGACGCCCGTCGATGTTCTTCCCGAGCGCCACGCACACGGCTCCGGCCGCTGCCGGCGGCGCATCGGGCACGGGCGCGACGACGACCGCAGGTGACGTGCCTGCCGCCGCAGCCGGCGCCGCACCGTCGACGACGGCCCCGGCCGCGCAGGCGCAGCTCGTGAAGTTCTCGACCGACGTGTACGACGGCGAAATCGACACGCGCGGCGGCACGCTCGCGAAGCTGACGCTGAAGAAGCAGGGCGACGGCAAGCAGCCCGACCTGTACATCACGCTGTTCGACCACACGGCCGGCCACACGTATCTCGCACGCACGGGCCTGCTCGGCGGCGATTTCCCGAACCACAACGACGTCTACACGCAGCTGAACCCCGGCTCGACGTCGCTGACGGGCGACCAGAACACGCTGAAGCTGTCGTTCGAATCGCCGGTGAAGGGCGGCGTGAAGGTCGTGAAGACCTACACGTTCACGCGCGGCAGCTACGTGATCGGCGTCGACACCAAGATCGACAACGTCGGCACGGCGCCCGTCACGCCGACGGTCTACATGGAACTCGTTCGCGACAACACGGCCGTCGAAACGCCGATGTTCTCGCACACGTTCCTCGGGCCGGCGGTCTACACGGACGCGAAGCACTTCCAGAAGATCGACTTCAGCGACCTCGACAAGAACAAGGCGAACTTCGAGAAGTCCGCGGACAACGGCTGGGTCGCGATGGTGCAGCACTACTTCGCGTCGGCGTGGATCCCGCAGCAGGGCGCGAAGCGCGACATCTACGCTGAAAAGATCGATCCGGCGCTGTACCGCGTCGGCGTGAAGCAGCCGGTCGCCGCGATCGCGCCGGGCCAGTCGGCCGACGTGCAGGCGCGCCTGTTCGCCGGTCCGGAAGAAGAGCGCATGCTCGAAGGCATCGCGCCGGGCCTGGAGCTCGTGAAGGACTACGGCTGGGTGACGATCATCGCGAAGCCGCTGTTCTGGCTGCTCGAGAAGATCCACGGCTATGTCGGCAACTGGGGCTGGGCGATCGTGCTGCTGACGGTGCTGATCAAGGCCGTGTTCTTCCCGCTGTCGGCTGCGAGCTACAAGTCGATGGCGCGGATGAAGGAAATCACGCCGCGCATGCAGGCGCTGCGCGAACGCTTCAAGAGCGATCCGCAGAAGATGAACGCCGCGCTGATGGAGTTGTACAAGACCGAGAAGGTCAATCCGTTCGGCGGCTGCCTGCCGGTCGTGATCCAGATCCCGGTGTTCATCTCGCTGTACTGGGTGCTGCTCGCGTCGGTGGAAATGCGCGGCGCACCGTGGATTCTGTGGATTCACGACCTGTCGCAACGCGATCCGTTCTTCATCCTGCCGGTGCTGATGGCCGTGTCGATGTTCGTGCAGACGAGCCTGAACCCGACGCCGCCGGACCCGGTCCAGGCGAAGATGATGAAGTTCATGCCGATCGCGTTCTCGGTGATGTTCTTCTTCTTCCCGGCAGGTCTCGTGCTGTACTACGTCGTGAACAACGTGCTGTCGATCGCGCAGCAGTACTACATCACGCGCAAGCTCGGCGGCGTCAAGAAGAAGTCGGCCTGACGCGCGTTGCAGCCGCGGGCGGCCCGCCGTCCGCGATGCTCGCAAAAAAAGCCGCATGGTTCGTGACCATGCGGCTTTTTTGTTTCGCGGCGACGACGCCGGCGGCGCGTGCGGCTGCTGCCGTTCAGGCTTTCTTCGCTTCGAGTTTCGGATCGCCGTAGAACTGCTCGACCAGTTCCTGCACGAGGTAGCGCTGATGTGGCGACAAGGCCTCGATCTTCGATGCGAGTTCGATCGTCTCGGGTGTCGGCGGATAACGTTCGTCGCGCGGCAGCGGTTGCGGCGTCGGATGTTCGATTACGCTTGGCGACGGCCCGTAATGCAGCCAGTGCACTTCGACGCGCAACCATTCGGCGAGCGTTTCGAGTTTGTCCGACGTCGGGATCGTGCGGCCCGTCAGCCATTTGTGCGCGGTTTGCGGCGAAACGGGGTGCGTTCCGCGATGACGCAGATTGAATCGGTTCGCCAGTTCCGTCGCGCCCGTGACCTTCTCCGGGCTGCGCCGCAGGGCGAATTTCAGGCGTTCCGAGAACGCGGCTTTTTCTTCGGATGTCGGCATGGGGAGATTGTGCAATTCCATCGCCGCGTCCCAGACAACCATATGGGATAAACGTATCTCGTTCGGACGAATCTCAGCCTTGATCAGGATGGGGAACGAAATTGAGGGACGTAGTGCCAAGCCCCTCGGGCACGCATACTCGTCCGAAATGGTCGGTGTGTCATGACGCCGAACTGATACTCGGCTTATCCCCGGCGGGATAAATTCGGGCGTGTCCGAATCCGGCGGCGCGGCCGGTTGCGTGTGAGCCGGCACGCTACAATGCCGGCGTTCCGGTGCCCGAACTGTTGCGCGGGCGCACCATTGACTCGCTGATTACCCGATTTCTCCGATTCCCATGCTCGCTACCGATTCCGATCCGATCGTCGCCATTGCCACCGCTGCCGGCCGGGGCGGCATCGGGGTCGTCCGCGTGTCGTTCGGGCGTGGCGGCGAGGCGGCCGCGCTGCCGCTGATCGACGCGTTGTGCGGGCAGAAGCTCGCGCCGCGCCATGCGAGCTACGTGCCGTTCCTCGACGAGCACGGCGCGCCGCTCGACCGCGGGATCGCGCTGTATTTCCCCGCGCCGCATTCGTACACCGGCGAGCACGTGCTCGAGCTGCAGGGGCATGGCGGGCCGATCGTGATGCAGCTGCTGTTGCAGCGCTGCCTGGATGCGGGGCGCGGCTTCGGGCTGCGGCTGGCGGAACCGGGCGAATTCACGCGGCGCGCGTTCCTGAACGACAAGCTCGACCTCGCGCAGGCCGAGGCCGTCGCCGACCTGATCGAGGCGAGCACCGAGGCCGCGGCGCGCTCGGCCGGACGTTCGCTCGACGGCGCGTTCTCGCGGCAGATCCATGCGCTCGTCGACGACGTGATCACGCTGCGGATGCTGGTCGAGGCGACGCTGGATTTTCCGGAAGAGGAAATCGACTTCCTCGAAGCGGCCGACGCGCGCGGCAAGCTCGCGAAGATCCGCGCGCAACTCGCGCACGTGCTCGGCGATGCGCGGCAGGGCGCGTTGTTGCGTGAAGGGCTGTCGGTCGTGCTCGCGGGGCAGCCGAACGTCGGCAAGTCATCGCTGCTGAATGCGCTGGCGGGCGCCGAGCTGGCGATCGTCACGCCGATTGCCGGCACGACGCGCGACAAGGTGGCGCAGACGATCCAGGTCGAAGGGATTCCGCTGCACATCATAGATACGGCCGGGTTGCGCGAGACGGAGGACGAAGTCGAACGGATCGGCATTGCGCGCACGTGGAGCGAGATCGAGCGCGCGGACGTCGTGCTGCATCTACTCGATTCGCGCACGGGGATGACGGCGGACGACGAAACGATCGCCGCGCGGTTTCCGGCCGGCGTGCCGGTGGTGCGCGTGCTGAACAAGACGGATCTGACCGGCGTGCCGGCATGCGTCGAGCATCCGGCGGCGGAAGGCGATCTGACCGAGGTGCATCTGTCGGCGAAACGCGGCGACGGGATCGACATGCTGCGCGCGGAGTTGTTGCGGATCGCGGGGTGGCAGGCGGGGGCCGAGGGTGTGTATCTCGCGCGCGAGCGGCATCTGATCGCGCTGCGGGCCGCGCAGGAACATCTCGCGCAGGCGGCGGATCATGCGGAGCAGCGTGCGCAGTCGCTCGATCTGTTTGCCGAAGAGCTGCGGCTCGCGCAGGAGCAGCTCAATGCGATTACCGGGGAGTTCACGTCGGATGATCTGCTGGGGGTGATTTTCAGCAGGTTTTGTATTGGGAAATGATCCGAGGGTCGTTGACCTTGTGGGGTGCTGCTTCATCTGCCTGCATCGTATCGGCTCGCCTCGTCATACCTCTGTACGCTCCGACAACTCGACGCAAGCCTCTCGTGACGGCTCTGTCACGACGCTGACTATTTCGCAGCAGATTGTTCGCGTGGATGCTTGGGACTCCATGTTCGGACAATGTTTGGACCGATGTCGTGCTCCATGTTGGCGCGATCGCCAAGCCTGTATCAGCTCGCGCTTCCCATTTTTGTCCTATTTCCTCGTCCGTCTCGCTTGCGATGGATTACCGCCGGCTCAACGAACCCTCGTGTTGTTCGTTCACCACGGATTCATGCTCATGGCAAGCCGTCTGCCTGTTGGTCTCCAGATCTGGTTGGCAATCGAGCACGCGGAATTCGCGCCGAATCGTATCTCGTTGCGCCACGACCAATTGTGCAAAGGGATGTAAGCGCTCGCCTCGTAGCTCAAGTAGCCGACTCGAACGTAATGGGCTGGCGATTTCAGCGGACGGCGTATTTCGTTGACAGATAGACCTTAAGGGTCTAAATTGAATCGCGTTGGGTAACGCTCCGCGTAGCCCGCTACCTCCGAAAGGAACGACATTATGAATAGCATCGTATTTGCGCGAATTCTGCGCGACCACGCTTATGGCCCTCAAATATTTCCCGCCGACGCCGGAAGACCTGCGTGCGCTGAAAGTGCGCCTCGGATTCACCGGCGAGCAGATGGCTCAGATGTTCGGATTGGCTGGCAACAGTCAGTGGCGAAAGTACACGGGGGGAGTCGAGCCGAGACCGATGTCGTTGCCGATGCTGTTCCTAGCGCTAGCGCTGCAGGATCGTTCCGCGACTGTCGACCAAGTGCTCGAGAAGTGTCGGCAGGTCGGCGCAACGATCGAGCTGGACGACGAGTAACCGCCGACGGCGCGCTTGCTGTTACCTTTCCGAATACACTTGCCAAATCTGCCGGTCCGATCGCCCTCATACCCAATGTCTGGCGTAACACTCGGTCGCCGAAGCCCACGATTACTGTCACATCGGAGTTAGTCGAACTTGCCGGCATCCGCGCTGCAGAACACTGGCTGAATGTTCGCCCGACGGCGCGTCCGAGCCGGGGGTATCGTTCGATGTTCGAAAGCCTCTTCGCTGGCTTCGGTCGTATCCCCTACCGCGCTGACGGTTGCGCAGCGTTCAAACGCAGCATCAAGGCCGCAACTTGCACCGACTGTAAAGCCTCAGAGGTGTGCGCAATCTCCGCCACCGAAATCATTCTTCGCTGTTTGCTCGATGCAGTGGAGGCACACGCGCTTCTCGTGATTGCTGATATCTGGCCTCGAATGGGCGAGGCGGCGCGTTGCGTGCAAAATGCGGAGGCGCATCATGGCTCAAAATGATGACGCGACCTTATCTATTGAGGAGGCGCGCCGCGAACTGCTGCAGGCATCGCGTCAACTGAGCGTTCTGTTGCTCGATTTGTCGATGGATCCCGAACGGGTGTTTGAACACTTTGCCGTACGCCGTGACGCCTTCTTCGAACTGTTGTCGGATCTGGGCGTCAAGGTCAATACGCGCCTGGAGGAAATGCTCCGTGAGTGAAAGCGTGAGTCTTCCCGTCGAAAAGCAGCTCGATGCCGCGCAAGGCAAAGTGAACGGCCCACTGGGGTCGTTGTCGCCGTCAACGTCAATTGTCCTAAATATCCTTCGAAGACCTAGATCATGGACGGAATATTTACTGCGATATTCGGCGTGCTTGGCGGCGAGATCGTAGGTACTGTGGCCGGTTTCCGTGCATCAGGGGCAGCGGTCCTAGGGAGAGCCCGCCCGTATTTAAAGTTCGACATAGTCGAACTGTGGGGCGAGCCGTATCGATTCGATGCCCGACGCAATCTGATCAAAGACACGGAAAAGGATCCGCGCGGCGAGCGTTTCCACTACGAAACGCTCGCCGCGCTATAGATCTTTCTTATGCATGCCGAGCTGACGACGCCGGCTTGACTGCGCGACGGACCGGATCGAGGCGTTCGGACCGACGTCTGCCTTAATCCCAATGACGGTGATGATGGTAATACCCACCCCCACCGTAATACCCGCCACCATCAGGCACGACGATACAGCCGCTCAACAACACGGCGACGCCGGCAATCAGCAAAAGGGCCTTCTTCATCGCGTTCACCTGCTCGGGTTCAATATGAACCCAGCATAGCGAGCGGCTCCGGCCCGGGCTGTAAGCGATCGTATCCCCGCGCCGCAATCCGTAACGGCGGATTATTCCGGTCACAATGACCGTAACAATTCGCCAAACAGCAGACGTTTTCAGGCGACGACGACCCGGTTTCGCCCCGCATCCTTCGCGCGATACAGCGCGGCATCCGCAGCTTCGATCAACGCGTCGGGGGTCGACAGATCGTCGGCCGACACGGTCGCGCAGCCGACGCTGACGCTCACGCGCCCGGCCGGCGAGTCGGGCATCGCGAGGTCGAGCCGCAGCACGGCTTCGCGCACTTCGTCGGCCACCACCCGCGCACCGCGCGCGCCGGTGTTCGGCAGCACGATCGCGAACTCCTCGCCGCCGTAGCGCGCGACGATGTCGGCCGGCCGCCGCACCGCGCCGGCCAGTGCATTCGCGACGGCGATCAGGCACGCATCGCCCTTCACGTGACCGAACGCGTCGTTGTACGCCTTGAAGCGATCGACGTCGACCATCAGCAGCGACAGCGGTTCGCCTTGCCGCCGCGCCTGCAGGAACAGCGTATGGAAATGGTCGTTGAAGTGGCTGCGGTTGAACGCGCCCGTGAGACCGTCGCGCGCGGAAGAGCGGATCAGCGTCGCGTGCGCTTCGAACAACTGCTGATACAGCATCGTCACTTCCCACGCGAGCACGCACACGAGTACGCCGGGCGTGAACATGCTGAACACGCGCGCGACATACCAGCCGACCGTGAAGCGGTTGGTGGACAGCAGGTTCAGCGTCGTATCGGTGAGACAGGCGAGCACCGCGATCGCGAGCCACAGGTCGAGCGTCGTGCGCAGCCGGCCCGTGACCAGCACGGCCACGAGCGCGAGCGCGTTGAGGATCCACACGACGAGCGCGATGCCGTTGACGGGCAGCACGGCCGCGTCGCGCGGCGGATGGAACGCGGGCGGCAGCGACACGTTCAGCGCGAGCGCGCACAGCAGCGCCGCCGCGATGGCCGGCCCACCGACGAGCGCGAGGGTCCAGCGGCGCGTCTCTTTCGCGCCGACCGGGGCGCGCGTCAGCCGTTCGCGTGCGAACAGCGCGCCCATCACGAAACACGGAAAGCCGGCATGCCAGAAGACCCACATCCATGCGGCGCTTTGCGGGCGCGCGCCGAGCAGGCCATGTGGCGCGAACACGCCGGGAAAGGTGAGCAGTTGCAGCGCGACGGCGAGCGCGGTGAACGCATAGGCGCCGCCGAGCGCACCGAGCACGGGCTGGCGTGTCACGGTGAACTGCGCGCCGAGGAAGAACGCGGCGATGCTCGCGGTCGTGAACACGGTGAGCGCGCACATCGGCATGAAGGGCTCGACGGGCGGCAGCGCGACGTTCGCATGCGGCGCGGCGATCCCGAGCGTGAGCAGGATGACGAGCGCCGTCAGCGCGCCGAACCACAGCTGACGTTGCGTCGTGTGCTGGATCAGGATGCCTTCCATGGAGTCCCCCGGACACGCGTGCGACGCACCCGATCTTGCGCCGGGCGGCACGCCTGCCGATCGCGGCGCGACCGGTGCGGCCCGATCCTATCGCGTTATCGGGCTGCGCTCAAATGCCGAGCCCGGGGCCGAAGTTGCCGGCGACCCAGCGCGTGACGGCATCGACGTCCGCGTAGTCCTGCTCGGGCAGGCCGTCGAGCATCGACAGCACTTCGTTGCTGGCGCCGGCGTCGCGCGCGGCATCGACGATCGCGTCCTTGTTCGCCGGATAGCGGACGGCCGCCAGGACATCGGCGATCTGCAGGTCGATCGTTTCGTTCGGGATATCGTGCGGAGGAATGGTGGGCTTGTCGTTCACGTCGGCGTCTCGCGGGTGGGGCGGGAATCGGATCGAAGCGCAAGGGCCGTGCCCGGCATGTTACGCGGCCCGCGGTGCCCCGGCCGGCGCGGGTTTGCGGATGGCGACGATCGACGTCAATGCCCGCGTCGCACGCGGCGCCACGGATGCTTCCAGTCGATGTGCGGTGCGTTCTCGTCGCGCGGATGCTGGCGACGGTGCTCCTGCCAGAGTTCGTCGGAAAACAGCGCAGCCACGATGACGAGCGGCAGCACGAGGAAAATTCCGAGGATGACTTGCTCGATCACGATAGCCTCCTTGCGGTGGCAGGAACCCTTGCTCCCATTCTAGGCTCTGAACCTCGCCCGCGTTCAATTTCTTACAGTGCGAAACGGGCCCGAGCGCGGCCGCGCCGCGCGGGCGTTCCGCACGTGCGCCGGCCTCAAAAAGGACACGAACATGCAACTCCAGAACGATACCAACACGCTCGCGCTGCGGCCGCTGGAGCGCCAGGACCTGCGCTTCGTCCACGAACTCAACAACGACGCGAAGATCATGCGTTACTGGTTCGAGGAGCCGTACGAAACCTTCTCGGAACTGTCGCAACTGTACGACCGCCACGTACACGACCAGCGCGAGCGCCGTTTCGTCGCGGTCGATGCGCAAGATGAACTCGTCGGCCTCGTCGAGCTGATCGAGCTCGACTACATCCACCGCCGCGGCGAGTTCCAGATCATCATCGCGCCGCAGTGCCAGGGGCGCGGCTATGCGGGCCAGGCGACGCGCCTCGCGATCGAGTACGCGTTCAAGGTGCTGAACATGCGCAAGCTGTACCTGATCGTCGATACGTCGAATGCGGCGGCGATTCACGTGTACGAGAAATGCGGATTCCAGCACGAGGCCGAATTGAAGGAAGAATTTTTCGGGAATGGCGCGTATCACAACGCTTATCGGATGTGCATCTTCCAGCGCGATTATTTCGAGCGGCAGCGGGCCGGTGTGAATAACGCAGGGTAAACGCCATCGGTGAAAGGCGCTTGCGACGGGGCTTCGCGGGCGCCGAATAGACGCGGGGAACTACGGATAAATACGGATCCGCTTATACCTGGCATTTTTCTTGTATCAGGTAAATGCGATTGCGCGCTGCGGTAAAGTGGAATCGTTTCGGATGACTTTATGTGCGGCGCATCAAAATGATCCGGATATCGAAATGGATTATCCAAACCGTTCAATCGCTGCAATGTAACTGGGATGAAAGCCTTGCCGGATAACGCTTTCCGCCCGGCATGACGAGGCTGTCCGCCGGGCAGCCCGCTTTTACCCGTCGCGCACACTGCGCGAAAACAGGCTGCGCACGGGGTGCGACAATCCGCCGCTATTGCGATCGCACAACAAATGTGCTTGCTATCGTTTGCCGGTCTTCTAAAGTGAAAAACGCGGGTTCACGATCACCTTTAAACACATAGCTAACCCAGCCTGGTGCCCGCAAGCCTGGAGACAGAACATGATGAAGCGTACCGGTGTCCTCTTTGCCCTTGTCGGCGCATTTTGCGCTGTGTCGATTGCGCAGGCCGGCGGCGATTCGGCCGTCAAGCCGAAGCAGGAAATCCAGCTGACGAAGAACGCATGGGGCTGTCTGTCGAAAGACAATCTGGACTCCGTATTGAGTCACGAGCGTGACGGCAAGTCGCAGGCGAAGCAGCAGTATTTCGACGACTTCCGCTGCCTGTCGGTGCCGGAAGGCCAGCGCTTCCGCGTGGTGTCGGTCGATCAGGGCGACGTGCAGTTCGTCAGCGCCGACAACAGCGACCAGCAAGGCCTCTGGACCGATTCGCGCTTCGTCAAGCAATAACCGTCCATTCCCGCGCAGTCGCACGACGCGCGAGCGCGCCGGCTCGAGGAGCCGGCGGCGCGAACCGATCACGGCCCGGCGCATGCCGGGCCGTTGCGCTGTGGATCGTGCATCACGCACGCCGGACGGCGCGCATTCGGTATCATCACGGCCCGACCGAACCGAATGCCCGCCCGGGCCGCATCCGCATGGCGCTGAAATCCACGATCTACAAAGCCGAGCTGCAAATCGCCGACATGGATCGGCATTACTACGCCGATCACGCGCTGACGGTGGCGCGCCATCCGTCGGAAACCGACGACCGGATGATGGTGCGCATCGTCGCGTTCGCGCTGTTCGCGCACGAGCGGCTCGAGTTCTGCAAGGGGCTGTCGGACGTCGACGAGCCCGACCTGTGGCAGAAGGATCTGACGGGCGCGATCGACGTGTGGATCGAGGCCGGCCAGCCGGACGAACGACGCATCTCGAAGGCGGCCGGCCGCGCCGGACAGGTCACGGTGATCGCGTACGGCGGCAAGACGTCGGATATCTGGTGGCAGGGCGTGCGCAGCAAGGTCGAACGGCTGCGCAACGTGCAGGTGCTGTCGCTCGCCGACGGCGTCGCGGCCGCGCTCGGGCGGCTCGCCGAGCGCACGATGCGCCTGCAGTGCACGGTGCAGGACGGCGCCGCGTGGATCTCGAGCGCCGATCACGATCCGGTCGCGGTCGAGTGGACGGTACTGAAGGCGCGCGCGGACGCGTAACGGCCCGCGCGCCGGCCGCATTCAGCCGAGCGCCGCCGGCGGCCCCTTGAATTCGACCATGTTTCCTTCGGGATCGAACAGGTAGATCGACGGCCCGTAGCCGCCGGCGCCGTAGCGTTCGGCCGGCGCGCCGGGGCGCGCGCCATGCGCGGCGAAATGGGCGATCAATGCGTCGGGATCGAACGGCTCGACGCGCAGGCACAGGTGATCGAGGTTGCGCCCGGTGCCGGGCGGCCCGCTGTCGGGCCGGTCGATCGGGCCGCCGACCGTCAGCAGGTCGATCAGCGCGTCGCCGGCGCGCAGTTGCACGAGGCCCAGATCGGGCTGTTCCTTCTCCACATGGCAACCGACGGCGTCGCAGTAAAAGCGCGTCATCGCCGCCATGTCGGTCACGCGCAGCACGATGTGATCGATTCCGCGGATGGTGGGTTTCATGAGCGGGGGACTCCTTCGCAGTCGACGAGCATCGAGTGTAGACGCATCGCGCCTGCGCCGCCGGCCGGAACGCGGCACAATCGACGGACGAAAAAAAGCCCGTTCACGCAGTGCGGAACGGGCTTAATCCATATCAGGAGGAGACATGGAGGAGACAGTTCCAACTATACACACGGCGATGGTGCGACGCAATATTCCGATTGCAAAAAAACGTCAGGACGGCGATTTGTCGCATCCGCACTGCAGCAAAATGGTGACGGGACGATGACGAAAACCGCGCTGGAGCGGCCGCCGCGCGGGTTTCGTCGGATTTATCCCGATCGATGTGGCCCCGATTCGTCGGCACGAATCACAGAGCAAGATTCAGGGCGCGACGGCATGTGCCGATGGCTAGAGTAGGCACCATCTACACTAGAGAGTGCGAGGTTCAAATGAAAACCGCCTATCCGACCGATGATGCCCGCTGGGGCGCCGTGACCGAGCGCGATCCGCATGCGGACGGCGCGTTCTTCTATGGTGTCCGCACGACCGGCGTGTTTTGCCGCCCGACCTGCGCGTCGCGGCAGCCACGCCGCGAGAACGTGTCCTTTTTCACCGATCCGGCGGCCGCGCGCGCGGCCGGCTTCCGGCCCTGCAAGCGCTGCCAGCCGGAAGGGCTGCCGCGCGAACTGGACATCGTCAATCGCGCATGCGCGGTGCTCGACGCGCAGGCCGAGCGGCTCACGCTGCAGCAGTTGAGCGACGCCGTGCACGTGAGCCCGTTCCACCTGCAGCGGCTTTTCAAGCGCGTGGTCGGCGTGTCGCCGCGGCAGTACCAGGCCGCGCAGCGCGGCGCCGCGCTGCGGCAGGCGCTGCAAAGCGGGCAGCCGGTCACGCAGGCGGCCGTCGACGCGGGGTTCAACTCGCCGTCGCGGCTCTATGCGTCGGTGCCGCGCGAGCTGGGGATGGCGCCGTCCGCGTTTCGCCGCCAGGGCGCGGGCCTGCGGATCGACTATGCGACCGCGTCGACGTCGCTCGGCACGGTGCTGGTCGCCGCCACCGAACAGGGCATCTGCCGGATCGCGTTCGGCGACGACGCGGCGTCGCTCGTCGGCGAACTGAAGGACACGTTCGCGCGCGCCGAACTGGTCGAATCGTCCGCGCGGCTCGCGCCGTTCGTCACGCAGATCCGCGCGTATCTCGACGGTACGCGGCACGCATTCGACCTGCCGCTCGACATCGCGCCGACCGCATTCCAGCAGCGCGTGTGGGAAGCGCTGACGCACATCCCGTACGGCGAGACGCGCAGCTATTCGGAAATCGCCGAGGCGCTCGGCTCGCCGCGCGCGGTGCGGGCGGTCGCGTCCGCGTGCGCGTCGAATCCGGTCGCGCTCGCGATCCCGTGCCACCGCGTCGTGCAGAAGGGCGGCGCGCTCGCCGGCTATCGCTGGGGCGTGCGCCGCAAGGCGACGCTGCTCGCGGCCGAGGCGCGCCACGTTCACGACGATGAAGCCGAAGCCGAGACGGAGGGCAGTGCGGTTTGAGCATCGAGACGACAACGATCAAGTCCCTCGCGAACGGCGGCCCGGTGCCGCCGTCCGCGCAGATGGAGCTGCGCTACAAGGCGCCGTACGACTGGGCGCGCGTGCTGCGCTTCTTCAGCGGGCGCGCGATTCCGGGTGTCGAGCAGGTCGCCGACGGTGTATATCGCCGCATCGTCGATCTGCACGGCGATGCGGGCCGGCTTACCGTCACGAAACACCCGCGCAAGCATTGTCTGATCGCGACCGTCGAAGGGGCGGTCGCGCGTCACGTCGACGATGCATTCGCCGCGCGCGTCGCGACGATGTTCGACCTCGGTGCCGATCCGGCCGCGATCGGCGACGGGCTCGCGCGCGATCCGTGGTTCGCGCCGCTCGTCGACGCCGCGCCGGGGCTGCGCGTGCCGGGCGCGTGGTCGGGGTTCGAGCTGGCCGTGCGCGCGATCGTCGGCCAGCAGGTGAGCGTGAAGGCCGCGACGACGATCGTCGGCCGGCTCGTCGAACGGGCCGGCGAACGCGTGATGCAGGACGACGACGGCGCGCCCGCGTGGCGGTTTCCGACACCCGACGCGCTGGCCGCGTGCGATCTCGACAAGATCGGGATGCCCGGCAAGCGGGTGGCCGCGCTGACCGGCGTGGCGCGCGCGGTGGCGGCCGGCGACGTGCCGGTCGATCGCGCGCATGCCGATCTCGCGACGCTGCGCAGCGCGTGGCTCGACCTGCCCGGCATCGGCCCGTGGACGGTCGAGTACATCGCGATGCGTGCATGGCGCGACCCGGACGCGTGGCCGGCATCCGATCTCGTGCTGATGCAGTCGATCGCCGCGCGCGACCCGGCGCTCGACCGGCTCGCCAGCCAGAAGCGCCGCACCGAAGGCTGGCGGCCGTGGCGCGCGTATGCGGCGCTGCATCTGTGGAACGAAGTGGCCGACCGGGCAGGCGGCGCGCGCGGCGGGTAAGCGCGGCGGCCCGCGGCCGGGCGCGACCGCCGGAAGGCGGGGCTGCAACCCGGTGCGCAGGCGGCGCCGGCATGCGACAAGTGCCGGCGTGACGTGGCCCGTCATGGCGATGCCACGCCTCCGGCAACGGCCGGATGCCGCGCGTGCGACGTCTCCGGATGCGGGGTTTCCCGATCCATTCCGCGACACGGTTGCACCTGCCGCCCCCCGTTCGCCGCGCCCGTTCCATCCGACGAATTCCGCTGACCGGCGTGCCGATCGGCCTCGTCCCGACCCGGCGATCGGGGCCGGCGCTGCCGCGCCCGGCCCGTCCGATCGCCCGCTCAGGCCCGTGCGCCATGCCCGGAGCCACCTCAAGCGCGGGTTCCGGCGAGATGTTAAAGTGCCCGCTACCAACGAAGCGACCAACAATCCAGCCGGCCGCGCGCGGCGTTCTGCGCGCGGCCGTCACGCACTTGCGTCTCCATGTCGAACACCATGACTCACCGCCAGTCCGAACTGCTGCTGAATCGCCTCGACGCGCTGAGCTCGGGCCCGACGCGGCAGCATCTGCCCGACGGCCTGCGCGGCATCGAAAAGGAAAGCCTGCGCGTGACGCGCGACGGGATGATCGCGTTCACGCCGCATCCGCGCGCGCTCGGTTCGGCGCTCACGCATCCGGCGCTGACGACCGACTATTCCGAAGCGCTGATCGAACTGATCACGCCCGCCGAGCGCGACGCCGCGCTCACGCTCGAGCGCCTCGACGATCTGCATCGCTACGTCTATGCATCGCTCGGCGACGAGATGCTGTGGAACGACTCGATGCCGGGCCTGCTGCCGGCCGACGACCAGATCCCGATCGCCGATTACGGCACGTCGAACATCGGCCGCCTGAAGACGGTGTACCGGCGCGGCCTCGCGTATCGCTACGGCCGCACGATGCAGTGCATCGCCGGCATCCACTACAACTACTCGCTGCACGAGGAAGTGTGGCGGCGCCTGCATGCGGAAGAAGGGTCCACGGCGACGCTCGTCGATTACCAGTCGGAACGCTATCTCGCGCAGATCCGCAACTTCCGCCGCCGCAGCTGGCTGCTGATGTACCTGTTCGGCGCGTCGCCGGTGCTCGATACCAGGTTCCTGCGCGGCAAGCCGCACAAACTCGACACGTTCGACGCCGATACGCTGTACCGGCCGTATGCGACCAGCCTGCGGATGAGCGATCTCGGCTACTCGAACACGACGGCCCAGGCCGCGCTGCACGTCGACTACAACACGCTGCCCGGTTATCTCGACGCGCTGTCGAAGGCCGTGAGCGAGCCGTATCCGGCGTACGAGGCGATCGGCACGCATCGCGACGGCGAGTGGATCCAGATCAACACGAACGTGCTGCAGATCGAGAACGAGTTCTACTCGACGATCCGGCCGAAGCGCGTCACGTATTCGGGCGAGCGGCCGCTGCATGCGCTCGCGTCGCGCGGCGTCCAGTACATCGAAGTGCGCTGCCTCGACATCGATCCGTTCGAGCCGACCGGCATCGCGCTGGAGACCGCGCGCTTCATCGACGCGTTCCTGCTCGCGTGCGCACTCGACGAAAGCGCGCCGCTCGACTGCGACGCGTACAAGGAAGCGAACGCGAACTTCGGCAGCGTGACGATGGACGGCCGCAAGCCGGGGCTCACGCTGACGCGCGACGGCCAATCGGTCACGCTGCAGCAGTGGGCCGACGAACTGATGGCCGATATCGAGATCGTCGGTCGCCGGCTCGACGAAATCCGCGGCGGCGACGAGCATGCGCGCGCGATCGCCGCGCAGCGCGACAAGCTCGCCGATCCCGAACGCACACCGTCCGCGCGCGTGCTGCGCATGATGCGCGAGAACGGCCAGTCGTTCCTCGCGTTCGCGCTCGCGCAGAGCGAAGCGCATGCCGCGCATTTCCGCGCGCATCCGCCGTCGGCCGAGACGCTGCGCACCGAGCAGGCGCTCGCCGCGAAGTCGCTGGCCGAGCAGGCCGAGCTCGAAGCGAAGGAGGCCGGATCGTTCGACGCATTCGTCGCCGCCTATCGCGCCTATACGCTGAACCGCTTCAGCGTGTGACGCTCGCGCATGCGGCCGGCGCAGGGTGCGCCGCGCCGCTGCCGCGCGATCCGTCCGATTCCGTCGGTGATCGGGTCGGTGATCCGGTCAGTGATGCGCGTACGTGCCGCGATCGGCCGCGTGCGGCAGCGCCGGCTTGCCCGATTCCGTGTGGGACCGGCCGTCGCTGCCGTAACCGGCCGCGTCGCCCTCACTGCGCGCCTGCGCCGCGCGCTGCATGACCGCCTGCATGTTTTCCGGAAAGTCCGGACTGCTTGCGAGGCTCGTCCGGTAGCCGGCGGCCTGCAGCTCCACGAGCTCCTGGCGGACCTGCGCGCGCGTGAGCGTCGACGCGGCTTGCGCGTGAGCGGCGAACGCCGCGCCGATCAGCACGAACGCGCATGCCGCGTGTTTCATCGTCTTCATCGTGTGTGCTCCGTGAGGTTCCGGTGCCGCGCCGTTGCTGGCGCGGGCGGAAGCGATGCAGCCAGTCTAGGCTTCGGAGGCCAAACGAAACATCCTCGTGGCTGGCAGTCACCTTTTCCGGTCGCGCAACATTGCGCGCGCACCAGTGAGCCGGCCGCGACGGGTTGCCTGTCGAACGCGACAGCTGTGCGCCATCTGCCGGTCATCGTGCGGTGGACGGTCCGCATCGGCTCGCCCGCATCGGGCTTCTCCCCCCTTGTGCAAGCGCGTCGCGCCTCCTAACCTCTTTTAAGCGACCGATCGGTTGGCCGCGCAACGTCGTTGCGTACGCAAGCGCCCGATCGTGGTCGTGACCGCAGGACATCGCCTTGACCCGAACCCGGCACATCGACATGCGCGCCCGGGTCGACTCTGGAGACACGATGAATCCCACCGACGCCCTACCGCCCGGCATCGTCTTCGCGCAACCGTTGACGCCCGTCGCCCACTCGCTGCTCCTGTCGTTCCTCGTCGCCGCGATCCCGATCGCGGTCGCGCTGATCGCGCTCGGCGTGCTGCGTCGCCCCGCGTGGCAGGCGTCGCTGGCCGGGCTCGTCGCGGGCCTCGCGGTCGCGATCGGCGCGTGGGGGATGCCGGCCGGGCTCGCGTTCAACGCGGTCGGCGCCGGCATGGCGCTCGCGGTCGTGCCGGTGATGTGGATCGTCTTCAACGCGCTGCTGCTCTACAACATCGCGGTGAAGTCGGGCCGCTTCGACCAGTTCCGGCAGTGGATGCTCGACAACCTGCCCGACGATCGCCGCCTCGTGCTGCTCGTCGTCGCGTTCTCGTTCGGTTGTCTGCTCGAAGGGATCTCCGGATTCGGCACGCCGGTCGCGATCACGAGCGCGCTCTTGATCGCGCTCGGCTTCCCCGCGCTCGAAGCGCTCACCTACACGCTGCTGTTCAACACGGCGCCGGTCGCGTTCGGCGCGCTCGGCGTGCCGATCACCGTGCTCGGCGCGGTCACGTCGCTGCCGCCCGCGACGCTCGCGCAGATGGTCGGCCGCCAGTTGCCGTTCTTCGCGCTGCTGCTGCCGTTCTACGTGGTCGGCGCATACGGCGGGCTGCGCTCGATCGCGAAGCTGTGGCCCGCGCTGCTCGTGTCGGGCGGCAGCTTCGCGCTCGCGCAGTTCGTCACGTCGAACTTCCTCGGCTACCAGCTCACCGACGTGCTGTCGTCGCTCACGTCGCTGATCGTGACGATCGGCTTCCTGCAGGTGTGGAAGCCGCAGCCCGATCCGCAATACGCGCTGGCGCGCAGCGTGCCGGCCGCCGCCGGCGCCGCGCGCGCTGGCTTCGGCGGCTGGTTGCCGTGGCTCGTCGTGTCGGTGGTCGTGATCGTGTGGGTACACGCGAACGTCGCGGCGATCGGCGACGTGAAGATCAAGTGGCCGGGCCTGCACAACGCCGTGTACGTGTCGCTGTACCACAAGCCGTATGCGGCGATCTGGGATTTCCAGCCGCTCGGCACGGGCACCGCGATCATGCTGTCGGCGATCGTCACGGCCGCGCTGACGCGTACCGGCCCCGGCGCGTTCGTCGAATGCGTGGTGAAGACGTGGCGGCAGACGTGGATCGCGATCGTCACGGTGATGATGATCGTCGGGCTCGCGTACCTGCTGAACTACTCGGGCATCAGCTATACGCTCGGCACCGGCGTCGCGTCGACCGGTGCGCTGTTCCCGCTGGTGTCCGCGTCGCTCGGCTGGATCGCCGTGTTCCTGTCCGGCAGCGACACGTCGGGCAACGCGCTGTTCGGCAACCTGCAGGTCGTCGCCGCGCGCCAGCTCGGCCTCGATCCGGTGCTGATGGCCGCCACCAACTCGTCGGGCGGCGTGATGGGCAAGATGATCTCGCCGCAGAACATCGCGACGGGCGTATCGACGACGGACCTGAAAGGGCAGGAGGGCGTCGTGTTCGCGCGCACCTTCTGGCACAGCGTGATCCTCACGCTGTTGCTCGGCGTGCTGGTGTTTCTGCAGCAGCACGTGCTGACCTGGATGATTCCGGCGCTGCCGAAGTGACGCGGCGCCGCGACAGAAGAAGGCACGAGGAAAGCAACGAGGGAAGGCGCGGGAAAAGCGCCACGTAGTGTGCGGAAGCGGTGAACGCGCGGCGGCTCAGCGCGCGTTCACCCGCCGCATCGTTCGTCCGGTTTCAACCGTGTCGGCCGCATCGATCGCATCGGCCGCTTCGCCGTCGCCCGGCAGGATGCACGCGAGGAACGCGTCGATCGCGGGGCTCTGGCGGCGCGCCTTCAGGTAGTACACGTATTCGTCGATCGTCGTGTCGACGCCGCGCAGCGCGATCACGCGCAGGTCCGGATGGCGCTCGGCCTCGCCGAGCGGAAACAGGCTGCCGCCTACGCCATGCAGGATCGCCTCGCGAATCGCTTCGCGGCTGCCGATCTCGGCGACCGATGGGGCCGCGACGCCGGCCGCGGCGAGGATCGTCTCCGTGCAGCGGCGCGTGACCGACCCTTCCTCGCGGATCAGCAGCCGCACGTCGGCGAGCTGCGCCGGGTCGATCGAATCGAACCGCGCGAGCGGATGACGGCGATGCACGACGAGCACCAGCGGATCGGTCGAGATCACCTTGCGTTCCAGGCCGTCGGCGTCGTTGCGCTGCGACGAGACCGCGAGATCGATGCGGAATTCCTGCAGCGCCTGCAGGATTTCCTCGGAGTTGCCGATCCGGCACGTGAGCGCGATCGACGGGTGCGCGCTCGAGAAGCGGCCGACCGCGTCCATGATGTAGTACGGGCCGGTCGCGCCGATCCGCAGGTGGCCTTCGAACAGGCCGCCGACGTTGCGCAGCATGATGTCGGCCTGCGCCTCGAGCGCGATCATCTGCTCGACGAGCGGCAGCAGCTCGATGCCCGTGTCGGTCACCTCGAGCTTGCGGCCGCTGCGGTAGAACAGCTCGACGCCGTACACCTGCTCGACCTGCCGGATCTGCGCGGCAATCGTCGGCTGGCTCACGCCGAGGTGGCGCGCGGCGCGCGTGATGCTGCCCTGCCGGACGGTCGCGTGGAACGCCTTCAGCTGATCGAACACGACTCGGCTTCTCCCCCCTCTTCATCGCGCGTCAGCGTAGCGCACGCATATGTCGGCCGCATGAAAGGCGCGCCGTGCGCCGCTTCCAAAAAAATCCTGTGGGTCACCCAAAGAAACCTGCGGGAACCGGTCACGGCCGGGACATGCCGGTGCGGGGTAATAACGGCGACGCAGATCGCCGGCCCGCTCGTCCGGCGACCCCACTCCCACCGACCACAGGGTGCTTTTCATGTCCTCGAACAATCGACGCGATTTCCTGCGCCTCGCCGCGCAGTCGGCCGGCGCGATGGCCGCCTACGCGGGCTTTCCGCCCGCGATCCGCAATGCGCTGGCGATGCCGGCCGCCTATCGCACCGGCACGATCCGCGACGTCGAGCACGTCGTGATCTTCATGCAGGAAAACCGTTCGTTCGACCATTACTTCGGCGGGCTGCGCGGCGTGCGCGGCTTCGACGACCCGCGTCCGCACCTGCTGCCGAACGGCGCACCGGTGTGGCAGCAGCCGCCGGCATCGGTGTTCACGAAGAACTACCACTCGCGCGGGCTCGATCCGTCCGCGCCGTACGTGCTGCCGTTCTACCTCGATCCGAAGCAGACGACCGAATTCCAGCCGGGCACCAACCACGGCTGGAGCAGCGGCCACCTGTCCTGGAACAACGGCCAGTGGGATCAGTGGGTGAACCAGAAGCAGGACGTGCTGACGATGGGCTACCTGAAGCGCCAGGATCTCACGTACCACTACGCGCTGGCCGACGCGTTCACGATCTGCGATTCGTACTTCTGCTCCGCGCACGCCGACACGGCGCCGAACCGCATCTACCTGTGGACCGGCACGATCGATTCGCGCAACGTCTACGGCAGCGCGCCGAACGGCCCGGGCATCGGCGAGCGCAACGACGTGAACGGCTACACGTGGACGACCTACGCCGAACGCCTCGAGAACGCGAAGATCAGCTGGAAGGTGTACCAGGGCGGCACCGGCATCCCGGGCGACCCGACCGACAACTACACCGACAACTCGCTGATGTTCTTCAAGCGCTTCCAGGTGAAGGAAGGCGCGAGCGGCCCGCTGGTCGACAAGGGCGCATCGAACCACACGCTCGCGGAGCTGAAGGCCGACGTGCAGGCGAACCGGTTGCCGCAGGTGTCGTGGATCGTGTCGCCGTACAAGTACAGCGAGCACCCGCAGGCGTCGCCGACCGACGGCGCGTTCTACATCAACATGGTGCTCGAGGCGCTGACGTCGAACCCGGAAGTGTGGGCGAAGACGGTGTTCATCCTGAACTACGACGAGAACGACGGACTGTTCGATCACGTCGTGCCGCCGGTGCCGCCGGTCACGAGCGGCGTGGGCGGGCAGGGGATCGTGTCGTCGAACCTGCTGTCGACCCTCGGCGACGAGCTGCTCGACCTGAACAAGTATCCGGGCGAAATGAGCCCGCTCGTGCCGGGCGCCGACCCGGGCGGCATCCAGCCGATCGGCCTCGGGCCGCGCGTGCCGCTGATCATCATCTCGCCGTGGACGAAGGGCGGCTGGGTCTGCTCGGAGACGTTCGACCATACGTCGGTGCTGCGTTTCCTCGAAGCGCGTTTCGGCGTGAAGGAACCGAACATCAGCGCGTGGCGCCGGTCGATCTGCGGCGACCTCACGTCGGCGTTCGACTTCTCCGCGCGCCCCGACACGCGCACGGTGGGCTTCACGGTGCCGCAGCACCTCGCGACGGCCGGCCAGGCGTACCAGGTGCCCGCGCAACAGTCGATGCCGGCGCAGGAGCCGGGCACGCGGCCGGCGCGTGCGCTGCCGTACGAGCTGTTCGTGCACAGCCGCGTGGGCGCGCATGACGACACCGTGTCGCTCGACTTCGCGAACACCGGCGACGCGGGCGCCGCGTTCTACGTGTACGACCGCCGCAACCCGGCGACGCCGCCGCGCCGCTACGCGGTGTCCGCGCGCGACCGCTTCGTCGACACGTGGAGCACGTCGGCCGCGCGCGGCGACTACCATCTCGCGGCCTACGGCCCGAACGGCTATCTGTGCGAGTTCCAGGGCAACACGCGGCTCGCCGCGGACGGCCGCCACGCGAACCCCGAAGCCAAGATCGGCTACGACGTGCGCAATCGCCACGTGTACCTGCAACTGCGCAACAGCGGGCGCGCGAGCTGCCGCGTGACGGTCGACAACGCGTACAGCCACGCGCATGCACGCACCTACACGCTGGCGCCGGGCGAGCGCATCGAGGCGCACTTCGAGCTGTCGTCGAGCCACGGCTGGTACGATCTGACGATCACCGCGACCACGCTGCGCGGCGGCGACGACAAGGTCGTGCGCCGCTTCGCGGGCCACGTCGAGACGGGCCGGCCGAGCCACAGTGATCCGGGGCCGGTGAAGCACACGGCCTGACGGTTGCGCAGGGTCGCGCGAAGCGGGGCGGTTCGCCCGCCGCGCGCGACCCTCGCGTGCCGGCCGCATTCCGGCACGCCGGATTGGATTTTGGAAACTGAAAACTGTTGACAATATGCCGGGCCGAGGGTATACAAGGATCATTCGCCGATATGGCGCCCTCGTTTTCATCCATAGCCCGCTGCCTGCCCGACCATGACTGCCCCGAACGCGCTCAGCGCCATCGAACTCCTGCAAAGCCAGTCGCTCGCGATGATCGTCCAGGACATGCTCGAGCGCGCGATCGTCTCCGGCGAATACGCGCCGGGCGAAAAGCTCAACGAAGTCGAGATCGCGACCCGGCTGAACGTGTCGCGCGGCCCGGTGCGCGAAGCGTTCCGCGCGCTCGAACAGGCCGGCCTGCTGCGCAACGAGAAGAACCGCGGCGTGACCGTGCGCGTCGTGCCGCTGCGCGAGGCCGAGGAAATCTACGAAGTGCGCGCGATGCTCGACGAGTCGGTCGCGCGCGCGCTCGCGAAGCGTATCTCGCCCGAGACGCTGAAGGTGCTGAAGGGCATCATCCAGTCGATGAAGGACGCCGCGAAGACGCACGACGTCACGCGCTATACCGAGCTGAACGTACAGTTCCACGACGCGATGGTCGTCGGCGTCGGCAATACCCATCTCACCGATACCTACCGGCGGCTCGTGCGCCAGCTCGGCCTGCTGCGCCAGGCGGCGATCGAGGCCGAGGAGGATGCGATCGCGGTGTCGGCGGCCGAGCACGACAAGATCGTGCAGGCGCTCGCGGCCGGCGACGAGGACAAGGCCGTCGCGCTCGTGCGTGAGCACGTCGCGCACGGCCTCGCGCGGATGCGCCGTACGCACGAGCAGGGGCTGCCTGCGACGGGCAAGGCGGCGCGGGAGAAGGCCGGCGCATAAAAGCCCGGCAACGCCCGCGGGAGCTGTCGCGCACAGGTAAAGGGACGCGTCGCCGCGTCCCTTTTCGTTGTGCTTCGGTTTAGCGGATCAACCCGTCGTCACGCCTTGTCGGCCTTCCCCGCCGCGCTCGCAAATTTCGCGAGCCACGTATCCACCGCCGACGGCCGCCGGCTCTCGTCCTCCGCGCGCTCCTTGCGGCGGATCGCGTTGCGCACGACGTGCGCGCCGACATAGCGGATCGGCTCCGGCGGGAAATGGCCGAGCGGGCCGCGCACGATCGGGCTGCGCGTCCACGCGTTGTCGAGGCCGAGCACCAGCGACGACAGGATCTGCCCGCCCATGTAGGTTGGCCCGACGCCGTTGCCCGAATAGCCGAAGCCGTAGAACACGTTCGGCGCGTCGTCGAGGCGGCCGAAGAACGGGAAGCCCGTCACCGAACGATCGGACGGCCCGTTCCAGCTCGCGGTGACCGGCACGCCCGCGAGCGACGGGAAGAACTCGCGCAGGCTGTGCGTGAGCTGCGCCTCGTACGGCGAGCGGCGGTCGAACACCGGCGCGATGCGGCTGCGCCACGAGAACGTGTTGCCGCCCTTGCCGAGCATCAGCCGCCCGTCGGCGGTCGTGCGGTAGTAGTAGACGAAGATCCGCGAATCGAGCACCGACACGCCGTCCACGAGCCCGGTCCGCTCGAGCAGCTCCGGGCATTTCTCGGTGATCACCATGTCGCTCGACACGACCGCGATCGTCCGCTCGAACTGCGGGAAGCGGCTCGCCATCCACGCGTTGATCGCGAATACGAGCTTGCCCGCCGTGACGCTGCCGGACGGCGTGCGCACGACGGCCGGCTGGCCGGGCGTGAAGTCGAGCATCGGCGTGCGCTCGTAGATCCGGATGCCCATCGCGCGCGCGACGCGGCGCAGCCCGCGCACGAGCTTGCCCGGATGCACGGTCGCGGCGATCGGCGAGTAGACGCCGTCGAGATTGCGCGCGGAGCCCGAGCGGCGCGCGACTTCGGCGGGCGGCAGCGGCTCGTAGCTGTGGATGCCGCACGCGGCGAGCGCGTCGAGCACCGGCGCGAGCGTGCCGACCTGCGCGCGCGACGTCGCGGTGTACAGCGTGCCGTCGAGCCGCAGTTCCGCATCGATGTCGTGCGCGCGGCAGAAATCGGCGATGTGCTGCACGGCCGCTTCCGACGCCTTCACGAGCCGGATTGCCTCGGCTTCGCCGAACAGGCGCCGCAGCGTCAGGAACTTCGCGGACCACGTGAGCAGGCAGCCGCCGTTGCGGCCGCTCGCGCCGGCGCCGCACAGGTCGGCTTCGAGGATCGCGATGTCGAGCGCGGGATGCTGCTGCTTGGCCTGGATCGCGGTCCAGAGGCCCGTGAAGCCGCCGCCGACGATGCACACGTCGGCCTGCGTCGCGCCTTGCAGCGCGGGGGCGAGATCGCCGTCGTTGAACAGCGCTTGTTCGATCCAGAAGGGTCGCATCGGAGAGTCGTCGATAAGGGGCCGTGCGGCGCACGGCCGGGAAAACGGGCAGCCGCCTGCGCCTGCGCACGCGGCCGGGGCATCGCGTCAGATCGTCATGCCGCCGCTTCGGCCGACACGCGGCGTACGCCCATCGCGCGCAGCGTGTCGGCGATCGCGGCGACGGCGCCCGGAATCCCGGCCTCGCCGAAATGGCCGATGCAGCCGACGCGGAACGTCTCCACTTCGGTCAGCTTGCCCGGATACAGAATGTAGCCGCGCTTTTTGACCTCCTGATAAAACCGCTTGAAGTCGTAGTTCGGATCGTCCGGCGCATGGAACGTGACGATGATCGGCGCCTGGATCGCCGGATCGAGGAACGGCCGGAAGCCGAGCGCGCGCATCCCGTCGAGCAGCGCGCGGGTGTTGCGCTGGTAGCGGCCGCCGCGCGCGGCGAGCCCGCCTTCGTCGATGTATTGCGCGACGGCCGCGTCGAGCGCGGCGACCACGTGCGTCGGCGGCGTGAAGCGCCACTGCGTCGTGCGCTGCATGTAGACCCACTGGTCGTACAGGTCCATCGCGAGCGAGTGGCTGTTGCCTTCGCAGCGTTCGAGCGCGCTGCGCTTGGCGATCACGAAGCCGAGCCCCGGCACGCCCTCGAGGCATTTGCCGGACGCGGCGATCACCGCGTCGAACGGTGTCGTGCGCGCGTCGATGTCGATCGCGCCGAACGAGCTCATCGCGTCGACGATCAGCGCGCGCCCGTGCTTCGCGACGGCCTGTGCGACGTCGTGCAGCGGGTTCAGCACGCCGGCGCCGGTTTCGCAGTGCACGAGCGCGACGTGCGTGATCGACGGATCGGCGGCGAGCGCGCGCTCGACGTCGGCCGGATCGACGCGGCGATCCTCGCGGTAGTCGATCGTCGTGAGCCGGCGGCCGAGCACGCGGCAGATCTTCGCGAGGCGCTGGCAATACGCGCCGTTGTTCGGCACCAGCACGTGGCCGTCGCGCGGCACCAGCGTGCCGATCGCCGCTTCGACCGAGAACGTGCCGCTGCCTTGCAGCGGTACGCATTCGTGCGTGCCTTCGCCGTGCACGATCTGCAGCAGGCGTTCGCGCAGCCGCGCGGTGATCGCGTTGAAATCGCCGTCCCACGAGCCCCAGTCGCGCAGCATCGCGTCGCGCGTGCGCTCGGAGGTCGTCAGGGGGCCGGGGGTCAGCAGGATGGGCTGGGCAGCGAGCGTCATGGTGTCTCCTCGATGAAGTCGGGACGTCACGTGAATGCGGCAGGGAATCAACGGCGATGCGGGTTGCGCCATGCCTGCGTACGGCGCAGCAGGCGGTGCGAGATGCAGGCGAACAGCACGCACGCGAACGACGAGGTCGCGAGCACGAGCGTGGCCATCGCGGCGGCCGGGCCCATCTGGCCCGCGTCGTCGAGGTTCAGGATCGCGACCGACGCGGGCTGCGTGTCCGGCGAGTACAGGAACGCGACGGCCGACACCGTCGTCATCCCGTTGACGAACAGGTAGCGCGCGATCAGCAGGATCGCGGGCAGGCACACGGGCACCGTCACGCGCAGGAAGGTCTTGTAGAACGGCACCTTCAGCGACGCGGATACCGCCTCGAACTCGCTGTCGATCTGCCGGAGCGCGGTGACGGCGGTGAGGTGGCTCGACGCGTAGTAGTGGACGACCGTGACGATCGCGAGCAGCCACAGCGATCCGTACAGCCCGTTCAGCGGATTGCCGGGCGCGTTGAACAGGAAGATGTAGCTGATGCCGAGCACGAGCCCCGGCACGCCCATCGGCAGGATCGCGCACAGGCTGATGAAGCCGCGCAGCCAGCGTGCGCCGCGGGTCTTCTCGATCAGGTAGGCGCCGCCGAACACGACGATCGTGCCGCCGAGCGCCACCGTCGCGGCCATCCGCAAGCTGTTCTTGTACGCGTCGAAGATGCCGGCCGCGATCAACCCCATCTCGTAATGCTGCAGCCCGAGCGTCATCTGGTACGGCCAGAACTTGACGAACGACGCGAACACCGAGATGCCGACCACCGCGATGAAGAACGCGCACACGAGCGCGCAGTACGCGAGCATCGCGGCGTCGAAGCCGCGCGACGGCTTCGGCTGGTACGGCGTCGAGCGCGCGCCGAGCTGCGACTGCTGGCGGCGGCGGATGAAGTAGTCGACGCCGAACGCGACGAGCGCCGGGCACAGCAGCATCAGGCTCACGACCGCGCTGCGGTTGAAATCCTGCAGCCCGATGATCAGCTTGTAGATGTCGGTCGACAGCACGTTGTACGCGCCGCCGATCACGACCGGCACGCCGAAGTCGTTGATGCACATCGTGAACGCGACCATCGTCGCGCTGATCAGCCCGTACTTCGCGCCGGGCAGCGTGATCGTGAAGAACTTGCGCAGGCGGCCCGTGCCCATCGCGTCGGCGGCTTCGTAGAGCCGGCCGTCCGCGAGCGACAGCGCGGTGACGAGGATCATCAGCACGTGCGGGAACGACGCGTACACCATGCTCAGCACGATGCCCGGCAGCCCGTAGATCGAATGGCCGTGCAGCAGCGGCTTCAGCAGCCCCGCATTGCCGAACCAGTAGATGAACGACACGGCCGACAGCAGCGTCGGCGCGAGCAGCGGCAGCAGCGCGATCGTGCGTGCCGCGTTCTTCAGCGGCATGCACGAGCGTGTCAGCGCATACGCGAACGTGAACGCCATCGGCACGACGATCATCGTGACGAGCGCGCCGACCGTCAGCGAATGCAGCATCGAGCGCAGCACGCCGCTGTCCTCCAGATACTCGACGAAGTTGTGCGCGCCGACGAAGCGCCCGTCCGCGTCGACGAAGCATTTCTGCACGACGAGCGCGAGCGGCAGCAGCAGGAACAGCGACATCAGCGCGGCCATCGCGACCAGCGCGAGCTGCGCGAGGCGATCGTGCCAGTGCGTGAGCTGCCGGACGTCGGCGGGGGCGGACGCGCCGCGGCGGCGCTCGGTCAGGACGGTGCTCATTGGAGTCGCTCCTTCGCGCACGGGAACACGCGGACATGCTCGCGATCGAGCGCGAGGTCGATGCGCGCGCCGGCCTGCACGCCGGTGCGGTCGACGTCGTGATACGACAGGTCGGCGACGATCTCCTGGCCGTCGAGCCCGTCGATCCGGAAGCTCACGCGGCAGAACGCGCCGAGGAATTCGAGCTTCTCGACGCGGCCGGCCAGCACGTTGTCGGCCGTCTCGCCCGGCACGCGGATGCGCAGGTCCTCGGGCCGCACGTAGACCGACACCGCCGCGCCTTGCGCGGTGCCGTGGCGGCAGTCGAAGCCGATGCCGCCCGCGCGCAGCGTGCCGTCCTGCGCGACCTCGGCGGGAATCGTGTTGACGCGGCCGATGAAGTCCGCGACGAACGGCGATGCCGGTTGCCGGTAGATTTCGAGCGGCGTGCCGATCTGCTCGATCACGCCGTGGTTCATCACGACGATGCGATCGGCCATCGACAGCGCTTCTTCCTGATCGTGCGTGACCATGATCGTCGTCACGCCGAGCCGCTGCTGCAGCGCGCGGATCTCCTGGCGCAGCCGCACGCGCACGCGCGCGTCGAGCGCCGACAGCGGCTCGTCGAGCAGCAGCAGGCCGGGCGAGGTGGCGAGCGCGCGCGCCAGCGCGATGCGTTGCTGCTGGCCGCCGGACAACTGGCCCGGATGCTTGCGATGGCTGTCGGGCAAACCGACCAGCGCCAGCAGCGTATGCACGCGCTCGTGGATCGCGTCGCGCTTCATCTTGCGGTTCACGAGCCCGTACGCGACGTTGTCGTACACGGTGAGGTTCGGGAACAGCGCATACGACTGGAACACGATTCCGTAGTCGCGCAGTTGCGGCGGCAGCCGCGAGATGTCGCGGCCGTCCTGCATGATGTGGCCGGCGTTCTGCGTCTCGAGCCCCGCGACGATCCGTAGCAGCGTGGTCTTCCCGCAGCCGGACGGCCCGAGGAAACAGATCATCTCGCCCTTCATCACGCTCAGGTTGATGTCGGTGAGGACCTGCGTGTCGTTGTACCGCTTCTCGATGCGTTCTACGCTCAGATAAGGTGCCATGCGCGCCTCCATGGAGGGGCGGCCCGGGGGCCGGATTCGACGACGGAAAGGGTGACGCGGGGCGGCGCGCGGCGCGGCCCCGCAGCCGGTCGCGGCGTTACTGCTGCGCTTTCGCGCCGTAGCGCTTCTGCCACGTATCGAGGATCGACTGGCGGTTCTTCGCGGACCACACGAAGTCGTTCTTCACGAGCAGGTCCGAGTAGTTGTCGGGGATGCCGGCCAGCTTCCGCGCGACGCCCGGATACGCGACGATCGCCCACCAGCGCGCGGTGATCTGGTTCGCTTCCTTGCTCGCCATGAAGTCGGCGAGCTTCTTCGCGGCGTCGGGCTGTTTCGTCGTCTTCATGATCGCCGTGCCTTCCATGTCCCAGCCGAGCCCTTCCTTCGGGAACACGAGATCGATCGGCGCGCCCTGCGCCTGCAGTTCGTGGCCGCGGAACTCGAACGAGATGCCGATCGGGAATTCGCCGGTGCCGGCGAGCGTGCACGGCTTCGAGCCCGAGTGCACGTACTGCGCGACGTTCTTGTCGAGCGCGTCCATGAATTTCCAGCCGCGATCGTCGCCGAAGGTCTGCAGCCAAGCGGTCACGTCGAGATAGCCGGTGCCCGACGAAACGGGGCTCGGCATCACGATCGCGCCCTTGTAGACGGGCTTCGTCAGGTCTTCCCACGACGTCGGCTTCGGGATGTTCTTCGCCTGCGCGGCGACGCGGTTGTAGCAGATCGTCGCGCCCCACACGTCCATGCCGACCCAGTGCGGCGGCGTGTTCGCGTCGCTGTATTTGCGCGTGAGCTGGTCGAAGCCCTTCGGCGTGTACGGCATCAGCATGCCCTGCAGGTCGAGCAGCGTGAGGCTCGACGCGGCGAGGCCGAGCACGACGTCCGCGCGCGGATTGTTCTTCTCCGCGAGCAGCTTCGCGGTGACCGAGCCGGTCGAGTCGCGCACCCAGCGGATCTCGAGATCGGGGTTCGCCTTCTCGAACGCGTCCTTGTAGGGCTTCATCGCCTCGTCTTCCAGCGCGGTGTAGACCAGCAGCGACGTCTTCGCGTACGCCGCGTGCGCGGCGCCGAGCGCCACCGCGGCAGCCAGCGCGACGCGGGCCGCGCCCGCCGCCCATGCGTTCAAACGCTTGTTTACCGGCACTTCGTTCATCTTCAGACCCCTTGACTGTGGCGCCGCGGCACACGGCGGATGAGTGGAGACCAGCCCTCTTGCTGCTTCGTTGTTTTGCTTTCTGTTCTCTGCATGTTGTTGACAATCTACAAATCATCAATTTTAATGTCAAGCATGGAAAACACCTCCCTTCGGCGCGGCGCGGGCGCCGACGGCTCACCCCCTTCGACCTGAAAGGAATGAACGTCATGACTGAAACGCCTGTATCCGTGGAAGTGAACGGCCGCCGCTACAACTGGATGAGCCGGCCCGTGGTGGTCGTGTGCGTCGATGGCTGCGCATACGAATATCTGGAGGAAGCCGCCGAGGCCGGCGTCGCGCCGTTCCTGCGCACGCTGCTGAAGCCGGGCACCGCGCTCAAGGGCGAGTGCGTGGTGCCGAGCTTCACGAACCCGAACAACCTGTCGATCGTCACCGGCGTGCCGCCGGCGATCCACGGGATAAGCGGCAACTACTTCTACGATCGCGACACCGGCGCCGAAGTGCTGATGAACGATCCGAAGTACCTGGTCGCGCCCACCGTGCTCGCGACCTTCGCCGAACGAGGGGCGCGCGTCGCGGTCGTCACCGCGAAGGACAAGCTGCGCCGTCTGCTCGGCAAGGGGCTGAAGGGCATCTGCTTCTCGTCGGAAAAGGCCGACGAGGCGAGCGTCGAGGAAAACGGCATCGACAACGTGCTCGAGCTGGTCGGCAAGCCGGTGCCGAGCGTGTACAGCGCGGACCTGTCGGAATTCGTGTTCGCGGCCGGCGTGCGCCTGCTCGAGACGCGCCCGATCGACCTGATGTACCTGTCGACCACCGATTACGTGCAGCACAAGTGCGCGCCCGGCACCGAAGGCGCGAACGCGTTCTACGCGATGATGGACACGTACCTGCAGCGTCTCGACGCACTCGGCGCGATCGTCGCGATCACGGCCGATCACGGGATGAACGCGAAGCACGACGACGCGACCGGCGAGCCGAACGTGATCTACCTGCAGGAGCTGTTCGACGAATGGCTCGGCCACGATGCGGCGCGCGTGATCCTGCCGATCACCGATCCGTACGTCGTGCACCACGGTGCGCTCGGCTCGTTCGCGACCGTCTACGTGCCGGCCACCGCCGATGCCGACGCGCTGCGCGCGCGGCTCGCGGCGGTCGACGGCATCGAGGTCGTGCTGACGGGCGCCGAAGGCTGCGCGCGCTTCGAGTTGCCGCCCGCGCGGATGGGCGACCTGATCGTGATCTCGAAGCAGGACGTCGTGCTCGGCACGCGCCGCATCAAGCACGACCTGTCGGGCCTCGACGTGCCGCTGCGTTCGCACGGCGGGATCTCCGAGCAGATCGTGCCGCTGATCTTCAGCAAGCCGGTCGCGACCGACGTCACCGGCCGCGCGCGGCTGCGCAACTTCGACATCATCGACATCGCGCTCAACCATCTGCAGTGATGCACGCGCATCCTTGGGGGATACAGTCATGAACGCCATTGCAGCATCGACGGCCGTCCGCGAGATTCGTCGCGAAGCACTGCGAATCGACGGCGAACGGATTCACCGCGACGCGGTGATCGACGTGCGCAACCCGTACGACGGCGCGCTGGTCGGCACCGTGCCGAAGGCGACGCTCGACGACGTGCGCCGTGCCTTCGCG
>NZ_QKZF01000037.1:0-37774 GCF_003253915.1 Burkholderia sp. 28_3
AGAACTGCGTGCACTGCAAGACCTGCGACATCAAGGACCCGACGCAGAACATCGTGTGGGTCACGCCGGAAGGCGGCGGCGGGCCGAATTACCCGAACATGTAACCTGCCGGAACGCGCCGCCACGAGCGGCGCGTTTTTTTGGGACATGGCACACCGCCACAAACGAAACGGGGCGCTGCTTGAAGCAGCGCCCCGTTTTGCATGCTGGGCAGGCCACCAGGCGAGGCGCCTCCGCGCCTCCCCTGCTTTGTATCAGGTCGCGCTGCCGGCGATCTTCGGCGTGGGCGTCTCGACGTCGCCGCACTGCGCACGATGGCGCAACGCATGGTCGATCAGCACCAGCGCGAGCATCGATTCCGCGATCGGCGTCGCGCGAATGCCGACGCACGGATCGTGGCGACCGAAGGTTTCGACGGTCGCCTCTTCCCCGGACTTCGTGATCGAGCGGCGCGGCGTGCGGATGCTCGAGGTCGGCTTGATCGCGATCGACACGGTGATGTCCTGCCCCGTCGAAATCCCGCCGAGCACACCGCCCGCGTGGTTGCCGACGAAACCGGCCGGCGTCAGTTCGTCGCCGTGCACCGAGCCGCGCTGCGCGACGCTGTCGAAGCCCGCGCCGATCTCGACGCCCTTCACCGCGTTGATGCTCATCATCGCCTTCGCGATATCGGCATCGAGCCGGTCGAACACCGGCTCGCCCCAGCCGACCGGCACGCCCGACGCGACGACGTCGATGCGCGCGCCGATCGAATCGCCCTCCTTGCGCAGCGCATCCATGTACGCTTCGAGTTCCGGCACGACCGCTGCATTCGGCGAGAAGAACGGGTTCTCGTGCACGTGCGACCAGTCGACGAACGGCACGTCGATTTCGCCGAGGCCGCTCATGTAGCCGCGCACCTCGACCCCGAAGCGCTCGCGCAGCCACTTCTTCGCGACCGCGCCGGCGCCGACGATCGGCGCGGTCAGGCGCGCGGACGAGCGGCCGCCGCCGCGGTAGTCGCGGATGCCGTATTTCTGCCAGTAGGTGTAGTCCGCGTGGCCGGGACGGAAGGTCTCGACGATGTTGCCGTAATCCTTGCTGCGCTGGTCGGTGTTGCGGATCAGCAGCGCGATCGGCGTGCCGGTCGTCACGCCCTCGAACACGCCCGACAGGATCTCGACCTCGTCGGCCTCCTGCCGCTGCGTCACGTGCCGCGACGTGCCCGGCTTGCGGCGGTCGAGCTCGACCTGGATGTCGGCTTCGGTCAGCCCCATCCCCGGCGGGCAGCCGTCGATCACGCAGCCGATCGCGGGACCGTGCGATTCGCCGAAGGTCGTGACAGTGAAAAGCGTGCCGAGGGTATTGCCGGACATGATGGAACCGCCCAAAGAGAAATGGGCAAACCGATGCGCTGCCGGGGCCGCGGGCAGGTCGATCGTTTGCCGGTCGAGAAAAAGAGGTAAACCGCTATTATGCCAGCCGTCCCGGGCCCGCGGGCCGCGTGAACCGTTCAGACCACACGGGCCGGCGCGGATAAGGGCAGAGGCAACGCGGTACGGCGATCGCAGGCCCTCGGTGTTACGCGCGGGAGCCGCCGAACCGCGGCGCCCATCCCGGCCCGGCGCGCGGATCGATCATTCCGCGCCGGGCTCGGCGCCCGCCTACTTCCGCGCGCCGCGCAGCTCGGTCACCGCCGCCTGCAGCGCCTCGGGCGTCGCCACCGACGCCGGGATCGGTTCGCCGACCGCGAGCGTCAGCCGGCTCATCACGCCGCGCTTGATGGGGCGCGGCATCCGCGCATCGGCATGTCGCGAAAAATAACTGCCCCACAGCCCGCGCAGCGCCATCGGGATCACCGGCGCCGGCGTGCGGCTCAGGATCTCGGTGATGCCGTGATGGAACGTGTTGATGTCGCCCGTCTTCGTCAGCTTGCCCTCGGGGAAGATGCACACGAGCTCGCCGTCCTTCAGCGCGGCCTCGCACAGGTCGTACGCCCGCGCGAGCATCGCGGGATCCTCGTGGCGCGGCGCGATCGGGATCGCCTTCGCATGCCGGAATACCCAGCTCGCGAAACGCGTCTTGAAGATCCGGTGATCCATCACGAAGCGAATCGGCCGCGGGCTCGCGGCGGCCAGCACGAGCGCATCGACGTAGCTGACGTGATTGCACACGAGCACCGCCGCCCCTTCCGCCGGAATCCGTTCCGCGTGCACGAGGCGGATCCGGTAGAACGTATGTACGAGCACCCACGCGACGAAGCGCAGCAGGAACTCGGGCACGAGCAGGTAGATATACGTCGCGACTACGACGTTCAATAGCGCAGTGACGAGGAACAGCCCCGGAATGTCGACCCCGGCCTTGGTCAACCCCATCGCCATCACGGCCGACAGGATCATGAACAGCGCGTTCAGGATGTTGTTCGCGGCGATGATCCGCGCGCGGTGCGTCGGCGCGCTGCGGCTCTGGATCAGCGCGTACAGCGGCACGCTGTAGAAACCGCCGAACATCGCGAGCAGGAACAGGTCGGCAAGGATGCGCCAGTGGCGCGCGCCGGCCAGGAATTCGCCGACCGACAGCAGATGGCCGGGTGACGGCAGCGCGTGGCTCGCGAAATACAGTTCGATCGCGAACACGCTGATGCCGATCGAGCCGAGCGGCACGAGGCCGATCTCGACGCGCCGCTGCGACAGCCGCTCGCACAGGAGCGAACCGAGGCCGATGCCGACCGAGAACGTCGCGAGCAGGATCGTGACGACGTCGGGGCTCGCGGACAGCACGTCCTTCGCGAAATTGAAGAACGACGTGAGGAACGTCGCGCCGACGAACCACAGCCACGAGATGCCGAGCAGGCTCAGGAACACCGTGCGGTTCTGGCGCGCGAGCCCGAGGTTGCGCCAGGTCTCGCTGATCGGGTTCCAGTTGATCACGAGGTCCGGCTGCGGCGCGGGCGTCGACGGCACGCGCTGCGCGACGAGCCGCCCCGCCAGCGCGATGACGACGACGCTCACCGCGAGCACGCGCTCGCCGCTGCCTTCGATGCCGGCCGCCGCGCCGCCGATGATCGTGCCGATCAGGATCGCGATGAACGTGCCCATCTCGACGAGCCCGTTGCCGCCGACCAGCTCGTGCTCACCGAGATGCTGCGGCAGGTACGAATACTTGACGGGTCCGAACAGCGTCGAGTGCATCCCCATCATGAACGTGCACAGATACAGCAGCGTCGCGCTGTGCGTGACGAAGCCGGCCGCGCCGACCAGCATCAGCACGATCTCGAAGGTCTTCACGAAGCGCGTGAGGGTCGCCTTGTCGTATTTGTCGGCGATCTGGCCGGACGTCGCCGAGAACAGCACGAACGGCAGGATGAAGATCGCGGAAATCAGGAATGCGGCCGTCTTCGCATCGACGCCGGAGAACCGCGCGGTGTGATACGTGACGAGCGACGTGAACCCGATCTTGAAGACGTTGTCGTTCAGCGCGCCGAGGAACTGGGTCGTGAAGAACGGCGCGAAGCGGCGCTCGCGCAGCAGGTCGAACTGCGATGCGTGGGCGCGCCGTTCGTCGCGCCGCCCCGAAGTGGCTTGCGTGTGATCGCTCATGCGGAATGCGCGCGCGTCGTCTGGGCGATGCTGCGCGGGCCTCGTGTTGTCGTTGAAAAAACGGCGGCGCAGGACATGCCTGCGCCGCCGCGTGCCGGATGGCGGCGCCCATGCATCGACGTGCCGGGCGCGACGCGATTCACGGTTTGTGCGCTTCGGCTTCCGATTCCGGCCAGTCGCGGATGTACGCCTTCAGCATCCGGTTCTCGAAGCTCTGCGCCTCGACGACCGTCTTCGCGACGTCGTAGAACGAAATGACGCCCATCAGCACCTTCTTGTCGAGCACCGGCATGTAGCGTGCGTGACGCTCGAGCATCATCCGGCGCACTTCGTTGACGTCCGTTTCCGGCGTGCAGGTGAGCGGCTCGTCCATCACCTTGCGCACCTGCACGTCGCCGATCGCGCCGCCGTTCACGTGCAGGCGCAGGATGATCTCGCGAAACGTCAGCATGCCGACGAGATCGCCGTACTCCATCACGACGAGCGAACCGATGTCGTGTTCGGCCATCGTATCGACCGCTTCGCGCAGCGGCTTATCGGGCGTCACCGTAAACAGCGTGTTGCCCTTCACTTTCAGAATATCGCTGACGCGCATCGTAGTCCCCTCATGCTTGAATGCAAAATCTCTTTCGATCCTATCGGAAAGCCTGTCAAAAGGAAAGCACGGGCCGGCGCGGCGGCCCGCCGCCGCTTGCGGACGCCGGCCGCCGGCCGCACAATGGCCGCATGAACAGCGGCCCGAGGAGACGGCCATGGCGCATACGCATACGGAGCAATTCGCCAGCTTCGCTGATTTCTACCCGTATTACCTGAACGAGCACCAGAATCTCACGTCGCGGCGGCTGCACTTCATCGGCTCGCTCGGCGTGATCGGCTGCGTGGCGATGGCGGTCGCGACCGGCTACTGGCTGTGGCTGCCGGCCGCGGTCGTCTGCGGCTACGGGTTCGCGTGGGTCGGGCACTTCTTCTTCGAGAAGAACCGCCCGGCCACGTTCCGGCACCCGATCTACAGCCTGATGGGCGACTGGGTGATGTTCAAGGACATCTGCACCGGCAAGATCCCGCTGTAGCCGCCGGGCCCGCCTTCAGGCAGGCCGCGGCGGTCGCGCGTGCGGATCGGCCACGCCCGGCGCCGGACCGGCGCTGCCGGCCGGGTGCGCGCCCGCCAGCCGGTGCGCGGCGATCAGCGACGCGAGCGTCACGTCGAACCGGTCGTTCGACAGCACGTCGAGCAGCGCGGCCCCGTCGACGTGGCTGCGGCGTCGCTGGAGTTGGTAGGTCAGCTCGGTGCGATCGATCACCAGCACGTCGAACAACTGCGCGAGCGTCAACTGCTCCGGATTCGCGAGCAGGATGTAGCGCGGCGTACTCTCGCCGCCGCCGTCGAGCCGCGCGACCCATTCGCGCTCCTCCATCGTCGTCAGCAGCCGCTGCGCGGTTTCCATGTCGCAGCGCAGCATCGTCGCGAGCCGCATCGCCGTGTAGCCGCGCTTGCCGGCCGCGCGCGCTTCGGCCAGCCGCGCGAGCAGCTCCAGCGCGTCGAGCAGGTCGCTGCCCGGATAGTGGATGCGGTGGAATTGCCCGACGCGAATCGCCGGCAGCGCCGACGCCACCATCGCGCCGAGCAGCGCGATGAACCAGCTCAAATACACCCACAGCAGGAACACCGGCAGCGCCGCGAACGCGCCGTACACGGCCGTATAGGTCGGAATGCGCCGCACGTAGTAGCCGAAGCCGCGCTTCGCGAGTTCGAACGCGATGGCCGCGAACAGCCCGCCGATCACCGCGTCGCGCCATGCGACCGCGCAGTTCGGCAGGTACACGTACAGCAGCGTGAACGCGAGCACCGTCAACGGCAGCGACGCGAGCGCGAGCAGCCACTCGACGATCGACGTGGACGGCCCCGCGCCGGTGAACGCGAGCGACTGCGTGAACAGGTACGACGAGATCGACAGGCTCACGCCGAACAGCAAGGGCCCGAGCGTGATCAGCGCCCAGTACGCGAGCACGCGCTGCGCGAACGGCCGCGGCTTGCGCACGCGCCAGATCAGGTTGAACGCCGATTCGATCGTCATCATCGTCATCACCGACGTGACGACGAGCACGATCAGGCCGGCCGTCGTCAGCCCCTTGGCCTTCGACGCGAACTGGTTCAGGTACTTGAAGATCTGGATGTTGAACTGCGCTGGCATCAGGTGATCCGCGAGGAACCCCTGCAGCGAGATCTGGAACGACGCGAACATCGGGAACGCGGTGAACAGTGCGAACGCGACCGTCACGAGCGGCACGATGGCCAGCATCGTCGTGAAGGTCAGGCTGCCCGCCACCTGCGGGATCCGGTCCTCGGCGCTGCGCCGGGCCGCGAACTGCGCGAGGCGCTTGATGGTGTCGAGATCGACGCTCAACTTCGGCATAAAGCGGGTTTCTTCCTATTTCAGTCCGTTATGGAAATCGTTTGAAAACAGTGCCTTGCTTTCGCCGGCCTGTATGGATGAACAGTGTAGAATTCCGGTTCTTCCGGAGAATTCTTGCATTCGTCTCCCCATTCATTACACACGGCTCTACGCATGGCATCTATCACCAAGCACAAGACGCAGTGGCGCGCGCAGGTATACGTGCGAGGCACCCGCGAGTCTAGGATATTCCGAACGAAGCGCGAAGCGGAAGCATGGGCCGGCGCGCGCGAGACTGCGCTGCGTGAGCAGGAAACGCTCTCCCCCGCACAGCGGCACACGGTCGGCGAGCTGTTCGCTAAATATTCGTCGGACGTATCCGAAACGAAGCGCGGTGCGATCGAGGAAACGGCTCGCATCAAGGCGTTCATAAGGGAATTCCCTGACATCGCCAATCTTACGCTCGACCAGGTCGATTCGGCGATTCTCGGGCGATGGCGCGACGATCGCCTGAAGGGTGGATACATCCGGCCGAACGGCGAGGAAGCCGAAGCCGTGACGCGCTCAACCGTCCAGCGCGACATCGCGTGGATGAATGCCGCCTTCGGGATCGCACGCAAGGAATGGAAGTGGTTGGATCACAACCCGTTTGACGGCATGCGACAGCCGGGCCAGAACCCACCGCGCGAGCGCCGCATCGCCCCTATCGAGGTCTGGCGCCTGTGCCGTCGCCTTGGCTATGTGAGCGGCCAGCCGCCCGAGACAAAGAGCCAGGAGGTCGCGCTGATCTTCATGATTGCGCTGCGCACCGCCATGCGTGCCGGCGAGATCCTGAATCTGGGCCGCAGCAAGCTGAACATGGAGAAGCGGGTCGCCACGGTCGAGCACAAGATGCAATACAAGACGGGAAAGCCACGGCAGGTTCCGCTATCGCGGCAGGCATTGCGCCTGCTACGCACCGTGGCCGACCGCGAGCGGTGTTTCACGGTGTCATCGGCGACGCTCGATATGCTGTTCCGCAAGGCTCGCGACTTCCTGCTGATCGACGACCTACATTTCCACGACTCACGCGCCGAGGCGCTGACCAGATTCGCGAAGCGCGTCGACGTGATGACCCTCGCGAAGATCAGCGGCCATCAGGATCTGCGCATCCTGCAGCGGGTCTACTATCGGGAAACAGCCGAGGACATTGCGGCTCGGCTCTGACCAGCGATCAGCGCGTCGTAGTCGCGCTCGCACTGCTGGCCGGCGATGCGGGCGCGGTCAGCGTACTCTGCCAGCTCGCCCGCGCGCTCGTCAGCCCGGCCGAGCACGTCGGCAAGCAGATCGAGGGCGTCGCCGGTTGGCGGGCTTCCGGCGGTAGCGGTGGGATTGCGGGCGGCTGCGACGAGCTGGTCGACACGCTGCTGCAGGCTGCCAGCGGCAGCACGAGCAGCAAAAGCATCCGCGAGCGCGGCAGTGCGTTGTTGGTTCGCATTGTTGGCGATCTCCGATTGCGCCGCGGTGCGGCGTTGTTCTTCGGCGCGCGCTGCCGCAACAGCTTTGGCCTGATCCTTCTGCGCGGCGACGGTTGTCGCTCGCACGCCGTCGGCGTGCCCCTTGAAGTAGCAGCCACCGGCCGTGATCGCGAGCGACGCGATGAAGGCCAGCCAGAGGCGCGGGTCGAGGATCGTCATGCCGCCACCTGGCCACCGGCCGTCTGGTACGCGGCGAGCAAGCGCTCGATTTCGTTCTCGTGCTGCCCGTAGCCCGCGCCGGGCAGGCTGGCCCATACGTTCGACACCTTCGCGACCGCCTCGCGGAAACGGCCCGCATCGATCAACGGCAGCGCGCCACGCTCGCGCAGCTGCTGCAGCGCATAACGGTCCTGCGATACCGGGCCAAAGTCGGGCAACTGCAGCTGTGCCTGGTAGATGCGCCACCAGCGGTACAGGATCTGGTAGCGGCCGGCCGCCGTCGACGGAACAGGGATGTTGCGGTTGAGCACGTTCGGGTGCGCTGCGTAGCTGGAGAACAGCAGTGGCCGCGCCGGCGTCGAGCCGACGAGCACGTTGTACCCGTCATCGGACTTCGCGAGCAGCGCGGCGCCGATCTCGCTCGCGGCAATCGTGTCGAGGAACGCGATGCGGTTTTTGCCGCCCGCGGCGGCTGCGTCAATGCGTGCCATGGTTGTGCCCCTTCGTCCACCAGTAAGCCTTGCGCCCCATCACCCACAGGCACACGATCGCCGTGCCGACCGTCATCATGGTCTCGGGCAGGTCGATCACGGGCAGCATGCGGATCGGCTTCAGCACGTTGACGGCGGCCGAGATACCGACGATCGAGAAGCCGACCGTGCCCCACCACCCAGTCGCGATCGCGTCGGTGACTGCGATCCAGATGCAAAACGCGAGGATGATAAGGTTTGCGAAAACGAAAATCGTGACCATCACGGACCTCCGAAGATGCGTCGTTTCAAGGCCCCGATGAAGTCTGCGTTGTTGATTTCTTTGAATAGCTCTTTCGTGACGGCCAGGCCGAACAGCCCGACCAGAAAACCTATCGCCTGCTGCGCGCCGCTGTCGGTGATCGCGAACCAAGACACGGCGGCCGGGCCGCCGTAGTACGCGATCGCGGCACCGGACAGGAAAGACACGGCTTTCTGTCGCCCGGTCAGGCCATCACCGATGAAGCGCAGTGCGATCAGCGATCCGACAGCACCCGGCACGATCTTCACGAGCAGCGCGCTGGCGGCCGCCGCGAGGCTGGTTGTTGGTTCAGCCATTGTTGAGCACCCTCGCCATTGTGTTAATCGAGCGGCAAATATCTGGAGATCGGCGAATAATTCCGGTTGTCCGAATCCAAATAGACCACTCGCATATCGAGATTGTCGAAAAAAACCGACTCGCCAATGCTCGCACCAACTCTGAAAATGAGATTCGGCGATCCCGGGGGGATGAATGCACAAATCGTGAGCAGCCGCCAACGACCGCCGCCCGGATGGCTGACTACCGTGCTGAATGGATTGGAGCCCCAAAACAGTGATATCGATGCCGTTCCCGCACCGTTGGCCCATACCCATGCGCGGCATTCGACCCACTGACCATCGACGTAAAGTTCTGCGCTGGGCGTCAGCGTTGCATCGCCAAACGCTGGGCTCGAGCCGGCTACGAGTTCCAGTGATCCAGGCGATCGCGTATGCAGTCCGCCGGTATTGCTCGTGTTACGAACGGCCGAGCCGCCGCCAGGCGTGCTGAAGGTCCAATTTGACAGATCCGCATCAAAGGTCGGATTGAGCAACAGCTGGTTAGGATCTCGATGCGCCTTCGGCAGGCGGATATTCTGGCTATCGTTGAAGCTCCCGGACATGACAGGATATCCGGTCAGATTGAGCCCGGTCGGCCCCGGATTGAACCCGAATCCGTCCACATGAATCTCACCGTCACAATTGTTGTCCGTGAGAACACCGTTGTGCTGAACCCGTTGAGTCACATACTGAGTCGCTGCGATCGAACCGATAGAAACACCATCGTTCGGGGTCGAATGGATCGTGACGACGCCATTCGATTCCGCGCTGATAATCCCGTAACCGAGGAAGGTGAAAAATGCGTCGTATACCGCGACCTTCCAGTAGGTCGACATAGCGCCTGCAACCCAGTTCGGAACAGTAAGCACTGCGTTCTGACCTGACACCGACACCGCAGAAATTTTCCACAACTGCCGATCGTCATATACCTTCGCATCAACGTTAATCCCGGTCGAACCACTCGCGAAATAGATGCCGTTGTAGTAGCTGGTTGCGATCGGGATATCACCCGCCACCATTCCATTGTTGTAGTAGCGACCACCAATCACGCTGACGTTGTGCGCAGTGTCGTACGCGACAAGGCCGCCCGTGTAGTTGCCGGCCGCTTCGCAACCGATGTATTCGATGTCGTAGCATGCCTCACCATCGCCCGGCAAACCTGTATGTAACTGATCGCTCGCGATGGTGAAACCGCCGTCACCATTGCGCATTGCCTGCGACACGCAGAACTTGATCGCGTATGAACCCTGATTGACGTTGCAGCCCTCACGACCATTGTCCAGGAACTCACAGTCGTTGAACGTGATGTGATGCGTGCGGTAACGTAGAGCTGCACCGAAGGCCACGGTATAGGCGTTCATACTAGACGGCCCCGGACGCTTCCTCTGGAAACCGTACCCGTTTCTCCGGAACGTACAGCCGGTAAAACTCCCATACTGCGATCGATTCAATTCCAGTCCGAGATTTGCGTTGTCATCGAAGTGGCACTTCACGAAAGTGCCAGCGTAGGTTCCAGACACGCCGCTCAGGTTTTGGCGTACACCTTGGTGTGCGCTATTGATGACGTTGACGTTTTCGAGGCGAGGATCACTACCGAGCAAAAAGCACACGCCAATTGGTGTTGTGCCGATAGTAAACGCCATCTGATTACCGTCGATCGTCAAATCCTTTACGCTGAGACGCGTTGCACCACTGAAGTCGAGATGCGTGGTCCCAATGCCGGACGTCATCCACATATTCGGCTTGACGATGATCGCCGCGCCATTTCCGAAAATATTGACGTCAGAGCGAATCACTGGGTCGAGCGGTCCGACGAAATACTTCGCCGTTCCTCGGCAGGAAATCGTAGTCAGACCTTCAACGTTCACCACTTCAATCAGGGCGTTCCAGGCTGCCGTATCGTCAGCAATACCATCGCCCACCGCCCCAAAAGTTTCAGGTCCGATCGGTAAGGTCTTGGCACGTTTCCAGCGCCCACCATCGAACGCGACGATGACTGTCCCACTGTTGTCGTCGCTCGAATGGTCGGATGGATCAAGATAGTAGGCGCCGCCGCCGCCGTCTCCTGCTTCGTGATACCCAACAACAAAAACGTCTGTCGCAAACAGCTTCGAAACAAGGCGCAGCATTGCAATGCTGTGCAGTACCGGCGTGAGCACCGAGCCGATGGTCAGATCGATTGCGAACGGATTGCCCGCATTGTCGAATCCGAGCGCCTTATTCGCGCGCGCGGCCGCCGACGGCAGCGTCATTTTCGGATTGATATCGGAGCGCGGCGCACGCACTGCATGCGACAACCCGAAATTACCGTCTTGAATCGCCATCCAGATCCGGTCGAAATCAGCATTCACCGTATCGGCGAGAAGGTCGCCGTTGTCCTGATAGTCGGTGTCGCGCTCGATCGAGATCTCGCGATAAATCGTGATGATCGAGCCGGCCAAAGGGGCAGATGCGAAAGTCACGGTTCCGCCTGATGACTCACCGATACCGTCGATCGTGTACTGCACACCGACGTTCTGCTCGGCATCGTCTACCAGGACGACAAGGTCAGCACTTTCGAGAATCGCGAACGGGAAGGCGAACGCTTTAGTTGCGCCGTTCCCGACGTATGAAATGCTCGGATTTTGGACGGGGACGGTCACGCGGCAACCTCTCTACGGAAGGCGCCGCGGCGCGGCGCTACACTTCGAGCGTCACCTCATGGACGCCCACTGATGGACGCCAATCGTGCCCCTCAGGGGCTGTCGGATTCCCGACTATCCGGCCAATACGCACCGGGCTTTCGAGGATCGCGGATGCGCCCGAGTCGATGAAATCGTCGGGCTGCCGTTTCACTAACGGGTTGAAGGACTGCATCTGGTCCCATACTGGACTGTCGAGCACATCGACGTGTGCCCAGAGGACGCCCGACTTCAGCGGCGGCTCGATGCCCGCGAGGATCTTCTCGTTCTTGTTGACGGTCGCCGCGGTATCCTTCACGCCGCACACAAGCTTTCGCTGGCGCAGAGCCTTACGCAGCAGCTGCGGCACGAACGAGCCGACACCGTTCGTTTCGACGTAGATCAGCGGGATAGCGAAGCGCTCGACCAGATCACATACCTGCATGACCTGGCCACCGGTGATCTTCGAGTTCTCGCCGCTCGAAAATTCGGCGAACTCGCCGAGCATCGCCTGAGCGACGTGCCAGTAATAGTTTCCGGCCGCATCGTCGAGTACCAGAGAAAACGCCGAGTCGTCGCTGCCGACCTTGCCCGTCGCGCAATCCCAGTACGCGCGCGCGCTGACGATGCGCGTGCCGCCGAGCATCATGCGCATTTCGTGGTTCGCTCGCTCGACGATCGGGTGCACGTTGTACGGCCGAAGCTTTTCGGGATCGAGCCGGACCTCGGTGAGCGGCTTCGCCTCAAGTTGGTACTGCGAATCCCAGTAGTTGAGCGTGCGGCACTTCTTGCGGCGCTTCTCGATGTCGTCGCGCGTGAAGCGCTCAGGCCACGCACAATGCGCGTAGATGTCGATCACCGTGCCGGGCGGCCGCGAGAAGACGATCTCGTGCCCCTCGACGCGGTAATCGACGCCCTCGCGCAGCAGGCGCGCATGCTTAAAGATGCCGGCCATCACGTACAGACCGTCGTCGCCGGGCGTGAAGTCGAACCGGTAGCGCGTCTCCGATGACGTGTCCTCGTACCGTACGCCGGCCTCGAACAGCGGGATCTTCAGTGACGCGGCGCCGGCCGCGATCAGCTCAGGATAGATCGAGTCGTGCGTGTGCGGCGTGCCGATGTACGTCTCCTGGCCACCGGGCACGAGGATGAAGGTCGCCTCCTGAATCTTCAGCCGCAGGTTCTCGCGCGCCTCGGGCGTACGGATGTTCTTCGGCACCTCGACGTCGTCGTAGTCGATGCTGTCCGCGCGCGCAGACGTCACGTTCTGGTCGACGCCGACGGCCGTCATGCTGGCATTGCGCGGATCATTCGCGCCGTTCACCCAGAACATCTGCGCACCGGGCTTCGTCGGCAGGATGCCCGCGCACAGCGGGTGCCGGCGCAGCACGTTGATCACGTCGCGGGTGAGCTTCTTCGACAGCGGGCCGTCGGCCGACCAGATCAGCGAGCGCAGATTCGGATCGCAGTACAGGCACCACGCCTTGAACACGGCGTAGATGGTCGACTTTGCCGCACCGCGGAACACCTGCAGCACGCGCACGGGGTCATCGCAGGTCTCCAGCCAGTGGCAGACCCGGACGTGCAGCAGAGGAACCTTCCAGCCCTGCTGCTTCGCCCACATCAGGAAAAAGGCGAGGAACCCGACCTTACGATTTTCCATGCGCGCGCTTATCGAACTCTGCTTTCCGCGCGCGCTGCTGCACCTGGTCGAGCAGCCGCTCGGCCTCTTTCTCGGCAGCAGCAACCTCCGCGTCGAGTTCGGCCTCGGTCTCGCTCACCCCGCCAGCGGCCGCGCCGTCGCCACCCTTGCTCGCAAGCTGGATCACGCTCACCAGCGAGTGCACGCGGCCAATCAGCATCACCGTCGCGGCCGCGTTCTTCTTCGACCAGTAGCGGTCGCCGCGCGTCGCCTTGTCCATCGCCGCGAGTGCGACGCCCGCGCCCGGCCAGCCTTCCGGATCGGCTTCGTCGAGAAACACGTCGGTCAGCTTCTCCGACAGCGCCTGCAAACGCTCGTATTGATCCTGCCGCATCATCCCCCCTGAAACGCGTTCGCGAGATCCGGAGCACGCTGCGGTGCGCTCGTGCCCGGCTCCCAGAAGTAGTCATTGTGGTATTGCTGGCGCGACTTCGCCACGTTACGCGATGTCACGCCAGGCGACAGGTTCTCGGCGATGTTGTCCCAGATCAGCCGGTTCCACACCGTTTTCCAGAACCAGAGATTCACGAGCGGCATATTCGACTGCGCGACCTTCAGCAGGTCGGCAGATAGATGGGTGTCCTTTCCTTCAGCCGCCGCCATCGCGTTATCCGAGAACGGCGTTACTGCCTGAATAGCGGTCGAAACCAGCGGGCCGCCAACAACGCTGCCTACCGCTTCTGCCGGATTCTTGCCGGTGAGCATAGCGGAAAGCATGTCCCCGGCGAATCCAGCGCCGCCCCCCTTCGTAAATGCCCGGAACCAGAATCCACCCCCATGCTTCACGTCGTCTGCCATCGGCTCAGGGTCCTTGCCGAGTAGCAGATTTTGCAACTGGACAGCCATCGCGCCGAGCAGCGTTGTGCTGACGACGAGAGCTGCACCGTACGCCATCGGGCTCGCGAGCGTCGGTGCGCCCTCGACACGGTAGTCGCCCGAACGCCGCATTTCGCCGATGCGCCCCCAGTGCCGAGAGATCATCGCGAGCGGGAACGACTTGAACTGCAGGAACGTCTTCTGCAATTCGCCTTGCAGGGTTCCGGGTGACGCCGCAGCGAGCACCTTCGTGCGCAGATCTGGATTCAGCACCGCGAATTCGCCTTCGTCGCGGATCATGCCGAGCAACTTCGGCACAACGTCGGCGGCGCGCGCATCACCGGTTCCGTACAGTGCGTCCGGCGTCAGGTACTTCGATCCGTTGTACTCGCCCGGCGTGGCGCGATTCACGAGCGCCCAGTCGTCTTCCGTGATGCCGGAGCGCGTCAGCGATCGCCGATCCCACTCGGTGAGCTTGCCCCACTCCGTACCACCGATCTCGGCGAGGCCGCGCATCATCTGCGCCTGGAACGCGGTGCGCATCGCATCCGTCCAGCCTGTGACACCGCCGAATTTCATCGTCTGTGCCGAAAGCCATTTCGCCCACGTCGTCGCAAGGTGGTCAGTGCCCCACCGATTCAGACCGTGCTCCAGGGTTTCGGCGATCAGCCCCTGCGACGTGAGCCACCCGCGGTAATCCTTCGATCCAGGCGCCATCAGTCGCGTTGCCGTGCCGAGCGTCTTGAAGAACGGCACGCGGTTGTATCCGGCCGTGACGAACATCGTGCCGACGTCTCCGAGTGCGGCGAGAATCGTGCTCTGAAGCTTGATCGCGCTGACCGTGGTACGGATCGTCTCCATCTTGCGCGCGAGCGCCGGATTGACGGGCGTGTTGGTCGCGCCGGTCACGTAGTTCCAGTACGCACCGATCGACGTCATGCCGCCTTCGAGCGTGCGCATTTCCGTATTGTCGTGCAGAGCGGTCAGCTGCATCTGCGTGCGCATGTTGCGCGTCGGGTTCGGACCGTAGCGCTCGACGAGTGCGATGTTCTTCGACATGCCGCCGACGTGGTCGATCAGTGCATTCAGGAGCGAGCCCTCGCCGTACGTGCGGTTGTACTCGATGTGCGCGTCGGCGTTCTGGAAGTGAAGCACGCGGTGCTGCGAGCCGGCATTCGCGCGCGCGGCGCCGCCGGTCGTCTCGCCGGGCACGATCTTGTTGACGCCGCCGTACGCGATCGTGTCCCAGACGCCCTGCTTGCGCGGCTCAACGCCCATGCCACGCGCGGCGATGTTGCGCGCTTCCCACGCTTCGCGGTCCTCGCCGGTCAGCACGCGGCGCAGCGCAGCATCGTCAAGCGGATTGCCGGCGTCGTCCAGATACTGCGAGCGGTCGAGACGGGGCAGCACGAAGTCGGCCCACGCGTGCCGCGCGGCGTCGGATCCGTTACCGAGGATCTTCGCCTGCGAGTGGCGGATCGGCACATAGCCGTAGTCGAGCTGGCCGACGTTGCCGCCCGCCCGGTTGAAGCGCTCGCGCATCGCATTCGACGTGCCGCTGATCTGCTCGGCGGCCGCCTTCGCAACCTCGTTTCCGGTTGAGCCGTCGGCGCCGCGGTAGATCTCGCGAATGATGTCGCGTTCCATCGCCGGATTGTCGACGTCGAACGCGCGCGCGAGGAAATTCTGACCGTGCTTCATCGCCTCGATCGCGTCCATCGTCTGCCGCATGTAGTCGGCCTTGATGCCGCCCGCCAGCTCGTACGTGCGCTCGATGTCCGATTTGACCGCCTTCTCTCGCGCGCGCTTCGCATGTGCGCGTTCGGGGTCGGCATACAACGCTTCCTGAATCCGGTCGGTCGTTTCGATCTGCTTGGCGATCTGCAGCTGCTTGCGCGCCTTGTCGAGGTTCGCTTCGCTTTCGAGCTGCTGCCGTGCCCACTCGGCGCCGGCCTGCACGCGGTCGGCCTCGGTCATCGACCGCCAGGCGGCCGGGTCTTGCCGCGACACGGCGCGCATACCGGCGCGCACGCGGTTCTCGATGCCGTCGAGTTCGGCCTTCGTCAGATCGCGGCCGGCCGCCTGAGCGACCGCCGCTGCGCATTTTGCGTGCATGGATTACCTCATGGTGGAAATGAAGCAGTTCGCGGCAACCTCGAACAGCTTGGAGTCCGCGATAGTGGCGGCGTGCTCAGCGTCGATCGTGTCGAGTGCGTCGCGCAGCGAGCCGCGGAACTCGCCGGCCGTGGCGTCGAATTCGACCTGTGTATCGGGCGTCGCCGCCGCGGCTTCGCGCAGGTTCGACTCGACGGCGGACGTCGGCCGCGCGGCGGGCTCGCCCGCGCCGGTCAGGTCGCGCACCGCAGCGGCCAGAACGTCAGCGCTCGACGGCGCACGCGCGGCGGCCACGGCGCTCGCGATGCTGGGCGTCTGCTCGGCAGCGGAAGCTGTCACGTCGGCGCCGCGCTGCGCAGCCTCGGCGCGGCGCACGGCCGGCGCGCGGTCTGCCTCGCGCTGCGCACGCGCGAGACTCGACACGAAATCGGCGATTTGCGTGCGACGCGTGGCCGGCACGTCGATGCCGGCGCGCGCGGTGCGCATCTGCTCGATCTGAGAGTCGAGCGTCGGCAGCTGGTCGCTCGCACGCTGCGCTTCAGCGTTCTGCCGGATCATCCCTTCCAGCCGCGCGACCTGCGCCTCGTGGTCGGCCTGCGCGGCGTCGATGCGGCGCTGCGCCTCGGCGGCCGCTGCCTTGTACTTTGCGCCCTGGTCCTGCAGCTGGCGCGTTAGTTCCTTCACGCTTTCAGGCGACGTGTCCGGCGCGTTCGCGCGCAGCTGGTCGAGTTCGGCGCGCGCCTGTGCCACCGCGCCGGGATCGGCCAGATTGGCCGCAGTCGACGCCACATCGCCGCGGTACGACTCGGCGTCAGCGATCAGCCCTTCGAGCGCGTTCGCGCGCGTGACGTCGTCCGGCGTGAAGTACCGCGAGACGTCCGGATAGCCGCCGTCGTCCATCTGGCGCGCGGCGAGTTCGAATGCGTCCTGATGCGCGGCCATGCCGTTCACGTCGTCCGGCGTGCCGAACACGTATGCGTCGTCGACGATGCGCTGCCCTCGTGCCATCAGCGCGGCGTCGACCTCCTGCGGCGATGGGTTGAAGCGAAGATCGTCGCCGACGCGGTTCGTCAGGTAATCGTTCACGCGATCCATGTACGCGGCCGTCTCGGCGGCCGGCGGCCGCTCACCGCGCAACACTGCAGCAGCCTGCCGCGGGCCGCCGTTGTAGTCGGCGATCATCGCCTGCACGTTGCCGTCGTACTGGTCCTGCGTCGCCTTCAGGTAGCGCGCCATGCCGTCGATCGACTGCAGCGGGTCTTTCGGGTCGGTCACGCCGAACTTCTTCAGGTTGTCCGGCATCATCTGCGCGACGCCCGCCGCGCCCTTCGGCGAAACCTGATTCGAGTTCGATTTCTCGCCCGCGTGGATCAGCGCCAGCATGAGACTGGGCGGCACGCCCTCGCGCTGCGCGGCGGTCGTGATGTAGGACGAAATATTGGGAGAATCGTACGGCAACTGCTTGCGCACGGCGACGTCGAGCGTCGGTAGCGGCGTGGCCGGGTCAGCGTTGCGTGCGGCTCGTCCCGCAGCGGCCATTCCGCCCGCGTGCACACCCCCAAAGAAGCCGGCCATCAGCGTCGAGGCCGCGAGATTCGTCGGGTCGAGCGGATCGATCTGGTCGGCCAGGTGATCGTAGCCGGCATTCTTCAGAATCGACTTCTCCGCAGTCGCCTGAGCTACGGCCATACCGGGACCGCCGACCGCGACGAGCCCGAGCGTGCGCGCGATCGTCGATCCACCGGCGGGCAGCAAGGCGCCGGCCGCGCCGAGCGCACCCTCGACTGCACCAGCGGCAGACCGCGTGCCGACATCGACGCCTTCGCGCTTCAGTTCCTCCGCGCGGCCAAGGCCGATCGACGTGCCACCCACCGCCGCGCCGGCCACGGGACCTCCGAGGACTGCGGCCGGCACAATCTGGGTCAGGCCGCTGACGGCGCCTTGCACGGTCTGGTCCGTGGTCGTCGTGTTGTTCGGGTCGGGCCGCAGCATGTCGGACAGGCTGTACAGTCGCTGCCCTGCGGCCGACGTGAATAGCGTGCCCTCGCGCTGTTTCCTGAAGGTCTCGCCGAGGCGCCGGTCGGTTTCCTCCTGCATCTGTGGATTGAGCAGCGATTCGCTCGGGTCGGTCAGGATCTGGCTCGCGCCGGACGTCAGGTCCGCTGCGGCGCCCGCGAGGCGCGCTGCACCCTGCACGGCGCCGAGGCTGACCGCCAGCCCGACCGAGCCAAGCCCTGTCGACGACTGCGGCTTCGGTTCGGGCGGCAGTTGCACGTTGCCCTGCCCGGTCAGGTAGGCGCTCGTCGTGTCTTCGTAGAGGGGATCGATTGGCATGTCAGCGCTTCGGTACGGGCTTCGTCAGGTGGATGAGCAGCGGTGCGCCGCTCGCGTCGGTCACGGGCCGCGCGCCGGTCAGCACCGTGTAGGTGCCGCCGATGCCGACCCGCTGCAGGCGGTAGCTCGCGAACTGCTGCATGAACTGGTCGACGGGAATTTTCGTGCCGTTCGCGATGACGCTGTCGACCAGCCGGCCGCCAGGCTGGTTCTCGATGTTCGAGACCGAGGCCGCCTTGACGCCGCCGTCGAAATCGTCATCGGACCATCCCCACGGCTTCGCGGCCATGTACCGGTCGCCGCGAGGATCGACGCCGCCAGTCTTCGACAGGCCGCCGGTCGCCACGTTGACGCCGGTCAGGATGTCGGTCGAGTTCGGCACGTCGCGGCCGTTCTTCCGCGCGCTCGCGACCGCCGCGAAGTACGCGGTCTCGCGCGCATCGCCGAGCTGCTGCGGCGGCAGCGCGTCGCCGATCTGCTTCGCGATCGTGGCCTCCAATCCGGTCGCGGCCGCTGCATCCACCTTCACGAGCTTGTTCGACAGTGCGTCCTGTCCGTCCAGGATGTACTGCGCAACGGGCATACCGCTCTGCATCATCAGCGGGCCGCCCGACGGATCGGCCGCACCGGCCTTCATCGCGAGCGCCGCCGCCGGGCTCTTGTCCTTCCACTGCTCAGCCAGGTCGTTGATGCGCGCGGCGTTCCCCATCGAGCGACCGAGCATCGCGAGCGCCTGCGCCTTCGTGTTCGTCGGCAGCGCGTCGACAGTCTGGAGCACGCTGCGCGCTTCGTCAGGCGTCAACAGCGACACGCGGCGGCCAGCCTTGTCCTCGACGACTGGCGCGAGCTGAGCGCGCGCCGCGAGCGACGACGCGAGCTGCGTGATGCCAGACGTGTCGATCGCGGGCACGCCGGCAATCGCACCGCGCTCCAGCGCCGCATTCCATGGGTCGCGCTTGTAAGCTTCGTCAGATGCCGTCAGGATCTGCTTCTGCTGCTTGATGGCAGCAGCTTCGATCGGATCAGTACCCGCCTGATTTTGCTTTGCCTCGTTGGCCTGCACTGCTGCGCGCATCTGCGGCACCGAAAGCGTCGAGAAACCGGCGCCGGCTGCCGCGCGCACGATCAGCTGCTGCGCCTGAGATTCGAGCGACGTACCGCGCGTGTCCGCAATCAGCTGCTGTGTGTACTCCGGAGTAAATCGCTTGCCCTGCGACATCAGGTCGGTTCCCTGATTCACTGCCGTAACCGCGTTACGCTCGCGCGCCTGCTGCTCACTGTTCATCTGGTTCTCCAGCGACAACCGGTTCGACACGACAGACGCGAGCACCTGATTGCGCTTGCCCGCGTCGAGCTTGCCCGCGTAGTAGCCGTCCGGCGACGTCAGATCCTTCTCCAACTGCGTGAGCGCGGCGAGGTCGCCCGTGCCGCGCGCTGCGATCGCCGCCGACTGCGCATGCGCCGCGTACTGTGTGTCCTGCCAGTCCTGCGCTACTTGCATCGCACGCGGCTGCGGAATACCGGCTGCGGCCGCCGCGCTCAGATACGCCTGCTTCGTGCTCGCGACTGTCCCGTCGATGCTGGCCGGATTCGTCGCGATGCTCTTGCCGGCGGTGTCGAGCAGCGTCGCCGCGTTCGTCGCGATGAGCTGCTGCGTGTTCTTCGTCAGCGCCTCCTGCATGCCGAGCGCGACCGTGCGATCGAGGCCGGCCGACTGCGTCGTCGCGATGTTTTTGTAGTGGCCGCCCGGCAGCGCGCCGATCGTCGACTCGAACGACTGCTTCTGCGCGTCGGCCACCTGCTGCTGGTAAGTCGGCTGATCGATCGCACCGCTTGCCAGCTGCTCACCGGCCGTCTTCATCGCCGACTGCACATTCGTCGCGTGCGACTGGTAGGCGACAGCCGCGTTGGTGCGCGCGAGGTCTTCGTCGAGCTTCTGTTTCTGCTGGAACAGGCCGGCCGCGATCTGCGTGCCGGCATCGCCGATGCCCTGCAGTGCGCGGCCGGTAGCCGCGCCGAACGCGTTCGGGTCAGCCTGGACCGCCGGCGCGGGCTGCGCAACCGCGCTTGCCGGATCGCCGAGTGGGATTCGTGCCATGTGTCCTCCGGATTACGAGCTGGCGAGCGACTTCCAGCCGGTGATGAACTTCGACGCACCCGACAGCACCGACCCGAGCGCCCCCATGTTTCCAGCACGCTGCTGCTGTTGGCCGGCCGCCAGCGTCATCTGCGCCTGCCCGCGCATCGCCTGCGCCTTCGTGTCGGCGCTCAGGATCGTGTTCAGCGCGTCAGTCTCGGTGTTCTGGCCGATGCGCTCGCGCACGTCGTTCGAGGTGCCGGTGCCGACGTTCACGCCCGACGCGGCGAGCGCGGCCGTCGCCTGCCCGGTCGTCGTCTGTCCCTGCTCGCGGATGCGCTTCGCCTGCTGGTAGCCGGCGGCCTGCGTCTGGTCAGCCTGCATCAGCTGCTGCTGCGCGCTGAACTGCGCGGCCTGTTCGGCAGCCGTGCCCTGCTGCGCCGCGCCGCTTGCGGACGTCAGCACGGACGCGACGGCCGGGAGTGCCTTCGCGCCAGTGGTCACGGCCCCCATGATCGAAATCGGGTCACACATGCGGAACCTCGAAAGTGATGACGGCCTCGATGAGACCGAGCGTTTTGTAGAAGCGTGCCGTCTGCTCGACGTGCACGCCAGTGGAAATGCCGAGGAACGTGTCGATCGCGCCGCGCTCGCACGCCCACGCGCGATAGGTGCGCACGAAGCGCGCGGCAAGCATCCCGCCTCGGTGCGCCGGATCGATGAACAGGCCGAAGTCGCACGCGATCCTGTCCTCGGACATCCAGTGCTCCATGACCATCGCGGCCATGACGGCGATCGGTCTGCCGTCTCGCTCGGCCATCATCAGGAAGCCGTCATCGCTCGCAATCAGCCGCTCGAACAGCGCAACAAGCTTCGGCGCGGAGAAGCGGTAACGCCGGTAGCGCGGCGACTCGGCGGCCATCAGCGCGCCGAGTTCGACCAGCGCGGGCACATCGTCAGGGGTAGCGTTGCGGATCATGGTCAGCCCGTGTTGACGGTGAACTGACGCAGGAGCGCGAGCACGTACCAGTCGTACGGCTGGTCCTGCGTGATGGTGATTTCGGACGACGAATCCCATCCGAATTCGGTGATGTCCTTGTCGCCCGTGAATGGCTCAGGCGGCTTGTTGAGCACGTTCTCGCCGAACTCGCGGAAAGGGATGATCTGGCCGTTGACCAGGCATCGGATCGTGTTGAGCACGCGCAAGATCACGCGGCCCGTGCGCTGCTGGTTGCCCTGCGACGTGCCGAGGCCGCCGGACAGGTTCGGCGTCAGCGCCACGATCGTGCTGTCGTAATGCAAACCGATCTCGAATTTCTTCGCCGGCCGCGGCAGCGTCACCTGGCCGCTCGCAACGGTGAACTGCCCCATGTAGACGCCGTCGGCCTTCACGTCGCACGTCTTGCCCTCCAGCGCACCGAGGCCCGTCCAGACAGCACCACCCGCGTCGCTCGTGCCGACGATCGCAGCGTCGGTCTGCACGGTCGGGTCAAGACGCTCAACGTATTGCACGGAGGAGCCGTTCACCGTGCGCTGCACGACCGCGAACAGCACGTCGCCGTCATCGCCCGGGATGCAGCAGACCGACTTGAACAGGCCATCCGTCGTGTGCCGGGCGAAGCCGCACACGTTCTCGTCTCGATCATAGGTCATCGAAACGAGCACGCCGTCGGCGCGCACCATCCAGACGATAGGCGTCGGCTCTGCCTGAAACGCGAGGTCGACGACACCGGATTCGGTGATGTGCGCGGCGAGACGCGTGAGATTCTGCGAGCGGAACGAATCGGTGTTGAAGTCATACGCCATCGAGCGGAGTTTCTTCGCGGCGCGCTGCGGGAAGATCAGCTCGTTGCCCACACGCACGGGGCGCGGGCGCGCGCTCCCGTATATCGACTGGCTGCGCACGTTGATGTTCGTCGGCGTGATGGCGCCGGCCGAGCCGCCGTCGACTGTGAATTCCTCGCCCTGCGTCAGCACCGTCAGGATGCGCGATGACGCCAGGTGCATTATCTGGTTCACCTGGTCGGACGCGACGTCGTACGAGAAGCCGTCGCTGTCGTTCGTGCCCGGCGTGTAATCGTAGTAGAGGCCGATGCCGCTGGCCCAGATACGCTCAGGGAAGCCGCTGGATCCGGCAGAGTACAGACGCTGCTGGTAGAGGCTCACCGCACACGGATAGCCGTCTACCGGGTTCCACATGAACGATTTCAGTGACCAGCCATTCGGAGGCGCGGTGATCGTACCTGACAGCAATCGGACGATTCGTCCGTACGCCTTCGACGGATTGACCACTTCCGTCAGCTCAACCAAGCCGCCATTGATCGAGACATACGATCCGACGTCGGTCGTTCTCCATGCTTCACCGGCGCCGTGCAGATACATCGCACCGAGCGCACTGCCTTCGAGCAGCGTGCCTGAGAAGTTGAAGGTGATATGGGTCGCGTCGGGAACAGTCGCGACACGATACAAACCATCGAGTCCGGCAGACTCGAATCCAGACAGCACGATCTCTTGCCCTACCGACAGGCCGTGCGGATCGACACTCTCGACGGTTATCGTCGTGCCGGTCTGAGAGACAGTCCGAATACCGATCGATGGTCCATCAGCCACCAGCGTAACAGCCCCATCGACAGGTTTCGAGTTACTCGGCGTGACCGGAACTTGCGGCGAACTATCGATCTTCCATGTGTTCGCGCCGAAGGATCCCGACGTAAATGCGCTCGTGATCGTCACCGTTACGCTCGTTCCGCTAGCAACGCTCGTAATCTCGGCGACGCCCGAGCCTGCGATGATATTGCGGCCGACGTCACCATGCAGGAATGCATCAGCGCTCGTCGTTGCAGTTGCTGCTCCAGGCGATGTCGCCGAAAGCGTGATCGACGTCGGCGGCCGTATGCCGATCTCGTCGATCGGGCCCGGATCGAAGGGCGCGTCGCTGATCGTCCATGCGGTCTGCAGGATGCGCACGAGCCGCTTCATCGGCATGGACGGGTGCGCGACGAACATCGTGTCGCTGCCCTGCGCGTATTCCAGTTCGAAAAGCTTGTCGGCGGTCCACGGCGTCGCGATTTCGATCGGCGTGCCAGCCTGCTGGATCTGTCCGTCGACCGAATAGAAGCGCGCGTAGGATGCACCAAGCTCGACGAAGTACGCCTGCGATTTGCTGAACACGAAAGGAACGAGCCGCGTCGCACCCGTCGTTTTCGTGGCTGCCATCTGCCGCAGTCCAGGACGTCGACGCGCGCCACCTTCGATTTGTGGAACAGCGTTCAGCATCGTCTTCACGCCGTTCGCGTATCGGTCGAGGTCGATGTGCCCTTCGAGCGGAGGCGACAGCTCGCCCGCGTTGAAATTCGACTGGATCGTAGTGACTTTCGCCATGGCTTACCGCCCCGGTGCGCGACCAGGCGCAGTCGTGTAGCTCGACAGACGCGACTCCAGCAGTGGGAAATCGCCGATCGTCTCGGTATCGTCGTCCTGCCCGTTGATTGCCTTGGCCTGCTTCAGCAACGTGGTGAACTCGGCCGCCGCCGTCTGGGCCATCGCGGCCGACTGCGTGATCGGATACGCCAGACGCATTTTCATCGCGGCCGTCATCACGTCAACGAGCGTCGATTCCCACGTCGTTTCGATCTCGTTGCGGAAGATGTAGACCAGCGGCAGCGCCTGTACGAATGCGAGGATGCGCTGCCCTTCGGCCGTGAAATTCAGCGGGCAGCGCGCACTGCCGACTTGGATCGTTTTGAGCCAGTCGGTAGGCAGTTGGAACTGGTACGGGTAATCGAACGCGGGGGCGTCGACAAGCGGCGCGAGCACAATACGCTTCGTGCACGAGTTCCACGGGTGCGCGCGCAGCATCGCGTCGCGCACTTCCGGATAGAGGTTCGAGCACACCATCGCACGGCGCGTCGGTTCATTGAACGAGGCAATCGGCTGGTCGCCGAGTTGAAGCAGTGCGTTCGAGCAGATCGAAATGCTGCTGGTCATGGTCGGTCCTCAAACAAAAAAGCCGGGAGCAAGCGCCCCCGGCATACTTCCTACGCCGCGCCGGGAATGGCGCGGATCAGTCGTTCACGTAGTGAACCGTGACCGAGATCAGCTGACCCGGCGACGCCGGCGTCGCGGCGCCCGCGATCGTGCCGTAGACGTCGCTCTCGTACGGCGTCACGTACGTCTGACCTGCGTTCACGAGCGAGCCGGTCAGCGCCGACACGCCCTGCGCCGCGTTGATCGCGGTCGCCGCCGACAGACCGGCCGGCACCGCACCCGACTTGTCGCTCGTCTTGCGCACGCCGATCGCCAGCGTGGACGATGCCGTGCCCGCCGCGTTGTTTATCGTCACGCCCGTGATGCGCGAGCCGCCCGGAATGCGACCGAAGTAGATCGTGTCATTGATCGCGCCCGCGATGGACGTGACCTGTCCGAACATGATCCGCGATCGGCCGCCGGTTTCGTTCGGCTGCAGCTTCGCGTTCGGCGCGCCGAGCACCTTCGCCATCTGTACCGAGTTGGTTTCTGCCATGATGTGCTCCTGTTTCGTGTCGAGATCGATGCGGAGCGGCGCTCGGCGCCGCCCATCACATCACGCTCAGAACTGGTAGTCGATCGTGACGACCTTCTTCTCGTCGGTGCGCACGGCACCGTACGATTCGCCGATGTAGATCTGGATCGCGTTGCGCTTGTCGCGGCGCGGCCCGATGTCGATGTCGCGATTCAGGCCGATGCCGAACTGCGTCGACGACTTCGCGTATGCGCACGTGGTCTTCACCGTGCCGCTCGTCGCGAGTGCTTCGTACGGCACCCACGTGAAGCCGAGCCAGTGACCCGACAGCTTGCCGTCCTGCAGCATCTGCACAGCCATGAAGTCGGCCGACGTGAGCGTCGTGTCGCTCAGGATGTCCTCCAGCATTTCGGCGTCGTACAGCATGTACAGGTCTTCGCCGTTCTGCTCGTCGGCCTCGTTCTTGCGGAACAGCTTCTTCGCCGTGATCAGCTTCGCCTTCGTCATGCCGACGCCGCCGTCGAGGATCTTCTGCGAGGACGGCAGCGCGATCGAGCCGTACGGCAGCGCTTCCCCCGCGCGCGTGATCGACGTGCCGATCAGCGACTGGTAGATCACGGCGTCCTTCTTGCGGTTGAGCGCGGCCAGGCCGTTCTGCATGTACGTGCCCTGCGGGTTCGCCTTCAGCTTCGGCAGGTCGTACTTGTCGATCGGAGTCGACCAGTCTTTGTCCTGCATGAGAGCGACGCGCGTGTCGTTCGGGTTGTCGTTCCAGACGGTGTCCGACAGGCGCGACGTGACGTCGTTTGCCTCGGTCGCGCCCATGTTGTTCGCAGTGAAGCTGGAGCCCGTGACGTCGCCGTAGTTGCTGACGGTTGCCTGCAGCCGCGATTCCTTCTGCTGCGCGGCCATGATGTAGCCGTCGGCGAACTGCTGCACGAAGGCTTGGGTGATCGTTTCGTTGTTCGTGCTCATGGTGAGAGAACTCCCAAAAGGTTCGATGTCGTCTTTCCGCCTTCAGGGTGTTCCGCGTGTCGCGGGCCTGTTACGGGCTCACGTCGGCGAACGTGCGCTTCCGGGCTCATCGGGTGTTCCGCGCGCCACCGCGGGCCGAATGCGTTGCATCTTCGGCCGACGTGCCTGTCGGAATCCCGACCAAATCGAGCGCGCATAAAAAAGCCCCGCCGAAGCGGGGCAAGTTGTCTGCTGCAGTTTGTCGTCAGACGATCGGCGTGTTGCCATATTTGCGGTTGTAGAACGCGTCGATCCGCGCCCGCGTCGCCTTGTGGTCCGGGTGTTTCGGGTTCGTGTTCGCCTCGGAGATCATCAGCTTCTTCACATCGTCTTCGGACATGAAGCCGCCCGCGCTGCCGTTGGTCGGCGCGTCCTCGGCGAACTCCGGGCCGAGCGCAGCCATGATCCGGATGAACGTAGGATTGTTCGCGAGACCAGCCTTTTCGAGATCGTCGAACGACATGTCCGCGGCCTTCGCGACTGCGCTGCTTGCGCGGAACGCGAGGCCCACGTTCTTCTGGAACGTCGCATCGTCGCCCCACGTCTTGCGCAGGTCCGCCGTCGCCGATTCGCTGCTGTACTGCTGGCCGCCGGCCACGAGACCCGGGACGACCGAGAAGTATTTCGCCATGACGCCGTCGAACTGTTTCTGCGACAGCCCGAGCGCGTGCATGTCCGCGCGAAACTCGGTGAACAGCTTGTCGTTATTCAGGTCGCCGACCGCATCCTTGAACTGTTCCGGAATCGTCACCTGGTACTCGGCGGCGGCGGCCGGCGGCGCGCCACCGTCGACCATGCGTTTCGACAGCTCGCCGTAGCCGCCGGCCAGCTTCTGCGCGGACGCAGTGAGATCGAGCGCGCCGTCGGCGCCGTTCACGCGGTATTTCTCGGGCAGCCAGTCGAAGCCACCTGCGCCGGCCGCGGAAGCACCGCCAGCCGCGCCCGCTCCTGCACCCGCTCCTTCGCCGCCAGCGCCGGCCCCGGCCGCAAGCGCTGAACCGCCGCCGGAAGCTGATGCTCCGCCCCCACCTTCGCCGCCGGCCGCAGCAGCACCACCGCCTGCGCTACCGCCGTCGCCGCCGGCAGCATCCATCAGCACGAATTTCCTGAAGAACATGAGACCTCCGTTATGCCGCGGCCTTCACGGCGGTGAGCGCACCGGCCGATACGATCGCGGTGGCCGGGCTGTTGAGGGTTGCGTTTCCGGACGACGTCGTGCCGTCCGACTTCTGCAGCGTCATCGTGACGCCGTTCGCGACGATGGCATCGGTGGCGGCCAGCGTCACCACGCCGTTCGTCGCGGTCAGGTTGCGCGTGACCGTGCCTGCCGAGTTCTGCACGGTGACGGCACCGCTCGGCGCAAGCGCGGCCCATGCGCCCGCCGTCTTCTTGTAGACGACGAGCGTCACGGGATCGATCGTCACGTCGCCGTTCTCGCCGACCTGATCTTGCGGCTTGCCGCTGTAGTACGGCACGCCGTACGGTTTGTCGTCGGTGCGCGGCGCGCCGTAGGCGATCCAGCCGCTGCCGGTAAGTTGCGAGGTGCCGGACATGTCACTCTCCTTCGGGTTCTGCGCCGTTGGCGCGGTTGATCATTCGCAAAATGTGCTCGACGGTCTCGCGGCGGCCGAGGCGGAATGTGGTCTCGCGCTCGCCGTCCTGGCCGCCGGAAACGAACACGGCTCCGGTGAAGCGCCGCACGAGGTCGTCGAGCACGAGCGCGCCGACCGGGCTCTCGAAAACGACCCGATAGTCGTCCGGCGTCGCGCGCTGCTCGACGGGTGCCCCTTCGATCTGCGCTTTCATTGGTTCGCCACCATGCGGCCGGCGGCCGCGCTACCCATCGATTTCATGACGTCGCCCTGCACTTCCATGCCCATCTGCTGCTGCGCTTGCTGCGCGGCGGCCTGCTGCTTCTTCTGGCGGAACGTGGCGACGTCCTTGACCGGCCGCATGATCGCGTCCGGCACGCCGAGGTTCTTCGCGGTCTGGCGCACGGCTTCGTCGGTGTCGACGTTGTCGATCGCGCTCTGGTCGACCTGCGCAATCACGGTCAGGTCGCCCATCAGGCGCTCGATCGCGGAGACTTCCTCCAGCTTCTGTGCGCGTGCCAGCGGCGACTGGTACTGAACCGCAAAGTTCTGCCCGCCGAGCGACGGCGGCGGCGGCGGGAACACGCCGGCCCGGTATGCGAGGCCGAAGCAGCGCGCGATCAGCGGCTGCAGGTACTCGGCCTGCAGGCGGCCGTAGATCGGACCGAGCAGTTGCCGGATCAGGTCGACGCGCACATGCACTTCGGTCGCGGTCATGGCCGGGCCGTCCTGCGGCTGCAACTGGTCGGCCATCAGCGTCTTGCGAATCTGCCCCTGCAGTTTCTCGATGCGCGTCTCGGCGAGCTGGAAGTTCGATGACGGCTGCAGCGGCTTCATGCTGTCGACGCTGTTCGCGACGATCACCTTGCGCGGGCCGACCTTCACGGTGCGCGGATTCAGCACGCCGTCGTCCTCGGCGATCCACATGCCCGACACGGCGAGGTCGAGGTTCGCGTATTCGAGCTTGACGATGTCGTTGAGCGTGCGGATGTCGGGCAGCGCGTCGAGCAGCGGGCCGACGCCGTAGACGCTGTTCGGGATCTTCTTCCAGCGCGCGACCACGACCGGCATTTCGTGATAGCCCGACTCGCGGATGACGTACTTGTGGTTGCATGCGAACGTCACCGACGCGATCGGCATGTTCTTCGCGCGCAGCGCACCGACGATGTACACGTCGCGCGGGTAGATCGCCTGGCACAGGTCGATCAGCTCGTCGGGCTTCGTCTTCGCCTTGTCGATGATCTCGGGCGGCAGCGAGTCACCGCGCTGCTTGAAGTCGGTCACGCACTGCTCGGCGGTCAGCTGGTAGCAGCGGAACACGATGTCGACCGGGCCGCCCTGCTTCGATGCTGCGCAGTACACGCCGGCCATCGGCCAGTGCTCGAAGTACAAGCCGCCGGTGTCGCGGTTCTCGTCGACGTACAGCGCGAACCAGCCGGCCATGCAGTCGGCGATGCCGTCGGCCGCCTCGCTGTCGAAGTTCGCGCTGTGGATGTTCTGCCACAGCACTTCGCTTGCCTCATCGAGCCAGCGCTCGCCGTCGTCATCGGCCCCATTCACGGTCATCGTGAACCAGAGCGAGTTCGCAGGCGTCATGCCGGACATGATCGACGCCTCCAGCGTGCGTTTCGCATCGGTCGCCGTCGAGTCGAAGATCAGCGACACGGCCTGCGCGATCTGGTTCGCGTCCATCATCGGGCCGTCGAGCCCGGATGCACGCACCGGATCGGTGAGCATGAAGCAGTTGCGCCAGACCAGCTCGTGGATCTGGCGCTTCGACTTCAGGGTTTCGAGACGCTTCGCGAGGGTTTCGCCGAGGCTGTCGATCATGGCTTACTGGCCGAGAGAGGATTTCGCGGAAGCGAGGACGGACGACGAGCCGGTGCCGCCGGTGCCCGTGCCTGCGCCGGTCGACAGAAGGCTCTGCGACGCGCGCCGCTTCTTGTCGGCCGCCGCCTGTTCCTGTGCGGCCTGCGCTGCCTGCGCGTCAGCCGTACTGCCCGCATTCGATGCGGATGTCGTGGTCGAGGCAGAGGGAACGATGGAACCGCGGTTGCCGCCGCCGAAAAGGCTACCGATAGCGCCGAGGATGTCGCACATGTCCGCCCCCGTTACTTGAAGTTGCGCGGCAGTTCGCGCGGCTTCGACGGAACGATCCAGCCCTGCTGCGTGAGCACCGGGCCTGCGATTTCCATCGGGTCGATCTCGTCGCGGTGCGGAAGCTTGCGCTCGGCCGGCTTGCCAGTGGCGGCCATGCCTGCTGCAACTGCTGCAACTGCCTCGCGCTGCTCGCGGCGCGCGGTGACGGCGGCGAGAGCAGCCTTGCGCGCCGTCTCCTGCGACGGCAGTTCGCCGGCACCTGCGAGAGATTGCTCCAGTTCCTTGCGCTTTTTGCCGACCATGTCGTCGCGCACCTGCGGATCGACCGCAGCCCATTCCTCGGCCGACATACCGCTCGTTTCGAATGCGCCGATCACGATCTCGGCGAGCGGCACTTCGCGGCCGGCGATGGTCAGCACCGCGTCGGTGTCGGCACCGACGATGGGCGCGGGGCCGTCGTCGGTCGGCATGACTGCGGCCGCGCCGGGCACCTGCGTTGCGTAGGTTCGTTTGGTGGACATTCCTGCACCTCCATGGATGGTGCAGGCGAGTATCGGGCGCGCGGGGTGTCGGATTCCCGTCTATCGCAGGGATTCGGATACGGACGGCATGCGCTGAACGGTGGGCGCGTCGTCGGGCGCGTTTCCCGTGACCTGGGCCCATAGCTTCAGCAGCGTGACGCCCGCGTAGTGCTTCGGCTCGGCGCCGAGGTTGCGATAGCCGAGCAGGGTCGTGCGCGGGATCTGCGTGTACTGCGCGATCTCAGCGAGGGTGAAGTCGGCCCGCCGCACATCCTCAAGGACGCGGAACCAATCGACGGCGCGGGCGGGCTCGACTCGGGTCATGCGTTACAGGGCGTCCACGAAGGCGCGCAGGCGCGATTGCAGGTCGCCGAGCACGATAGCCTCGCCGGCTTCGAGCTTCTGCAGGATCGACTCGGCGTGCGGCTTCGCTTCCGTGGCCGAGTTGTACAGCCCCTGCCACTTGATGACGCGCTCCTGCTCGTCCATCACCTGTTGCTGGAGCGCGGCGATCCGCGAATTTGCAGCATCGAGTTCAGCGCGCAAGGCAGCCGCCGCGGTGTCGCCGCCTTGCGATGCATCCTGCGCAGACGATGCAATGTCGCTTGCGGATTGGCCGGCCGCAGGCGACGCAGCGACGTTTGGGTCGTCACCCGACGAGGATTGGGAATCCGCACTCGTCGAGGGCAACGACTCCCCCACTGCGGCCGCGCCAGCCTCCGTAGCTGCGGACGAAATAGCCGCGTTTTCGGCCGAATTACCGCCGGCCGAATTACCCGTCGAATCTGCGGCAATTTCGGCCGCTTCGGTGCTGCTCGGTGCTACGTTGATGTCGCTCATGCTGCTCTCCGTTGGTGCTGCTGGTTGTCGCGCCAGTCGAGGAACGGCAGGCGCAGGAAGTGGTGAAAGCGATCGATCGCGTGCGCGTCGGTCGCGAGTTCGCGGCGCGACTCGACCTTGCAGACGATGCGGATGAACTGCGCAGCCTGATCGACCGTGACCGGCTCGCCGTTGACGAAGCCGCCGACCCATTCGCGGAACAGCTGGTCGCGCGTCAGGTTGCAGGCGAGGTGGAAGGCGTTGAGGCGAGCGGCCATCAGTCGCACTCCCCGCCGTCGCTGTCGGCCTCGTTCAGGGGCGCCTGCAGGGCTACCACGGCGCGCAGCTCGCGCACCGCGTCAGCTGGCAAGTCGATGTCGTAGGGCTCGCGTGCGCCGAGGAATGGCTCGGCGGAAATACGGCTCAGAAACGGACTCGGGGTATCGAGAATGCCCGTGACGGCAGCGACGATGGCAGGGCTGAACAAGTCGACGATCATGTCGCACCTCACGTCAGATGACGCTGCGCCCACCGCGCGATCAGGATCGCGTCAGCGCGGCCGTCGTGTTTCGCCAGAGGGCAGAACGCCTGCCCGTACAGCTCGCGCGCGATGCGCAGGCTTTGGCGCTTCGTGTCCTCGGTCTCGGTGCGCTTGATGCCATAGAAGCCCTGCCACGTGCGCGGCGCGACGACTTCGACCGCGTAGCCCGTCAGCTCGCACACGGTCATGATCACGGCCTTCGTCGCTTCGAGCGATGCCATGGTCTGCACGGAGCCGCCCGCGAAGGTGTTCAGCGCCTCCATGACGACGATCACGCTGTCGCTCGCGGGGATCAGGTCGCGCAACGTGCGCTGCAGCACATGCGGGTCGACCTCGTTGCGCACCTTGCCAGTGCCCTGCTTCTTGCGCGTCGGCATGTCCGCGATGCGCAGTGCGCCATTGTGGTCGAGCGCGGCGAGCGCGCCGGAAATGCCCGGGTCGATTCCGAGGGTCAGCATGCGCCCTCCGGAAACGTCGGCAGCGGCATCCAATGCGACGGCACAAGCCCTACGGGGCGATTCGGCGTGAATGCGCACTCGATCCAACCGAGATCACGCAGCCACCATCCGATCACGATCGAGCTTGCTGTCGCGAGCCGGGCGCGCGCGAACAGAAGCATCGGCGTGCCGTCCAGAGGCGCAGTCTCGATCGGTTTCCAGTCACCATGACCTTTGCATGCCCCCATCCCGTTCAGCGCATGCACCGTAGCGCGTATGCAGTTCTCTGCGAAATCCTCGATCGACAATTGACGCCCCGCCAGTCGTTCGCGTCTCGCAATTCCGGCAGAAGCAACCGCGACTGCAGCGACCGTCTCGTCGCTCAAATGCGCGCACGCGTGCGCGTCGTTCGTGTGCACCGTGCTCATCGCGTCCTCCCGAACGCCGTGTACACGCGGAAGAAACCATCGGGATAGCCGCGGTGGTAGTCGTTGCGCGAGACACGCGCGCGGAATCCGCGCTCAAGGCGGAAGTGGTAAATCCCGATCCGGATGTTGAACAGGTCATTGCTCATCGTGGGCTCCAATCTCGTACTGCTTGCCGACCTCGCGCGTCAGCTCGATCAGCTGGTTCTCCGCCGCGAGGATGTCGGCGTAGCTGCCGCCAGTGCGGCGCAGCAGCTTCACGCGGTCGACGATCGCGGCGTGTTGGTTGAGGACGGACGTGACGGCGATGCTGCTCGCCGACGAGCCGCGGAAGTGGCAGCAGCAGAACCACTTTCCGGACACGCCGAACGAGCCGAGCATCGGGCAGCCCTGGGCCGCGCAGGTTTCGCCGGTCACGCCGTCCATGCTCATGCGTGCGCCGTGAGGTATTCGGCGACGCGTGCGGCGGCGAGATCCTTCGCATCGGCCGTTGCGGCGGCGTCGCGTGCGGCGTGCGCTGCGCGGATACGGTCGAGCTTCTCGCGCGCGCTCGGGATGCCGCCGACCAGCGCGCGCAGGCGAGCTAGGTTGCTCTCGGCCACCTTCGCATCGAACGAATCGACGGGCGCGGCGAGCGCCGGAACGATCGCCTGCGCGTGCGTCAGAGCCAGGCGCCCAGAGCGCACGGCCTCGGTCACGACGGCTTCGCGCAGGTCCGGATCGTGGCCGAGCGACGTGATCCACTGCGCCGGCCGGCACTCCGCGCGGGCGCGCTCGACGGTGCGTTCGTACGCGGCCTTGAACGCCATGCGCGCGCCGACCTCATCACCGCCTTCGAGCACGGGCAGCGCGATCGCGAATGCCTCGGCGCATTCCTGCGTCCACACGACGGTGTCGCGCTCGTCGCGGCTGCGCAGCGCGATCGCCCACGCCTCGTTGGCGTCGGGCCGGCCGTCGGATTCGCGCGGCAGGTGCTTCAGCAACGCGGCGGGCGTCGGCGCGAACTCGCTCATCGCGACGTGGCACGAGATCGCACGCAGCACCGCGTCGAGCGGATACGGTTCGAGCTGCTTCCAGAAAACGCCCATGACGTCGGGCTCGGGCAGCGGCTGGCGCGCGGTCTTGTGCGCGAGCTTCAGCGCGTCGACGAAGGTGCGTTTGTCGTTCGGGGTCATGGGTCAGGGCTCCATGTCGATGACGGTGGGATCGGGTTCGGCGTGGCCGTTCAACCACGCTTCGGCGTTGCGGTCGCTGATCGCGTTGCGCTGTTCGGCGGCGCTCTGGCGCGCGGGTCGCGCGTTGCCGCCGCCGGGCCGCGGCGGTTGCGCAGCGTCGGCATGCCAGCGCGTCGCGATCGACAGCACGTAGGCCGGCGGGATGCGCTCGTTCGGCTTCGAGGTTTTCGCCTCGACGCATGCAGCGCGGATCGTTTCCGGCGTCACGCCGCGCTCGGCGGCGGCGATGATGCGCGGGTCGTGCGGGGATGCCTCGATCGAGTGCTCACGCATCGCAGCGGACAGTTCGCCGGGTTTCACGCGCTCGCGTGCGAGGGTGTCGGCATAACGCGCGCTGTGTTCCCCCTGTGGTTTCTGGCTTATGGTTTCTGGAGTCTGGCTGTTGGTAGCCGTAACGTTATGCGTAACGCCCGTTATGCCATCCGTAACGCGTGACGCTTCAGGCGTAACGCGTGACGTCTCAGTTGCGCGTAACAGTGCGTCGTGCAATTCGTCCATCGAGGCGTCGAAACGCATCGTCACGCCGAGATCACGGAGACGGTCGAACATCGCCTTGCGCCGCTCGCGGTACTGCTTCTGGCGCATCGCCTTGCCGGAACGCGGAGCTTCTCCATCGCCCTCCTGCTGGCCGCCTGCGGCGTGAATCTCGCGCTCGCAGCGCTGCTGCACCCATGTCCCGTCGACAAGCTCGAAGAACTCGCCGAGCACGACCTTCAGCGCGGACAGCTCGTCGCGCGCGCGGGCGCCGATCAGGCGCGCTGCCTGGTCATCTGGAATCCCGGCCTCGCGCGTGTAGTACACGTCGAGCAGCCGCGTGTAGACGCCGTGTTCGAGCAGCGACAGGTGCGCGGTGTCCTTCAGGTAGTCGCCGATGTGGCGCTTGTAGAAGTTCATGGCGCGCCCTCGTCATCCGTCCCCGACTGTCCCGCTTTGGGCCGCGTCTCGAACTCGATCACGGCCGGGTGCATCACGCCGTATGCGCTCTTGAGCACGTGGTAGCCGAGGTAATCGGGCGTCGACACGCCCTGCTTCGCCGCTTGCGTCGCAAGGTCAGCCGCTGCGGCCAGCGGCAGCAGCACCGGCTGCTCTACGCGGTCGCCGCTCATGCGCGCACCTGCGGGCCGATCTGTCCCACACCGGCACTGACGGCCACGAGCTGCGCCGGCAAAGTTCCGACTGCGCCGAACAGCATCAGCTCGGTGAGCCGCGCCAGCGCAGCCGAATCGCTATCGATGCCGTGCAGAGCCTTCCACGTCTGCAATGCCTCGTACGCGGCGTCGCGCAGGCGCGTCTTGACCTCGTTCCGGTACTCGGCCCGGGTCGCCTTCGTGGTTTTCATGCGGCCACCTGGGCGGGTTCGGGTTCGTTCACGCGAGCGCAGTCGGCCGGCGTGACGAGCCCGTTGGTAATGGTCTGGATCTGCAGCGCCTGGTCGAGCGTGATGCTCGTGCGGCCGCGGAACCACTGGCTGACCTGGGACTGGCTGACAGGCGGGTTGAGCATCGCGCCGAGCGCGCCCTGAGTGAGCTTGTGCTCGCGCATGTACGCATCGAGTCGCATAGCGCCTCCGTAGTAGCAATGCTCCTATTGTAACTAAGAAGCGATGCTTTTCAAGTGTCCCGTAAGAAAAGTAGCCGCGCTAATAGAATCGGATCATGGAAAAGAACCCCAAGCGCCGCGAACTCACGGCGAATGAACTGCAGGATGTAGCGCGGCTGAAGGCCGCGTGGCTGGCGTACAAGGATCGCAACGAAGGTGCGACGCAGGAATGGCTCGGACGCGAGACCGGTATCGGGTCTCAGGGTGCCGTGGGCCAGTATCTGCGCGGCGTTATCCCGCTGAATCTGCCGGCTCTGCTGTCGTTCGCCCGCGTGCTTGGGGTCAAGCCGTCCGACATCAGCCCGACGCTCGCGAGCCTCGTGCGCGCGAGCGACGAGTCGCCGGGCACTCCCATCATTCCAATCGAAAGCGGCGCCGAGACGCCCGACGGCTACGTGGCAATTCCCCGATACAACCTCCAGTGCGAGGCCGGCAACGGCCATATCCAATGGGAAATCGAACGAGAGAGCGAACCGCATACGTACTCTCTACGGTTCCTCCGAGAAATGGGTATCAAGCCCGAGAACGCGCGGCGCGTGAAGATCGTCGGCGACAGCATGGAGCCGCACCTATACGACGGCGAGTCGGTTCTGATCGACTGCGCCGACGTCGCGATCCGTGACGGCAAGGTCTACGCTCTGCGGTATGGCGACGGCTTCCGCGTGAAGCGCATTCTGAAGAAGTACGATGGGTCGCTTGTGCTGGTGAGCGACAACAAGAAATACCCAGAAGAAACCATCAGCGCCGAGCAGGCGGCGCAGTTCATAACCATTCTCGGCCGCGTGCGCGATCGCAGCGGATCGGGCGGACTGGAGTAGACCATGCGCACACGCTACAAGGCGGCCGCTGCCGCGTTCCTTTTCGCGACGACGATCGGCGCACACGCCGAAATCACGACCGGCGCGAAGCTGCAGGAGTGGCTGTCGTCCAACGACGGTGCTCTGCACCTGGCTGCGACCATGTATATCGTCGGCGTCCTCGATGATGACGGCGTGCTGCAGGCAGCCGAAATGAAGGGGCTCATGAAGCCAGATCAAGCACCGCGCCACCTCTGCGCATCGGGCAAAGCAAAGGGGCCCGAGCTGCAGCAGTCCGTCGTCCGCATGCTCAACGAGCGGCCGGAGCTGAAGCGGATGCCGGCCGTGCTCGCGGTGCGCGCGGCGCTCGCGCGCGACTATCCCTGCAGCTGACCGATGCGTGCGCTCGCCTTCCACATTGGTTCGTTCGTAATCTTTGCGGTCCTAATAGCCGCGTCCGGTTACACAAGCGTCTGGATCGGCCGAAAGACCGGGCGATGGTGGATCGGCCTGATCTGTTTTTTCGCGCTGTTCTACGGCAGCACGACCTATCTCGCGTTTGATGGATTGCCGCTGCCGAGCGGCGAATACGGCGAAGACTGACCCAATAGCCCGCAATCGCGGGCTTTCTTTTTCCCACAAATAGTAGCAATGCTCTTGACATTAAAAGCAGCGCTGCTACTATAGCCTCCAGAAGCAACGCTTTTAGAGAGGCCACCATGCTCCACCACCACCCGATCACCCCGCGCGCGCTGCCGTCGGCTGCTGACGTCTTCGCGTTCGAGCTGAAGCAGCGAATCTTGGCGAACGGCGCACGTCTGGCCGTCGCGTTCGACGACAGCGGCGCGCGCATGCAGAACGCGATGTGCCGTGAGTTGTTCGACGCGACGGGAGAGGTTTTCGCTGCCGGTTCGTTCGTACGCGTGGGTGGCTGAAATGCTGCGCCACCAACCCCTCACCACAATCACCCCGCGGCGCATCGCGGCCCTGCACGAGTATCGCGTCGACCACGAGATCGCGCGCGATGAGGCTATTGCCGAAGCGATGGAAGCCGCGCGCGACCGCGGCACCGAGATCGCAGTCGCAGAGCTGATTGCAGCTGCACGCCGTACGGCGAAGGCGCTGGAAAACGAGCCGGCCGAAACGCGCGCGCGCATCTTCGTCGCGCACTTCTGCGGTTCGATCCAGCCCGGCTTTCTTGATCTCGCGAAAGAGATCGCCGCGGCGGCCGGCATGGCCCATCTCTACGCGGACGGTGAGTGACATGACCACCACCCGCCTCCTGATCGGCGCCGTTGCGCTGCTGATCCTCGCCGCTGTCGTGATCGTGCGCGCAATCGCACGCGTGAATCGCGACGACCACCACCGCGGCTGAGCCGCGCACCACACCGAGGGACCATATGAATACCACGAAGCATACGGGCGGCCCCGCGTTTCCGTCCACCACGAAGACGTACATCGCCGATGACGGCGACACGATGCACCAAGGCGCGAACGGCATGACGCTCCGCGACTACTTCGCGGCGAAGGCGATGCAGGGCATGTGCGCGCAACCCGACACGTGGGGCCTAATGGTTCCGCAGATCGCCGAGCGCGCGTACGTGATGGCTGACGCCATGCTCCGCGCACGAGGTGCGGCATGAACGAGATCAAGCACACGCCGGGGCCGTGGGAAACGAACGGCCTGCGCATCTGGGCGAAGGTGATGTTCAGTGATTCGCAAGCGCTCGAAC
>NZ_QKZF01000038.1:0-36728 GCF_003253915.1 Burkholderia sp. 28_3
GCGATCACGATCAACCGAAACGGGTGATCACGATCATTCGGAATCCATGATCACGATCCGCCGAAATGCGTGATCACGTTCGCCGGAATACGCAATCTGGGCTGCCATCATCGGACTCGGTGTATTCATTTATGTGATGCTCGACGGTTTCGACCTCGGTGTCGGGTTGCTATTCCCCTTTTTCGAGGGCAAGGGTGAACGCGAGGTAATGCTGAATACCGTCGCACCGGTGTGGGACGGCAATGAAACGTTTCTCGTGCTTGGGGGTGCCGCTCTTTATGGCGCGTTTCCCGTGGTGTATTCGACGCTGTTGCCTGCCAACTACATGCCGCTGATCCTCATGGTGGTGGGCCTGATTTTCCGCGGCGCCGCCTTCGAGTTGCGCGCCAAGGCCACGCGCACGCAGCACGCGTGGGATCTCGCCTTTATCGGGGGCTCGGCGCTCGCGGCAATGTGCCAGGGAATCACGCTCGGATCGCTCCTGCAGGGTATCAAGATCGTCGATGACAAGTTCGCGGGCGACCCGTTCGACTGGTTCTCGCCATTCAGCGTGTTCTGCGGCTTCGGCGTGCTGCTCACCTATGCGACGCTCGGTTGCGGCTGGCTGATCCTGAAGACGGACGGTGAATTGCAGCGCAGGATGCGCGAGGTAATGCGCCCGCTCATTGCCGTGCTGTTTCTCGCGATCACAATCGTCAGTCTCTGGACCGTGCTGGGCCTGCCTGCCGTGAGGCACCGCTGGTTTTTTAGCGGCAATCTCGGTTGGTTCCTGCCGGTGCCGGTTCTGGTCGTGCTCTGCGTGCTGGGCATCTATCGCTCGCTCACTCGGCGCCATGAAGCGACACCCTTCCTGCTCTCCCTGGCGATCTGCTTTCTCGGCTATACGGGCCTTATCATCAGCATCTGGCCTTACATCATTCCGCCGTCACTCACAATCTGGGACGCTTCGTCGAGCCACTCAAGTCAGTCCTTTGCCCTCGTGGGCACGATCATCGTGCTACCGGTCATACTCGTCTACAACGCCATGCAATATCGTGTGTTCCGTGGCAAGGTTCGCGAAGGGGATCATGGCTATCACTGAAGCGCGTGTGACTTCCTGGCGCCTGCAAGATCGGCGAGACTCCCGCTCGCGCCAGCGCGAGCGTTTGGATTGATCATGCACGCCTCGCGCCGTGACAGGAACTGTCGCAATATCCTCGTCATTCACGTCGCACAACCGATTCGAATTTGTGCCCAGTCGAGCTACGCACACGAATCGAAGCTGGCGCTGGCGCTGGCGCTGGCAGCCCACTTTATCTCACAAGAAAAAGTACGATCATGATCGTTCGACCCCGAGAAAACTGGTTCCGTTTGCTGTTCGTCTGGAACGGATCGGTCCTCTCATCGATCATTCCACAACTGTGTTTCATGGCGGTTGTGAGCACGCTTGCCGTGTTTACGCACGGCCGCGTGTTCGGGGAAAAGATTCCCCTTAATACCGCGCCTTTTACGCTGTTCGGTGTCGCACTGGCTATCTTCCTTGCATTCCGAAACAATGCCAGTTATGAGCGCTTCAACGAAGCGCGGCACCTCTGGGGCAATCTGCTGATCGCGTCGCGATCGCTCACTTCGCAGATACTCTGCTATGTTCCCGAACATGCGGATACCTTGCGTATCGCAAAGCAAGTCATTGCCTTTGTGTATACCCTCAAGCACGAACTGCGTGCCACCGATTCCACGGCGGATATTCAGCGTCTCCTTGGTCGCGAACAGGCTGAGGAGTTGAGCGGGGTGGTCTACAAGCCGATGTTCATTCTCAACAAGATACGGCGTGAACTCACGGTTCCGAATCGCCGCATCAACACGTCCGATGCGAAGCTGTGGATGTTCGATGCGCAGCTCGACGAACTTGGCAAGGCGTTGGGCGGATGCGAGCGCATCGCCTCCACGCCCATTCCTTTTGCGTATAACGTCTTGCTACATCGGACGGTCTATTCCTATTGCGTATTGCTGCCGTTCGGACTCGTGGATTCCACGGAGTTCTTTACTCCGTTGCTCTGTGTCTTCATTTCCTATACGTTGATCGCACTTGAGGCGATCGCGAGCGAAGTTGCCGATCCGTTCAGCGTTGCCCCCAACGCGCTTGCGCTCGATGCGATGTCGCGGAATATTGAACGCTCCGTACTCGAGCTATGCAGATGTCCCATGCCCAAACCGGTTGTACCTGTTCGTCCTTATCAGCTTACGTGAACGAACGCCTATGCGGAGGTTGGAGCAACCTTTTCAGGCATGATCATATGATCGAATCCGTCGCATTCAATGAAGCGCTGCACCGCTTCACAGACTCTTTCAGGCGTTGCGGCATGCCAGAACACCTTGCCGTGGAACGTGAAGCGAGCCAGGCGACCTTCACGTTTCCCGCTTGCACCTGCACTTCGTCGGCAAGTATTATCTCTCGCACGCCGGTCCGTGCATTTCAGCTACAGTCGTTCGCCGGCGAAGTCTCTCCCGGATACGGGACCACGAAATTCAACCCCACGGAGTTTGGCATGAAGCCGATCGCTGGTCGTTTGGTGGCAGCCGCCACATTGTCTGTAGTGCTTACGTTTTCCGTTCAACCTTTGATGTCCTTTGCGCAAACTCCGGCTTCGAGCACGCACGCCACCCGGGCCGCAGAAAGAAAAGCAAATCACTTGCTGGAGCGTCAGGTGCGCGATGCCCTCGTGAAAGGGAAAATCGATACCGTCGACGTTCGGGTGATTGCCAAGCACGGAGAAGTTGGTCTAGCCGGTGAAGTCGCCCGTCAGGAAGACATTGAAAACGCGGCCACGATCGCAGGCCAGGTACCGGGCGTTACCTCGGTGAAGAACTATCTTTCGGTCGTTGAAGGCGGCCGATAAGGCGAAGATCGGGCAGCCCCGATCTATTCCTCTGTCGGTGAAACAGGGCAATTGGTTACAACCTGATAGTGGTGCACTCCTGCTGGAGTGGACCACTATCGGGCTTCCTGGCCTCGAGCATGAGGTTATTGCAAACGCCCGCACCCATCGGGTGCAAGGTCCCATACACGCGAACGGTATCAGGATAGCGCAGGGGTCGGTTATATCCCGGCTGAATCGACACTGATCAAGTGGTGCTCTGACTGGCGCAATATGGCTACAGGATTTGCGGTCACGAGATATCGACGCGGCGCGGTTATCGGGGCACCGCTTGCAATCTGGGTCATGGGACGCCATGCGTACTGCAGCATCCCGGCGTCACGTTGACGCTCGCGCTGATCGCGATGGTGTCATGGACTTTGTCGCGGCGGTCGTCGGCACTGGATTTCGCATTTCACCGGGTGGCTGAAAAGCCATCGGAGGAGAGCAGCCTGAGCAGGCGCAGCGTAACTGGATGGTCAAGCACCAGGACGTGTACTTGGACGCGACAAGAAAGGCCGCAATTCTGCTGATACGGGGTTGCTATGCCTGAAGGTGACTGCAGGGATCGCCGTCATTTCGATGGCAAGTCGCAAGTTGCGAGACGCGTTCGGTGTGGGTCTTATAGGCGTGCACGTTGTCATCGAATTGACGCGGGCACAGAAGGTGGCTATCGCGGTTTCGCCGTGGGAATTGTGGGGCTCGTCAGCCTGCGCAATGTGCTCGATCGTATTTTCCGGGCATCGCTGCCCGGCGGGATAGCCCCCAAAAAATCTGTACCTTCGGTATCTCAATGTACTGGCTGTTGCCTTTTCTGCCCAGACTATCGTCCGGCTCAAGGCTGCGTGCGACGTTAACTCCAACGGCATCTGGAAGGCTCCAGCCGTCAGAGGTCCTGTTAAAACAGGTGCGTTACCTTTAACCTGTTATCCCATTGGGAATTCAGATATTCAACCGCGAGCCGGCGGTGGCAGTGATGCGGCTTGTCTTCGCTGCACAGGAGGCATCCCTTATCGAACAGGGCTATATCGAGTTTGGTCTCGACTCGACGTGTTGCCAATAACTCAAGGTATTCCGCAGCGTAGCTTTCCCAGCTGAGTTCCTTTTTCTGATATCGCTTGAGCATCTCCTTCTCGGGTGCCAGGTCACGGAGTTCGATAAACCTGGCGCCGAGCAGTTCCGACAGAAAGTATTTGAGGTCGGGCTTCTTCGCAAACCCGGCGAGTTGTGAGACGTTATTCAGGCGCACATCCAGCAGTGTCCGAACTTCAGCCTTACGCAGCAGACCAAAGAACGTCTCCGCAGACTTTCTGGTAAATCCGATTGTCGCTACGTCCATATCCGCCCTTCCTTTCGCAGACGAGCTGTGACTATGGTCGGGTCAGGTTAAGGATGAGATGACACCGACCGCCCGTTCGTCACGATATCAAATCCGGAATCTGTATGCCCGGGGCGGCGTTGCCGACGCTCGCCGCGATAGTCCACTGCCGTTCCCGTGATTCGGGTCTGGCGTCAGCGACGCTGCTGGGTTCGCGTTTGCGCTCGTCGTGTGCTGCGCCACCCATGCTTGCTAATTTCCACCACCGTGCGCCGTTGGCACCGCCTGCGGGCAAAATGGCGAACGCGTTCCGTCAGGAGACAGGCTGCCCGATCCTTGTACATCGCGATTAACTTGCCTCGTGAGGTACCAGTGTTTTGAGGGTGCGGAGGTTGCTTCGGCTCCCGACGAATGGTTTCAGCTTCGTCGAAACACCTGGCCTGATGATGTTCAGGAGAGCGATGACGAATACGAATGGCGCCGACGCCCATACTTCGACGACGCCTCCGGCTTGGCTGTCGTGGTGAGGGTGAGCATATAGGGCAGAGCCCCGAGGTTATGCGCACGCTCCCGGCATTTGGCAATGCCTTTATTCCAATGGGGAGACAGTCGACGCAGGGCGCAGGATCTGGAGGCGACGAATATTCCCTATCTGGGGCGAGCGCTCAAGGATCCGGCTTTTGATGAATTCTGGCAACAGGACAGGCGGGATGTTGCTTGGTACTTCCTGGACGAGTTGGGATGGCACCGTACCGATGTAATCGTCGGGTGCATTGCACAAACTGTACTCGTAGGTAACGTGATACTCCATGGCGGGGACGCAAATAACTTTGTGTACGGATTGTACCCTTGTCTGTGCGGCCGGGGACGAGCCGGCGGTTCGGATTGGGCAAATGCGCTGGCGATCCGATCGAAAAGTGCAGCATGGCACTGGACCACGCGTTGCGCCGCACATGAGTGCGGTCTGCTCTCATGAGGGGGCCTGTCAGGAAACGAAGTTGCGGCCATTCCGGCCTGCGAGCGTTCGAGAGGTGTTCTGCGCGATGACAGCGTGCTAACCACCACGATCTTGCGATAGCAGGTTCGCCGTGCTTGCCGCTTGACGCGGCCAGCGCTGTCGACGTAGGGCGCGCATGCATTGCCGCGCTGGCGCAAGTGCATGCTGTACCAGCTATGGCGCACCCTGCCATTTTTCGCAGTTGATATTTCGTCTGAGAAAACCGAAAAACGATACGTGGGCGAAGCCCCATAACTCCACAGCGATCAACGCACACGATTGATCGCTGGCGGAAACTGCGCGTGCCACTCCGTTTGCAGGGGACAGCGAGAAACGGGCGCTGCCGGAACAATACAAGTATCCGCATTTGAGGCAGGGAACATCATGAAAGAACTCAATGCATGGACCGCCACGGAAATGGACAGCGTCCCGCCGATACCATCTGCAAACGCAGTCCCTGATCGGCGGTTGCGGCGGGCCGAAGCCGAAGTCCGTCGGCTGACCCGATGTGTTGAGCTGAAGGACCGGCAGCTCTGCGAGTTACGCAGGGCGCTCGCGCACTCGGCGACCGTTCACTATTCGTTTGAAGATCGCCTGCAGCGAGAACTCGATTCCCTCCGGATCATGGCGCCCAACGACGGATTCGAGGAACACTGGGGCACGCCAGCGAGCGATCAACCGGGTGAGGGCGTCGTCGTGAAGCTGCCCTATATGACATCGATCCTGTCCATTCTGTTCGATGCGATGTGTACCTTCTGGGGTGACTGCGATCGCGATCGTCCTCCGAAGTCTGCGACGGTGGCACACGCGATCGATGAGTGCCTCGGCTTGAGTTCACAACAGAATGGCGAGGCGTCGCGCAGCGGTCAGGCATATGCATCGGCGATCAGGCCGGACTGGGTGAAGGAGGCCGACAACCGGCATCATTGTCGGCCAGCCCGTATGCGCTGACGCTACGCTCCAGTGTCAAGCTGTCTAAACGGTTGCCTGCTTGCGCGTCGCCCCTCCGCGACAGACTGCGCCGGACATCTCATCGCACGCATGCCCCGAATGTTCGCAAGGTTCGGGAAGGGATAGCTCTCCGAAGCGGGTGACGGAGGCCAGCAATATAAGCGGATCGCACTGGAGTCTCTGGAAAGTGGGAAGCCCCAGGTCGATTGAGCACGCAACGATGTCGGAATGGGCGGATGCATGAACGTTCATATCGTGCAGTTCCAGCCCGAAACGTCGGTACAGGCGGGCAACAGGCCGTGAGACCACGCCGATCACGCGTGTTGCGCCGAACGAGAGGGCGAGCGCCATGGCATACGGGAACAGGGACATGCCCGACGTCGAGCCCGTCCGGCGATCCGGTAGCCCTGAACCGGCGAATCGCGACATCTCCCATACCGAAGGGGATGACGGCAGGGGGCATGGACCTGCAAGTTCCGGAAAGACGTTGCGGAGCAGATAGGGCCCAGTGGTCGGCATAAGTCGGGCGCATCCACATACCTCGCCGCCTCCTGACAGCGCGACCAGATGGACAGTATTGGCTCCGTCGAACTCATCCCACTCGCTTGTGGCATCCTGGTGGACGCCGGGTATTTCCCAGTGCAGGCGCTCGACGAAGACCTTGTGGCGGAAGACTCCGAGACGGCGATGGATATCCGGTGGCAGCTCATCAAGCCTGCCGGCGACAATGAAAGACATGGGCTCCTCCGGGTGTCAGCGTTTGACACGACGCTATCAGCGCACCTGCGGCGCGGAAACTCGGAGCTTTAGGAGGGTGTCGGTCAGCACGCAAGCGTGCGCTGACGCACCTTGCCTGCACGGCGGTGTATAGCGGATGTGAGGGATCTGTCGGAAAAGCAGGTTCAGGGTTTGATGATGCCCTGGACGCTCGCGTAGACGGCGGCGGCCGTCCTGCTGCACATGTTGAGCGCCTGCATTGCCTTTCCGATGTGGTAGTCAACGGTATAGTGAGATCGCCCGAGAATTTTGGCGATTTCGGCCGAGGTCTTGCCGCGGGCGACCCAGGTCAGGCATACGATCTGACATGGCGTCAGCAGGCGCGAGGCCCTGCATCGTGATATCGGGGAGAGCCGATGCAGTTCGCAATGAAACTGTGTGCTGATGAGGCAGGCGATCCGTGACTTGATGGCATCGTTCACGGAATGAAGGGGGCCGGACAGATTGAACAGCACGACACTGCCATCGGCCTGATGGACCGGGATGCTAAGGCCGCCGGGCAGCCCTGCCTCTTTTGCTTCGTCGAGCAGACGACGTTCGGCTTTGCTCAGGCCGGCGATATCGTGCCACCGGTAAGGCGTGGACTGGATGAACGCAGCCCGATGCACGGGATCGGTGGCCGCATAATCCCGCCCCTCGTAATACTGTACCCATTCCCGCGGGTAGTGGGCACCGATCATTTCTATCGCCGTGCGGCGTGGGTTGCTTGAGCGGCTGCGCATGACGCGGCTGATGACGTAATGGGGAAAGCCAAGCGTCGTGGCCGCGCTGCCGAATGAATCGACAAGCGAAGGAATGTCCGAAGCGGATGCAAGACGCATCACGAGTGCAGGCGTATCAGCCAGTAGATGATCCGCTTCAGATGCCCTGCGCTGGAGTTCGTTTGAACGGCGTCGAGAGACATGTTTCATCTTCGTCACCCCGGCGCTGCTCCACAGAATCCGGGTCGCGTGTGCCTCGCAGATGCAAGACTCTGTGCCACAGCCGCGTGGCTCATACGACGCGCGTCACCGGGGGTGGGGAGCCAGTCAGAGGTCCACACGTGACCGCCGCCTCAGCGGCGTCCCCAATCGTCAGCTCAACGCCTTACGGCCGCCCAGCTGACTGCATTTAACAATCATTATAGTATGCAGATTGCGAGTTGGAGGTTCGCGGTACAAAGATCCCAAGGGAATTCAGTTTGCCTTGCTCACGGGTGTCTGAAGCGGGAGGCGTGCCGTGGCGGGACCCTAGCGGACCAGCAGTGCAACTGCCGAAAATCCACCGATACCCCTTGCAAACAGCAGGAATGGCTGCCCTGGCGCCAGGTCGTGACACTGGGCAAGATTGATGAATGCATCGCTGACGGTGACGTGCCCGATGCGCGAAAAGTTCTCCGAGAACAGCCGGTCCCTGGGAATCCGCAGCGAATCCAGCAACCGGTGCCACGCAGGCAGGTCAAGGTGATGCGGCAGGATACGACGGATATCGTCCAGTGCGATATGTGCCTGCCGGGCGGTGTGTGTGATCAGTCTGCGCGCCGTGAAGAAGTGTTGTGCTGCCAGGCGCGATTCGTCTTGTTCCAGCACTCCTCGCCAGCCTGCGCCGGTGGCATGCATTGTGATCGCCACCAGGCGGTTGATGGGAGCGTCGCGCTCGATGAAGGCGGCAAACGCACCATCCCCCAGAATCCCTTCGGCGATCATTAATCTTTCTGATGCCAGCGGCATGACGTCGGCGCCGACAAGCAGCACCCGTTTCATATGGGGGCGGGCGACGAACATTGCCCTGATCACGCGCAGTGCGCCAAGGCCCGACGCACAATGCTGCTGCGCGAACGAAAAGGCTTCAGCGTTGCTGAAGCCGAACCGGTCACACAGCAGGCCCGGCAACGACTGTGGCGGCGGCGCGATGCTGCCCTGTAGTGTGTGAACATAGACGAGGCAGTCGACCTCACGCGGCGCAATAGCGGACGCAACGAGAAGGCGCTGAACCGCGCTGGCCGCCAGGCCAATTGCGGTTTGTCCGTTCGCACTGCGGTACTTATACATTCCGGCCTGCTCAAGTTTCCGCACGGTGGCGATCGTCTGCCGGGTACGTTGCCCCCAGTCCCGGATATTGTCGATGCACGGGGGGAGATAAAAAGCGACGTGCGCTATGCCGAGATCGGGAATCATGAGGCGGGGCGGACCTCGTCATGCTGACAGAAGGAGGGCACGCCGTTCGCGCCCAGCAGCGCCGAGCCGACGAAACCACCTATCCCGTAACCCCAGAGCAGCGTGCGGCGCGCTCGCAGAGACGCCGTGCGGTTAAGTGTCTGTGCCAGTCGTACGATGGAATCGGCTGCGCCGAGATGAATACCGACCTCATGCTGCGCTCTCGCGTTTGGTTGGCCGAAATGCTCACTGACTGCAGCCGCGAGCGACGTCATGCCTGGCTGTCCGACAATCTCGTCAATTTCATCGCAACGAAGGGCGTGTCGCGCGAGGAGAAAGTCGATTATCGACAGCAACGAGAATGTCCAGGCCTCCGGGACGACTTCGGTACATCGTCCGACCTCCTGGGGAACGTGCCGGACTGCTGCATCGAGCAGGTACAGGCCGTCTGTTCTCCGGTCGGCTCTTTCAACGAGCAGTGCACCGGCAGCGTCCCCGTGCACGATGCCAGGTCCGCAGATTCTGGAAAACGGCGGATACCATTTCTCCGCTGCAACGATCAGTATCGTGTGCACGTCCGGTTCAGCGTCGAGCAGGTCGGAAGCAAGCCTTAACGCTGTGAAGGGTGACGCGCCATGCTGCTGCGAGACCGAAAAAGCAAAGCACGGCGGTCCCACTTCGGCACACAGCCGCCCGGCAACCGTCGTGGAAACGTGCTCGTCCGGTATGCTATGGCAGAACATCACGACATCGATGGGTCGCACGCGATGCGGCCGCACCGAGCAGATCCCGTTTGCCACTTTTGCGGCGAGTCCTGACAGATCTGTCCTGGTTTCGACCGGTATCTCGCACGCCAGGTCGAGCGGCAGAAGACCGGGAGGCACAGGCAGCGAACCACCGGTTTCCCCATGTGGCGACGCCTCGATCCAGTGCCCGTAGTCGGGATGCCACGACTTCACCCAGGCATCCCAGCCAGAATGACCGGTCGCGCGAAGTGCCGGCTCCATTGCCGTCCATCGGGACAGCGTCATGGTATCAGGCACCCAGGCCGTCACGGCGGTGATGACGGCCGGGCTCATGGGCCGCCCGCAGCTGAATGGAAGCCGTTGGGCAGATCGCCCGGCAGCAGATCGTAGAGGACTCGCCCGCATCGCGATCCCTGCATGACATGGCAATCGCGCTGCATCCCGATCATGCGGAATCCGATCCGTTCGAGCAGGCGTCGCGAACGTACATTGCAGTCCACGGCCCATGCCGTGATGCAATGCAGCCGCCCGATTTCAAACGCCTCGCGAAGGATCGCCGTGGAGGCGAGAAGCGTCATGTTCCTGCACGCGGGCCGCCGACTGTCGCGCAGTACCCAGAATGAGCCCGTGCCAAAGGCGTGTGTGAGATCGCTGACGGCAACCAGTCCACTGGCGAGGGGGTTGCCCGTGGCGCCGAAGACGCGGAGACGATGCCGGCCGCCTTGCATCATGAGCTGCACAGCGAGAACGGGAAGCGTCTGGCGACCCTGCCCGAAGTCGAACCACTGGTTGATGCCCGGATCGGCGAGCCAGGTCGCGATGTCATTGACGTCATTGCCATCGGGCTCACGCAGCCAGCATGAGGCCGTTCCTACGGACGTCTGGAGGGATCCTTCCGTCTGCCGGATGGATGCCTGTGCCTTTGCGTCGTCCCTCACATCGAACCTCCTGCCGGTGTACGTTTCACCCGATTACGGTGAACGCGCGCAGCGCGGCCTCGACCTTCATGAGCAGCATCGCAAACCAGTGCACCGTCTGGAAGCGAGCCGACGGCGGCAGTCCCTGCACGTAGCCATGGCCGCCGCAAAGCTGCACGAGTTCCCTTGCAACGTCCAGTGCCTCAGTCGCAACGTGGTGGGCCATCGACCGTACGGACCTGATCTGCACCTGCGTCTCCTGTGCTGCGACGGACCGGAGAAATAGGCGGGTGGTATGAGCCGAGATGAGCATGTCGGCGAGCCGCGCGGCGACGAGCTGATGCGCAGCGATCGGCCTGCGGAACGTCTGGCGGGAAGCGCTGTAGGCCAGGGCGAAGTTCACGCCCTGCTGGACCGCGCCAGAAAGCAGCGCAGCGAAGTAGATGGCTGCGTCGACAAGCCACCGCCGTACCGAATTGCCGTCGGTCCTCCCGTCATCGGGCACCACCAGACACTGCATATCGCCTGCGCATGGTGGTGCTGTGGTGTATCGTCCGATCGAGAGTGCGCCCGGCAGGGCAACGACGGCGGAGTATGGTTCGACCCGCCGGGCAGGTAGCTTGGCGAGCACGAGCTGCGGATATCCGCCCTCCAGCCGGACCATCATTGCGTGCGAGGATGCCTGCTGGCGCAACACCCAGAAACCTGAAGCGTCGACGTCGGGTATGCCAGGCGCAATCGATGTCGTGCCGTCAAGGTAGTGCTGGATAGGCTGGTCGGGCAGCCGATCGAGTGCATCGTACTCGCGCAGCGTCATCAGTGCGGCGCTGCTGAGTGTCAGTTCGGCGGCCCGCTCGAGCGGGCCCGCCGCGAACTGTTCAACGACCAGTGCAAGGTCGTGCCGGGTGATGCCCATGCCGCCCATCTGTTCCGGCAGGATCATGGTCGCGAGGTCGAGCGTGGCGGCGAGCTGGACCGTTTCGGTCCACCGCGTGGAGTCGGGTGCGCCTCCCAGTAGCGGCTCGAGGCGCTCGCGTGCGAAGTCCCTTGCGGCCGCAACGAGCCCCTGCTGGTCACCGTCGAGCGCCCACGACACAGGTACGGGATCTGCAACAACGGATTCACGGAATGGCATGACGTTTCTCCGGGATAGGGCAGTGTCACACGAGCATTTCGACGGGTTCCGGGTGGCTGAGGAAATGCACCGGACTTGCCGAATGGCCATAGGCACCCGACTGCTTCACCACCACGAAATCCCCGATGTGCGCTTCGGGAAGTTCAACGTCGTCCGCGAGGCGGTCGAGCGGCGTGCAGAGGCACCCGACCACGTAACACCGCTCGCGTGATATGCCGTCTGGCCGGTTGCCGATCACGACCGGAAAGTTGCGGCGCAGGACCTGGCCGAAGTTGCCGGAAGCCGCCAGATGATGATGCAGTCCGCCGTCCGTGATGACGAATGTTCTGCCGCGCGAGACTTTCCGGTCAATGACACGGCACACATAGATGCCGGCCTCTCCTACGAGATAACGCCCGAGTTCCAGAATGGGCGTGGTTCCGGGCAGACGTTCGCAAAGCCTGGGCAGCCAGTCGTGCATCGCTTCGCAGACCACCTTCGTGTCGAGTGGTGTTTCGCCCGGAAAGTAGGGGATGCCAAAGCCGCCACCCAGGTTCACGAACCGTAGTGGTCGAGGCAGATCACTGGCGAGCCGAAGGATGAGATCCACGCTCTGGCGCTGGGCCTCGATGATGGTTGAGGCATGCAGGCACTGCGAACCCCAGAAGACGTGGAAACCGGCGAGCGCGACTTCCCGCGTTTCGAGTTCGTGCAGCAATGCCGGAATCTGGTCGACATCCACGCCGAACGGAGCCGCACTGCCGCCCATGCGCATGCCGCTGTGGCCGACCTGAAAATCGGGATTGATGCGGATCACCACGTTCGGCTGCACGCCAAGCTCCCATCCGAGCGCGGTAACAAGGCGCAACTGGGTATCCGACTCGACGTGAACGTTGACGCCGCTGGCGACCGCGCGGCGCAGGTCGTCGTGAGACTTGCCTGGCCCGGCAAAGCCGATTGAGTCGGGAGTGGCACCGGCATCGAGTGCCAGCGCCATCTCCTGCGCGGAGGCAACATCGAACCCGTCGACCCGTTGGGCCAGGTAGTGGATCACGGCGGGCATCGGGTTCGCCTTGATCGAGTAGTGCAGCTGCATGGCGGAGGGCAGCAGGCTGCGCAATTCCCGCACACGGGTGTCGATCGCCGAGCGGTCGTACGCGAAAAAGGGTGTCTGGCCGGCACGGTCGGCCAGCTGGCGCACGTCGATACCATTGAACTGCAGCCCGGGTGGGCGCTGGAGGAAAGTCAGGCTCATGATGTCCGCTCCCCTGAACGACCCGTCAGCGAGGCGGCCCCGCACGACGCAACCCCGCTGCGGAGCGCTGCCCTGTCGAATTTCCCGTTGGGATTGCGCGGCATATCCCGATAACTCACGATATGCCGGGGAACCATGTAGCGTGGAAGACGCTGCATGCACCAGTCGCGCAGCCCATCGACATCCGCATCACCGGCGAGGACGACAAATAGCGCCACGGCTTCGCCGAGCTCGTCATCCGGCACACCGAGCGCTACGGCTTCCACGACGAGGCCACTTGCATGTACCGTTTCCTCGATCTCCTCAGGACTGATCCGGTAGCCGGAACTCTTGATCTGGGCGTCGTTGCGAGCGATGAAATAGAGAAAGCCTTCACTGTCGTATCGCACAAGGTCCCCGGACCACACCGCGATGTCACGCGGCGTGCCGCCAGGTTTCGCCTCAGGCGAAGGGCGGTAGCGCTGTGCGGTGCGCGCTGCGTCGTTCCAGTAGCCGAGCGTGACGCACGCGCCCACATGGACCAGTTCGCCCGGTTCGTCGGGAGCGCACGTCGTACCGTCTTCACGGACCACCAGGACGCGCGCATTGGGCACGGCCTTGCCAATCGAATCCGGCCGATGGTCAACCTCGGCCGGGTCGAGGAACGTGGAGCGGAACGCCTCCGTCAGCCCGTACATGAGGAAGGGGGTGGCGCGCGGAAACAGCGCCCTCAGCTTCTGCAGGACGGGTAGCGGAAGGCGTCCCCCGGTATTCGCGAAATAGCGCAGATTGTTGCGCGCCGCGTCGGGCCAGTTTGCTGCTGTAAGCTGCATCCACAGGGGCGGCACACCCGTGATCGCTGTGATGCGCTCCCGCACGCACGCAAGGACGGCGTCGTGCGCCGTGAGATAGTTCAGCAGCACCGCTGTCGCGCCTGCCGACCAGGCCGAGGTCAGCTGGCTAAGGCCCGCATCGAAGCTGAGTGGCAGGACGGCGAGAATGCGGTCCGACGGACCGTGCCGCAGGTACTCAGCGACGCTCCAGGCGCCTTCAAGCAGGTTCCGGTGGCTGAGCATCACGCCCTTGGGCAAACCGGTCGAGCCGGAGGTATAGAGAAGGGCCGCAAGGTCAGTATCGATACAGGCGGCACCCGCAGACGGGATGGACGCGTCGTCGGGCCGGGTGATGCACAGGTCTCGCCAGCGGTGGAGCCTCACCGAGCCCGACAGCACAGAAGGCCCCGGGTCCGGTTCATCCACGATGATCACGTCGACCACAGGCGCAACGCCCTCCGCGGTCAGGGAACGGGCGCGCAATGCGGAGGTGACGAGGCACCGGGCGCCGCTGTCCCGAAGCACGTGGGCCACCTGGCCCGGTTTCAGGAGTGGATTCACCGGAACGAAAACGCATGCTGCGGCACTCGCGCCGAGCATCGACACAACGGTCTCAATTCGCTTGTCGAGGAGGACGGCGACGCGTTCGCCCGGAGCCACGCCGAGGGATGAGAGGGCCTGCCCGAACGCATGGCTGTGCTGCATCAGCTGGCCGACGACGACAGCGAAAGTGTTGTCGACAGGCACATGGAAGACGACGTGATCGTCGTGCACGAAGTAGCCCGGCGTTTCGTACTGCGTCTGGGAAAAGAGGTGGTGGGTCTGTGGAACGACGCGTTCGATGTGGACGGCGTGCCACCTGCCGATGGCACGACCGTGAGCGGTGTGAAGCGTGTCCTGCGGAGCGATGGCCATGAATGAGCAGACGCCGCGCAATGCGATTGCGCCCGATACCGACCCCGCAAAGGTCACTGATACCATAAACGGTGACCTTGCGAGTCCGCCGACGGATCGCGGCATGCCGGAGCTGGGACAGGCGGGCGGCCGGCCCCGTGTCTGGTGGCTTGCACCACTGTTGATTGTGGCCTTCGTGATCGGTGGAGCGGTCTGGACGATCCACGGCTTCCTTGCCCGGCACGATGCGGCGGAGAAGGCGAAGCGCGATACCGTACAGGACCAGGTAGCCCAGGGGCGCGTGTTCGGCGACGGCGCCGCCCCGGCGTCGGCGGGTACAGCAAGCGGTCCGGTGGCCACAAGTGCGACCGCATCGGCACCGGTTGTAGCGTCAGCACGCCCGACTTCCGCACACACTGCACCGGCGCGCAGCTACTACGACGCGCCGCTGCTCTCGACCGGCTCAAGTGGTTCGGCCAACGGCGAGGCCGATACGGTGGCATCCGCACCCGCTGACGCGTCCGGTACGCAGACAAACGTGGCGATGGTGTCCGGAGGCCAGTCGTCGCAGGGCAGCGGCCCGCTTGCCCAGGCGCTGACGCCGACCGTCACGCCGAAGGTGCGTGCGGGCTTTCTCGGCAACCGCAGCCTGATTCTTGCAGAAGGCGCCAAGATCGACTGCGCCGGCGATACGGCATTCGATTCGACCCAGGCGGGTATTTCGACCTGTACGGTGACGAAGAACGTCTACTCGGACGATGGTCGTGTCGTGCTGATCGAGCGCGGCTCGCAGATCAACAGCGAGTATCGCTCGAACCTGGCACCCGGACAGAAGCGGGTGTTCATCCTGTCGGCACGGATCCGGACGCCGGAAGGGGTGACGGTCGAGATCGATTCACCAGCAGCCGATGCGCTCGGCCGCATGGGGATCGACGGATACGTGGATAACCACTGGGGGGCACGGATCGGTGCGGCGCTGCTGCTCGGGCTGACGCAGGACGCGATCGGCTACCTTGCGACGCGGGGCGGCAACGGCAACAGCTCGACCGTCTACGAGAACACGCAGCAGCAGGGCAACGACATGGCCTCGCGTGTGCTCGACAGCACGATCAACATTCCGCCCACCCTGACGCAGAACCAGGGGGCCGAGTTCACGATCGTCGTCGCACGGGACCTGGATTTCAGCCCGGTGTATGCGCTTCAGCCGGAGGGCACGCGATGAACGCGCAGGCCCACATCCACGATGAAGCGGCCACGGGCGCTGATACGTTGCTGCCGAGGCTGGCCGACGATGCGTCCGTGCGGGAGCTGATGCGGCCGTTCGCCGGCCTGCTCGATGACTCCTCGGTCACGGAGCTGGTGATCAACCGGCCGCAGCGGGTGCTGACCGAAACCCATCTCGGCTGGCAGCCACACGACTGTGCGGACCTCGACTTCGAGCGCCTGATGTCGTTTGCGGTCGCGGTCGCCACGCTCACGAACCAGGAGGTGTCGGCCCGGCATCCCATCCTGTCCGCACTTCTGCCGGGTGACGCGCGTATCCAGATTGTGGTGCCACCCGTCGTACCACCGCGCACGGTCTCGATTACGATCCGGCGCCCGTCCGCGCGCGAGAAAACCCTTGATGCGTACCGCAGCGAAGGCCTCTTTGGGGAAGCCGTATGGCGTCGCCAGGATGAGCTCGACACGTCGCGCCCGGCGCTGCGGCCTGCGGTTAACAGGCTCCTTCACTACCTGGAGGCGCGGGATTGGAGCACGTTCTTCGACCTGGCGGTGAAGGCCCGTCTGAATATTGTGGTCGTCGGCAATACGGGTTCGGGCAAAACCAGTTTCATGCGAACCCTGTGCCGCTCCATCCCGTCGTCCGAACGAATCATCACGATCGAGGACGTTCGGGAGCTGTTTATCCGGCATATCGAAAACAGTGTGCACCTGTTGTACAGCAAGGGCGGACATGGCCAGGCGGATGTGACCCCGGCTGACCTGATCGCATGCACGATGCGCATGCGTCCCGACCGTGTGCTGCTTGCCGAACTGCGCGGTGCCGAAGCCTATGACTTCCTGAAGCTGCTGACCACGGGACACTCGGGTTCGATCACCAGCTATCACGCGTCGAGCGCATCGGTGGCCATCGAGCGGTTCGCGCTGATGGCGAAGGAGCATCCCGAAGCCGCTACGTGGGACGACGCAGCACTGCGGCGGCTCCTCTTCATGACGATCGACGTGGTGGCGCATATGGAGGCAGTTGCGCTCTTCGACGAGACCGGTGTCCAGACCGGCCGGCGCTGGTCCATGACGGAAGTCTGGTTCGATCCGCTGCGCCGCCATCAGGCGGACTTCCGCTGAAAGGGGCACGCACCATGGACATCGGAAAGACAACCGGAACGGTACGGTCCACCAGCGATGGGAACAGAGGAATCCGTTACCACGCAGTGGTCGCCCTGGTGACGCTTGCGATCGTGGCTGGCGCGGCAGCCGGACTGGCGCTCGCGCTGTGGCTGGCTTCGTTTTTCTTCGTCGCGAGCCAGCACGTCAACCCGCTTCATGCCGGGTTTCATGCGTGGCCGGATGCGGCGCTGGCCTGGCATGATGGACATCTGCCGAAGCAGGGAAGACGCCTTGCCGGTGCCGCGTTGTTCGGCGTGGTGCTGGCATTTGGTGCCCCCGCACTCGGCGTATACACGCTTCTGGAACAGTCCGGGCGCCGGCGTCTCTATGGCAGCGCGAGGTTCGCCAACGAGGCGGATGTCCGCCGGGCAGGCCTGCTATGAGCACGATGGCGAACCCCGGCGTCTACGACAGCGGGCCGCCGCTGGTCGTGGGCGTGTGGCACGGCCGCTATCTGCGGTTTGCCGGCCAGCAGTTCGTGCTGCTCGCAGCGCCTGCGCGCTCAGGCAAGGGCGTGGGTATCGTGGTGCCCAACCTGCTGAGCTACCCCGATTCGGTGGTGGTGCTCGACATCAAGCAGGAGAATTTCCACCTCACCGCGGGCTTCCGTCGGGCGCACGGGCACGACGTGTACCTGTTCAACCCGTTTGCGGAGGATGGCCGTACGCACCGGTACAACCCGCTGTCGGCCATATCGGGTGGCGTTTTCCGCGTCGGTGACATTCTCGCGATCGGCTACGCGCTGTACCCGGTCGGTGGTCACGACGACTTCTGGAAAGACCAGGCGCGCAACCTTTTCCTCGGCATCGTGCTGCTGCTGTGCGAATGGCGCGATGCGCGCCGCGCGGGCAATACCGATGCGCCCGACTGTCCGGTGACGATGGGCGAGGTGCTGCGCCAGTCGTCGGGCAACGGCATGCCAGTCAAGGCGTATCTCCAGCAGGCATTGCTGCAGAACCGGCGGCGGCTCAGCGGTGCGTGCATCGACGCGCTGAACCGCTTCCTCGCGAACGACGACAAGGTGCTCGCGAGCATCCTCGCGACCTTCAATGCACCGCTCACGATCTTCGCCAATCCGATTGTCGATGCGGCCACAAGCGCCAATGACTTCGACCTGCGTGACGTGCGCAGGCGCCGCATGTCGGTCTATGTCGGCATCACACCGGACCACCTGACCGAGGCGGCACTTCTCGTCAACCTCCTGTTCTCACAGCTGGTCAATCTGAACACCAAGGAACTGCCGCAGGACAACCCGGCGCTGAAGATTCAGTGCCTGCTGCTGATGGACGAGTTCACCTCGGTCGGCAAGATCCACATCATTGCCCGCGCGGTCGCCTACATGGCGGGCTATAACCTGCGGCTGCTCTCGATCGTGCAGTCGGTCTCGCAGCTCGAGTCGGTGTATGGCCGGGCGGACGCGAGAACGTTCGTCACGAATCACGCGATGCAGATCATCTATGCACCGCGCGAGCAGAAGGACGCGAACGAATACTCGGAGATGCTCGGCACCTTTACGGACCGCTCGCGTAGCGTGAGCCGGTCGAACGCGATCTTCGGCGGACGCGGTGGGTCGAGCGAGAGTTTTTCGGAACAGCGCCGGCCGCTGCTGTTGCCGCAGGAGCTGAAAGAGCTCGGGCGCGAGAAGGAAATCATCCTGCTCGAAAACACCAAACCCATCCTGGCGGAACGCATCTGCTACTGGCGTGATCCGGTTTTCACGTCACGCCTTGCGGCCGCCCCGGCAATTCCCGCGATGGACCTCGTGCGCTTCACCGCCCAGGTCGAGCGGCGGTTAAGGGATCTGCAACCCGATGACATGGATGAAGCCGGCGTCCTGCACGTATCCCCGGAATATCTGGAAGTGCTGCAGACATGGGATCCGCGCGAGCTGCCGCGGCATCTGAACGACATCAGCGATGAAGAGGCAGCCGCGTACGTCGAGCGGCATTTCATCCTGTTGGGCGTACCGGCCAAAGGGGTCGCGGTAGCGGCACGCCGACTGTCGCCATCCGATCTCGATGTCGCGGAACTGCGCCCCGCGGATGGCGTCCCCAAAGCGCATGCCGCGCGCGGTACAGGCGCCTCGCGGAAACGCCAGGGGCGCACCCCGTCGCGCACCGCTGAGGGTTCGAACGTCGTGCCGCTTCATGGAGACCGCCGATGAACACCCGCTACCTGAGCGAAGAAGAACGCGCCCGTGCGGCGCTGGCCATGATCCCGTCCGGGGACTACGCGACCTGGGTCGATATGGCCTTCGCGCTCAAACAGGGGTTCGGCGAGGCCGGCTTCGACATCTGGGACGAGTGGAGCCGGACCGCCCACAACTACAGCGAGCGTGCCGCGCGCGTGACGTGGCGTTCAGCCGGTGAGTCGGGCGGCAAGACGCTCGCCTCGCTCTTCTGGCTGGCGCAGCAGCACGGCTTCGACGTCCGGGCTTCGCGTGCGGCGATGGATCCCGCGGACAGGTCGCGGATGCAGCCGATCCGCCCGTCGGAGGAACAGGCCCGACAGGGCGCGCAGCTCGAGGCCCGCGTGCGCGCGCGACAGGAGGCTGTCGCCCGGGAAGCACTCGCGATCTGGAAGTGGGCCCGGCCCGTGGGTCCAGACCATCCGTATCTCGAACGCAAGCAGGTGAGGCCCGTGCCGGCGCTGCGCGAGCTGGAGGCCGAAGAACTGCACGCGCTGCTCGGCTACGCGCCGCGTAGTGCCGAAGAGCCGCTCACGGGGCGTGTACTGGTTGTGCCGGTCCGCATCGGTGACGCCCTTTCGACGCTGGAACTGATCGACGCCGACGGGCGCAAGTCAGCGCTCGCGGGCGGCGCGAAGTCCGGCGGCTGCTGGGTCGTCGAACCGGGCCAGTTCCGTGAGGGCGCCGTGACGCCGGTCCTGATTGCCGAGGGCGTCGCCACGGCACTGGCGGCGTGGCAGGCGACGGGCTGGTTCAGCGTGGCCGCCCTGTCGAGCGGCAACCTGCGGCCGGTGGCTGCCATGTGGCGCGGCCGCTATCCGGAAGCGGAGGTGCTCGTGCTCGCCGATCTCGGCGCCGGATATGAGCATGCGAAGCAGGCCGCGCTCGGCACGTCGTCACTGCTGGCTGAGCCCCGTTTTGCATCGGACGCCCGCATTGCCGGTGCGATACCGACCGATTTCGACGACATGGCCGTACTGTCCGGAACCGGCGCGGTCGGTGATCTTTTACGGGAATCGCTTTACGGCGTGCGGGTGCGGGATGCAACAGGTGCGGAAGTGGACGGACCAGTCGCGGTTGCACAGGGAGCAGAGGGTGTACTGAAGGAGGACCATGCAATGGGCAATGTGAAAGAGAAACTCGTGGGCGATGGAGAGGCTTCGGGGCGGCGCCGTACTTCGCGCCGTCGGGCTGGCCATCAGGACGCGCCGGAACCGGCACCGCAGGACAGCACCGCACCGGAACCGGCAACTGAACAGCCCCAGTCGCAATCGCAATCGCCGGAGCCGGTTCCGGAACAGCGGGAAACCGATGCACCGAAACCTGCTCGTATGTCAGCGCGCGATGCGGAACCGCCGGCGCGCCGCCGGGTAGGTGAGCCACTGTACGGATTCGACGAAGTCCCCGGTGAGATCAAGGCACTCGCGCAGCACCGGTTCGGCGCGCAGATCCGCATGGCGACGCCCCGCGAGAATGGCGGACCGTACCGCGGCGAGGTGTTCAACACCGAGCACTACCTGATCCAGGAGGTGTCCACGCGCAGCGTCGTGTTCCATGCGAAGTCGAACATGGAGTTCGTCTCGGACCGCCTGCGGTGGATGGATGAGAACCAGCGGCTCAACGGCGCGGAGGTGCAGGTCGGGTATGACGGCGCACGGGCGAAAGTGTATCCATGGGACCGCGCCCGCGACCTGCTCGAGCGCACGGTCGCCTCGCTGAAGAAGTCTGCCCGCGAGGTGGGTTTCGGCAGCGAGCTCGACGCGACACTGGACCAGCTGCAGACGATATCGTGGACCCGGGTGCGGGAAGCACGGGCGGCGGCGCTCGCGCAGTCGAAGGAGCGTGCAGGCCGCGAACAGGAGCAGGGACCGGGGCCGCAACGCTGAGCGATCGACGCGCTGCCTGCCAGGGCAGTGACCAGAGGGAGATCCATGATGGATGACACCGCAATTTCTTCCGGGCCGCCTGCGGACGAACCGGTCATCAACGTGATCGAGCCGGACCCGCCCCCACTGCCGGATCCGCAGGGCGGCGCCGGGGGCGCGGAGCGCTTCGATCAGATGGCAGCCGATGCACTGGCCGCACGCCGACGCCGTGAGTTCGATGCGGCGCGCTCGCGGCTGCGCGATCGGGCCATCCAGGCGGATGCTCCGTCGCAGGATGCCGCACAGCATCCGGCACCGCAGTGGGCAACGCAGCCAAGGGCACCACGTGGCAGCGGCGACGCACCTTCCGTGCAGTGGGTGCCGCTTGGCAATCCGCCGGAGACGGTGAGGAAGCGTTACCTGCGGGCGGGTAACCAGTATTTCCTGAAGGACGCGCCGCATCAGCTCGCGTTCGAGGATATCGGCCCTTATCTGGTCACCGAGCACAACCGTCCTGACGTGGTCGAGTCGATGGTGGACATGGTCCGTGCGAAGGCATGGGGGCGTATCCGCGTGGCGGGTCATGAGCAGTTCCGGCGCGAGGTCTGGGTCCAGGCCACGCTGCTCGGCATTGAAGTGAGCGGATATGAGCCGAAGGCCGTTGACTTTGCGCGTCTGGCAGAAGGGCGTCGCGAACGCATGACCAACCGGATCGACGTGACAGAAACGTCGGCCGCGACGCAGGTACCTGCGGGTTCCACGAAAACGCAGGAGGTCAAGCCAGGTGTGTCTGCCAGCCCGAACGGGCAGCCTGTGAAACAGCCGCTGAAACCTGACGCCAACCCCCAACCTGCGGCAGGGGCAAAGATCCCCCCTGCGCCGGGCGAGCTGCCGCAGACTGCGTCGTCGCGTGATGCCGCGTCGCGCGAAGCCGAACCCGAGGGTCAGGAACGGCAGCGCTACGTGGGTGAGCTCGTCGAGCACGGTGGGGCACCCTACCAGCACAACCCCGCACGCAGCGACTCGTACTACGTCGTTTATCGCGATGCGGCTGGTGCGGACCATGTCGTCTGGGGCGTGGATCTGGAACGGGCCATTTCGGAGGCGGGCGCCATCACGGGAGAACGGGTGACACTGGAAAATCTCGGCAGGCGCTGGGTTACCGTGAACGTCCCCGTGCTGGATGCGACGGGTAAGGTGATTGGCGAGGAAGAGAAGGAGGTCTACCGCAACACGTGGCAGGTGGATGTCACCGGTCGGGTGCGGACGCAGTCGCAGGTCGACGTGCCTGATATGCCCGATACGCCCGAAAGCAAGGCTGAAACCGACAAACCGATGCCTTCCCGTCATGCCGCGGCCGCAGACAGACACGACCGTTCGACAGCGTCGCCGGAGGAGCGAGCGGTGCAACTGGCGGTACTGACCACGGCGATGCGGCAGCAGGGCTTCAGTGAACGATCCATTTCACGGGTGCAGCAACGGGCGCAACGGCTGCTGGACGCATTCGAGGCCGAGGGCGTCGAGGTCCCGCGGCCGCGCGTGTTTGATCCGGAGGCGCCTTCCGCACGCAGCCGCCGGCCGCGCGCAACCCAGGAGCGCGCCACGGCTCGCGAGATGGAGCGCACACCGTCCGAGCCTGCGCCGCCAGGTCTGTAGTTGCTCTCCCATGAAGACGCGCGCACGGTTGTGTGTAGATCTCGGGCCGGTGAAATCACACTGGGAGGCGCGGTGCGCCCGCGACGGTGTTTCGCCGGCTGAAGGTATCCGGCAACTGGTGCACGGCGTGCTCGCTGAGCACGAGCTGTCCGACGACCTGCCGGGACCCGCTGTGGGCTGGCTTTCCGTCGACGGGCCTCGTGAACGCATCGAGATTCGCCTCACGCACGCAGAACTCGATGCCGCGAGGCGACACGCCCTCGCAGGCGGACTGGCCGTCAATCGCTGGATCGTCGCCGTGGTCCGTGCCCGGCTTGTGCACGAGCCCCAACTGGGCGAGCGTGAGATGCGCCTGCTCGCCGACTCGAACCAATACCTGGCCACGATCGTCACGCTGCTGGGCCGGTTGCAGGCGCGCGGGGACGTGAGCGACGCGGCGCGCGTGCTGCAAGGAACGCGCGCCGTGATCGATGCGCACCTGCGCGCGGTCACGCAGGTGCTGCGTGCCAACCTCGATCGCTGGAGCCGCTAGCATGGCGTTCCCGAAAACCTGGGTCGATCAGATGCTGCTGAACTGGGGAGACCGGCTCTTTCATGATCCCCTTCACCATGTTCGCGCGCCGCGCATGTCTCGGGGAGAACCCGGCCGGCACGCGCGGCGGGTCCGTGACCAGCTTGCGCGCACGCTCAGACGCTCCCCGGAGGTGATGGTCAAGATCACGAACAGGGCATCGGGTGCCCAGGGTATGAGTGCCGTGCGGCGCCATCTGCGCTACATCTCCCGCAACGGCAAGGTCGAGCTCGAGGATCAGGACGGCATGGCCGTACTCGGACGTGAGGCGCTTCACGATCTCACGGATGCGTGGCGACTCGGGGGCTGGGGAATTCCGGAAGAGAGCCGCAGGCGCGAGGTGTTCAATGTATTGTTGTCGATGCCACCCGGCACGGACCGCCAGGCGGTACGCAACGCGGCACGCGCCTTTGCGGCGGAAGAATTCGGCGACGGCCGGCGGTATATCTTTGCCGCACACGACGACGAAGCGCATCCGCACGTGCATCTGGCGGTTCAGATACGTGGACCGGACGGCCGGCGTCTCAATCCGCGCAAACAGGATCTGCAGCGCTGGCGCGAACGGTTTGCGTACCAGTTGCGTGAGCATGGCGTCGAGGCCAATGCGACTACGCGACTGGCACGCGGTGAGACGCAGCGCTATCCGAAACAGGCCGTCGTACATATGGCTGCGCGCGATGAAGTACCCCGTTACTGGCGGCCGGAACTCGACGGCGCCGCGCGCCGCGCCTTGCGGGAGGCGCACGCTGGCGCACTCGAAGCGTGGCGGGGCGTGGCGCATGCGATGGCGGGCTCGCAAAGTGCGGACGATCGAAGCCTGGCGACAGTGATCAGGGACTTCGTGCAGACGATGCCGGTGCAGCAAGAAAGGCCATCGATGGAGCGCAACGAGCGCGAGGAACAGCAACGGCGCCGCAAACCGGTTCATGCACAGGAGGAAAGTCACGCACGTCGCCGTCAGGGACAGCATGATCTGTTTCCGGACGATCCGCAGGCCGGGGTGGAACGCTGAGCAAAGGAGGTGTCATGGCGATGCCGATCATTCCGTGGATAGGTGGCAAACGGCGGCTCGCGGACGTGCTTATTCCGCGCTTCCCGCCGCATACCTGTTACGTTGAGGTGTTTGCTGGCGCTGCGGCGCTGTTCTTCATGCGCCCGCCCGCCGAGGTAGAGGTGTTGAATGACGTGAACGACGAGCTCGTGAATCTGTATCGCGTGGTGCAGCACCACCTCGAAGAGTTCGTGAGGCAGTTTAAATGGGCGTTGACGAGCCGCCAGGTGTTCAGATGGCTGCAGGACACGCGGCCGGAAACGCTCACGGATATCCAGCGCGCGGCACGGTTCTACTATCTGCAGCAGAATTGCTTTGGCGGCCGTGTTGACGGGCGAACGTTCGGCACGGCGACGACCTCGCCGCCTGGGCTGAATCTTCTGCGTCTTGAAGAAACACTGTCCGCAGCCCACCTTCGACTGTCGGGTGCCTATATCGAAAAGCTGGACTGGCAGACATGCATGACGCGCTACGACCGGCCGCATACGTTCTTCTATCTCGACCCGCCATACCTGGAAACGGAGGGCTATGGCGTGCCATTCGAGTTCAGCGAGTATGAACGAATCGCGGCAGTGCTAAAGGAACTGCAGGGACGGGCAATCCTCACGCTCAATGATCACGTGGCATTCCACGACCTGTTTGCAGGATTTCAACGGGAGCGCGTCGAACTGCAATATACGGTCGGAGGACCGGCCAACACCGCCTTGCGCGGCGAGCTGATCATCTATAGCTGGGACAGGGCGAAGGACCCTGTGGGACTCTTCTGATGTCGGCCGGGCGACTACCTGAACTTTTGAAATACCTCGGCCCTACTTCAATTCAGCAACGCACCCGCTTTGGCCTCAGCGGTCAATGAGCAACGCGGGGCCAGCCTTGTACGAGGCGACGAGTATGAAGACCATGCCGAGTATCAACAAAGGGAAGCTATAGAGTGCGAGGGGAAGAAACAGCACCAACTGCAGGGTCGAACCACCGATGCCGTGAATGAGATCTGTGTCTCGAATGTTTTCGTAGAGAAGCCATGTCACCACAGCGACCCCGAACAGCATCAAAACGATTCCGTCCGACATTGTCGTATGGTGGATGTATGCAGTCCCCCAGAAGTAGAAACCCCACCAGAGCAGATTGATGGCAATGGCTGCGATCCAGAACCCACGCGTCGTAAAAAAGGTGTGTCCGAAACGACGTCGGCAATGCCGGTTGAACAACTGGATGCCCTTCGCAACACCAACGACGATAGCGACGATTAACGCGAGTTTCAGCCAACCCGTCATGATTCGCTCCTTTGGGCTCGGAGTGCTGCATCAGACCACTCCCGTCAGCACACGAGGTCCGGACCGGAGCGAAGTTTCATCTGTCAAATATAGACGTTTGACTGACGAATGCAACGGACTCAGGTCAGCAGAGGGGCGGGAAGGGGTGACTATTTTCTGACAGGACCGCATATCCGTAATGCAACAGTTCTCTGCTGCTTTTCAGGAGTGTGCTCCGCTGCGTAGATAAGCGTCACTGCAAGCTGTACGATTTCGGGACGCAATGCTGGACGGGATTCGACGGCGCACATGTATCCGGGGTGCGCAGTTGACGCGATGTCTTCGCAGGCAGTGAACATCCGCACACGGCGTCAACTTTGCCCAATGCCAACTTCCTGTTCCAAGCTGACGCCGGGCAGGCAGTGAACGATTGTTGCGTATCCGGGCCAGATGATTCTCGATGACCATCCGTCCGGAGCCGTTGGGACATCTTCAGGCTGCGTGAAGGAACGGTTCGCTGACTTCAGATTGGTGCTCTGCAGGGGGTTTGCCCACGCCATTTCGACCATTCCGCCGTATGACTGGTACGGGATTGTCTACGTGTACGGCGCTCGAGTAGCGGGTCCACGATCACTTTCCCTCCGCATCAGTCAATCGGTGCCTCCGCGAACTCAGGGAGATGAGGAACGCTGCACTCGGCGATGCACGCATCATGGTTGACCGGTGCTGGATTGATGTGGAGTGGTTTAAAGACCATCTGTCCCGCCACGAACGCATTGCCCGATAGTGCACAGATACCGGCAGCCGATGCTTGCGCGCGCACCCAGCGCTGCTCGCTGTAACAGCAGCGGCCCGCCTCGCGCCACGCGACAATCAGCGAGTCGACATTGGGGCGTTCAAAGACCCGCACGGTACGCTGCGTTTGCCCGGTTGCATCGCCAGGCGTCCCTGCAGGAAGCTGCGCGACGATCCCTGTCTTCTGCCTGGCACGTCGTCGTACGGCCAGCATGGTACCGCGGCAAACTGGCGAACCGCATCGGCAGGCAAACCTTTCCCGAAGCTGCCGGGTATGTCGCGCCTCCACGACGAGAGCGTAATCGATGCTCAGTTCTTCGCCCGGCTGGATGGCACAGATGGTACGGATGAAAATCCGGACGTCGCGCAGTTCGGCTGACAGGAGTGGTTCAGCCAGCGCGCGCTGTTGCCGCCGACGCCGCCGTCGATTACCGTGCCGTCGCCAACATCGAAATAGAAGGTGTGATCGGGGTGATCCGGGTCCCTGGGATGGCGGCGCATGGCCTTGTCCCACCCAATGCGTTCGCCCTTGTATTCACAGACCAGGGCGCCGACGGGAAAGCCACGTGTTGCGAAAACGCCTTTGCCATGAACGGAAGAGCGGCGGACGGTAATTCGGCTACGGCTCGGCGTAGCGGGGGAGCGTTTCAGAGACGACACTTGAGATGCACTCGTAAGACCCGTGGCCAGCACGGAAGGGGGAGACGGTCTGAAGGAGGATTGACGTACAGATTGCCTGCGTCGAATTATCGGCGCAAGGGGGATGAAGGTGGGCATGCGAGACCGCGCGAACCGGAAACGGGAGCGCGGCATACCCGCACTGGCTTTCACGGAACGGTCTCGCCGTGTCCGTTCAGATCCCGGCATCGGGCGCTTCCAGGCGGCGGAGCAGATCGCGTCCGGCACTGCGGGTGGTACTCCTCGTAGCGCCGGACGCAGAGACCGTTGCGTCCGGTGCCGGACAGCCTGCTTCGCCGGTCGCTAGCCCATATGCAGCCCGCCATTCAATGAAAAGTCCGCGCCTGTCGCAAACCCGGCGTCATCGGAAGCGAGCCATGCCACGATCGATGCGATTTCTTCCGGATTGCCCAGCCGCCGCACCGGAATGCTCTCCACGATCTTCGTAAGTACATCGGGGCGCACTGCACGTACCATCTCGGTACCAATGTAGCCGGGCGATACGGTATTGACCGTCACGTTCTTTACAGCGACCTCCTGCGCCAGCGCCATGGTGAAGCCGTGAATGCCCGCTTTGGCCGTGGAGTAGTTGGTTTGGCCGAACTGGCCTTTCTGTCCGTTCACCGAAGAGATGTTGACGATGCGCCCCCAGCCACGCTGGACCATGCCTTCGATCACCTGTTTTGTCACGTTGAAAAGGCTGTTGAGATTGGTGTCGATGACGGCAGTCCAGTCTTCGTGGGTCATTTTCCGGAACACGCCATCGCGCGTGATGCCCGCGTTATTGATCAGCACGTCGATTTCGCCAACTTCCTTTTTGACCTTTTTGAAGGCCTTTTCCGTCGACTCCCAGTTGGCGACGTTGCCCTCGGAGGCGATGAAGGAATAGCCGAGTGTCTTCTGCTCCTCCAGCCATCGGGCACGGCGCGTCGAGTTCGGTCCGCAGCCCGCGACAACAGTGAAGTTCTCCTTGTGCAGCCGCTGGCAGATTGCTGTACCGATGCCACCCATGCCGCCCGTGACATATGCAATACGGGTTGCCATAAATCCTCCTTCGTGTTGGTCGGGTTGGACAAAAGTCTGTCTGGAGGATGGAAACAATATTGACCACCGCGAGCGGCTGATGCGATGCGCAATTACCCTTAAGCGCACGCATCGGTCTCGTTCTATGGGTAGAAGGGTGCTGTGCGAGAGGGGCCTGCAAACGGGAGAACCGTGCCCTCCCGGTTCCACTCCATGAACTGCTTCGGGGATGCCCGCCTTGCCATGGCGAAGCCGCCGGATGCTGTGCCTGACGTTGGCGGCGCGCAGCGGGCGCAGCGAAGCTCGATGCCGCAGACGCGTGCGATGAGGACGCTCGACAGGCATCTCAATGCTGATCTGGGGGCAACCGGGCACGCGTGCGGTCCGCCCCGCCAGACGAGGCGATCAGGCCGGACGGGACCGGCATAGCCGCGGCGACAGATCAGAACGATGTTGCGAGCATGGCCAGCGCGATGACCAGCATGACGAGTGTTGCAAGCCAGCCCAGCGTCCGCAGCCGGCCCTGGACGACGAAGCGGCCCATGATGTCTGCGCGGGAGGCGACCAGCATCATGACGATCATGATCGGCACGGCGACGACGCCGTTGAGCACCGCGCTCCAGTAGAGCGCCTTGATCGCGTTGATGGAAGTGAAATTGACGATCATGCCGATCAGCGTGGCGATGGCGATCGTCGCATAGAACGCTTTGGCTTCCTGAACCTTGCGGGTGAACCCGACCGGCCAGCTACGGGCTTCACCGATAGCATAGGCGGTTGAACCGGCCAGCACCGGTACGGAGAGCAGGCCCGTGCCGACGATGCCCGTGGTAAAGAAGATGGCTGCGAAGGAGCCTGCAATGGGGCGTAGCGCCAGCGCCGCCTGCGCAGAGGTCTGGATATCCGTGATGCCGTCGACGTTGAGCGTAGCAGCGGTAGTGGCGAGAATCGCCAGAGCCACCAGATTGGACAGCCCCATTCCCGCCACCGTGTCGATTTCGATCCGATGCAGGGCGCCCGATCCCTGTTGTGGAGCATCGAAGAGATCCCGGCGCTTCGGATGAACGTGCATGTCCTCCACTTCCTCCTCGGACTGCCAGAAGAACAGATAAGGGCTGATGGTGGTACCGAACACGGCGACCACCGCGGTCAGGTAGCCCGCGTTCCAGTGCAGATCGGGAATGACGAGCCGGGTCGCGAGGCGCATCCAGTCAAGATGGACCACTGCCAGTACGGCGAAATATGCGAAGAGCGATAACGTGAACCACTTCAGCACCGCGACATAGCGGGTGTATTGCAGCAGCAGTTGCATGCACACGCAGATCACGGAGAAGAGCAGCACGTACCCCTCAGACGTATTTGCCAGGAATTGTTAAAGGCACCGGCATTTCCGGCAGACTCAAGCTGTTTTGGTATATGTTCGCGACATTCAGCCCACAGACTACGTCGAGGAGTAACTGGGGGACCCGGATCCGATTCCAATTTGCACGGTAAGCGCTCATTAGACGACGTGGCTTGCGCGCGGCGCCGGGGTGTGCGTCAGTCTGTTGAGGCGGCGACCCGCCACGGCAACAAGGCCTCATAGTCGTCGGCGCTGTGTGCAAGCGGGAGTGCCTTGAACAGCGCGACGAGATAGCCGTACGGTTCGACGCTGTTTGCCTTACACGTTTCGATCAGCGAATACAGGTTGGCGGCGGCATTCGCGCCAGCGACACAGTTGGCGGCGCAAAAGCCAGTGCCACGATCTACAGCCTCGTGCTGACGTGCCGTGCCTGCGACGTCGAGCCGTATGACTATCTCCTGCACGTGCTCACCGAGTTGCCGTAGCGCGTGCCCGACGCCGACGTCACGGATCTGCTGCCATTCAATTACGCCCGCTTGCAGCAGGCCAAAGCAAAAACTCCCTGACTGACTTCCACCCTATCCACGCGGACGCCGCCGCTCGATTCCGAGCGCCGCGACGCGACTACGCTCGACCTTCAAAGGCGCGCAAGCTGCCACGCCGTGTGCTGGAATCGTCGCTTACGGATAACCCGTATCGCTGAAGTCCTGAAAGCGTAGCACCGGCCGCCGCGCATGCGCGAGGAACAGCGCCAGCCGCGGGAGTCGCCGCCTGGTGGCCGCAATGGCGTCCGGAACGCGGATGTAGGCGGTTTCTCCCGAGATCCGCCGACTGCTCAATATCTCCGCGTGCACAAGAAGGCCAGCTCCAGTTTAGGTATCGTCAGGTGACAGGGGATAGTCAGATCTTGTTTGGCGATATCCGATCATTATCGGCAGGGTTCAGTTTTTCAGCCTACTTCCGTTAATATGCAATGCATGGATTTAAATGGTTTGGCCGGAAAGCACGCAGGAAGTGGAGCTGGAAAAGGATCACGAGGCGATGGTGCGTCCCGGGTATCGACGGACGTTAAATGCCCGATTATTTTTGAAGTGCTGACTATCGGTTGGTGCCCGAATACAGGATTTTCTGAAGGGAAGTCAAAAAGCATAGATTCCTGGCAAGACTTGTGAAGAAGCATGGTCAATCCGCGCGCAATAACGTTTGACACATGGAACGTGGGCTGGCGATCACGATACGGACAACGATCTGTTCGTGACCCGTCGGCATGGATGATGGCGCGAACCAGTCATACCTCTGTCCGTCGTGTGCGGGTTGATTACGCGGCGTGCAGGAGCCAACTGGCGGTGCGGGGTACGGGGATATATCGTCGTGGTAACAGTGCTGGGATGCATTACTGAGAAGCACAACGTCTGGCTGGTACTCGTGGCCGGGTTACTGTGCGCCGTGGGTTCCTGGGTGACCGCCCGGCTGTTCCAGCGCACGGTGGGCACCGCCGGCATGCAGAAGCTGGGCTGGCATGTCCTGACGGCGATTTCGGCCGGCGTCGCCATCTGGTGCACCCACTTCGTCGCGATGCTGGGTTTCGACGCGGGCGTGCCAGTCAGTTTCGATCCTTTTTTGACGGTCCTGTCCCTGCTGATCGCGGTAGGCGGCAGTACCTTTGGCTTCGCGCTCGCCGGCAGCCGGGTGACCCGGTTCGCGCCCGCACTGGGCGGCGCGATCGTTGGCGTGGCGATCGCCCTGATGCACTACACCGGCATGATGGCCTGGCGGATCGAAGGCATCATTTCGTGGGACGTGCCGTATCTGGTCGCATCAGTCGCATGTTCCGTGGTGTTCGCGGCGGCGGCGCTGGTTTGCGCCATGCGGGCCGGGCCGCATGCGGTCAACCTCATGGCCGTGACGCTCTCGCTCGCCATCCTCACGTTGCATTTCACCGGCATGACAGCGCTGCGCATCACGCCGCTGGTTGTCCCAGGGGCATTCTCCGACCTGGCGGCACTACACACACTTGCGCTGGCGATTGCCGGCCTGTCGCTGGTCATCGTCTGCACCGGGCTCGTGAGCTATCTGATCGACAGCGATGTGCGGGCCGAATCACTCGAGCATCTGCGCAGGATGGCACTGAGTGACCTGCTGACGGGGCTGCCGAACCGGGGCAGTTTCAACGAGCGCCTGGATCTTGAAATTGTGCTGGCGCGCGAGGCAGGCACGAGACTGGCACTCATCGGCATTGACCTGAACCGGTTCAAGGAAGTCAACGACCTGCGCGGCCATCACGCCGGCGACGAAGTGCTGCGCATCCTCGCGCGGCGCATGACGGGCCTGCTGCGCGAAAACGAATTTGTCGCGCGTATCGGCGGAGATGAATTCGCCGCGATCTGCCGGATGACGGGGGAGGTGACGGCCGAGGCCGGGCTGGAGGATTTTCTGGGCCGCCTCGAAGCAGCCCTGTACAAGCCCGTCAGGCTCGATGAATACGAAGTCGTCACGGGAGGGAGTTTCGGCGTGGCGATCTATCCCGACGATGCGACCAGCAAGCCGGTTCTCATCAACAACGCAGACCTGGCGATGTATCGCGCAAAGACCAGTATGACGCGGTCCGTCTGCTTTTACGAGCCGGCGATGGACGAAATGGTGCGGGCGCGGCGCAACCTCGCCTCGGATTTGCGCGGCGCGCTGGCAGCCACCCAGCTCAGCATCCACTACCAGGTGCAAACGTCGCTGGTGACGGGCGAAACGCGGGGTTACGAGGCGTTGCTGCGCTGGCGGCATCCGGTACAGGGACCGATTCCACCCGCGACGTTCATTCCGCTTGCCGAGGAGAACGGTCTTATCCTCGAGATCGGGGAATGGGTGCTGCGTCAGGCCTGTGCGATGGCCATCTCCTGGGACCCGCCATATCCGGTTGCGGTCAACGTATCGGCCGTCCAGTTCGCGCATGCGAACCTGACGCAGCTCGTCGCCGGCGTGCTGGGCGAAACCGGTCTGCCAGCGCAACGCCTGCAGCTGGAACTGACCGAATCGACCATCTTCGCGGACCGCGGCCGCTCGCTGCGCACGCTGCGGCAACTCAAGGAACTGGGTGTGAGCATCGCGCTGGACGATTTCGGTACCGGCTATTCGTCGCTCGACACGCTGCGCTCATTTCCCTTCGACCGGATCAAGCTCGACCAGTCGTTCTTCAGCGAGGCGGAAGCCAGTCCCCAGGACCGGGCCATCATCCGGGCCGTGCTGGCGCTGGGCAAAAGCCTGGGCATCCCCGTACTGGCAGAAGGGATCGAGACGCAAAGCCAGCTCGCGCTGTTGACCGAGGAAGGTTGCGACGAAGCGCAGGGCTTCCTGTTCGGCCGCCCGGCTGCGCTGGCGGAGATCGTCGGCACTGGCCGCATCAGGCTTGTCGATACGCGTGTCGCCCATTCGGTGCCTGGGAAAGGGGACGCAGAGGGTATCGACAACGGGAAGAGTCCGGGAGCCGAACACGGGCAGACACTGGACAGCACGACGTAAAGAAATGACCCTGATGCAATTACGGATCGCGACACCAGAAGAACCGCCGGGACGAAGTCCTGGATAGCAGCATTACACCAGGGAGGACAATGGCGCCGCGTTTTTCCCCGTTATCCAACCCCTTTCGCGCGAAAAATCGATGATCAATCATCCGGCCGTTCGTACGGAGAGCAGGACCCTGTTAGCTCAGGCTCGCGACGTCACTCTGCCAGAGACGGTCGAACGGCATCTGGCCGCGCGCGGCCTTTTGCCTGTCCGTTCGCTGGAGCAACTACCGCAGCCGCCGTGCGAAGCCGACGTGCTGCTCACGCCCTCGTCCTGGATGAGAGAACTGGCGGCGCCACAACGTGAGCGGCTTTCGGCGTATGGCCGCGCGGTCGGCGCCTGGATCGCGCTCACCGATACACCGGTTGCCTTCGATGAAAGCCTCAACCTGCTCGACCTGGGTGTCGACCACTTCCTCCCTGTACCGACGTTGGAGGATCAGTGGGGGGCACTCATTGACGGCTTGCGTTCGAGGATGCCGCTCCGCCGCGCGGGTCCGCGCGCTGCTCCGATGCCCTGCGAGACCCTGGGCGAAGGCGAGGCGCGTTTTCGCTTCTTTCTCGATAACGTCGAGGAAGGCGTCGTGGTGTGTGCCGACGGGATCATCGTCGACGTAAGCGACCGCTGGCTCGAACTGTTTCGCTGCCGGCGCGAAGAAGCCATCGGCCACCCGGTGCTCGATTACACCAGCCCGAGGGTCGTTCCCATGGCCCGGCAACTGATCGAGGAACGTTGGGCCGAAACCTATGAATCGGAAATGCTGCGCAGGGACGGCACCACCTTCCCGGCCATCGTTCGCGGGCGCGACCAGAGGTTCGGCGGGCGCGAACTGCGGCTGACCACCATCCTCGACATCACGCGACAGAAGGAATCCGAACAGGCCCTGAAGCTGGCCAAGGCCGAGGCCGAACGGGCCTGTCATGCGAAGTCCGAGTTCCTCTCCAGCATGAGCCATGAACTGCGCACCCCGCTTAATGCCATCCTGGGGTTCGCGCAGATACTGGAGATGGATGACGGGTTGAGCACGGACCAGCTCGACAGCATCGCAGAAATCCTCAAGGCGGGGCACCATCTGCTGGGCCTCATCAATGAAGTGCTCGATCTGGCCAGCATCGAGTCCGGCAAAACGACCCTCTCGCTGGAGACGGTGGATGTGTCGACGCTCATCCGGGACTGCGCACAGCTCGTGCAGCCGCTGGCGACGAGCCGGGAGATCGACCTGCACCTGGAGATACCCGAACGTGCTGCCGCATGTGCCGACAACCAGCGCCTGAAGCAGATCGTGCTGAACCTGTTGTCCAATGGCATCAAGTACAACCATCCCTCGGGCGAGGTCCGCGTCATAGTCGAGCCCGATGGCTCGCGGCTGCGCATCGCCGTTGCCGACACCGGGGCGGGCATTTGCGCCGAACGCCTGGGCGAACTGTTCCAGCCTTTCAGCCGGCTGGGCGCAGACCACGCTTCGGTCGAAGGGACCGGCATCGGCCTCGTTATCACCCGCAAACTGACCGAAGCGATGGGCGGACGGATCGGTGTTGAAAGCGAGCCCGGCAAAGGCAGCCGCTTCTGGGTGGAACTACCTCTGGCACAGCTGTCGTCGCAACCGGCGCCGCTGTCCCTGCTGGCCAATGATTCCGGTGTTGCGCCAGTGACGGCAAGGCAGGGTGAGCATTACATCCTGTACATCGATGACAACCCGGTCAATCTCAAACTGGTCACCCAGATTCTGGACAAGCTACGCCACATCCGTCTGGTCACCATGTACGCGCCCGAGATGGGCATCGAGTTCGCGCTTTCGCATCAACCTGACCTGATCCTGCTGGACATCAACCTGCCCGACATGGACGGCTACCAGGTGCTGGAGGTATTCAAGTCACACCTCCAGCTGCGGCATGTGCCCGTGATCGCGGTGTCGGCCAACGCCATGCCCCGCGACATCGAACGGGGCATCGCCGCAGGCTTCGCCGATTACCTGACCAAGCCTCTCGACATCGGGCGTTTCCTCGCCAGCATTGATGCCCATCTGCCGGGCGTGATGGAGAAACGCAGCAATGACGCTCAAACATGATGACGCGCACATTCTTGTCGTTGACGACGAGCCAGCCAATCTCAAGCTGCTGGAAAAGCTGCTCGGCAGCGAGGGCTATTTTCGTCTGACCTGTGTGCAGGACCCACGCCAGGTTTTGCGTGCCTATCAGGAAATTCGCCCCGACCTGATCCTGCTGGATATCAACATGCCGCATCTCGACGGCTATCAGGTCATGGCCCAGCTCAAGGCATTGGACGACCCGCTGCTGCCGCCCATCGTCGTGCTGACGGCGGAGCACGGCCGCGAAAGGCTGCTCAAGGCGCTGGCGGCGGGGGCGCGGGATTTCGTCGGCAAACCGTTCGACCGCAGCGAGCTCCTGATGCGCGTGCGCAATCTGCTCGACGCCCACCTTGCCCACCGCCTGATGCACGAGCATAACGACGTGCTCGAAAAGCGGGTTCAGGCCCGCACCCGCGAACTGCTCGAAACCCGGCTGCAGATGGTGCGCCGTCTCGGCCGCGCCGCCGAGTACCGGGATAACGAGACCGGCCGCCATATCCTGCGCATGAGCCATACTGCCGCGCTGCTGGCCCGCCATCTCGGCTGGAGCGAAGCCGACGTCGAATTGATGCTGCACGCCAGCCCGATGCATGATATCGGCAAGATCGGCATTCCTGACGCGGTCCTGCTCAAGCCCGGAAAACTGGACGCCGGGGAGTGGAAGATCATGCAGCAGCATCCGGCCATCGGAGCCGAACTGCTGGGCGGCGACGACTCGGCGTTGATGACCATGGCGCGTCAGATCGCTCTGGCGCACCATGAGAAATGGGATGGCAGCGGCTATCCCCAGGGTCTCGCGGGCGAGGCCATTCCGCAGGCCGCACGCATCGTGGGCGTGGCCGACGTGTTCGATGCGCTCGTTTCGGCTCGCCCGTACAAGCCGGCGTGGCCGCGCGACGAAGCCGTTGCCTACATTCGCGACCATTCGGGCAGTCATTTCGACCCGACCGTGGTCGAGGTGTTCATGAAGGCGCTGGACGATATTCTGGCCATCCAGGAAAGCTATTCCGATTCCGTTGCCCCGTGACAGGGCTGCAATCAGGCGCGGGCACTGGCAACCCGCGGCCAATGCCCCCGACAGGCGTGCGCGTCCGGTGAAACGTTAAAGATTGTCAAGACAGGACCCCGGGCATCAACCGGAGACCGTTCGCTGCCGATAGACCGGTACGCGTTGCTTCGTCTGCCGGACGGGCAAATCCTGACACGTAACAATTCTCATGGTTTGATCATGGACTTCGGTCTGCCGCGCACTGCAAACCCTTTAACCCGGCCCGCCCCCGGCTGGCTGACGCCGACGATCCGCTCCGTGGAAATTCGGATTAGAAGTCGCTACACAATCCATCCTTACCTGCGAAGGCGAGAAATTCCTAGGGAAACGCTGATCAATGGACCAACTTCCGAAGTTGCAGGCGAGATGGCTTCAAATTTTCTGGATGACGAAGCGAATCGGCGCTCAATTCA
>NZ_QKZF01000039.1:0-34235 GCF_003253915.1 Burkholderia sp. 28_3
CAGGACCGTGAAACGACTCTACGCCGATGATAGTGCGGATTCCCGTGTGAAAGTAGGTAATCGTCAGGCTCCCTAAGCCAGAAACCCCCGCCCGAAAGGCGGGGGTTTTTGCATTTCGGCGACGGAAATGCGCGGTGCGTCTGGCATGGGTTGCAGTTCGTACCGAGAGGCCACACGGCAACACATCTAAGCAGCGGATCGCCGAAATCTCAGCAATCAGGTCTGCTATCGGACTGAGCGAACCTCGATATTTCTACGCTGCAACCTCTCTTGCCGCAGTCGGTAGCCCAATCTCGTCAACCGTACGCAGTGAGCCATCTTGCTGCGATCTCCTCACCCATCAGACCATGATCCGCAAGATCGGAAAAAATCTGCCCGGGATAGCGCTCGATTCCTTTTCGCCGATCTTTTCAGCCCCCAGTGTCAGATAGAACGGCGCGGCATTGGGATCTGCTTCGATCACAAAGCGCTTGATTCCTCTCGCAGCGGCCTCGGTCCGAACTGATTCCCACAGCGCACGGGCGACGCCCTGACCCATGTGATCGGGATGAACGAACAGCCATCCGGGCGTTGTCGATCCGAATTCAACGATGCTCGGATCCAGAACCCGATGATCGACTCGCCTGATTCCGCGACATAACCGATCGCCCCTTCGATCGTCTCCGGCGAGATCGTGAGATCGTTTTGCCACACGTCCAGCCATTCCTTCGGATAGCCCCAGTGCGCTTTCGACAGGCGCGCCAGTCGCGTGAGTTCGTCTGCGTCCGCGGCACGCGCGGAACGCACGGTAAATAGCTCGTGCATTTCGTCTCTCGTCATTGCCGACACCGTGTCGCGCCTTCATCAGTGCATCGTCGGGATCGCGGCATCTCACCGTCCGGTCGACGGCCGGCTGCTCGCAGCGGCTTTGCTCGACACTATGCATCCCCACACGCCCGTCGCAGTTACATGACCTGCGACGCATGTCCGGCGACGACACGCCAGTGGGCGCCCGATCGACGCCAGACACGCGTATAGGCAAACGTGCCGGCGAATGCCGCGCCATCGAAATGTCCGGCGAGAGTCGCTCGCGTCGTGGTCAGGATCATCTCGTCGATCGCGCATGCGCCCCTCTCGAGGACGTCGAGTGTGTCGAGATGCAGAAGCTTCGCCCGATGCGCGGTGAGGTCGTCCTCCTTCGAGATGACCTGGCCGGTCGGGGCGGTGAATACCAGATCGTCGTCCAGCAGCGCGTCGAGCGCTTCGACGTCGTTGCTCAGCATCGCTGTGCGCAGCGCGGTCTCATAGGGTTCGATGATGGTACGGATTGCATCCATGTCAGGCCTCGCATCATTACGGAAGGGGAGCGGCATGGCGGTGACAAACGCAGCCTACCGCGCGTTCGACAACGACTGACGCCGGACCAGCATCACCATGCAGATGCCGATCGACGCGATGAGATTGACGGCCGGATAGAACGCGACCGCGACACTCCACGTGCTCAGTGCCAGCAGCGCCAGTGCGTACTTGAGCACGCATAGCGCGAAATACGCGAGGCTCTCGCTCCACGGATCGCGGATCGTCTTGCGCACGGTCGGGCCGAGGCCGGCAAGCTCGATCAGCGTAACCAGACAGATCGACACCGTCGGATCGTCGGTCAGCTTCCACAGCGGAATGGCCGACAGGGCCGCGCACAGGAACAGCCAGTCGAGGCCCGTCCAGCCGCGTTCGCCGCGAAACAGGCTGGCGATCAGCGTCAGAAAGCACGTGACGGCGATCGCCGCCGTGCACCACGCGGACGGCCTCGCGCCCGCGACGAACTGGCCGGCAGCCGCGATCGCCGTGACGACCGACCACACGAGCCACGTGAACAGATGCGGGCGCACGGTGCGCCGATAGATCGCGAGCGCGTAAGGAATCGCCGCCAGCAACGACACGGCCGTTCCGATCGCGCCGAAGATCGAAGCGGCGCCCTGATCGACATTCACCATCGACGCAACCTCGTCCGGACTGGCCGACCAGTATGTGGTCTGACGGATCGCGGCGCAACGTCGTGCCGGCTCCGCGGTGCGGTGAACGCTGCGCGGATTCGCACCGGAACGCAGAAGAAACCGGACTGGAGCGTATCGACGGCACATGACGAGGCGCTCCACATCCATCAGCCATTCAAGACTCCGCCTGAGCCGCATGCACGTCGCGCCGGAAGGCACCGGGGCTCGTCCCCGTCCATTTCCGGAACGCGCGATGAAACGCGCTCGGCTCGGTGAAGCCGAGCTCGGCCGCGATCTCCGCGACGCTGAGCGCGTGCCCGCGCAGCAGCGACTGCGCGAGCGCGCCGCGCAACTCGTCCTTGATCGCAGCGAAGCTTTGCCCTTCGCTGCGCAAACGCCGCCGCAGCGTCGCGGGCGTCGTGTCGAGGCGCACGGCCAGCGTGTCGAAGTCGGGCCATTCGGCGGCCGGCCGCGCCTTGAGATGCGCGCGCGTCTTCGCGACCCAGCCGGTGTCGTGCCGGTAGCGCACGAGCAGGTTGCCGGGCGCGCCGCGCAGGAAGGTCTTCAGCGCCTGCTCCGAACGGATCGTCGGCAGCGCGAGGTACGCGGCGTTGAACGCGAGCCGGCTGTCGGGCCGGTCGAAATGCACGGGGACGCCGAAGAACTGGTGATAGTCGCTGCGCTGGCCGGCGCTCGGGCACGCGAAATCGATGCGCTGCAGCGGGATGCGCCGGCCGATCAGCCAGCACGCGACGCCAAGCAGGATCAGCCAGAACGTCCGGTACGCGAACGCCGGGTACGGCGCGCCCGATTGCGCCAGCACGATCTGCGCCTGCCCGTCGGCCACCACGAGCTCGCCGTGCGGCTCGTCGAGCACCACGCGCAGAAACTTCAGCGCGCGCCGCAGCGCCTTGTCGAGCGTGCCGGCATGCAGCACCGCGTGGCACAGCAGCGTGAAGCTGCCGCGCCGCATCGGGCGCGCGGCGAGTCCGAAGAACTCGTCGTCGAGCGCACCGGCGATCGCGAGCCACAGCCGGCCGTACTGCTGCGGCGTGACGGGCTCGTGCACGGCGGCCGGCAGCCCCGCCGCACGCAGCACGGGCGCGGTCGGCAGGCCGCGCCGGCGCAGGCACGCAAGCGCATCGTCGACGAAATCCGGCGAAATCATCTGCGGCCCCATTTTCCTGCGTCCTCCGACATGGCAAAAGCGATCACGATTCTAGATTCCGTTTGTCATTGATTGCAATGTAGGGGCTGTCTACTATCGATGTATCCCCGTCGCGCCCCTGGCTCGCCGGCGGCCATAACGCACAGGAGACACGCATGCCTGAAGGAGCTACCGCCCGGGCGGTGCCGGCCTACGCCGACGCCGTGGCCCGGTTCAGTATCGAGACCGCCGCCGCGCAACTGGACGGCGACCTGGAGCGCGGCCTGAACGCGTGTGTCGAATGCTGCGACCGGCACGCGAAGGCGGACGCAATCGCGCTCGACTGGATCGACGCCGGCGGCCAGCACCATCGCGTCACCTTCGCGCAGATGCAGGCGTTGTCGGCCCGGGTCGCGCACCTGCTCGTCGCGCAGGGCGTGAAACCGGGCGACGTGGTGGCCGGCATGCTGCCGCGCACGCCGGAACTCGTCGCGACGATCCTCGGCACGTGGCGCGCGGGCGCCGTGTACCAGCCGCTGTTTACCGCGTTCGGCCCGAAGGCGATCGAGCACCGGCTGCGCATGAGCGGCGCGCGGCTGGTCGTGACCAACGTCGCGAATCGCGCGAAGCTCGACGAAATTGCCGACTGTCCGGCGGTCGCGACGGTGCGCGAAGCAGGCGAGACGCTGCCGGCTCACGACATCGATTTCCGCGCGGCGCTCGCTGCGCAGTCCGATACGTTCGAGCCGGTGCTGCGCAAGGGGTCGGACCTGTTCATGATGATGTCGACGTCGGGCACGACGGGTCTGCCGAAGGGCGTGCCGGTGCCGCTGTACGCGCTGCTCGCGTTCGGCGCGTACATGCGCGAAGCGGTCGACCTGCGCGCGAGCGACCGGTTCTGGAACATCGCCGATCCGGGCTGGGCGTACGGGCTCTATTACGCGATCACCGGCCCGCTGCTCCTCGGTCATGCGACGACGCTGTACGAGGGCAGCTTCACGGTCGACAGCACCTATGACGTGATCGAGCGACTCGGCATCACGAGCCTCGCCGGTTCACCGACCGCGTACCGGATGCTGATGGCGGCCGGCAACGAAGCGGCCGCACGGCTGAAAGGCCAGCTGCGCGTGGTCAGCAGTGCCGGCGAGCCGCTGAATCCCGAAGTCGTGCGCTGGTTCCACGCGGCGCTCGGCGCGCCGATCCATGACCACTACGGCCAGACCGAACTCGGGATGGTCGTCAACAATCATCACGGCCTCACGCACGTCATCCATGCCGGTTCGGCCGGCCTCGCGATGCCGGGCTACCGTGTCGCGGTGCTCGACGAAGCCGGCCGCGAGCTTGGCCCCGGCGAGCCCGGCAACCTCGCGATCGACATCGCGCGCTCGCCGCTGCTGTGGTTCCGCGGCTACTGGCAGCAGGACACGCCGGCGATCGCGGGCGGCTACTACCGGACCGGCGACAACGTCGAGCTGGAGCCGGATGGCACCGTGAGCTTCATCGGCCGCGCGGACGACGTGATCACGTCGTCCGGCTACCGGATCGGCCCGTTCGACGTGGAAAGTGCGCTGATCGAGCATCCGGCCGTCAGCGAGGCTGCCGTGATCGGTGTGCCCGATCCGGAGCGCACAGAGATCGTGAAGGCGTTCGTCGTCCTGTCGAAAGGGTTCGACGGCACGCCGGAACTGGCCGAGGAATTGAGTCTGCACGTGAAGCGGCGGCTGTCCGCTCACGCTTATCCGCGCGCGATCGACTTCGTCGACGCGCTGCCGAAAACCCCGAGCGGCAAGATCCAGCGCTTCGTGTTGCGCAAGATGGAAGCCGAGAAGGCCGCTCAACCCTGAATACGGACTGCGAATGAATATCAAGGATCGCGTTTTTCTGATTACCGGTGCCGGTTCCGGCCTCGGCGCCGCGGTGGCGCGCATGGTCGTCGCGCAGGGCGGCAAAGCCGTGCTGCTGGACGTCAATGACGAGGCGGGCACGAGCCTCGCGAACGAACTCGGCGCGGCCGCGCGCTTCGTGAAGACCGACGTGACGAGCGAAGCCGATGGTCAGGCCGCCGTCGCGGCCGCGCGCGACGCGTTCGGCCGCGTCGACGTGCTCGTCAACTGCGCGGGCGTCGCGCCGGGCGAGAAGGTCGTCGGCCGCGACGGCCCGCATTCGCTCGACCGCTTCGCGCGCGCGGTGTCGATCAATCTGGTCGGCACGTTCAACATGATCCGGCTGGCCGCAGAAGCGATGTCGAAGCAGGACGCCGACGCGGAAGGCGAGCGCGGCGTGATCGTCAATACCGCATCGGTCGCGGCGTTCGACGGGCAGATCGGACAGGCCGCGTATGCGGCGTCGAAGAGCGGCGTGGTGGGCATGACGCTGCCGATCGCACGCGAGCTCGCGCGCTTCGGCATTCGCGTCGTGACGGTCGCGCCCGGCATCTTCGCGACGCCGATGATGGCCGGCATGCCGCAGGACGTGCAGGACGCGCTCGGCAAGAGCGTGCCGTTCCCGCCGCGGCTCGGCCGCCCGGAAGAATTTGCGGCGCTGGTGCGCCACATCGCCGAGAACACGATGTTGAACGGCGAAGTCATCCGTCTCGATGGCGCGTTGCGCATGGCACCGCGCTGACACTGGAGGAAACGAATCATGACGACTCAGGATCCGATCGTAATCGTGGGCGCGGCGCGCACGCCGATGGGCGGTTTTCAGGGCGACCTGGCGGCGGCCAGCGCGAGCGACCTTGGCGCGGTGGCGATTCGCGCCGCGCTCGAGCGCGCGAACGTGTCCGCCGAGCGCATCGACGAGATCGTGTTCGGCTGCGTGCTGCCGGCCGGCCAGGGCCAGGCGCCGGCGCGCCAGGCCGCGCTGAAGGCCGGGCTGCCGCTCGCCGCGGGTGCGACCACGGTCAACAAGATGTGCGGCTCCGGGATGAAGGCCGCGATGTTCGCGCACGACCTGCTGCTGGCGGGTTCGGCGGGCGTGGCCGTGGCGGGCGGGATGGAGAGCATGACGAATGCGCCGTACCTGCTGCCGAAGGCGCGCGCGGGCATGCGCATGGGTCATGGGCAGGTGCTCGACCACATGTTCCTCGACGGGCTCGAGGACGCGTATGAAAAGGGCCGCCTGATGGGTACCTTCGCCGAGGATTGTGCACAGGCCTACCAGTTCACGCGCGAAGCGCAGGATGCGTTCGCGATTGCGTCGCTGACGCGGGCGCAGCGCGCGATCGCGGAAGGGCGTTTCGTGTCGGAAATCGCGCCGGTGACCGTGAAGGCCGGCAAGACGGAAAGCGTCGTGTCGATCGACGAGCAGCCGGGCAAGGCGAAACTCGACAAGATCCCGACGCTGAAGCCGGCGTTTCGCGATGGCGGCACGGTGACGGCCGCGAACGCCTCGTCGATTTCGGATGGCGCGGCCGCGCTCGTGATGATGCGTCGTTCGGAAGCCGAGCGCCTCGGCCTCACGCCGAAGGCCGTGATCGTCGGGCATTCGACTCATGCGGACAAGCCCGGCCTGTTCGCGACCGCGCCGATTGGCGCGCTGCGCAAGCTGTCGGAGAAAACCGGCTGGAACCTGCACGACGTCGACCTGTTCGAGATCAACGAAGCGTTCGCGGTGGTGCCGATGGCCGCGATGCGCGACCTCGACCTGCCGCACGAGAAGGTCAACGTGCACGGCGGCGCATGCGCGCTCGGGCATCCGATCGGCGCATCGGGTGCGCGCGTGATGGTGACGCTGCTGGCCGCGCTCGAAACGTACGGCTTGAAGCGTGGCGTCGCATCGCTGTGCATCGGCGGCGGTGAAGCGACGGCCGTCGCGATCGAGCGCCTCGCGTAACGCGACGCATCGTTCGTCCGTCCGTGGCATCGCGGGCGGCGCGTATCGCACGGGACCTTCCGTGTGGTGCGCGCCGCCCGTTTTTATTTGGCGGATCGCCGTGTCGCGCTACGACTTCGCGTTCGGCGATACCGCGCCGCATGCGCGAATCACGAGTTGCACGACCTGTTCGGTCCTGTCGTCGAACGCCTTCTTCGTGAACGCGCGCTTGCCGCTCAGCGCGCGAATCTGCGCATCGAAATCCGCATAGTGCTGCGTGGTCGCCCAGATCAGGTACATCAGCGCATGCGGGTCGATCGGCGCGAGCAGTCCGCGCGCGATCCAGCCGTCGATCACGTTGATGCGCGCGTCGAACCACGGCTTCACGCGTTGTGACAGGATGTCCTGCATGTGTTCCGCGCCGTGGATGATCTCGTTGGCCCAGACCTTCGAGCCGAGCGGGCGTCGCTGCGACAGCGCCATCTTCGCGCGCACGTAGCTGCTGATCGCCTCCACTGGATCGTCGCCGGCCTCGAACGAGCCGGCCGCGCGATGCCAGTCCTCGAACAGGTCGTCGAGCACGCGGCGGTACAGCGCAAGCTTGGTCGGGAAGTAGTAGTGCACATTCGCCTTCGGCAGGCCCGCGCGCTCCGCGATCATCGCGGTGCTGGCGCCGGCGAGCCCGCGTTCCGCGAATACGGCTTCCGCGCACGCGAGCAGATGGGCTTCGTTGGACTCGCGAATGTGTGCCTTGCGTCGCCGCAAAGGCGCGGGCGTTTCGTCCCGGTCGGTGGCTTCGATCGCCGCCTCGTCATGTCTCATCGTGTCCCTCGCGCGGCGGCCATGCCGCGTTGGGCTTCATTCTAGCTGCTGATTCGCATCGCGCGCACGCATCCGGATGCCGCGATTCCACCACGATGCTGCGTTGCGGTGGCACGTTTCTCGCTCCATCGCGTCACGCAAGAAAGACGTTGCGCTGGTCATTTTGATCGTCTAAAACCTGTCCAATCGGACAGGATTTGTGCGTTTCGCGAATCGACGGGGACATGCACCGCATCCGGGCGGTGTGCCCTCGAAACAGGCATCACACGCACCGGCACAGACCGGGCTGACGACATCACCGACCCCACAGGAGCGATACGAATGAACGCGGTATCGGAAACAGTGAAGCGGGCAGCTTTCGACACGTCGATCAAGGTCGACGGCAAGCGGTTGTGGGACAGCCTGATGGAAGTCGCGAAAATCGGCGCGACGCCGAAAGGCGGCGTGTGCCGCCTCGCGCTGACCGATCTCGACAAGGCCGGCCGCGACCTGATCGTCGGCTGGGCGAAGGCGGCCGGCTGCACGGTGACGGTCGATACGATGGGCAACGTGTTCATGCGCCGCGCGGGCCGCGTGGCCGACGCCGCGCCGGTCGTCACGGGCTCGCATGCGGATTCGCAGCCGACCGGCGGACGCTTCGACGGCATCTACGGCGTGCTCGGCGGCCTCGAAGTGATTCGCAGTCTCAACGACCACGGCATCGAGACCGAGCATCCCGTCGAGGTCGTGATCTGGACCAATGAAGAGGGTTCGCGCTTCGCGCCCGCGATGGTCGCATCGGGCGTGTTCGCGGGCGTGTTCCCGCTCGAATACGGGCTGTCGCGCAAGGACGTCGACGGCAAGACGATCGGCGAGGAACTGGCGCGCATCGGTTATGCGGGCGACGTGCCGTGCGGCGGGCGCAAGCTGCACGCGGCGTTCGAGCTGCATATCGAACAGGGGCCGATCCTCGAAGCGGAATGCAAGACGATCGGCGTCGTGACCGACGCGCAGGGGCAGCGCTGGTACGAGATCACGTTCACCGGCCAGGAAGCGCACGCGGGGCCGACGCCGATGCCGCGCCGCCGCGACGCGCTGCTCGGTGCGTCGCGCGTGGTCGATCTCGTCAACCGGATCGGCCTCGATCATGCGCCGTTCGGCTGTGCGACGGTCGGCATGATGCAGGTCCACCCGAACTCGCGCAACGTGATTCCGGGCCGCGTGTTCTTCACCGTCGATTTCCGTCATCCGGACGACGCCGTGCTCGCGAAGATGGATGCGGCGCTGCGCGACGGCGTCGCGCGCATCGCGGCCGACATCGGGCTCGACACCGAGCTCGAGCAGATTTTCTACTACAAGCCGGTCGCGTTCGATCCCGCGTGCGTGGCGGCCGTGCGCGGCGCGGCCGACCGCTTCGGCTATTCGCATCGCGACATCGTGTCGGGCGCGGGCCACGACGCGTGCTATCTCGCGCAGGTCGCGCCGACGTCGATGGTGTTCGTGCCCTGCGTCGACGGCATCAGCCACAACGAGATCGAGGACGCGACGCCCGCATGGATCGAGGCCGGCGCGAACGTGCTGCTGCACGCGATGCTGTCGCGCGCATGCGAGCCGGCTTCATGATGGATCGGCCGTAGCAGCCGCGAGGCTGCCTGTCGTCAGAAATTTGCATGCCTAAGCATGACCGCCCCGACTGTGCATTCGCAGCCGGCGGGGACGGCTTTGTCTCCACCCAGCCGAAGGAACGCGTATGACCACCCAGCCAACCGGCGATATCGCCGCGCATCGCCTGTCGTCCACGCAACTCTCGTGCGAATTCGCCGATATCGCGCCGCTGCTCGATCCGACCGCGGCGGCGGCCGCCGCGAGCCGCTGCCATTACTGCTACGACGCACCGTGCGTGCACGCGTGCCCGACGCAGATCGACATCCCGAGCTTCATCCGCAAGATCGGCAACGGCAACCTCAAAGGCGCCGCGACCGACATCCTGTCCGCGAATCCGCTCGGCGGGATGTGCGCACGTGTGTGCCCGACCGAGATCCTCTGTGAAGGCGCTTGTGTGCGCAACCATCAGGATGCGCAGCCGGTCGCGATCGGTGCGCTGCAGCGGCATGCGACCGACTGGGCGATGCAGACCGGCGCGGTGCAGTTCCGGCGCGCGCCGGAGACGGGCCGCCATGTGGCGGTGGTCGGCGCGGGGCCGGCCGGGCTCGCGTGCGCGCACCGGCTCGCACTCGCCGGGCATCGTGTCACGCTGTTCGACGCGCGTCCGAAGGCCGGCGGCCTCAACGAATACGGGATCGCCGCGTACAAGACCGTCGACGATTTCGCGCAACGCGAGGTCGAGTGGCTGCTGTCGGTGGGCGGCATCACGCTGCAAACCGGTGCGGCGCTCGGACGCGACGTGACGCTTGATGCGCTGCGCGAGCAGCACGACGCGGTATTCCTCGCGATGGGGCTCGGTGGCGTGCGCGCGCTCGCGATCGACGGCGAGCAACTGGGCGGCGTGATGAACGCGGTCGATTTCATCGAGCAGGTGCGGCAGGCCGACGCGCTCGCGAACGTGCCGGTCGGGCGGCGCGTGGTCGTGATCGGCGGCGGCAATACGGCGATCGATGCGGCGGTGCAGAGCCGCAAGCTCGGCGCCGAGCGCGTGACGATGGTGTACCGGCGCGGCGTGGACGCGATGAGCGCGACGTGGGCCGAGCGCGAGTTCGCGCAAAAGAGCGGCGTCACGCTCGTCACGCACGCGAAGCCGGTGCGCATCGCGGGTGCGAACGGGCAAGTGACGGGCGTCGAATTCGAGGGCGCATCGGGCGAGCGCTTCACCATCGATGCGGACATGGTGCTGAAGGCGATCGGCCAGACGCTCGTGCCGGACGGCATCACGGCCACGTTGCTGACTTCGGACCGCACGCGGATCGCGGTCGATGCGGACGGGCGCACGGCGCTGCCGGACGTGTGGGCCGGCGGCGACTGCGCGGCGACCGACGGCATCGATCTCACGGTGCAGGCCGTGCAGGACGGCAAGCGCGCGGCCGCGTCGATCGACGCGACGCTCGCCGCGCGCGACGCAAAGGCGGCCTGAACGCGCGGCGTCCCGCCGGCACACCGAACACGACCCCATTCTCACGGAGCCGAACATGGCCGATCTTCGCTGCACCATCGCAGGCATCACTTCGCCGAATCCCTTCTGGCTGGCGTCCGCGCCGCCGACCGACAAGGCCTACAACGTCAATCGCGCATTCGAGGCGGGCTGGGGCGGCGTCGTCTGGAAGACGCTCGGGCTCGACCCGCACGTCGTCAACGTCAGTTCGCGCTACGGCGCCGTGCAGTGGAACGGCCAGCGCATCGCGGGGTTGAACAACATCGAGCTGATCACCGACCGTCCGCTCGACGTGAACCTGAGAGAGATCGCGCAGGTGAAGCGCGACTGGCCGGACCGCGCGCTGATCGTGTCGCTGATGGTGCCGTGCAACGAGCGCGACTGGAAATGGATCCTGCCGCTCGTCGAGGATACCGGGGCCGACGCGGTCGAGCTCAACTTCGGTTGCCCGCACGGGATGAGCGAGCGCGGGATGGGCGCGGCGGTCGGGCAGGTGCCCGAATACGTCGAGATGGTCACGCGCTGGGTGAAGGAGGGCACGAAGCTGCCGTGCCTCGTGAAGCTCACACCGAACATCAGCGACATCCGGATGGGCTCGCGCGCCGCGTACAAGGGCGGGGCGGACGGCGTGTCACTGATCAACACGATCAACTCGATCGTCGCGGTCGATCTCGACCACATGGCGCCGATGCCGACCGTCGACGGCAAGGGCACGCACGGCGGCTATTGCGGGCCGGCGGTCAAGCCGATCGCGCTGAACATGGTCGCGGAAATCGCCCGCGACCCGGAAACGCCGAACCTGCCGATCTCGGGCATCGGCGGCGTCTCGTCATGGCGCGACGCGGCCGAGTTCATGGTGCTCGGCGCCGGCAGCGTGCAGGTGTGCACCGCCGCGATGCATTACGGCTTCCGGATCGTGTCGGATCTCGCCGACGGGCTGTCGAACTGGATGGACGAGAAGGGCTACGCGACGCTCGACGACATCCGCGGCCGCGCAGTGCCGAACGTCACCGACTGGAAATACCTGAACCTGAAGTACGACATCAAGGCGCGCATCGACCAGGACCGCTGCATCCAGTGCGGGCTGTGCCATATCGCGTGCGAGGACACCTCGCACCAGGCGATCACGGCGACGAAGGACGGCGTGCGGCATTTCGAAGTGGTCGATTCGGCGTGCGTCGGGTGCAATCTTTGCATGCATGTGTGTCCGGTCGAGCAATGCATCACGATGGAGCGCGTCGATTCGGGCGACTACGCGAACTGGACCACGCATCCGAACAATCCGGCGAGCGCGGAGGCGGGGGCGGGTGCAGGCGCGGCGGCACCGGATAAGCACGCGAAGAAGGCTGCCTGACCGGCGTCCGGCGAGGCAGGGTCATCCTGCATCGCCGCCTTTCGTTCCACCCGGGCCGGCATCGCACGATGCCGGCGTTGACGTTTTCGTGGAGTGTGTTCGATGAATCACGCAGCGAATCCCGCCGATCCCGACAGCGCCGCGGCGCACGGCGGCAGCCTGTACAACGACGATCTCGCGCCGACGACGCCGGCGCAGCGCACGTGGAAGTGGTACCACTTCGCGGCGCTGTGGGTCGGGATGGTGATGAACATCGCGTCGTACATGCTCGCGGCCGGGCTGATCCAGGAAGGCATGTCGCCGTGGCAGGCGGTGATGACGGTGCTGCTCGGCAACCTGATCGTGCTCGTGCCGATGCTGCTGATCGGCCATGCGGGCGCGAAGCACGGGATTCCGTACGCGGTGCTCGTGCGCGCGTCGTTCGGCACGCAGGGCGCGAAGCTGCCGGCGCTGTTGCGCGCGATCGTCGCCTGCGGCTGGTACGGCATCCAGACCTGGCTCGGCGGCAGTGCGATCTACACGCTGCTGAACATCCTGACCGGCAATGCGCTGCACGGCGCGGCGCTGCCGCTCGTCGGCATCTCGTTCGGGCAGCTCGCGTGCTTCCTCGTGTTCTGGGCGCTGCAGCTGTACTTCATCTGGCACGGCACCGATTCGATCCGCTGGCTCGAAAGCTGGTCCGCGCCGATCAAGGTCGTGATGTGCGTGGCGCTCGTGTGGTGGGCGACGTCGAAGGCGGGCGGGTTCGGCTCGATGCTGTCGGCGCCGTCGCAGTTCGCGGCTGGCGGCAAGAAGGCCGGGCTGTTCTGGGCGACCTTCTGGCCGGGCCTGACCGCGATGGTCGGCTTCTGGGCGACGCTCGCGCTGAACATTCCGGATTTCACGCGCTTCGCGCATTCGCAGCGCGACCAGATGATCGGGCAGTCGATCGGGCTGCCGCTGCCGATGGCGCTGCTGTCGGTGGTGTCGGTCGTCGTGACGTCGGCAACCGTCGTGATCTACGGCAACGCGATCTGGGATCCGATCGACCTGACGAGCCGGATGACGGGCATCGGCGTCGGCATCGCGCTCGTGATCCTCACGCTCGACACGATGTGCTGCAACCTCGCCGCGAATCTCGTCGGCCCCGCGTACGACTTCTCGAGCCTGTGGCCGAAGGCGATCTCGTACCGCACGGGCGGGATGATCACCGCGACGATCGCGATCGTGATGATGCCGTGGAAGATCCTCGCGACGACGGACGGCTATATCTTCACCTGGCTCGTCGGCTATTCGGCGTTGCTCGGGCCGGTCGCGGGCATCCTGATGGTCGACTACTTCCTGATTCGCGGCACGCAGCTCGACACGCGTGCGCTGTTCGACGAGGCCGGCGGCTTCAGCTACGCGCGCGGCTGGAACCCGGCCGCGCTCGTCGCGCTCGCGGTCGGCGTGCTGCCGAACCTGCCGGGCTTCCTGCATACCGCGTTTCCGGCGTCGTTCCCGAACGTGCCGGCGTTCTTCAACACGCTTTACACGTACGCGTGGTTCGTCGGCCTCGTGCTGGCGTCGGGCGTGTACGGCACCTGGATGAAGTGGCGCGCCGGACAGCGCGCGCAGATCGCGAGCGCATGACGCGCGAGCCGGCTTCGACTCGCACGCGGCATGCGGCACCCGACAGTCAACGAGGAGGCAAGCAAATGGCAATCCTGATTCGTGGCGGCACCGTGGTCGATGCGGACCGTTCCTATCGCGCGGACGTGCTCTGCGCGGACCCGCAGGACGGCGGCACGATCCTGCAGATCGCGGAGCAGATCGATGCGCCGGCCGGCGCGACCGTCGTCGACGCGCACGACCAGTACGTGATGCCGGGCGGCATCGATCCGCATACGCACATGGAGCTGCCGTTCATGGGCACGCGGGCGAGCGACGATTTCTACTCGGGCACGGCCGCCGGGCTGGCGGGCGGCACGACGAGCATCATCGACTTCGTGATTCCGAGCCCGAAGCAGCCGCTGATGGAGGCATTCCACGAATGGCGCGGCTGGGCCGAGAAATCGGCTTCCGATTACGGCTTTCACGTGGCCGTGACGTGGTGGGACGACAGCGTGCACCGCGACATGGGCACGCTCGTGCGCGAGCATGGCGTGTCGAGCTTCAAGCACTTCATGGCGTACAAGAACGCGATCATGGCCGACGACGAGATCCTCGTGAACAGCTTCACGCGTTCGCTCGAACTCGGCGCGCTGCCGACCGTGCACGCGGAGAACGGCGAGCTCGTGTTCCAGCTGCAAAAGGCGCTGCTCGCGCGCGGGATGACGGGGCCGGAGGCGCATCCGCTGTCGCGGCCGCCGGAGGTGGAAGGCGAGGCCGCGAACCGCGCGATCCGCATCGCGCAGGTGCTCGGCGTGCCCGTGTATATCGTGCACGTGTCGGCGAAGGATGCGGTCGACGTGATCACGCGCGCGCGCAGCGAAGGGCTGCGCGTGTTCGGCGAAGTGCTGCCGGGCCACCTGGTGATCGACGAGGCCGTCTATCGCGATCCGGACTGGACGCGCGCGGCGGCCCACGTGATGAGCCCGCCGTTCCGCTCCGCCGAGCATCGCGAGGCGCTGTGGCGCGGGCTGCAGTCGGGGCAGCTGCATACGACGGCGACCGATCACTGCGTGTTCTGCGCATCGCAGAAGGCGATGGGCCGCAACGATTTCACGAAGATCCCGAACGGCTGCGGCGGCGTCGAGGATCGCATGTCGGTGCTGTGGCATCACGGCGTGAATCATGGCCGCATCACGCCGAACGAGTTCGTGCGGATCACGTCGACGAACGCCGCGCAGATCTTCAACCTGTATCCGCGCAAGGGCGCCGTGCAGGTCGGCGCCGATGCCGACCTCGTCGTATGGGACCCGGCCGCGACGAAGACGATCTCGGTGAACACGCATCACCAGCAGGTCGACTTCAACGTGTTCGAGGGGATGACCGTGCAGGGCGTCGCGACGCACACGCTCACGCGCGGCGCACTCGCCTGGGCCGACGGTGAATTGCGCGCGGTGCGCGGCGCGGGCCGTTACCTGAAGCGCCCGCCCGGTGCCGGCTACTACGAGGCCGCGCGGATCGCGAACCGGCTGCGCGAACCCCATCCGGTCGAACGCGCGGGTTGAGCGATGCGTGGCAGGCGGGGCGTGTCCGTTCGAACGGCGCGCCCCGCGCGCGTTTTCGCGAGGTAGGTAGAACAACTGATCAAGTCGTCGAAGCACGAAAAAAGAAACGATCGACGCCATTGGTCGCGGCGATTTTGGCGACGTTGCCGGCGTGCATATCGAGCGAGTAACATCCACCAACCCGATCACGCGGGTCGCGGGCACGGGCCGCCCGCCGGACAGTTCAAATAGTGAGAAAGGAGCACAAGGTGGATATTCTGCGCAGTCTCCTCGGTATGCTGTTTCTGTTGCTGGTCGCGTATCTGCTGTCGAACAACCGCCGCGCGGTCAGTGGGCGGACCATGATCGCCGCGCTGCTCACGCAGTTCGCGATCGGCGCGCTCGTGCTGTTCGTGCCGTCGGGTCGCGCGGCGCTGGCCGCGGCCGCGAACGGCGTCAACCGCGTGCTCGACATGGGCAATCACGGCATCGCGTTCGTGTTCGGCGGTCTGGTCGACGCGCGGATGTTCCAGTTGTTCGGCGACGGCGGGTTCGTGTTCGGCCTGCGCGTGCTGCCGATGATCATCTTCGTCACCGCGCTGATCTCGGTGCTGTACTACATCGGCGTGATGAAGTGGATCGTCGCGATCCTCGGTGCGGGGCTCGCCAAGGTGCTCGGCGTGAGCCGCATCGAGGCGTGTTCGGCCGTCGCGACGATCTTCCTCGGGCAAAGCGAGATGCCCGCGCTCGTGAAGCCGTTCGTGCGCAACATGACGAGCGCCGAGATCTTCACGGTGATGGCGAGCGGGATGGCATCGGTCGCGGGCTCGGTGCTGGTCGGATATGCCGGCCTCGGCGTGAAGATGGAGTACCTGCTCGCCGCGTCGTTCATGGCGGTGCCGGGCGGGCTGCTGTTCGGCAAGCTGCTGTTTCCGACCGTCGAACCGAGCCGCGTGGTGGTCGACGGTCTCGATTTCGACGACAAGCGCGCCGCCAACGTGATCGAGGCGGCCGCCTCCGGTGCATCGGTCGGGCTGCGCATCGCGATCAACGTCGGCGCAATGCTGATCGCGTTCGTCGGGCTCATCGCGCTGATGAACCTGATCGTCGGTGGCGCGGCCGCGTTCGTGGGCTTTCCGCAGGTCACGCTGGTCGGCATCATCGGCCACCTGTTCGCGCCGCTCGCGTGGATCATCGGCGTGCCGTGGCACGATGCGGCGCTGGCCGGCAACTTCATCGGCGAGAAGCTGATCTTCAACGAATTCGTCGCGTACGGCGACCTGTCGCCGTACCTGAAGGGCGGCGCGCATGCGGCGGCGGCCGGCCTGCAGGTGCTCGACCCGAAGACGCTCGCGATCGTGTCGTTCGCGCTGTGCGGCTTCGCGAACTTCTCGTCGATCGCGATTCTCGCCGGCGGCTTCAGCGCGGTCGCGCCCGAGCGCCGCTCGGACGTCGCGCGCCTCGGCTTGCGCGCGCTGACGGCGGCGACGCTGTCGAACCTGATGAGCGCGGCGATTGCCGGCCTGTTTTTCTCGCTGCATTGACAGTAGACTCCGACCGATCGAAGCGAGGCAACGATGTTTCTACCGCAGGAATTCATTCGCAGGAAGCGCGACGGGCAGCCGCTCGATCGCGACGGGATGGCCGCGTTCGTGCGCGGCGTGACCGACGGCAGCGTGACCGAGGGCCAGGTGGCCGCGTTCGCGATGGCCGTGTATTTCAACGACCTGAGCACCGACGAGCGCGTCGCGCTGACGCTCGCGCAGCGCGATTCGGGCGACGTGCTCGACTGGCGCGCGCTCGATCTCGACGGGCCGGTGATCGACAAGCATTCGACGGGCGGCGTCGGCGACGTCGTGTCGCTGATGCTCGGGCCGATGGTGGCCGCGTGCGGCGGCTACGTGCCGATGATCTCGGGGCGCGGGCTCGGTCACACCGGCGGCACGCTCGACAAGCTCAGCGCGATTCCCGGTTACGACGTGATGCCCGCCACGGACGCGTTTCGTCGCACGGTGCGCGAGGTCGGCGTCGCGATCATCGGGCAGACCGCGCGGCTCGCGCCGGCCGACAAGCGCATCTATGCGATCCGCGACGTGACGGCGACCGTCGAATCGGTCGCGATGATCACCGCGTCGATCCTGTCGAAGAAACTCGCGGCCGGGCTCGACGGGCTCGTGATGGACGTCAAGGTCGGCTCCGGCGCGTTCATGCCGACCGCGGAGAAATCGGCGGAACTGGCCCGCAGCATCGTCGACGTCGGCAACGGCGCCGGCATGAAGACGACTGCGATCCTCACCGACATGAACCAGTCGCTCGCGCCGTGCGCGGGCAACGCGCTCGAGGTTGCGTGCGCGATCGACTACCTGACCGGCAAGTCGCGTCCCGCGCGGTTGCACGACGTGACGATGGCGTTGTCGGCCGAGTTGCTCGTGACCGGCGGGCTGGCGCGCGACGTCGGCCACGCGCGCGAGAAGCTGCAGCAGGCGCTCGATTCGGGCGCGGCGGCCGAGCGTTTCGCGCGCATGGTCGTCGCGCTCGGTGGCCCCGCCGACCTGCTCGACGCGCCCGCACGGCATCTGGCGCGCGCGGCGGTGATCGTGCCGGTTCCGGCGCCCGCGAGCGGCGTGGTGCAGCGCGTCGATTGCCGCGCGCTCGGGCTGGCGGTGGTCGCGCTCGGCGGCGGCCGTACGCGCGCGGAGGATGCGATCGACGTCAGCGTCGGCCTGTCGGCGCTCGTGGAGATCGGGCAACGCGTCGAAGCGGGCGAGCCGCTCGGTTTCGTGCACGCCCGTGACGAAGCGACCGCGGCGCATGCGGCGGACGCGATTCGCCGCGGCTACGTGCTCGGCGACACGGGCGAAGTGCCGCCGACCCTTTACCAGCGGGTCGACTGACCCTGCTCCCGGAGGCCTCACCACGATGGAACGAGACGAACTGATCGAACAGGCGAAGGCGGCGCGCGAGCGCGCGTATGCGCCGTACTCGCGCTTCAAGGTCGGCGCGGCGCTGCAGGCGCGCGACGGCACGGTTTTCCACGGCTGCAACGTCGAGAACGCGTCGTACGGACTGTGCAATTGCGCGGAACGCACGGCGTTGTTCGCGGCGATCGCCGCCGGCTATCGGCCCGGGGATTTCGCGCGGCTCGCGGTCGTCGGCGACACGGACGGCCCGATCGCGCCGTGCGGCGCGTGTCGTCAGGTGATCATCGAGATCGGCAAGCCCGACATCGAAGTGATCCTGACCAACCTGAAAGGGGCCGTCGAGATCACGACGGCCCGCGCGTTGCTGCCGGGCGCGTTCATGCTGTAACCACACGCGCCGCGGCGAGATGCGCGCGTCGCCTCATGCGCTGTCACGCGCGTCGCGGATCGGGATCACGGTGCGCGCGCCGCACTGGCGCAGCAGGTCGCGCAGCTCGTTGATGACCGGGAACACCTCGTGATTCCAGTCGGCGCCCTGCTGGTCATGCGCTTCCTGCTCTCGTTCGACGATCCAGCGATCCTCGCGGAAGATGCGCTCGGTGAACCATACGAGCAGCGGCCACGCGAGATCGAGCGCGAACGGGATGCCGGGCTTGTGGATCGACAGCAGCCCGAACGTGCGGTTGGTGCGCTGCTCGGCGTCGAGCGGCACGTAGACGATCCACAGGTCCATCACGAGCGTGCCTTCGCTCGACCGGATCCGCAGCGTCTGGTACGGATACTCGGTGCGCACCGTCATCACGCTCTTGTTGGCCTGGTCGCCGGGCTTCTTGCTCGAACCGAACACGAGCGCCTCGCCGACCGGCTGCTTGCCTTCCATCCGCGCGAACGTGTAGTCGACCTCGACCCAGTCGTCGCCGCGGCGGCGGCCCACGGAGCGTGCGCGCATCTGGCCCATCTGCTTGCGGTGCAGGAACTGATGGTTCATGTCCATCAGGTTCTCGTGCATGAACGAATAGTGGCACTTGACTTCGCGGCCGAAGCGGCGTGTCTTGAACGCTCGATCGTCCGCCGATTCGAGCGCGGGGAACGGCCGTGCCTCGGCGAGCGTGGCGTCTCCCGGGAACACGAAGATCAGCCCGTGCGCCTCGCGGCACGGATACGCGCGCACGCCGTTGGGCAAGCGTTCGCGGCCGAGGTAGGGCACGTCGACACAGCGGCCGCTGTCGCACGCGTAGGTCCAGCCGTGATAGCAGCAGCGCAGCGTTTCGCCGCTCACGACGCCTGCGTGCAGCGGCACCTGGCGGTGCGCGCAACGATCTTCGAGCGCATACACGGCGCCCGATTCGGTGCGCACGAGCACGATCGGATCGCCGGCGAAGCGCACGCCGAGCGTCTTGCCGCGCTTGAGCTCACGCGACCACGCGAGCGGGTACCAGTGATCGGGGTGAATGGGCACGCGGCGCAGGTCGCGCACGACCGCGCCGGTGGACGGTTCTTCGAGGGTATTGCTGTCAGGCAAAGGCACTGCGCGCATGCGTGACGCCTCCTGGCTGGGCGGGTGGTCCGGATGCCGCATCATGCGGCGAGGATCAGGAGAAGTCTACGCGAAGTTGCCGGCCGCGGCGGACGCGATGCGGGTTTGCCCCGGCGTCGCGTCCGCCGATTCGTTGATGCGGCGCAAAGCGGCCGCTGCCGGCGCCTGGCGTGGCGGGCCGGCCCGGCTGTGCGGCGGGCGGCCTCCCGTCGCGCGGCAGGGTGAGTGACACGCGGCTCACAAGCGCGCTTCGCGCCACAGCACCGCGTCGGCACGGTACAGCGCCGGGAAGCGCTGCTTCAGCCCGGCGACCTTCGGCAGGTCGTTGAACGCGATATACGGCGCATCCGGATGCAGTTCGAGGTAGTTCTGATGATAGGCCTCGGCCGGATAGAACCCCTTGTAGGCTTCCACGCGCGTGACCACGGGCGCCGGAAACACATGCGCGCTGCCGAGCTGCGCGATGTACGCGGTCGCGACCGCGCGTTGCTGCGCGGTGGTCGGGAAGATCGCGGACCGGTACTGCGAGCCTTCGTCGGGGCCCTGCCGGTTCAGCTCGGTCGGGTCGTGCGCGACCGAGAAGAACACCTGCAGCAGCCGGCCGTACGTGATCTGCGTTGGGTCGTAGACGATCCGCACCGATTCCGCGTGCCCCGTCAGCCCCGAGCCGACGAGCGCGTAGTGCGCGGTTTCGGACGCGCCTCCCGCATAGCCGGCGGTGACCTGCTTCACGCCCTTCACGTGCTCGAACACGCCCTGCACGCCCCAGAAGCAGCCGCCGGCGAGCACGGCCGTTTCGTCGTGCGACGCGCCGGGCGTTTCGTCGAGCGTCGGTGCGGGCGCGGTGCGCATCGGCTCCGCGGAATTGACGATGCGCTGGTAGCCGAACACGGCGGCGGCTGCCACGGCAACGGCGCCGATGCGGCGCAGCATGGTCGCGCGCCGTCGTGCGGCGGCATCGTGGGTCGGGATCGGGATCATCTCTTGCTCCTTCGGACTGCGTTGAAAAAAGCCGGTGCTCGGAGGGCGGTGGCGCGCGCAATCAACCGAACGTGAACGCGTACGCATCGACGCCCGGATCGAGGAACTCGATCGCGAACGTGCGATCGGCGATCGCGCCCGGCTGCCGGACGAGCTGGTACAGGCGCTGGCCGGTGACGGTGCCGTAGCCTTGCGCATCGACGTCGGCGCCATGCGCGGCCCCGGGCGCCGCGCCGTCGAGCGTCACCCGAAAGCGCACGGGCCGGCCGTTCGCACCGGGGCCGAGCACGAGGTGCAGGTCGCGCGCATGGAAGCGGTAGACGATCCGGCCATCCGGTGCGGCCAGCGACGCGCGTTCGGCGCCGACGTTCCACGTGCCCGCGAGACCCCAGCCGTTGAGATCCGGGGTGCCCGGCGCGTCGTAGCGGTGCGCCGCGTCGCGCACGACGCCGCCCGGCGACGCGAAGCTTTCCGCGCGCGCATAGCCGACATAGGTTTCGGGCGAACGGACGTCCGCGCTGTCGGCGGCGGCGAGCGCACCCTTCGCGGGCGCGCCGGCGAGCCCGAGCGGCACGTTCAGCGCGTCCGGATGGCCGGCTTCGGCGAGCAGCGACTGGATCGCGCGTTCGGACTGTGCGTATTCGCCTTCGCCGAAGTGGTGATGGCGGATCCGCCCTTGCGCGTCGATGAAGTAGTGCGCGGGCCAGTATTCGTTGTTGAATGCGCGCCAGATCGCATAGCCGTTGTCGATCGCGACCGGGTAGTCGATGCCGAGGTCGTGCACGGCCTTCTTCACGTTGCCGATGTCGCGCTCGAACGCGAACTCCGGCGCGTGCACGCCGATCACGACGAGTCCGTACGGCGCGTACTTGCGTGCCCAGGCGGTCGTGTACGGCAGCGTGCGCAGGCAGTTGATGCACGAATACGTCCAGAAATCGACCAGCACGACCTTGCCGCGCAGGCCGGCCGCCGTCAGCGGCGGCGAGTTCAGCCACTGCACCGCGCCGTCGAGCGACGGCAGCGTACCTTCGACGGGCAGCGCGGCCGCGGTCCCGCCGGCCGCGCGCATCATCGCGCTGCCGGCCATTGCAGCGCCGCCGGCCTGCGGGCCATCCGTCGCGGCGGCCATCATCGCGCCGCCCGTCGCGTTGTCGGCGGCGCCGGTCGCGGGCGTTGCCGCCGGCGCGCCGTTCGAGCGCCCGCCGAGGCGGTCGACGAGCTTCGTTTCGAGCCCGCCGGTGGTGACGGTCGACAGCTGCGCCAGGGCGCCGGTGTCGAGGCCGAGCGCGATCGCGCCGACACCGGCCAGCAGCGCCGCGCCGATCCCGCGCCGGATCCATTCGCCGGCGCCGAGCGAGCGCTTCATCGCGGCGAACACCTTGCCGCCGATCACGAGCGCGACGCCGAGCGAGGTCGCCGCGCCGGCCGCATACGCGACGAGCAGCAGCGTCGTGCCGACGCTCGCGCCGCGCAATGCGGCGCCGGTCAGCACGAGACCGAGGATCGGGCCCGCGCACGGCGCCCACAGCAGGCCCGTCGCGACGCCGAGCAGCAGCGACGACGCCGGGCCGGCCGGGCGGCCGTCGCGTTGTGCGAATCCGGTGAGCCGGTTGCCGGCGGCGACCAGCGGGCGCGTCAGGTGTTCCGCGAAGCGCGGCATCAGCAGCGTCAGGCCGAACACCGCGAGCAGCACGATCGCGATCCAGCGGCCGGCCTGGTTGGCCTGCGCGACCCAGCCGCCGCCGACGGCGGCGAGCGTCGCGACGACGGCGAACGTGAGCGCCATGCCGGCGAGCAGCGGCAGGCCGGTGCGCACGAACGGCTGGTCGGCGCGCGCGAACACGAACGGCAGCACGGGCAGGATGCACGGGCTCAGGATCGTGAGCACGCCGCCGAGATAGGCAAGGACGATGAGCAGCATGATGCGTTCTCCAGTCGGTCGGGGGGCCGGATCAGGCGGCAGCCGGGTGGAAGGCGAGCGCGACGCCGTTCATGCAGTAGCGCAGGCCGGTCGGCGCCGGGCCGTCGTCGAACACATGGCCGAGATGGCCGCCGCAGCGGCGGCAGTGCACTTCGGTGCGGACCATCCCGAACGACGCGTCGGTGTCGGTGCCGACCGCGTGGTCGAGCGGTTTCCAGAAGCTCGGCCAGCCCGTATGGCTGTCGAACTTGGTGGCCGACGAGAACAGCGCGAGGTCGCAGCCGGCGCACGCGAACGTGCCGGGCCGGTGCTCGGCGTTCAGCGGGCTGCTGTACGGCCGCTCGGTGCCGGCTTCGCGCAGGACCGTGTATTGGGCGGGCGTGAGCCGGCGATGCCATTCGGCGTCGCTGAGCGTGATCTCGAACGGGGCGGCCTTGGGCGAGCCGGCGGGCGGCGCGGCGAGCGCGCGGCCGACCAGCGCGCGGCGGCCGGCGGACGACAGCGCCGCGAGCGCGGCGAGACCGGTGGCGCCGGCGAACAGCAGATGTCTGCGGGTGGGCATGATGGGCTCCTGGAAGCAGGTCCTGAAAACATGCGCCCATCGTAGGCAGCGGCCGGTGTCGAAGTCCTCACGGAAAGTTAAATGAATTGTGATTGTTTTTTGGGGAATCCGGCCAGGTCCGGTGAAATCCTTCAAGGCCCGGTCTGACAAGGGTTTGCCGGGTATTTGTGGTTTGTCCACTTCCGTGGAAATCCCGCACGAGCCGCAACTTTTTAGTGTTTTTTTAGTGTTTGCGATGTGGAGTAGGCTCTGCGTAGAGATGCGCGGGCCAACCTGGTTGCAATATCAAAGGAGGGCGATCATGGGTGCTCTGACGGTTAGACAAATCGAAGCCGCGAAGGCGACCGGGAAGTTGTATTTCCTCTCGGATGGGCGCGGACTGTTCCTGCGCATCGGCCCGGATGGCTCGAAAACCTGGCTTGTTCGCGTCAGCATCAATGGCAAGCAACACGACAAGCCGCTCGGCAAGGCGTGGGGGCGCATCATGACTGAAGGACGGCTGTCGCTAGAGGAGGCACGCGCAGCCGCGGCGACGATTCGTTCGTATGCGCGCGACGGTGTGGACTATCTCGAAGCGAATAAGCGTGAACGTCAGGCCAAGGTTGAAAAGGCGGCGACAGCGGAACTCACGTTCGGCGATTTGTTCGATACGTGGTTCGCGACCGTCAACAAGAAGCGCGGTAAGAAAGGCCGAAAGGATGGTGGTAGGATGCTTCGAGGTGCGATGGAAAAACATGTGTTGCCGGCTCTCCGTACACACAAGATTGCAGGCGTGTTTGCGTCGAACGTTCTGCCGTTGCTTACCGCGATTTCCGACGCGGGATACAACCGGCGCTCGGTCGAGGTGTTGGGGGCCGTCCAGCAAATGATTCGATGGGGCGAGCGCAACCAGCCGTGGAAACGCTTGCTCATCGATTGTGATGTGCTCGCGCTCGCAAAAGAGGATGTCGTTGCAGGTGATTACGACCCGGTACGTGACAACGAACGCCATCGCACGCTGTCGGACGACGAAATTCGCTCGCTGGGTGAACTTATGCCGGCTGCACGGCTTCCGCGATCCATTGAGTCAGCGGTATGGGTGATGCTTGCTTGCGGAACGCGCGTCGGTGAAACACTCGTGGCTCGATGGGCTGATCTTGACTTCAAGGCGCGGACATGGACGATTCCAAAGGAACGTACAAAGTCAAGCGCGGCGATTACGATTCATCTTTCAGATTTCGTCCTTGCGCAGTTTGCGGCACAGCACATTGTGCGCGCTGGATTGCTCGAGGACGACGTGCGTCGCGAATACGTATTTCCGTCGCAACAAGGCAAGATTCCGCACGTCACTATCCACACAACGTGCAAGGCGATCCGTGACCGGCAACGCGGGAAGGGTGCATCGACCGAAGGTCGCACGACAGCAACGGATACGCTTATTGTCTCGGGTGGTCAATGGAAATGCCATGACCTGCGTCGTACCTGCGGAACGATGATGCAGTCGCTTGGTATTGCTGAGAGCATCGTGCATCGATGTCTGAATCACGCGCGTAACGATCCGCTTGATCGGATCTATCTGCAGTTCAACTACGACGAGCAGATGCGCGATGCATGGAGACGATGGGGCGACCGTCTGTCGGAATTACTGGGCGAAGATACTAGAAACGTACGCTTCCTGTTCAAATCATAATCCGCGGCCTCAATCAAACCAGGCATTCATATCCGGCCGACTGGCAGCTTATCGGCCAGTATCTATCTAGTGCCGAACCGGATTTGCTTTATCCACCGGTCGCTTGCCGTCGGTGGGGTAAGGTCAGTCGGAGCCGCGCATTACGTACGCGAGCTCGTCGATTGTCCGCACGCCGTGAAACGATTCGGCTGCCAGCATGAAGCGAGCGGCGACGTATGCGCTGCCCGCGAGCGCTATCCCGAACGGCTCGTCGTAGAACTGCAGCGACGCTATCGACAACACGTACGGCGCCAGATCCGGGCGTGGCTGAACGAAGCAATGTCGAAGATGAACGCGAAGTTCTCGGCGATGTACGAAGTCGACGTGAAGGGAGGCCTACCGAGCATCGTGCCTGAGAAACTGATGCGGGCGATGCTGTTGCAGGTGCTGTACAGCATCCGCAGCGAGCGGCAACTGGTCGAGCAGATCTCGTACAACCTGCTGTTCCAGTGGTTCGTAGGCCTGTCGATCGAGGATGCGGTTTGGAACCACTCGGCTAACGCTGTTATTTTGACCGGTTATATTGAAATCCCGTGGCATCAAACAGGCAAATCAAGAAATATGCGAACGATGAGAACGCTGGGCCCGTTTGGGAGCGTGTCCGCCGGGCTTATTCGGACCGCCGTTGAGGTTAAGCATGGGGGCTGTCCCAAGCTTCTACATAGCGCTGTTGCGCTGAATGATCTCCCAGAGGGCACTGCGTTGCGATCATTGGAATTTTCCTCGTCCAGTACGCTATACCCGAACTGTGGCGGACGTATCAACGCTGAACGCCGGAGCCATTGCCTCAGAAGTCCACCAGGAGGTCGTCGATGTTTCGGTAAACTTGCCTGCGTCGTGATTGGGCGAACCCCAAACAAAAAGCGCTTCTTGCCTTTCGCCAGACGAATTGTGTGATGCGGATGCTGAGCGTCCAGCTCAATGCTGGGGTGGGGGGCGCTTGCCCGGTCCGCAGGTTGCTGCAATGACAGGTGCGCCGGTTGTCCGGTGTGTGGATCGTAACCAACCGGATATTGATACTTTCGGAGAGCGGCGCCGTGAGCTGGGTTGGGGCTTATACCAACATGATGGCCGCCAGATGGACATCAAAATCAGAAAATGCTAGCTTGTGACGTGACAGACTTGTGGAAGATTTGGCGTCCGAAGGCATGTTTCTGTCATCGTGGAGCACATAAGTGTATTCGTGGAGATATGTGATGAGTGATGCCACCATTCGAAGCTTCCTGCGTGGTTTGGACGTCCTGAAGGCTCTGAATACTACCAACTACCTGACGGCGCTAGAGCTGAGCCGCGCCGCGTCGCTGCCAAGGCCGACTGTCTACCGGGTGTTGGAGACGCTGATGCAAGCCGGTTATGTCGTTCGCGATGAGGTCACCGACGTCTACAGTCTGACCGAAAAGGTCACTGCTCTGTCTTGCGGCTATGGGCGGAGCGCACATGTGATCGAACTAGCAAAGCCGTTGGTCAAGGAATTCAGTGAAGAAATCTGCTGGCCTTCTTACCTTCACGTACGCGAAGAAGGGGAGATGGTCACGCGGGCCATCTTTCGCTCGCCTCGCGCACTGACCTATCCGAGGATCGGGAAGCGCCATTCACTCGCAGGGAGTGCCCCGGGACGAGCGTATCTTTCGTCTTTGCCTACGGAGGAGCGGCAGCGATGGTTGGTGGTTCCCGGCGCGGCGGCGCGCGACGCGACTGCTCAGCAGTGGGATCTCAATCAAATGAACAGCCTCATTCGTGATGCGGCCCTTCTTGGCTGCGGATTTCGGGAGGGTGGCATCGTTCCACGGACGTGCTCGATATCGGTTCCTATCCGCAACGGAAACGACGCCGCAGTCTACTGGACTATCGTGATGATGAGTTCAGTTCTCACGGTAAACAAGGCGATTTCGAATTACCTTGCGGGGGCGCAGGCCGTTGTAGAGAAAGTCGAGCGGATGGTACGCTCGACTGATCGGCAATTGGCCCCCGAACTCCATTGAGAAATTCAGTGAGTTGAGCTTTGCTGGTTGTACTGGTTAGTTGTTCAAGCCCATTACACGACTCAGTCGCGCTTCTTTGCATGCGCGGAGGTGGAATTCCGGACGTCCTTCCGGCGCATGATCGAATACAAGTTTCGAAGGCGAAGGCACGCCTGTGACATCTAGATGCAATACATCTGAGGATACTGGCGCCGGTCTTTAGTCGGCTGTTGCGACTCACCCTTGAATTGAATTCGGTGAAAGCGTTAGAGCGCCTTCAAGAGGGCAGCCTGTAGTCACCGCCCTTGATGTCAAACTTGCTCAACGAGCGATTGGAATCCGATCGTCCGTGAAAGGTGTGCGGCCTCGGTCATAAGCAGGGTCGAAAAGTGCTCCAGCTTTTTCGCATCAAACCGAACGCTTGGCCCGTACAAAGCGAGGGAGCCGGCAACACCGCCGGACGCGTCAAAGAAGGGTGCGGCGATGCTCGTGGCTCCTTGGATTTGCTCGTCTTGACTGATCGCGTAGCCAAGTGTCCTGGCTTTTTTGAGTTCCTTAACAAAGGCTACTAGGTCTAAATCCGTGTTCAGGGTCATTTGTCTCAATTGGCGGGGTTCCAAGGACGAATGAGCCAAAATTACTTTTCCGCTCGCGCCGAGTGCGATCCTATCCTGGAAACCTACGCCCCTACGAAAACTGAGTGGCTGACCACTCGGAATCTCGGCGATACATATCCGATACCCTCCTTGCCGGACATAAAGCCCCACTGTTTCGTCGGTTACTTCCCACACCCTCCGTATCATCGGCATCGCCGCAGCTGCCGGGTCATTGCTGGATGCCCACACGTGAGCAAGCCGAGCGACAGACGGCCCTAGTCGAAACCTCTGCGGGTCTCCGCACGATACCAGGAACCCGCGCGCCTCCAGCGTGTATAGCAGCCTGTAGAGCGTGGGACGGCTCAAGCTAACGCGCTTCAACAATTCGGTCGGCGAGAGCTCGAAATCGGCAGGACTGAACGCCAAGAGGACTTCCAGCGCTCGTCCCACGGCTCGAACGCTTTCGTTGCCTTTTTCCGTATTGGTCATCTTTTCCTCTTACTTATCCGTCATCGGCGATATCCACCACTCAAACATCGCGTCCGCCAGTTGGATTGAATCCGTCATGGTGAAATGTAGCCTGTGACCATCACCGAATGGAAGCGAATCGTCCAAATTCGACAAATATGTTCGCATGGCGGACATTGCGTAAGCACTCGCCCAGCACCGTAGCGTAGGTCGTTGACGACGGGAGCGCGATGCTATCGGATGGGTTCGACGTGGGCAGTAGACGGCAGCGCCGACGCCACGTTCCACGGCAACAACTCGTCGATGCGGTTGATCGGATGGTCAGCGATGCGCTCGAGAACATAGGCGAGATATGCCTCGGGATCGAGGCCGTTCAAGCGCGCCGGGCCGATCAAGCTATACATCGCGGCAGCACGTTCGTCACCGGAGTCGGCGCCGGCGAACAAGTAATTCCGTCTGCCGAGGGCGACGCCGCGCAGCACTCGCTCGGCGATCAGGTTGTCGATTTCCGGGCGCCCGTCGCTGCAGTAGTAAATGAGCGTCGGCCAGCGATTCAGCGAATACTGAATCGCCTTGGTTGTGTCGGATTTTGCAGAGAGCGTCGCGAGCGTTGCTTCACCCGGTCGATGACCTCGCGCCCGTACTTGACGACGACGTGGAACAGGTCGAAATTTGGAACATGGATTTGTTGCAGATTCACTGTTCGATGTGGGACGCTTTGGACTCTGACCGTCGTTGACAACTACACATGGGAATGTTTGAGCCACCGAGGCCGGACAAATTCTGAAGGGCAGCATGTGGTCCAAGCGCCGACGTGTATTACTGGCATGCGCGGACACCGCGCCATGATCAAGGTCGACAAATGCAGCGAGCTCATCTCGAAGGCAATGGATCGCTGAGCCTACGAACATGGAGTTGAACAGGAATTCAGCCCGCCGGACACGCCCACTGACAACGCCACGGTCGAAAGCTTCAACAGGCGCTTCCGTCAGGAAAGTCCGTCCATCGGGCTTCAACAACTAATTCGTGATTACGGGCGTGAAAATCAGATGGTCGCGGAGATGGTCGTTGCCAACCACCGCGAGCGATCAAAGTCCCCTCATTTTCTGTCAAGAATTCACGGGAGAGTGCGAGCAATAGTGGCTCGCACTCCTGCGATCAAGACTTTGTCGAGCTAGCCGCAACGGGTGAAAGGCTGGCGGCGTTGGCACGAATCCATGAGCGCAGCGTAGCGGGCGTGCGTTTCAGTAGCATGCCGAGGGAACTCGAAGTACATACGGCCAACTCGTGTAATTGTTCGAAGCGATAGAATTCCAAGTAGTAGTCTGCGCCTTTGGGCCCGAAGAGCTGTTTGTACCTCGGGCCTACCGTCTCCAGCCATCGTGTGATGCTGTCGTCATAGGCTATCGGATAGTGCAGGACATCGCTCAGAATTTCGGCGACTTGCTTGAACGTGAAGATGTCCTGACCACTCTCGACATTGAAGTACTGGCCGGCATAGCGACTATCCTCGCTGAGGATGATACGGGCCGCCGCTTCACCGACCTCCGCCGGGTCGGCCCAAGCTACTCGACGCTCGTATGGCATGAGCAGCGCTGCTTGCTCCCTGATCGGGCCACCCCAGCGCAACAGATCATCCATTAGATACGCGCTCATGTTGAGATATGTGACCGGGAGGCCGCTGGCATCGAGGATTTGGCGAGCTAGCAAGTGTTGCGTGGCGGTACCCCCACCAAAATCGCGCAACTCTGGGGTGAGGTTGGCCGGCGTGACGTTAGGTAGATTTCCGACAATGCGGACGATGGTGCGCAGGTTTTTCGACTGCCGCGCGCCATTGACCAAATTGGTCATTGCGCGCTCCTCGTCGAGAAAGTCCGGTGTAACAACGAATACTGCAGTGACGTCAGCAAGAGCCTCGGCCATCGACGAAGCATCTAAATAATTTGCCGAAATCAACTCCGCCTTAGGGAATTGCTGTGCAAGCGATCGCTTGCTGGTGTCGCTACGCGTGGCGAGGCGAAGTAAGGTTTGAGGTGAGCGGTAGTTGATCCAACGTGCAACTGGTAGGCCGAGATGTCCGGCCGCACCGAATATCAGTACGCGATTAGCTGTCATGGGATTCCTTTCGTGGACTCTGAACAATCCGAACTCTTGGCTCAGAAGTTGGATAGAGATTTGGCCGAGGTGTGTCGCTTGGCAAGCGCAAATACTACTGCGACGGGGCTACCAGTCTGCGCGCCTGGGCATCCGCTACACCGAAGCGCACCTATATAAGCGCCAGACCCTATCTATCTCGGGTCGTCATCCGAAATCTAACGCTCCACTCATACGGGCTTATCGCGAACGTGTGACATGTCCGAACTGCGGACATCTGCAGCATCGGTTCGGCTGCGACCCGGCACATCGCTATGCTTTGAGACATCGGTCCGAAGGGCGGACAAAAGTTTCATCTCAATGAGTTCCGGGTCTCAATATGTCGATCCCAATCCAGCTTGTCTTTTCCGACGGGCAAACCAACACGCTCTTGCTCGAAGAAGGGGCAAGCATTTTGGCTGGGGCTCGCGATTGCGGGCTTTCCTTGCTCGTGGACTGTGAGCAAGGAAACTGTGGGACTTGTCAGGCGCAGGTGTCTCGCGGTTCAGTCGATATGGACGAGTTCAGCCCCTATGTCCTCTCCGAATCCGAACGCGCCGGCGGCGTTGTGCTCGTCTGCCGGGCGAAGACGACGCAGCCTGCCGTCATCGAGCTGCCTTACTCCGGTGATGACGCGCTTGCCGCTTCCGCGCCCGGATGCCTGGCAATTGTTGAAAGCATGAAACCGGTAGCCGAGGACACGATTTGCTTGACGTTGCTGACGGAGGAGGTGGTCTCGTTCCTGCCAGGTCAGTACGTCAACATCGCACCCAAAGGTGGAGCCTTTGAGCGATCGTTTTCGATGGCGAATGCCCCAGGCTCGAAGCGACTGGAGTTCTATATCGCATTGCGATCTAACGGGCAGTTTTCCAACTGGTTGACTTCGGAAGCGCGGGCTGGAGATAGCGTCAATCTAGGCGCGCCGCGCGGCACATTCTATCTGCGTGGGGATGCCGGGCCGAAGGTGATGGTGGCTGGTGGAACGGGACTTGCCCCGTTTTTGTCAATGTTGGAACAGATCGCTCAGGACGAGCGCCCTGAGCATCGCTTGGCGCCCGTCATTCTTTTCATCGGCGCACGGCATGAGAGCCAGCTGTTCGAACTGGAGCGAATTGAACACTTCAAGGATCGGCTTGCGAGCCTACAGATCCATGTGTCGTGCGATGACGCAAACCCCGGTTCGTTCTACGGCAAGGGGCGCGTGACGCAACTCTTGGATCGGCTCTCGATCGACCGAACGTCCTCGATCTATGCGTGCGGTCCGCCGCCCATGGTCGACGCCGTCAGAGGCATCCTGAAAACCAAGCAGATTCCAGCCCGACAACTCTTTGCCGAGAAATTCACAGGCTAGCAGTGACTCACGAGGAAACCAGACTCATGAAACAAGACGCACCTTTTGTCCAGTGCATCAGTGCCGACTCGATTGGACGCAGCCGGTTTGCGGAATGCGTGGATCGAGATGCAGGATTGATCAGCCGCGAGATCTTTTCCGATGACGCGGTCTTCAAGGCCGAGCTCGAACGGATCTACACCAGGGCATGGCTCTTCGTAGGCCACGAAAGTCAGGTGAAGAATCCGGGGGATTTTTTCACCTCGCGCATGGGAAACGAGTCGGTCATTCTCTGCCGCGATCAGAAGGGCAAGCTTCATGTCTTCTTGAACACCTGTCGCCATCGCGGCATGAAAGTGTGTCAGTACGACGAGGGCAACACGAAGCAGTTCACGTGTCCGTATCATGCGTGGAGCTATACCACCGAAGGGAAGCTTTTCGGCGTTCCCATGTACGGCTCGCTCTACGAAGAGCACCTCGACAAGGACGCATGGTCGCTGATCGAAGTGGCACAACTCGAGAACTACAACGGAACGATCTGGGCGACTTGGGACAAGGAGGCGCCACAGTTGCTGGAGTACCTCGGCGACGCAAAGGAACACCTGGATCTTGCTATCGATGGCCTTAATGGCGTGCCGGGCGACACGGAGGTGTTCGTGGGTGTCCAAAAATGGATCATTCCGGCGAACTGGAAGATCGGCGCAGAGAACTTTCTGGGCGACACGTACCACAACCCCAGTCACCGCTCCGTAGACGACATTGGGATCGGGCCCAGTGCCCAAGCGGGTAAAAAGGGCCGCCGCGATGACGAGCTCTCTGGTGCACAGCATGTCTGGGTCAACTTCCCGGCGGGGCATGGCGCTCATAGTGCAATTCAGCCGGAGATGCTTCCCTACGCTGAAGCCTACCAAGACAATCCTGAAGTCGAGCAGTATTTCCGGCGTTGTTACGAAGAGCGTCAGCAGCGTCAAGGCGAAAATTCCCGCCTGCTTCCGTTCGTGTGCACGATTTTCCCGAACACCAGCTTCAACGGTCGCCAGCCGCGGTCGATTACCGTGTTTCATCCGCACGGACCCATGCATACGGAAATGTGGCGCTGGTATCTCATCGACAAGGACGCTCCTGCAGAAGTCCGAGACCTGCTCCGCCATTTCTATATGCGGTACCAGGGCCCTGCAGGCATGACCGAACAGGATGACATCGAGAACTGGCAGATGGCCACGGAAGCAAGCGCCGGGGCTATTGCACGGCGCTACCCATACAACTACCAGCAATCGCTGGGACGCGCGGGCTCACACGAGACGCTCGCCGGCAATGTATCGACGCAAATCTCTGAGGAAAATCCGCGAACCTTCTATACGCGGTGGTCGGATTACATGGACGGGAAGCCTTGGGATCATCTGATGGGTGATCACGATCCCGTATTCAGCAGCTTGAAGGAGGGCAAGTCGTGAGCGCAGTCGAGAAATTTGCGATGGACAACAATCAATTGCGCGAACTGACCTGGCAGGCCGAGCGATTTCTTTATCGTGAGGCAGATCTTCTTGACAACCGCCAATACGAGGAATGGCTCGAGATGTTGCATGCCAACCTGGTCTATTTCATGCCGATCCAGCGCAATGCGCGACACAGCGAGCTATCGGAAAGAGAGGCGACGAAGGAAGGGGTCGATATCAGCTGGTTTGAGGAAGGAAAGTGGACGCTTGCCAAGCGTATCGAGCAAATCCGTACCGGTGTGCACTGGGCAGAGGAGCCGGTTTCCAGAATGGCGCATCTGGTGTCGAACATCTACGTTACGTCGGTGAACGAGGTCGAGGAAGATCTGGAAATCGAGGTGTCGAGTCGCATTCTGGTGCGCCAGAACCGAAATCAGTACGAGAACATGATGCTTGCCGCGCGCCGTAAAGACGTGTTGAGTCGTTCTTCCGATGGCTGGAAGCTTCGACGGCGGGAGATCACTCTCACTGAGAACGTGCTTACCGTAAAGATGCTGACTACCTTCCTCTGAACGCGGGTGAGTCTATGCACCCCAGGCATGCGTCATGCGGGCGGCATGTTGCTCCCGTTGAGTGTTCCCCATCAATCGGGACACTTCAGGGCGTACTGGTCGGGGACTCGGGGGCCGTGGCGGAAGTGAATGGAATGGTCGCCGCTGCGACATAGGTCCTCCTGAAGCCCTGGATCATTTTTGAGAATTAGGACGATGAGCGGACCGTTCCTGTTGTTCGATGAACAGCCATATAGCTTGTCGGGCATCGTCTATGGCACGCTGCTGAACCAACGTGACGCACTAGACAGCATTGGTGACGCGGCCTGTCAGCCACCATACAATGCCCGGCCCAAGGCACCTGTGCTTTATGTGAAACCACGTAATACGCTGTCGTACAGCGGCCAGTCGATGCCGATGCCGGAGGAGATTGATGTTCTGCTGCTGCGCGCTACGGTGGGCATTGTGATAAGCCGCCCGGCAAGCCGAGTGACGCCAGTTGAGGCCTTGGCGCACGCGGCTGGCGTGACGTTGATTGCGGACCTGTGCCTGCCACACGAAGGCTTTTATCGTCCGTCGATGCGTTTTGTCGCTCGCGACGGCTCGTGCTTCGTCGGTCCCCGCATTGCACCGCTGTCGATAATCGGTGATCCCGACGCGATATCGATCGCAGTCGAGATCGACCGCGAATACCGGCTGACGACGACTATGGGAGGAATGATCCGTCCGACTGCGGATTTCGGCGATGGTGATCAATCGTTTCGGCGAACGTGATCAGTCTGGAAGGTGGTGTTGCGCGGTCAATGGATTATAGCGACGGTGATCA
>NZ_QKZF01000040.1:0-29759 GCF_003253915.1 Burkholderia sp. 28_3
CTGACGCGCGACAGTCTGTCTTTTCTTCTTCATCGGCATATCCATGGCTTTTACACCTCATCATATGCCTCGCCCACGAAATCACGGATAGGTCCAACCTCATCGACAACGCCGTCCGGCATACCGAACACGGACGCCTTCAGTTTCGCTACGCAGACGGCTGGTTGCACATCGAAGACACCGGGCCAGGCATTCCGGCACACGCACTCCCCCATGTCTTTGACCGGTTCTACCAGGCCGGGTCGCCGCGCACTGCGACGCCTGGCGTCGGAATCGGCCTGTCGATCGTCAAAAAGGTCTGCGATCGCTATGGATGGTCGATCCGGATCGACAGCGAGCCAGGCGTTGGCACCTGCGTCTCGCTGCGCCTGCCGGCGACGAGCCGGACCTGAGTCGACTGCACGCTTGCTGATGCGTTCTTGACGAAAACTTCACAAACCCCTGCGTAGCATGGGCTTATGGGCTGTTCCGTAAGTTACCGGAACAGATATTGACCAGATTGTGAAGGAGTCGCTCATGAAATCGCTAATCGCTGCACTCTTCGTCGCATCCTCTGCGATTGCCCCCTTACTTGCATTTGCCCAGCCAACCCCCGGCCCGACGCGCGCCGCGGTCCGTGCCCAGTTGGCGTGTGCGGAGCAGTCAGGATTGATGCGTCTACCCAGAAATAGCTACCCCGACAAGATGTCCGAAATGAACTGCGACACCTCCGGTTCCGGGGCATCCATGAACGGGAACGCCCAGGCGGGCGCGCCAACGTGGCAGCAATCGAACCCGACCCTGTTCAGGCACCACTGAGAGCGGCACATGTGGCGTTGACAGAGCTGGCGTCAATACCGCATGCCCGCCCCGGCGGCGTCCTGGCCGTTCCTTCTTGACGAAAACTTCACAACCGGTGGCGTAGCATCCGCCCCGGACGCTGCCCGGGTGGGCGGCACACCATCCGATGGGATGCAAGAATGCGCCGCACATTATCGTTTGTCTTTATCGCCTTCGCCGGGATGGCCGGTTGCACGACCTACCATCCCGAGCCGATCGCCCCCGCCCAGCTTGCCCGGCAATTCGAGGAGCGCACGCTGGCGAGCGAGGCGCTGCAGGCCTACGTGGCGCGCGAGACCGGTCACGACGTCACGCCCTGGCCGCCTGCAGTCTGGAATCGTGAGATGCTCACCCTGGCGGCCTTCTACTACAGCCCCGCCCTCGACCTTGCCCGTGCGCAATGGAGCACGGCCAACGCCGGTATCGACGTCGCCAACGCGATTCCCAACCCGGTCCTGCAGTTGCCGTTCCAGTACAACACGCCTAACCCGGGGCCGGGAGCGCCCTTCACCTGGGGGCCGTCGCTCGATATTCCGATCGAGACCGCGCACAAGCGCGGCTATCGCGTCGATCAGGCGAACCACCTCTCGGAAGCGGCCCGGCTGAACATCGTCAACGCAGCGTGGAGCGTTCGCGCTCAGGTCCGGGATGCCATGCTCGCCCTCTACGCCGCCCGCGAACGCATGGCCTTCCTGTCCGCCAAGGCCGACGCCGAGCGGCAGATCACCGTGATGAGCCGCCACCGCCTCGCTGTCGGCCAGTACTCGCAGCCCGACGTCGACGCTGCCGTCCTTGCCGACACCCAGGCCCAGAGCGAGCTGGCCGCCGCGCGAAGCGCCGAACAGGACGCGCTCGCACAACTGGCTGCCGCCATCGGCGTGCCGGTCACCGTGCTCGACCGCGTCACGCTCGACCTGAGCGCCTTCGATACGGTTCCGCCTGCGCCGCCCGCAACGGATGCGCAGCGCGCGGCGATCTTCCATCGCGCCGATCTGCGCGCCTCGCTGGCCGATTACGCCGCGGCCGAATCGGCGCTTCAGCTCGAGGTCGCGAAACAGTATCCGGACATCCACCTCGGCTCCGGCTACACGTACGACACGGGCACCAACAAGATTGGCTTCGGGCTCGCCGGCATTACGTTGCCGATCTTCGATCAGAACCAGGGCGGCATCAGGGAAGCCGAGGCGAAGCGCAAGGAAGCTGCCACGCGTACCGGCGCGTTGCAGGACAGGATTCTCGGCGATCTTGCGCACGCGCTGGCACGCTACCGGGCGAGCCTCGAAGCGCTGCAGCTGTCCGACGCCCATCTGGCAAGTGCCCGCCGGCAACTCGAAAGCCAGGCGGCGGCTTTCGCCAGCGGCAATGCGGACCGGCTGACCTTCACGCAGGCGAAAGCTGACTACCAGACCAGCAAGAGCGCCCACCTCGACGCCGTAGTCGCGGTCCAGCAGGCCGCTGGCGCGCTCGAAGATGCGATGCAGCAACCCCTGGGTCATGAGGCGGTGAGCGATACCCTCAGTGAAGAGACACCATAATGAAACTCCGGCTGATCCTACTTTCCGTCATTTCGCTGGCCCTCGCTGCCGGTGCAGGCTGGTACATCCTGAACCAGGCGTTTGACGACGCCAGTGCATCGACCGCCACGGCAGCCCGGTCGGCTCCGACGCCCGCCGTACAGACGGTCAACGGTGAAACGGTCGTGGTCGTGAGCCCCGAGGCCCAACGGGCCAGCCACATCGAGGTGGCGCCGCTTGCCGCCGTCATGAGCCAGTCCGGCATCAGCGCCGACGCGATGGTCATCGATCTGCAGCCGCTCTTCGATCTGCGCAACCGGCTCGCGAGCGCGCGCGCGGACGTTGACACCTTCACCGCGCAGGCGGCCAGTTCGAGGACGCAGTACCAGGGCAGCCGCACACTGTTTGCCGACGACCGCAATGTTTCGCAGAAGAGCCTGCAGGCTGCACAGTCGACGATGCAGGGCGACGAAGCGAAACTGCAGTCTGCCCGGGTCACGCTGAACGGGCTGGACGGCGCGATGCGGCAGCAGTTCGGCGACGTGCTCGCGAATGCCGCGGCCGCACCGGCCTCGAGGCTGTTCCAGCTCCTTCAGTCGGGCCAGGCTGTCGTGCTGCGCGTCACGTTGCCCACAAGTTTTGGTATGGCGCCACCCGAGCGCATCGCCGTCGATACGGCTGACGGCCGCGTGGTGCCGGCCCAACGGCTTTCCGCCTCGCCACTCGTTGATCCGGCCGTGCAGGGGAGCCCCTGGCTCTACGTCGCCGACGCCACGCTGCCCGCCAATCTGCGCACGAGTGCACGCGTGCCGACGTCAAGCGAGGCCGTATCGGGGCTGCTGATCCCGGCGCAGGCGGTGGTGTGGTACGGCGGCCAGACGTGGGCCTGGGTGCGCACGGCCCCCGAGCGCTTTACGCGACGCTACGTGCCGGCCGGCAACGAGGACGACCGCGGCTTCATGGTCACGTCGGGCTTTCACGCCGGCGACCAGATCGTGACGCAGGGTGCGCAACTGCTGCTCTCCGAAGAGCTCAAGCCTCAGGGCATCGCCACCGCGTGCAAGGATCCGCCCGAATGTGATGACTGATCCTGCGACCGTACCGTGCATGACCTGCCCAGAACAACGCGACTCCACGTCCCATTCCACGCCCCATGCTTGACGCGATCATCCGCTTTTCGCTGCGCTTTCGCGGCGTCATCTTCTCGCTGGCCGTGATGGCGGCCGGCTACGGGCTCTTTACGCTGACGCGCGCCAAGCTCGACGTTTTTCCCGAATTTGCGCCGCCGATGAGCATCGTGCAGACGGCCGCTCCGGGCATGACCAGCGAACAGGTGGAGAGCCTCGTCACCCAGCCGGTTGAAAATGCCCTCGGCGGCATGACGGGCCTGAAGTCGATTCGCTCGCGGTCCATGCAGGGCCTCTCCTCGGTCACGCTTGTGTTCGATGACCACGCCAACGTGATGCAGGTCAGGCAGCTCGTCACCGAGCGCATCGGCGGGCTTGCGGGCTCGCTACCAGTGGGCGTCACCGCACCCCAACTCCTGCCGCTCACCACGACAACGAGCGTCGTGCGCACCATTGGCCTGACGTCGACGACGCGCTCGCTCGCGGACCTCTACGACATCGCCCAGTGGACGGTCAAACCGCAGCTGCTCGGCACTCCCGGCGTGGCCGACGTGATTGTGTTCGGCGGTGAGACGCGCCAGCTGCAGATCCAGGTCGACCCCGCGAAGCTGATGCGCCACGGCCTGTCGATCCCGGACGTGATTGCCGCGGCGCGCCAGGCCACCGGCGTGCGCGGCGCCGGGTTCATCGAGAACAGCAACCAGCGCATCGCCGTCAACGCCGATGGCCAGATCGCGACACCGCAAAAACTGGCCAGTGTCGTGCTGCGTTCCAGCAACGGCGCGGCGGTTCGTGTGGGTGACGTCGCCAACGTGACCTGGGGCAGTGCACCTGCTGTTGGCGCAGCATCGATCATGGGCAAGCCCGGCGTGATGGTGGTGATGGAAAGCCAGTACGGGACCAACACGATGGCCGTGACGCGCGACATCGAAAGGACGCTCGCGGGACTCGGACCCGCGCTCGCCCGGCAAGGTGTGGACGTAAACACCAACGTCTTCCGGCCCGCCAACTTCATCGAGGCCGCCGTCGGCCACCTGCGCACCGCGCTCATCGTCGGCGCCGTGCTGGTCATCGCGGTGCTGTTCCTGTTCCTGCTCAACGTGCGCACCGCCGTGATTTCCGCGGTGGCGATTCCGCTGTCGCTGCTGGTCGCGATCATCGTATTGACGTCGTTCGGCGTCAGCCTGAACACGATGACCCTGGGTGGGCTCGCCATCGCGCTCGGCGAGGTGGTCGACGATGCCATCATCGACGTCGAGAACATCTACCGGCGCCTGCGCGAGAACCGCACGCTGCCCCAGCCGCTGCCCGCTTTCCGGGTCGTGCTGCGTGCTTCGCTCGAAGTTCGCAGCGCCGTGGTGTTCGCCACCTTCATCGTAACGCTGATCTTCCTGCCCGTGCTCACGCTCACGGGTATCGGTGGACGGCTCTTTGCGCCGCTGGGTATCGCCTACATTCTCGCCGTGCTCGCGTCGCTCGGCGTCGCCCTGACGCTCACGCCGGCGATGGCACTCGCACTGCTGGCGAAGGGACCCTTGCCCGAGCGGGAGCCGCGCCTGATCGGGCGCCTCAAGACGCGTTACATCGCGCTGCTGACGAAAGTCGAACAGCATGTGAAGGCGGTCATGGTGATCGTCGCGGTGATGTGCGCCGCGGCGCTCGCGTCACTGCCATTCATGAGCGGGAGTTTTATTCCGCAACTGCGCGAAGGCCACTACACGGTTCACATGGGGCTCGCACCGGGCACCTCGCTCGCCGAATCGCTGCGCATCGGCACGCAGGTCTCGAACGCGCTGATGCAGGTGCCGGGCGTGCGTCTCGTGGCACAGCGTGCGGGCCGCGCGAATGGCGTGGTCGACCCCACCGGCGTGCAGCTCTCCGAGTTCGAAGTCGACCTCAAGCCGATGGGGGCATCGGGCCAGAGCTGGGCGCTCTACCGGATTCGCCAGGCGCTGGCGCGCTTTCCGGGTCTCTCCACCTCGGTCAACACGTTTCTCGAGGAACGGATCGACGAAACCATTTCGGGCACCACGGCCCCGGTGGTCGTGAATGTGTTCGGCAACAATCTCGACGTCATCGATCGCACGGCGCAGCAGATCGCCCAGCTGATCGGCACGATCCACGGCGTCGCCAGCGTGCGGGTGGATTCGCCGCCCGGGATTCCGGAACTGGACGTGCGGCTGAATCCCGACGCCCTGAGCCGCTGGGGCTTCCGGCCCGTCGAGGTGCTCGATGCTCTCCAGGCTGCCTACGCGGGCGTGACCGTATCCCAGATCTACGAGGGTAGCCGCAGCTATGACCTCGCCGTTGTGCTCGACCCGGCCCAGCGTCAGACCGTCGGCGACATTGGCAAGCTCATGGTGCGCAATGGCGACGGCCTTGCCGTGCCGCTGGGCTCGCTCGCGACGATCCGTCAGGTCGCGGGACGCTACCAGATCACACATGACGGTGGCCAGCGCGTGCAGACGGTATCGGTCAATCTCGGCAGCCGGCCCGTCAGCGACTTCGTAAAGGAAGCACAGGCGCGTGTGAATCACGCGATCAGGATGCCGCCGGGCACGTATGCCGTCTTCAGCGGTGAGAGCGAAGCGCGCGCGCAGTCGCAACGCGACCTGCTCGCATACGGCGGGATTGCGCTGGTGGGCATCGCGCTGCTGCTGTTCCTCGCAATGAAGAGCCGTCGCGGCGTGCTGCTGGTCATGATTAACCTGCCCTTCGCGCTCGTGGGCGGGGTTCTGAGCGTCGTGCTGACCGGCGCGAACCTGTCGCTGGGCAGCATGGTGGGATTCGTCACGCTGCTCGGCATCTCGCTGCGCAATTCAATCATGCTGATCAGCCACTACGAGCATCTGGTGCACGTCGACCGGCTGGCCTGGGACATAAATACGGCGGTGCGCGGTGCGTCGGAACGGCTGGTGCCGATCCTGATGACTGCACTGGTGACTGCGCTCGCCCTGCTGCCGCTCGCCGTGACGAGCGGCGCGCCGGGTAACGAAATCGAGGGGCCGATGGCGATTGTCATTCTTGGCGGCCTGCTCACCTCGACCGCACTGAACCTGATCGTACTGCCCACCTTGGCACTGCGTTACGGGCGTTTCGCGCGCGAGGAACTGGTCGAACCCGGACAAGCAGCGGTATCAGGAGAAACGGGCGATGGCCAGTGACGAGGTGTCACGGTAAAGACGAAGCGAACGCGACCCGCATTGCGAACCATTGGAGAGATCCCCGTGATTGGTCTGAACAAGCTGCTTGACGGGAAGAAGCTCCATCTGGTGTTTGAATTGAGCCTGTGGTTCAAGGCGATTTTCGCGCTTTCAGAAATCGCTGCCGGCGTTGTCACATACTTCGTTCCGCAGCGGCTTTTTCTGACTTTTGTGCGTTTGGTCACGCAGGATGAGTTTGCGGAAGATCCCCATGATCTCGTCGCCAACTTTCTCCTTCATACCGTACAGCACCTTTCTGTCGACACCCAGAAATTCGCGGCGATTTATCTGCTCGGACACGGCGTGATCAAGCTGTGGCTGATCATCGGTTTGCTGTGCGAGAGACTTTGGTACTTTCCCATTTCCATGATTGTTTTCGGCCTGTTCATTGGCTACCAGGTCTATCGATTTACATTCACGCACTCAGTCTGGTTGTTGCTCGTCACGGCCTTGGACATCGTCGTTATCGCCCTCACCTGGCACGAATACCGATATCTCCGAAACGGGCAGAAGGCGGTAATGTAGAGCGCCTGGCTGGGATCCCGTGTCGGGCGGAGCTGATACAGTCCGCGGCGCCGCACCGGCCTGATGCCCGGTAGAAAACAGCTTTCTCCCGATTCCAGACAACGAACGATGCTACCTGATACATCTACCATCGACCGCATTCCGATTCCCCGTGCAGTCCGGATGCTGGGGTTTGTCAGCCTCTTCATGGACTTTTCGTCCGAACTGGTTCATGCGTTGCTGCCCATCTTTCTCGTCACCACGATGGGCATGAGCGTGAGCGCGCTGGGTGTGCTCGAAGGGGCAGCCGAAGCGACCGCAATGATCGTCAAGATCTTTTCGGGGCCCGTAAGTGATTGGCTTGGCAAACGCAAGGCGCTGTTGTTGCTCGGCTACGGGCTGGCCGCGCTTTCCAAGCCGCTTTTCCCGCTGGCCGGCACACCCGGGATTGTCGCGGCCGCACGACTTGTCGATCGCGCGGGCAAAGGGATTCGCGGTGCGCCGCGTGACGCCCTCGTCGCAGACGTCTCGCCCCCGGAGATTCGTGGCGCCTGCTTTGGACTGAGGCAGTCGATGGACACGATCGGAGCATTTGCAGGACCCCTTGCCGCAATCGTATTGATGCTCGGGTTTTCCGATCACATTCGCACTGTCCTGTGGTTCGCGGTCGTACCCGCGTTCATCGCGGTCGGCCTGATCCTGTTTGGCATTGAGGAGCCGGTCGGTGAAGGTGCGCCTCGTCGCTTCCGGTCCCCGCTGCACTGGCGGGCATGGCGTGAATTTCCGGAGCGCTACTGGTTCGTGGTCGCGATCGGTGCCACCTTCACGCTTTCGCGCTTCAGCGAGGCCTTCCTTGTCTTGCGCGCGCAGCAGACCGGGTTGAATATCGCGTGGATTCCCGGCGTGATGGTGGTCATGAGTCTCGCCTATTCGCTCTCCGCCTACCCCGCGGGAGCACTTTCGGATCGCATCGATCGCCGGTTTCTACTCGCCTGGGGGCTCGTGCTCCTGATCGCGGCAGATCTTGTGCTGGGCACGAGCGCGTCGATCATCACCGTCCTCCTCGGCGTTGCGCTCTGGGGCCTGCACATGGGTTTCACACAAGGCATTCTCGCGGCGATGGTCGCAGAAACAGCGCCGCAGACACTTCGCGGAAGTTCGTTCGGCCTTTTCAATCTCGCGAGCGGCGTCTGCATGCTGGTCGCGAGCGTCATCGCCGGTTGGCTGTGGGATCGCCATGGCGCGTCGGCGACGTTCTTTGCCGGAGCCGGTCTGGCTGTCGTCCCACTGGTGATGTGCCGTTTCGCGCCACGCCTGGAGAAGCGCAACCGCTGACCGATCCTGATCTTCACGACAAAAGCCTCTTATGGAAACGCTCGAAGCGCTCAATCAAACCATTTTTCTCGTGCTCAACGCCACGCCAGCGACGCCGCATTGGCTCATCGGAATGGGAGTGATCATCGCCAACTATGCTATCTGGGCGGCTCCTGTCATACTTGTCTGCCTGTGGTTGGCGGGCGGCGACGAGAGGCGGGAAATGGCCCTGCGTGCATGTTTTGTTGGCTTCCTGGCACTCGGCATTAACCAGTTGATCGGAATGGTGTGGTACCACCCCCGGCCATTCGCAATCGGAATAGGGCATGCATTCCTCGCGCATGCTCCTGACTCGTCATTTCCGAGCGATCACGCCACATTGCTTTCTGCGATCTCTTTCACACTCTTCTACGCAGGAAAAAGACGACTTGGACTGCTTGCACTGATCGTCGATATCGCCGTTGCGTGGGCCCGCTTGTTTGTTGGCGTGCACTTTCCGTTTGACATGATCGGGGCGGCAATTGTCGCCTGGATCGCCTACATGCTTGGCAGCCCGTTCTGGCGAGTCGGGGGCAGGGTGGTAACCGGGGCTTCGATTGCCTTGTACAGGAAGGTATTGGCTATGCCGATTGGCCGACGATGGCTGCGACCTTAACGGAGCCGTACATGCAGCAAACAGGTCCGCGACATCCCTTGGTTGAAGCAGTCCTATGACGAACTTGCGAGCGGTTTTTGCGGGTGGGCCAGCGCTGCCCTATCACTCAACTCACTTTTCTTGGACGCCATCGACTTCGGCGATCAGATGCTCCGTCTCTCGCGATCGCTATTTCTGTGGGCGCGGACGCCAAGTTGCCGTTGGTACTGTTAGCCATGCCTGAACTCATTGGGGGGCCAGGTTCCTCAAACCCCTGGAGCGAGCGGGCATGTCTTTGCCGAAGGGGGCACAGTCTCCAGAATTCAGTATTGCGAGATACCACGCTCCTTCGACGACAACGAATTTCTTTTACTCACCAATGCGTTAAACCGCTTCTGGCGAAAATTTACGAATCCCGGCCGATCCTCATCACGGCATCAGCCGGGCCGAACTAGAGGGTTGGCCGTGATTCGTTAATACCCGAAGCTTCAGATATTAACGATTACCCGCACCGGGAAATTAGGCGTAGGCGCGTCGCGCACCCTGCGTTCAGGTGCGAGGCCGGGGCATACCCGGCTCGCCACTGCTCAGCCCTGGCTTGCACGTAACGACTCGCCGAGGCAGTACTTCCCGTAAATCAGGCAGTGGGTCGTAACCTGATGCGGTGCAGGCGCTCTCGCACCCGCGCTCGAGGTGTCTCCCAATGTGATATCGCCGGTGTTTCTGGCTGCGAACATGAAAGCCAGGACCACAAACCCGGCCAGAAGCATCGCGATCCACGCTGCATCCCGGTTTTTCAGGTACTTCACGACAATTCCTCCTCAGCAAGATCGGCCACTGCGGTTACCATTTCCTGTCGCGCCCCGCTCAACGGCCATCCGGCCGGCATCTGGCGTCCACCGGGCGTCCCGCTGTATGCTCCGGCGGGATTGAGGTGCGGGTCACAACAAACGCGCCCTGAACTGAGCTGCGTGCAGCTGCACGCGTGAAACGACTGATGCAGCGCGCTATTTCAACAGGGTCATCTGCACGACCTTGAGCACGACGAGCCCCACGGCCAGCAGCAGGTAGCCGCGCAGGACTCCCATCCAGACACGCTTGGCCAGCGTCAGGTTCGGCGCCGGCAGATCGTTCAGCGGCGGCATGCGCCACGTGTCGCGTGCGCCCTCTGGCCATGCCTGGGTTGAGCCCACGGGGTCCCTGCTACCTCTGCGCAGCGCAGCCGTCACGGCATAGCCAGCGATGGCCAGCACGGTTCCGCCCGCGAGTACTACGAGAATCGTCTCACCGCTGATATCCGGGTACATCACCGACGCGGTCAGGATGATCGACAGCATCACCAGCACCCAGATCACCGCCCCTGTGAACAGGTTGAGCTTTCTGGAGTTGACCCATGGTCCGAGCACGGCCTTGTCGTTGCACAGGAGCAGCAGGAACACCGTAGCACTCGGCAGCAACACGCCGGCGAGCGTCTGGACCGCTTCGGTCAGCAGTCCGAGGGGGCTACCGGGAATCAGTACGATTACGGCAGCCAGCGCGACAATGCCGAAGTACACAAGGTAAAAGCCTTTCGCGTCCGTCACGCCCCGATGCAGCGAGTGACGGATCTTGAACACGTCGCCAATCGCATAGGCGGTCGACAGCGAGACTGCCGCTGCGCCGATGATCGCCGCATCGAAGAGCGCAATCGCAAACAGCACGGCCGAGGTACGGCCGGCGTATTTTTCAAGGCCGGTGATGACGCCGCCCGCATCCGTAAAATTGCCAAATTCGGGCTTTCCCGAGAACAGCGCGGCACTGAACGCCATCATGGCCACTGCGCCGATCAGCACCAGTGCGATGCCGATCCACAGGTCGGCTTTCTCGTACTTCATGAAGCGCGGCGTAATGCGCTTGTCGATCACATAGCTCTGCTGGAAGAACAGCTGCCAGGGTGCGATCGTCGTACCAACGATACCAATGACGAGCAGCATCACATCCGAAAGCTTCGAGTGCGCAGGCCAGTTCGGGATGAAGAAGTCGCGCGTCATCTGGCCAACCGGCGGATGTATCGACACCAGCACGGGAACAAGGAGCAGGCTCAGCGCACACAGCACGACGGCGAAGCGCTCGAAGCGCCGGAAATTCCCCGTACTGACAGCGGCCATCGTCAGCGCTGCGGCGATGCAGACGCCCGCGATACGGGAGAGGCCGAAGAAGTCGAGCACAAACGTGATGCCAATGAATTCGGTGACGATCGTGAGCGCGTTGAGCAGGAAGAGATCGATCACGCTGAACGCCCCCCAGAACTTGCCAAAGCGCTCGAAGATCAACCGCGCATGCCCGACGCCGGTGACCGCACCGAGCCGCAGGACCATTTCCTGGTTGACGAAGAGGACGGGCACGAGCAGCAGAAGCGTCCACAGCAGCGTCGTGCCGTAGTTCTGGCCAGCCTGTGTATAGGTGCTGAAGGCGCCCGCGTCGTTGTCGCCGACCATGACGATCAGGCCCGGGCCCAGAATAGCCAGCAACGTTCGAAAGCGCGCCCACCATGTCGTGCGCGGGGCGGTGTCGTGGTGGGCAATGGTGCCGAGCGCTCCCTTGATGTCGCCCAGATGGGCCGAATCGAGGACTGCGGTGCGTTCCCGCCCGAGCGTGGGTGGTGAGAGATCAGTTGGCGTAGACATTTTTATGGTTCCCGGATTGCGCTGGAACAACTCTGTGGCGGTCAAGCATGCGCGAGCGGACCGGTCGCTGGAAAAACGCGTCCGTCGCGCATGCCGAAATGGCTTACGGCCTGTTACGAGATGAGTCGGCTGACGCAGCGCCAGAATGCAGCGAAGCGGTTCGGTGTGCGGGGCTGCAGCGACAGCATGGTGTCGTAGCAGGCACGCGAGTCGTCGATGTGCGGGTTTTGCGACACGAGAAGGCCAAAGTTCATGATGTTCTCCGTGCGTCTGGCAGGACGCGAAACGTGGGGCGCGGGCAGACACGGAGACCGGCGCATCATGGGCGCCGTGAGGTGCGTGCTACCCGTTTGCCCTGATGAAAAGCAGGGATGAGCGGCATATGGGGTAACTGTCACAGTCCGGCATTTCGGCTCCTTTCTGGCGCCAGATGCGCCCGTACAGGTTCACGCGCTGCTCACAGGGAGCAGATGCGCACGCGAGTGGGACTCGCGTCACGATGCCATTGACTTCGCGCAAGCACGCGGGTCGATGGCGCTTTCTGGGGTGCACGGGGCTGCGTTACTGCGGCGCGCACCGTCTGCCTGACGGCAGGACGGCGGCTGATAGGTGAGCGCGGGGACGTCCTGCCAGTCAGGCAGCGAAACGGATCAAAGGTCGACTACTGCAGGTGTCCAAGGCAATTGCCCCGTCCGTGAAGATTGTTGGATTGTAGGGGGTGGGGGTATCCTGAGTCAACCGGATCTAAGCTGGGGGCAAAAAATTCGTGTTGCGTGCCGATCCTGGCCCCATGAATCGCCAATTCAGGCGGTTTTGTGGGTGACGCGGTCATCGCCACGGGTCCAACTCGATCAACGAACGGGCATGATGCCGGAGAATTTCCGGCCAAATAATATACCTATACCCCCTATATCTTTGTAAATGTGCTACAGTCCCGTCCAGTCTTCACGGAGATGCCTTTCATGAGCCACACAATTCGCGAGAAACAGAAGCTGCTCAACCGGGTGCGCCGCATCAAGGGGCAGCTCGAAGCGGTGGAGCGCTCGCTCGAGGAAGAGCGCGGTTGCTCCGAGGTGCTGCAGCAGATTACGAGCTGCCGTGGCGCGATGAATGGTCTTCTGGCAGTGGTGCTGGAGGACCATGTCCGAACTCATCTGGTCGATGCCGATCCGTCGCACGGGCATGTCAGCGGCACAGAGGAGCTGATCGAAGTGATCCACAGCTATTTCAGGTAAGAGGGCAACATGAGCGATTTCCAGAGCGCAGCCTTTGGCGCCGGACACGATCACATCTATCTCGGCGCGGCACACGCGCAGAACGAGCGGCGGACCTGGGCAGTCATTGCGCTTTGCAGTGCGATGATGGTGGCCGAGATTCTTGGCGGCAGTCTGTTCGGCTCACTGGCGCTGGTCGCCGACGGTCTGCACATGTCAACGCACGCGGGTGCCATGCTGATCGCGGCGCTTGCTTACACTTACGCGCGCCGGCACGCGTCGGATCCGCGCTTCGTGTTTGGAACCGGCAAGCTTGGCGATCTGGCGGGGTTCACCAGCGCCATCGTGCTGGCGATGATTGCGCTGCTGATCGCCTATGAGGCGGTATCCCGTTTCTTTTCGCCGGTGCCAATCCATTTCGGGGAAGCGATTCCCATCGCGGTGGTCGGACTGCTGGTCAACCTGGCGAGCGTCTGGCTGCTGAGCGGTGACCATCACGGTCATGGCCACGGGCATGCGCATGGACATGGGCACGGTCACGGTCACGGCCATGGCGACGAAGATCACGGCGACCATGCTCATGACGATGAGGTCCGGCGCATATTCACTCCGTCTGGCGTGTTCGAGGTTTCGGTTTTCGAGGACGGCGTGCCGCCCGTCTTCCGCATAACGCCGGCGACGGAGGATTCGCGCCTGGCCGCAGACGGGGTTTCGGTCACGACGGTACGCCCGGACGGCGCACGTCAAGCGTTCACGTTCGTTGACCGGGGCGGCTACCTGGAGTCAACCGACCAGATTCCGGAGCCGCACGAGTTCAAGGCCGTCGTCCGGTTGAGCGACGGCTTGCACGAACTCGCCTTCGAGGAGCATGAGCACGACCATGACGACGCAGTCACCGCTGCGAACCGGGATCACAATATCCGTTCGGCGTACGTCCACGTGATCGCGGATGCAGCCGTCTCCGTGCTGGCCATCATTGGGCTGGTGCTGGCGCGTACGTTCGGCTGGATGTGGATGGACCCGCTTGCCGGCGTGATTGGCGCACTGGTGATCGCGAACTGGTCGTGGGGTTTGATGCGCGACACGGGCGGGATTTTGCTCGACATGAATCTGGACCGCAAACTGTCTGACAATGTCCGTCGCACGATCGAGGGCCATGGCGACCGGGTAATCGACCTGCACGTATGGCGCCTGGGACCCGGTCACATGGGCGCGGTGGTGTCGGTTGCGACTACCGAGCCGCAACGCAGCCCTGGCTTCTATCACGCAGCACTCAAACGCTTCCGGGGCTTGTCGCACGTGACGGTGGAAGTCAACCCGACGCGTGTCGCAGCCTGAGCGATGGCCGTCAGGTCACCGTGCATCGACGTGTGCGTCATGGATGGTCGGACAGGGTTCTGCACCGGCTGCCTGCGCACACGCGATGAAATCCGCAACTGGAAGACAATGACGGACCATCGGCGGCATCAGGTCATCAACGATCGCGCGCGACAGCAGGCAAAACTTGTACGAGGGCCGGCGCACGGCGATGGCCGGGGCGCCACGGGCTCTGGAACTCCGGAATGACGAAGTGCGGTGTAGCGCCGTGAAACACACTTGCCTGAAGGGCGCCGCAGCCGCCTTGTACGGCCACACTAACACTACCGGCGACGCCCCGTTGCTATAGCAGATGGCGTCAGACCCGGAGCATATCAACCTGACCGGCGACTCCCGGCGGCTTCCGCAGCGCCAGGACTGGCTTGCGCGAATTCAGGCCGTTGCTGCCGCGGCAGCAGGCTTGACGTGCCTTATGTTCTCTGAGGCCGCCGCTGGAGCCAAACCAGCGCGATGGTCACGGCGCAAAAAGCGGCGCCCGCATAGGGGTGCCGTCAAGATTCGGACTTTTTCGTACGTTTAGCGGCGAGATCGTCAGGTTAGGGTCTTCGACACGGAGAAACGTGTGTCCACCAATGAGGAAGTCAACCCTAACGTGACGCGCTTTGGTCGCAGGCCTGACGTCAGGTTGAAGCATGCCTCAGCCTGACACCCGACGCGTGACTGAGCGCACCGATGCGCAGATCACCGGGGCGCCCGGAACGCGCGCAGCGCCCATGTGAGCGACAAGGCAAAAAACGCCAGCAGCACGACCACGGCGATGCCCTGATGCTGGCTGACGAGTGCTCCGGCCGCCGTGCCGGACAGTGCCAGCAGCACGATCGGCAAATGGCATGGGCACGTGAGCGCCGCGAGCGCACCCCAGAGCCAGGCGCGCCAGCGGGCGCTACGAGTTAATCCGGGTGCAGTTGGATCACGCACGGTTTGTGCTCCCCGCGTTTCGCAGGCAGGTGGCCCCCAACAGCCGCTCGGCACACTCGCGGCCCACGGCGAAGGCGTCCCGGACGCTCACAACCTCGATGCCGGGGCGTGTCGCGGCCCACTGCTGACCCGCGGCGGCTGTCGTTTTCAGAAGACGGCTGCACTGAACGTCAGAAGCCGACTGCACTATAGCAGCGGAGGGGTTGGATCCATCAGGCAACGACGGGCTGCTGCCGGCCAAGAGCGACCAACTGATGTGAGAACCCGAGCGGCAGTTTGAGGCTGAGAGCTGCCCCTCGTGCTGCGCGCTTGGATCGGCGGCTATCGACCGATAGCAGGCGTCTATATTTGGCATAGATAGCACAACTTATTTCCCTCACAGGCACCCGCGACCATGTCTCAAAAATGACATCAACGAGTCATCATGGTGTCATATCACGACATTACCATCGCTGCAATTCAGATTCGTAATCAGGTCATCATTTTTGATTACGAATTCAAATCTGCCGGAGGTGTCATGATCGAACTACAGAATGTCTCAGTCAGTTATGGTGATGCGATTGCACTGTATCCCACCACTCTCAAACTCCATCAGGGACAGTTCACCGTATTGCTCGGATCTTCCGGCGCTGGAAAATCCACGCTACTTCGCTGTATTAATTCGCTGCATGCGTCGCAGCGCGGCACCACCATTGTCGCCGGCTTAGGAAATTTGGCGAACTCGCGTGCATTGCGCATGCATCGCCGACAGACTGGCATGGTGTTTCAACAGCATCAATTGATTGGCCGACTGACGGCTTTGCAAAACGTTTCGATGGGCCGAATGGGCTACCACACGGCATTACGCAGTCTATTCCCCCTCCCGGCGAAGGATCAATCCATATGCCTGCAAAGTCTGGACCGAGTCGGCTTATTGCACAAAGCCTTAAGCCGTGTCGACGCATTGAGCGGCGGCCAGCAGCAACGCATCGGTATTGCCCGGGCTCTGGCTCAGCAACCTAAACTGGTGTTGGCTGATGAACCGGTAGCCAGCCTCGATCCTGCTACTGCAGAGCGAGTGCTAAGTCTGCTGCACCGCATTTGTAAAGAGGACGGGATTTCGGCGGTCGTCAGCCTGCATCAGGTAGACCTCGCTCAACGTTATGCCGACCGTATTATTGGCCTGTCCCATGGCCGAGTCATTTTTGATGCCGCACCGCAGACTTTGGATCAAGCCAGTTACGACACGCTGTATGAACAAGTACCCCGTTCTTCTTTGAGCGTTCCACAAGACGCTCGAGAGGAACGGCTTATCGATACTTCATTTCCCATGCAACTTGCTACCGTAAAGGATTGATTATGAAAAAACTCGCATCCGCATTAATGTCTGTCTTGCTTGCCGCCGTCTGCAGCATTGGCCATGCATCATCCAATCCCGATCCAGAAACGCTCAAAGTTGCGCTACTGCCGGACGAAAACGCATCGACCGTAATTAAAAACAACAAGCCGCTCGAAATCTATCTGGAAAAAGAGCTGGGAAAGAAAATTGAGCTGGTGGTTACCACTGATTACTCGTCAATGATCGAAGCCATGCGTCACGGCCGTATCGACATGGCATATTTTGGCCCCTTGTCGTATGTGCTGGCTAAGCAAAAGAGCGACATCGAGCCATTCGCAGCGATGAAGCAAAAGGGTAGCACTACCTACCAGTCCGTATTGATCGCCAATACTGGCGCCGGCATCGCCAAAATCAGTGATATCGTCAACAAGAATGTCGCTTACGGTGATGTGGCATCCACCTCCAGCCATTTGATTCCGAAGTCGATATTGGCGGAAAACGGTTTGAAAGCCGGCGAAAACTATCGCGAACACTTTGTCGGTGCGCATGACGCGGTGGCCATGGCCGTGCAAAACGGTCACGCGCAGGCTGGCGGCTTGAGTAAGCCGATTTTTGAATCCCTGGTTCAGCGCGGACTGGTCGATCCCAACAAAGTAAAAGTTCTTGCCGAATCGAAGCCATATCCGCAATACCCGTGGACCATGCGCAGCAATCTGAAGCCGGAACTGAAGGAAAAGATCCGTGCAGCCTTCTTGAATCTCAAAGATCCGGAAGTCCTGAAACCTTTCAAAGCCGATGGTTTCGGCCCGATCAGCGACAAAGACTATGACGTGGTGCGCAGCCTTGGCACACTGCTCAAGCTCGATCTGTCGAAGTTCTAAGTGAGCGACAGCATGCAAGCTGATTTTGGTTTGATTCTGGCCGAGCGCCAGCGCGTATGGAACCGCACGATACTGCAGTTTGCCGTTGTGCTGGCGATTGTGATCGGTTGCTGGTATTACGTCGGCCTATTTGATGCCGAGCGATTGAAGGATGGCATGCCAAGCCTGGTAAAAATTGCCGGCGAGATGTTCCCACCGAACTTCTCGCAGGCTGGCACCTGGGTCAAACCGGTACTGGATACCTTGGCCATGAGTATCGCCGGCACGGCAATCGCGGTATTGCTATCCATTCCCTTAGGAGTGCTCGCCGCGCGGAATACTAGCCCTCATCCACTCGTGTATCAAGCCACACGCGGCATGTTAAACGCTTTGCGATCGATACCCGAACTGATCATGGGCATCCTGTTCGTGGCAGCCGTTGGCTTCGGCGCATTGCCGGGTGTTTTAGCCCTAGGCTTACATTCGGTTGGCATGATCGCCAAATTTTTTTCGGAATCGATCGAACATGCCGATCCGGCACCGGTAGAAGCCGCGCATGCAGCGGGCTGCACGCCATTGCAGGTGATTTTTCATGGGATCTTTCCCCAAGTGCTTCCGCAAATGGCCGATACCGCGATCTATCGATGGGAATACAACTTCCGTGCTTCGACCGTGATGGGCATGGTCGGCGCCGGTGGAATCGGGTTCGAGCTGATGGGCTCTCTGCGCATCATGCAATACCAGGATGTCTCGGCTATTTTGCTGGTTATTTTAGGCATGGTTACCCTCGTCGACGCCTTCAGCTCCTTCCTGCGTCGCAAGTTCAAATAACTCCCAAAGCTTACAAAGGTTTTTATGAAGCCCAAAGTCGTCCTCACCCACTGGGTGCACCCGGAAATCATCGAATTGTTGTCCGCTAGCGCCGATGTTATCCCCAACACCACACGGGAAACCTTGCCGCGTTCTGAGGTAATTGCGCGAGCCAAAGATGCGGATGCACTCATGGCTTTCATGCCGGACAGCATCGACAGCGCGTTTCTCGAGGAATGTCCAAAGCTGCGTGTCATCGGCGCCGCGCTTAAAGGCTATGATAACTTCGATGTCAACGCCTGCACACGCCACGGTGTATGGCTTACGATTGTGCCGGATTTGCTTACGATCCCGACCGCTGAACTGACTATCGGCCTTCTTCTCGGTTTGACAAGGCATATGCTGGAAGGCGATAGGCAAATCCGTAGCGGACACTTCCAAGGCTGGCGGCCGACACTATATGGCTCTGGTTTGACAGGAAAAACGCTTGGCATCATTGGTATGGGGGCGGTCGGCCGTGCAATCGCCCAGCGCTTGGCTGGCTTTGAAATGAATCTCTTGTATTGCGATCCGATTCCGCTCAATGCCGAACAAGAAAAGGCTTGGCACGTACAGCGCGTCACGCTCGATGAACTGCTCGAAAAATGTGATTATGTCGTGCCGATGGTTCCGATGGCCGCAGAGACACTGCATCTGATCGATGCCACCGCGTTGGCCAAGATGAAAACCGGTAGCTACCTGATCAATGCATGTCGCGGCTCGGTCGTGGATGAGAATGCGGTGATAGCAGCACTGGCGTCTGGAAAACTAGCTGGATATGCAGCCGATGTCTTCGAGATGGAAGAATGGATACGCGCTGATCGCCCGCAGGCTATCCCCAAGGCGCTGCTCGACAATACGGCACAAACGTTTTTTACGCCGCATTTGGGATCGGCGGTCAAGGAAGTTCGGCTTGAAATCGAGCGGCAGGCAGCGATGAACATCATCCAGGCACTCGCTGGTGAAAAACCGATGGGCGCGATTAATCAGCCGTATCCGGGAGTAAAGGCGGCGTGATAGATCTGGAGCGTGTGGCGACGTTCATTGCCGTCGTCAAATGCGGGGGCTTTCGCGAAGCGGCGAAGCAAACTGGATTGTCCCAGCCAACAGTAACGCAGCATATCAAGCGGCTGGAGCAGTCTTTGCAGGCCCGGCTGATTGACCGCGCAACAATGCCGCAAAGCCTGACATTGGAGGGAAAGATTTTTTTCCCCTATGCGGAACAATTGCTCCGTACTAGCCATAAGGCTACGGCAGCCCTCCACAATAAAAGCCTGGTCGTTGGTGCAAGCTCCAATATCGGCATTTATCTTTTACAACCCTATATCAAGGCGCTCCAAGATAAATTAGCAAACAAGATCGATGTGAGGATCGGCAAAAATATCGAGATTGCCGCTTTGCTGGAAACGCTTGAAGTGGATGTAGCGGTAATGGAGTGGTGGGACTCACGTCCTGGGTTCGTCTCAACAGTATGGCGGCGCGAGAGGATGGTTGTCATTGTTCGCCCCGGCCATCCTTGGGCTGCCGAGTCGACCATTCCACTTAAGTGGTTAAAATCCCAGATCTTGCTTGGAGGCGAAGCGGCTACCGGAACTGGGCGCCTACTACAACAATATGCCGGTGCCGACTCGGCAGAGTTCACAGTGGGTATGCAGTTAGGTAGCACCGAGGCGGTCAAACACGCGGTCCACGCAGGGCTAGGAATCTCGCTTGTGATGGAAAGCGCGGTCAAGCATGAACAGGCAAGCGGATGGTTACATGCAATTCCGATTGAAGAAGATGTTTACAAAGATCTTTATCTCGTACATCGCTCAGAAACTTCGTTAAGCGGTCCGGTGGCAAGCCTTGCAGATTTGATTCTCCATTCTCCGGATTTAGGCTCAATAGAATATAAATAGCAAAACGAATGTCTGCTTCTGGCCGAGAGCTGACCTTCTCTGCGCGCATCTCACTGACCGCAACCGCTGCACTGCCGGCGCTGGGCCAGAAATTCTGAGCGGCTCTTGAGGGTCGACACCGGTAATCGGATCGTTGCCGCACTGAACAGCGCCCCGTTCCAGGTCGCCTCCATTTATGCGGCTGAACCGAGGGAGAGCAGCTTTACGCCGTCTGGCCGCAGTTCGCCCTTGGGCGACACGTGCCGGTAGAGCGTCTGCCGGGTAATCCCGAGTTCTTCGCAGAGATCGCCCACCTTGGTTTCCGGTTGCCCCATGCTGGCCATCGCCAGGCGTAGCTTGGCGGCGGTCATCTTGAAGGGGCGCCCCCCTTTCCTGCCGCGAGCGCGCGCCGAGATAAGTCCAGCGACTGTTCGCTCGGAAATCAACTCACGCTCGAACTCGGCCAGCGCGGCAAAAATACCGAACACAAGCTTGCCGGCGGCAGTCGTCGTGTCGACCGCCGCACCGTGACCGGTCAGGACCTTCAGGCCCACGCTACGCGCAGTTAGGTCGTGCACGGTGTTGATCAGGTGGCGCAGATCACGGCCAAGCCGATCGAGCTTCCACACGATCAGCGTGTCCCCTTCACGAAGCGCCTTCAGGCAAGCAGCCAACCCTGGGCGATCATCGCGCCTGCCCGAGGCCAGATCCTCGTAAAGGTGCGCAAGGCTCACACCAGCGGCGATGAGCGCATCGCGTTGCAAATTGGTGGACTGGGATCCGTCCGCCTTCGATACCCGCATGTAGCCGATCAGCACCTTTTCACCCGTCACGTATACGTTCGATTATGTGACAGTGTGCACCGGAAAGTTCTGGTCGTCAAAATTTGTCACTTAACCCGTCATTCTGTCTAAGACATGCAAAGGGTCCATCAGCCTCGTAATGTGACAGAAATTCCGGGGGAATGCCTTCCTTTGCAAAGGTGGCGCGCAACTGTTCCAGGGAAGCGGGATCGCGCCGACCATAGGAAGCCAACGCGAACAGCGAGCGTGCCGTCTCGGGGTCGTGCCGGGCTTCAATGATCGCCTCACTGATAGCTTGGACCGCCCGTTGCCAGTGATTGACGGGTTCGGGCTTCGGCGGTTTCGCCGGCAGACCACTGGTGAACCCGGTTTGGGGCTCGGACGAGAACAGCTTTGCATGCTCGCCTGGCGGGCTGATATCCCTCAACTCGATCAAGCTGATTGCCGTTGCCGCCGCCTCCAGCATCTGCAACCGTATTGCCGGGTTCAGGGTTTCATACGGTCGCCACAGACTTTGCCCAGCACGCAGCGGATGCCCGCAGCCTTGCCAGACTTGGCGGAGATACCCCGCGTAGGTTCCGCACGCCGAAAGCGGGGTGTTCAGCTCATCGAGCAGCGTGCGTAGCAGTCGAAACCACAATCCAGCGTGGATGCGTCGGCACGGCAGTTCCACATGGCCGGTCGTCAGTGCCTGCCAGGTACGCCGGTCCATCACTGCAATCGCGTCGCTGGCGGTGCGCGACGCAGTGTCGGCGTTCTCCCAGCCGAGAAACCGCCCAGGCACGCCCCAATAGGATTCCAGCCAGCAGCCATGCAGCGGGCAGCTCAGCATCAGGGGCAGCTTCCATGCAAGCAGTTCGGCTTGGTTTGCCGGGTCGTTCAGACAGAGAGGACAGGCGCGATGTATCGGCTGGCTGGGCAGCCAGGCACGCCAGCTCGTGATGGATCGCGTCCTACGGCGGAGTTTCGGCAGCAGCACCGAGAGCTGGAACGCATAGGTTTCCAATGCGTCTGGAATCTGATCATCAAGGCTGTCCAGTAGCCAAGGCACCCAGCCGGCGAAACTCATGCAACGCAGCCGGTCCGGCTCGATGCCGCTCCGCTGGGAGAGCATCGCCAACAGCGCCAGTGGTGGCGCGGTATCCAGGTCATCAACCTGAGCGTGACCAAGATCGTGCTCCAGCAGCTCGGACACCTCCATGTGATAGCAAAGGGCCACGCGGTTGAGCCACGAAGACAAGGCTTCGCCTTCTCTGGGGGCCGGATGCAGTGGCCAGCGTGGCGCTGGCTTCACATCAGTTCCCGCTCGAATTGCCGCCGCCGCTCGCTGGGACCGGTGTAATCGGCCATGCTCAGCGTGCGATGGTTGATCGCTTCCTCGCCGCTCTCCACTGCGACGATGGCCGCCGCCATCAGCAAGTGCGCCAGTTCGCCGATGGTGCCCTCGCTGCGTGTGAGCAGGTAGCGGGCCATGTCCAGCGTGGCAATCGACGAGGGTCGCCGCAGTGGAAGCGAAGCGGCGAAACTGGCCAGCAGTGAGCAGCAATCGTGATTGGCCTCCCATACCGGCAGCATCATCGGCTCGAAGCGATTTTCCAACTGGTCATCGGAGCGGATGGCCAGGTAGGCGTCGCGCGTGCCGACCCCGACCAGTGGGATGCGCAGTTCATTGCCGAGGAAGCGCAGGAGATTGAGGAATTCCCGGCGATTGACGCTGTTACCGGCCAGGACGTTGTGCAACTCGTCGATCACCAGCATGCGCACGCCGACCTTGCGCAGCAGTGCCAGCGCCAGTTGTTCCATTTCTGGCAGCCGTGGGCGCGGTCGCAATGGCGCACCCATCGCCGCGAGCAGCGCGACGTAGAAGCGGATTACCGACGGTTCGGATGGCATCTGCACGACCAGTACCGGAATGTGCTCCTGGTCGGCATCGGCTCTGGCCGGATGCGTGCGCCGGAACTTCTCGACGATCATCGACTTGCCGTTGTTGGTCGGGCCGACCAGCAGCAGGTTGGGCATGCGTTGCTTGTTTGGCCACGTATACAGGATTTCCAGCCGGTTCAGCGCCTCGACTGCTCGCGGATAGCCGATCCAGCGGTCGGCGCGAAGGCGATGGATGCGTTCGTCCGCCGGGAGACGGGCCAAGCCCTGGGCCGCCGGCAGCAGGTGGGACAAGTCGATGATGGGATATTCTTCCACGGCTACCACTCCTCAATCTGGTCGAACGGTTTGGCCGGCGGCTGGTTGTCTGCCTGCTGCCCATCCATGTCAGCGCCCGGTGGTGGCGTGGTTTTGACAGGCGTTGCCGTTGCCTTGAGATGCTGGCGTCGATCCGCGTCGCGCCGCGCCTTGCGCGTAGCCTTCTGCGCGGTGGTAACGATTTCGCGCATCTGGCCGATCATGCGGAACAACGCCGACTCATCCACCTGTTCGCGCCCTTGCTGCCGCAATTTCGCCAGCGCCTGTCGTTGTTCCCAGAGGGTGACAGCCGGGTGCGACAAGGTACGGTAGGGAATTTCCAGGTAGTGCTGCCCCTCTGGTTCCAGCACCCATATGCGGCTGATGTCGCGCGGGTCGCGCCGGATCAGGAACGCAGGCAAGCGGTCCCGCCGAGCTATCCACGGCTTGAGCGCATCGGCGTAGTAGTGGATGTGGTCGATGACGAAGCCGGTGCGGGTCAGCGTGCGGCGGATGATGGGCAGAAAATCGACCAGAAAAGCCGTAGCGCGAGTGATGACGGTTGGCACGCCGGTCCGCGTGATAGCTTCGGCCCAGCGCGCGGCCGGCGGTTGGAGCAGGCCGTTGTGCACGGAGCCGTGATAGGTGCCGACCGCCAATGTGAGCCAGCGCTCCAGCTCGCGCAGTGTCAGGGCGGCCATCTTCTCGGAGGCGTATTCCCCGCGCTGGTCAGGATTGGAGAAGGTCGTCCCCGGCAATTCGTCGTGGATCATCTGCATCGCCGTGCCGATGATCCGTTCCACGATACCGCCGTAGTGCGGCTGCCCGAGCGGGCGATAGTCCAACCGGATGCCATGCTGCTCGCAGCCACGGCGCAGCGCCTCGCTCTTGAACTCAGCCGCGTTGTCCAAGTAGAGCAGTCTGGGCTTGCCGCTCATCGGCCAATCCATCTCTACGTTCAACCCTTCCAACCAAGGGCGCTTGTCGCAGGCGGCATGCACCAAGCACAAGCCGACCGAGACGGCGGACGGGGCTTCCAGCGTAACGACCATGCCAACCACGCAGCGGGTGAATACGTCGATGGCGAGGGTCAGGTATGGACGGCCAATCGGTTGCCGGTCGCGCTCGTCCACCACGATCAGGTCGATGACTGTGTGGTCGATCTGCACCTGCTCCAGCGGCGCGGAGACGGGTGGCGGAACACCACCAACACCTTGCAGGTCGCGGGCGGCATCTTGTCCTTCCCGGCGGTGAGTGACCTCGCGCGGATCGAGGCCGGCGATCCGCAGAGCCACCGTGTTGCGCGCCGGCACCCGCAGCTTTTGCAGCTTGCACGCCCGCACAACTTCGCGGTGGAACGCCGCCAAGCTACGCTTCTGCTTGGTCAGGAAGCGCTTTTGCAGTAACTCGCGGATGATTCGTTCGACCGACTCCGGCAAGCGGCCTTTACCTTTGCCACCGCTCGACTGCCCAAGAGCCAAGTCAGTGACCAGCCCCGATCCTAGCCGGGCACGGCGGATCAGGACGTAGACCTGCCGCCGGGACAGCCCCAATGCCTGGGCTGCCGCGTCGGCCGCTTCATGCCCAACCGTCTCCGACTGCGCCAACGGCCCAATGATCTCCGCGCGACGACGCGCACGCTCCCATGCCTGTTCTGGCAGGGTGGCCACGCCGTGCTCGGTAATCGGTGCGGTATCGGTCGCCATGCTCATCTCGCTTTGGTGCACACGAGTATTGAGCATAGACGAGTTTCGTGCAGAGGAGTCCTGATATCTGGCTGTCAGGAGCCGTATGCACAAGAGGCTTCAAACCGCGCTGAATGGTGCAGTCGTCTTCTGGAAATGACAGCGGCAGAGGCAAAGAAATGCACATGACAGCAGAACGCAGCGCGGATGTCAGGCGTGTTCTGCGGGAGGATCAGCGACACGGCCGCGCCCGTCGGCTCGATGTCCTCTATCGCGGTGGGCGTGACCGTGAGCGAGACCGGTGTGCCGGTGGCGGCACATCGCGAGACCACGTGGGCCGTCCGGTCGATCAGCGCCGGGAAGAACAGCGTATCGAAGGCACACCACGTGTACAGGCGCCGGCCGTCGACCTCGAAAGTGTGCGGGGTCTCACGCAACGTCAAGCCGTAGCCGACGACGTTGCCATAGTCGTCCCACTCCGTGCTTACCGCCTGTTCGAGTGCCACGCTCACCCGCTCGATGGGCCAGTCCAAGGCCAGGGCCAATGCGGCCGGAGAAACCGGCGCCCCCTTGCTGAGTTCACGCAGCAGCACGACAAAGAGATCTGCAAAGCCTTCCAACTGGTTGGCCATCGCCAGGCGCTCGACCAGTTCGGCCGTATGGCGCGCAAGGTTCATCGTCGTCCCCCCACAGGTTATCCCGCGCAGCATGAGAGCTGCTTCACATCCTTCGAGAAGGTCTGCGCAGCGAGCTTGAGCCCCTCGACCATTGTCAGGTACGGGAACAGCTGGTCGGCGAGGTCCTGCACGGTCATCCTTGCGCGGATCGCGATCGCGGCCGTCTGGATGAGTTCGCCCGCCTCGGGCGCCACCGCCTGCACGCCGATGAGCCGGCCGGTGCCGGCTTCCGCCACCAGCTTGATGAAGCCGTGCGTGTCGAAGTTCACCAGCGCACGTGGGACATTGTCGAGCGTTAGGGTGCGATTGTCGGTCTCGATGCCCGCCCGGTGCGCCTGCGCCTCGCTGTAGCCAACCGTCGCAACCTGTGGCTCAGTGAAGACGACCGTCGGCATCGTATCGAGATTGAGACGTACATCACCTCCGGTCATGTTGATCGCCGCGCGTGTACCGGCAGCCGCCGCGACATAGACGAACTGCGGCTGGTTGGTGCAGTCGCCCGCCGCATAGATATCCGGTGCGCTCGTGCGCATGCCGCCGTCGATCACGATGGCGCCGCGCTCGTCGAGCTGCACGCCGGCGCCCGCCACATTCAGACTACCGGTGTTGGGAGCACGACCTGTTGCCACCAGCAACTGGTCGGCCCGCAGCTCGCCGTGGTTCGTGGTGACGACGAACTTGCCATCGGCGTGCGACACGTGGGTTGCCTGGGTCTGTTCCAGCACCTCGATGCCCTCGGCGCGAAAGGCGGCCGTCACGGCTTCGCCGATCGCCGGGTCCTCCTGGTAGAGCAGCGTGTGACGGGCCAGGACCGTAACATGGCTGCCCAGCCGTGCAAATGCCTGGGCCAGTTCCAGTGCGACTACCGACGAGCCGATCACAGCCAGTCGCTCGGGAATCGCGTCGTTCACCAGCGCTTCGGTCGAGGTCCAGTACGGCGTGTCCTTCAGGCCCGGAATCGGCGGCACTGCGGCAGTTGCACCTGTGGCAATCAGGCAGCGATCGAACGACACCGTACGTTCGCCGCCGGCGGTCAGCGTGATCGTGAGCGAATGGCTTCCCGTGAACCGCGCCTCGCCGTGCAGGACGTTGATGTTCGGGCTCGTGTCGAGAATGTTTTCATATTTGGCGTGGCGCAGCTCGTCCACGCGCGCCTGCTGCTGGGCGAGCATGCGCGGCCGGTCAATGGCCGGTGCCGTCGCGGTAATGCCCGCGTCGAAGGGACTCGTCTGCCGCAGATACGCGATATGGGCGGCACGGATCATGATTTTGGAGGGCACGCAGCCGACGTTCACGCAGGTGCCGCCGATGGTGCCGCGCTCGATCAGCGTCACCTGCGCGCCGTTTTCGGCAGCCTTTAGCGCAGCCGCCATGGCAGCGCCACCACTGCCGATCACGGCGACCCGCAGCGCGCTATCACCGCCGCTACGCTTCCCACCAGTTTCCGCCGAGCCGGGCGTCTTGCCGGGCAGGCCTGCTGAGTGGGGTGGCACGTCAGCCACCCTGGCGTGATAGCCGGCTGTCGTCACCGCGGCAGTCAGCGTGTCGTGACTAACCCCTTCATCGACCGTCAGATCGGCTAGGGCTTTGGAATAGGAGACCGCTGCCGAGCGCACGCCGGGCACCTTTTCCAGCGCCTGCCTGACATGCTCGGCGCAGGAAGCGCAGGTCATCCCGTCAATCTTCAAGGTCATCATCGCCTTGCTCCGTTCTTTCATGGATTTAGTTAGATGCGCCACTACTCAACCCTTGCGCACGCTGCCCGTGCACGAATCACACGTATCGGTGGCACAGACGCGTTGGGCCGGGGAGAACAGGTCCCAGAGCGATGTCGCCACCATAATGGCGAGACCGGGATAGAGCAGCCAGCCGCTGCGCTCGCCATAGGCGCGCATCACAAACACGGCTGCCAGCACCAGCAGCGGCCCGATCAGGCCGGGCACGGTACGGCGCCACTGCCGATGCTTGAGCCAGCCGACCGCATTGGCGAACAGCGCGACGCCGGCGAAGGCCGGTAGCAGGATGCGGATGAACAACCCTTCGTACTGGCTCAGGAAGCCCAGACCAATGGTGGCGCCCAGACTGGCGATCGCGGGAAGCAGCTCGCACAGCCCATCGCCGACACGATGCTGCCAAGCAAACCGGCCTTATCGGCCGCGCGCGTGACGAATGACATTGCAGTACCTCTGTAGTTTCAGGGCTTGACCGACGACGGATAGCCCGCGTCCGCCGTAGCCTTGGTCAGTGCCTGGACGCTCGTCTTGCCATCGTCGAACGTCACGACGGCTTCGCGCTGCTCGAAACGGACATCCGTTTTTTCGACGCCCGTAACTTGGGACAGCGCGTGTTTGACCGTAATGGGGCAGGCGGCACACGTCATGCCGGGCACAGACAGCGTAACCGTCTGCGTCGCGGCCCAGACCGGGACGGCAACAACGGCGAGCGCGAGTGCTGCAAGCAGCTTTTTCATGATGAACTCCAGGTTCAATAGAACAGGGGCAGTACGTAGGGGAAACCAACCGCGATCAGTACCAACGCGACAACGATCCAGAAGATGAGCTTGTACGCGGCGCGCACCTGTGGAATCGCGCACACCTCGCCGGGCCTGCACACCGCAACGGGCCGAAAGATGCGTCGGCCGGCGAAGAACAACGCCACCAGTGCCACGCCGATGAAAGCCGGCCGCCAGGGTTCGAGCAAAGTCAGATTGCCGATCCAGGCGCCGCTCACACCCAGCGCGACGAGCACCAGTGGCCCGAGGCAGCAGGTCGACGCGAGGATAGCGGCCAGTCCGCCGGCGGCAAGTGCGCCGCGCCCATTCTGCTGTTCCGCCATACGCTGCCCTTCCGAATATCCACTGAGTAGCGTAACCTTACTTCCGTACCTATGTACGGAGTCAAGCGGTATGGATAACGGTAGCGAAAGCCTGACCATCGGCGCCTTCGCGAAGGCCGCCGGCGTCAATGTGGAGACGATCCGGTTCTATCAGCGCAAGGGATTGCTGCTGGAACCGGATAAGCCGTATGGCAGCATTCGCCGCTATGGCGAAGGCGATGTGACGAGGGTTCGGTTCGTCAAGTCGGCCCAGCGGCTGGGCTTCAGCCTCGACGAAATAGCGGACCTGTTGAAACTGGAGGATGGGACGCATTGCGACGAGGCGAGCAGCCTCGCGGAGCACAAGCTCCGCGACATTCAGGACAAACTCGCCGATCTCGAACGCATGGAAGCCGTGCTCACCCAGCTCGTGTGCGCGTGCCATTCGCGCAAGGGCAACGTGTCGTGTCCGCTGATTGCCTCATTGCAGCGAGGCGAAGAACCACGTGACGTCGGCGCCGCGTAAGTGCCATTCGCCATTAACGTACGCAAAAGTCCGTTTCTTGAGGGCACCCGTTACCGGGCGCGATCACGGTCGCTGCTGCGATGCTGACCGGGCTTGCCGGCTACGGCGTGAGTCTGGTGTTCTTTGTGATCGCGCTCCGGCACCTCGGTCAGCCCGGGCCGGCGCCTACTTCTCGGTTGCGCCGCTTTTCGGCGTGGCGCTATCGTTGCTTATCTGGCCCGAGTGGCCGTCCGTGTCTTTCTGGATCGCCACCGCCATGATGGCGCTGGGCATTTGGCTGCACGTGCGTGAACGACATGAGCATGAGCATACGCACGAGCCTCTCGAACACACGCATCGCCATCGCCACGACGAACATCACCAGCACGAGCACGATTTCCCATTCGATAGCGATGAACCCCATACCCATCCGCATGTGCACCTGCCCATCACCCATTCGCATGCACACTTCCCGGATGTGCATCACCGGCACAAGCATTAGGTGCGCGAACTGAGCGCGTGCAGAACGGCGAGCAGGCGATATGCCACGGGCAAGACGAAGATTACGAGGTGCCGTTCCCGCTCTGATCAGAGGCTAGAAGCTTCGGCAGTCGGCGCCGGTGTACCCTTGGGGCATTACAACTTGTGTCAAACTCTTTTGTCGCAAAATGCTTCTGCGAATTGTGTTGGATTGCGTTAGTGTCAAGCTCTATTTCATCGGTGCCTAACCCAGTAGATCGCTAAGCATCTGATTTTATTGTGCGCGCTGTGTCAAACTCTATTGTTCGTTCACAGGCGTACTGCCTCCCCTAGGGAAACGCTGATTTATTCGGCTCGGCGGTCATCGCAGACGTAGCCGAGGACGTTTAGAAGACAGCTCACGGAACGGACCCACGACGATGA
>NZ_QKZF01000041.1:0-29385 GCF_003253915.1 Burkholderia sp. 28_3
TGAATTGAGCGCCGATTCGCTTCGTCATCCAGAAAATTTGAAGCCATCTCGCCTGCAACTTCGGAAGTTGGTCCATTGATCAGCGTTTCCCTAAGTCGTTGTAATCGTTGGCTATTTCAACTGCTTTGTAGTTGTCTGTGTTGGTGGGGCGCGAAGGGCCCGAGAATGTCACCACCGATACGTAGCTTGGCGAGGGGTACACAGCCCTCCGCCTCGCATGGGCGATGCGCAGCAGTACAGTGAAATTACAGTTTGAATGAGCTTGGATAGCCCTGATCGACCTTGATTAGCCTTGGTTTTGCCGATTGCGAGTCGTGTAAGGCTTTGATTTTTAAAGGCTCCCGGTGTGCCGGTAAAGCTCCGAAGGCAGCGTTTGACCGTTTGCAGGAGTTGTCTAACTCGCTCGCAGAATATTGCTGAATTCCCCGAGTATTCGCGAACGGTATTTTCGCAAAAAGTTTGAGGAATTGAAGCAAGGCTTTGATTTGATGTGTTTGTGTGTCTTCAAGCTGCGGAGCTTTGCGGAAGTGGCGTTTCAGTAACGCCACCGCGCAGCGGCATGCGCAACGACAAAGGCCGCACGCGAACCTTCGTTCGCGTGCGGCCTTCATTTTTCTGCTTCCGCGTGCGGGCCTGACGGGCCTTCGCTCAGGCGCTCAGCACTCGCCCTTTTTCGCGTGTCCCGGCGGGCAGTGATAGCCGCCACGACCGCGATAGCGCTGGTGATCCTCCCACTCGCGGCGCTCCCAGTAGCGGCGGCCGTCCCAGTAGCGGTCGCCATGCCAGCCGACGATGATCGCCGGCGCCGGGGCGACCACGACGGGCGCGGGGGCGACGACGACCGGCGCGGGCGTGCCGATGTTGACGTCGACGTTGACGGCGTGAGCGAGGCCGGACAGCGAAAGGCCGAGGCCGGCAAAGGCGAGGGCGATCAGCGAGCGTTGCATGTTCTTTTCCGTGGTGTCGTGATGAATAGGCCGGCGCGACGCGATGGAAGCGAGGGGGACCGTTCCACCGGGGGAACGCCGCGCCGACACAATGCAGTGTGCTGCGGCACGACGGAAAAGGCGAGTCGTGATTATTACGGAGGATTGGCGGCGCGCAGGTACGCGATGGGCCCTCCGTTTGACATTGGCGGCCGGCTGGTGCGGCCGATCCCGCCGCATGGTGCCGCGCCGACTGCGGAGATTTGACATTCGACCGCGCGCGGCGGTGAACGGGTATTAACAGCGCGTTACAAAGTCACGCCCGGCGAGCCGCCGGAGCGCACTTCCGTCGCATGAAAAGCACGACAGCCGGCGCTCGGCCGGCTGTCGTCACCGACCGGTTACAGATAGAACATCCGGTCTTCTTCCGGGCGCGGCGGATGATCCTCCTCGTCCGAACCTTCTTCCTCGCCGCTGTCCTCGTAGAACGCGAGCACCGCGTCGAGCACCTGGTCGGGGTCGTCGATCACCTGCATCAGATCCATGTCTTCCGGATTGATCAGGCCCATCGGAATCAGTTGATCGCGGAACCACTGCAGCAGCCCCTGCCAGAATTCGCTGCCGACGAGGATGATCGGCACGAGGCGCGATTTTTTCGTCTGGATCAGCGTGAGCACTTCGGACAGTTCGTCGAGCGTGCCGAAACCGCCCGGCATCACGATTACCGCATCCGAGTTCTTCACGAACGTGACCTTGCGCGTGAAGAAGTGGCGGAAGCGCAGCGAGATGTCCTGATAGTGGTTGCCGGCCTGCTCGTGCGGCAGCTCGATGTTCAGGCCGACCGACGGCGCCTTGCCGGCGTGCGCGCCCTTGTTCGCGGCTTCCATGATGCCGGGGCCGCCGCCGGAGATCACCGCGAAGCCGGCGTCCGACAGCTTGCGCGCGATCTGCGCGGCGAGCTTGTAGTGCGGGGTATCGGGTTTGAGGCGGGCAGAACCGTAGATGCTGACAGCCGGGCGGATCTCCGACAGGTACTCGGTCGCCTCGATAAACTCTGCCATAATCGTGAACATCTGCCACGATGCGCGCGCCTTCTTGGCCGTCGCGCGTTCTTGATCTGCGAGCGAACGCAGACTCGGAATCACTTTTCTCTTGTTCATAATGCCTGAAGAACGAAATCTGGAAGGTAAGACCCTGCTATTGGTTGACGGTTCGAGCTATCTGTATCGGGCTTACCATGCGATGCCTGATTTGCGTGGCCCTGGCGGGGAGCCGACCGGAGCGCTCTACGGAATCATCAACATGCTGCGCCGTATGCGCAAGGAAGTCAGTGCAGAGTATAGCGCTTGCGTGTTCGATGCAAAGGGCAAGACGTTCCGCGACGACCTTTATGCCGACTATAAGGCAAACCGTCCGTCGATGCCGCCCGATCTCGCATTGCAGGTCGAGCCGATCCACGGCGCCGTGCGCGCGCTCGGCTGGCCGCTGCTGATGGTCGAAGGCGTGGAGGCCGACGACGTGATCGGCACGCTCGCGCGCGAAGCCGAACGGCACGGGATGAACGTGATCGTGTCGACCGGCGACAAGGATCTCGCGCAGCTCGTGACCGAGCGCGTCACGCTCGTCAACACGATGACCAACGAGACGCTCGACCGCGACGGCGTGATCGCGAAGTTCGGCGTGCCGCCCGAGCGCATCATCGACTATCTCGCGCTGATCGGCGACACCGTCGACAACGTGCCGGGCGTCGAGAAGTGCGGGCCGAAGACGGCCGTGAAGTGGCTGTCGCAATACGAAAGCCTCGACGGCGTCATCGCGCACGCGGCCGACATCAAGGGCGTGGTCGGCGACAACCTGCGCCGCGCGCTCGATTTCCTGCCGCTCGGCCGCAAGCTCGTGACCGTCGACACGTCATGCGATCTCGCGCCGCATCTCGAATCGATCGAAGCGTCGCTGAAGACCGACGGCGAGGCGCGCGAGCTGTTGCGCGACATCTTCGCGCGCTACGGCTTCAAGACCTGGCTGCGCGAAGTCGAGAACGCACCCGCGGAAGGCGGTGGCGCCGATGCGCCGGAAGGCGAGCCGGCCCCGGTGATCGCGACCGACGTCGTGCGCGAATACGACACGATCCAGACCTGGGAACAGTTCGACGCGTGGTTCGCGAAGATCGACGCGGCCGCGCTGACCGCGTTCGACACCGAGACGACCGCGCTCGATCCGATGCTCGCGCGGCTCGTCGGCCTGTCGTTCTCGGTCGAGCCGGGCAAGGCGGCCTACCTGCCGGTCGCGCACCGCGGGCCCGACATGCCCGAGCAGCTTCCGCTCGACGAAGTGCTCGCGCGCCTGAAGCCGTGGCTCGAATCGGCCGATCGCAAGAAGGTCGGCCAGCACCTGAAGTACGACGCACAGGTGCTCGCGAACTACGACATCGAACTGAACGGCATCGAGCACGACACGCTGCTCGAATCGTACGTGGTCGAATCGCACCGCACGCACGACATGGACAGCCTCGCGCTGCGTCATCTGGGCGTCAAGACGATCAAGTACGAAGACGTGGCCGGCAAGGGCGCGAAGCAGATCGGTTTCGACGAAGTGGCGCTCGCGCAGGCCGCCGAATACGCAGCCGAAGATGCGGACATCACGCTGCAGCTCCATCACGCGTTGTATCCGCAGGTCGCGCGCGAGCCGGGCCTCGAGCGCGTGTACCGCGAGATCGAGATGCCGGTGTCGCTCGTGCTGCGCAAAATGGAGCGCACGGGCGTGCTGATCGACGATGCGCGGCTGCACGCGCAGAGCACCGAAATCGCGACGCGCCTGATCGAACTCGAGGGGCAGGCGTACGAACTGGCGGGCGGCGAATTCAACCTCGGCTCGCCGAAGCAGATCGGGCAGATCTTCTTCGAGAAGCTGCAGTTGCCGGTCGTGAAAAAGACGCCGAGCGGCGCGCCGTCGACCGACGAGGAAGTGCTGCAGAAGCTGGCCGAGGACTACCCGCTGCCGAAGCTGCTGCTCGAGCATCGCGGGCTGTCGAAGCTGAAGTCGACCTATACCGACAAGCTCCCGCGCATGGTGAATCCCACCACCGGCCGCGTGCATACGAACTATGCGCAGGCCGTCGCGGTCACGGGCCGCCTGGCGTCGAACGATCCCAATCTTCAGAACATTCCGGTGCGCACGGCCGAAGGCCGGCGCATCCGCGAGGCGTTCATTGCAGCGCCGGGCCACCGGATCGTATCGGCCGACTATTCGCAGATCGAACTGCGGATCATGGCGCACATCTCCGGCGACGCGTCGCTGTTGCGCGCGTTCTCGCAGGGCGAGGACATTCACCGCGCGACGGCCGCCGAGGTGTTCGGCGTGACGCCGCTGGAGGTCAATTCCGACCAGCGCCGGATCGCGAAGGTGATCAACTTCGGGCTCATCTACGGGATGAGCGCGTTCGGGCTCGCATCGAACCTCGGCATCACGCGCGACGCGGCGAAGCTCTATATCGACCGCTATTTCGCCCGCTATCCGGGCGTCGCGCAGTACATGGAAGACACGCGCGCAACCGCGAAGGAGAAGGGCTACGTCGAAACCGTTTTCGGTCGCCGCCTGTGGCTGCCCGAGATCAACGGCGGCAATGGCCCGCGCCGTCAGGCGGCCGAGCGCGCGGCCATCAATGCACCGATGCAGGGCACGGCGGCCGACCTGATCAAGCTGTCGATGATCGCGGTGGACGACTGGCTCACGCGTGACCGGCTTGCATCGCGGATGATCATGCAGGTGCACGACGAACTGGTGCTCGAGGTGCCGGAAGGCGAGCTGTCGCTCGTGCGCGAGAAACTGCCGGAAATGATGTGCGGCGTCGCGAAGCTGAAGGTGCCGCTGGTCGCCGAAGTGGGCGCCGGCGCGAACTGGGAAGAGGCACACTGACGCACCCCCGAGCGATTCCCGTTTCCCGCGGCATATTGTTGCAGGGATGCTGAATATCGAGATGGTTTGCTTGTGGTCAACGCGCAAGCTCCCGGACAATGCATGTCAATCATGTCATTGACGCGGGGCGGCGCGCCCCGCGTTCCGGATCGGATGCATCGAAGTGCTTCGAACTGCACATCGATGATGTCCGAACCGGTTAATCCACCGGGCGGCGCGAGTGCACGGCGTTTGCTTCATCCGGCGGCAGCAGTTTCGAATCGCAAAGGGGGAATCGGATGCATCGGATCATCATCGTAGGCGGAGGTGCCGGCGGCCTGGAACTGGCGACGCGGCTCGGCGACCGTTACGGCGCGCGCGGCAATCGTCCCGCGCGTGCGCTCGTCACGCTCGTCGACCGCAATCCGACGCACATCTGGAAACCGCTGCTGCACGAAGTCGCGGCCGGCAGCATGGACCCGTTCACGCAGGAGCTCGAATATGCGGCGCAGGCGCGCTGGCACGGCTTCGAGTTCCAGCAGGGCGAGCTGACCGGGCTCGACCGCGCGGCGAAGCGCGTCACGCTGTCGCCGATCAACGACAGCGACGGCGCGGAACTGTTGCCGGCACGCGAGCTGGAATACGACACGCTCGTGATCGCGATCGGCAGCACGACCCACTTCTTCGGCGTGCAGGGCGCACCGGAAAACGCGATCGCGCTCGACACGGTCGGGGAGGCCGAACGCTTCCGCAAGCGGCTGATCGCGGCATGCATGCGCGCGGAGCACCAGGCGCCGGCGCCGACCGCGCCGGGCGAGTCGGCCGAGCCGCGTATCCAGGTCGTGATCGTCGGCGGCGGCGCGACGGGCGTCGAGCTGTCCGCGGAACTGCGCAATACCGCGCAGGTGTTGTCGGCCTACGGGTTGCACAAACTCGATCCACGGCACGACGTCGGCATCGTGCTGATCGAATCGGGGCCGCGGATCCTCCCGGCGCTGCCGGAGCGCGTCTCGTCGGCGACGGCTGAATTGCTCGGAAAGATCGGCGTGCGGCTGATGCTCGCCGAGCGCGTGACGGAGGTGGCGCCCGGGGCCGTCCACACGGCGAGCGGCAAGGTCGTGCGTGCTGACCTGACGGTCTGGGCTGCCGGCATCAAGGCGCCGTCGGTGCTCGCGAATCTCGATGGGCTCCAGGTCAACAAGCTGGGCCAGCTCGACGTGCGCCGCACGCTGCAAACCTTCACCGACGATAACATATTCGCGCTCGGCGATTGCGCGGCATGCGCATGGCCTGGTAACGAGCGCAACGTGCCGCCGCGCGCGCAGGCCGCGCACCAGCAGGCGAGCTTCCTGCTGAAGGCGATCGGCTGTCGGCTGGAAGGGCGTCCGCTGCCCGAATTCACGTATCGCGACCTGGGCTCGCTCGTGTCGCTCGGCCATTTCAGCGCGGTCGGCAATCTGATGGGCGGGTTGATCGGCGGCAACATGCTGATCGAAGGGCTGTTCGCACGCTTCATGTACATGTCGCTGTACCGGATGCACATTGCCGCGCTGCACGGTTATCCGCGGATGATGCTCGACACGATTGCGCACTGGCTGCGACGCACGACGCTGCCGCGCGTCAAGCTGCACTGATCGCGCTCGTGTGCGGAGCGGGCGGGGAATGCGCAATGTCCTGCGTATTCCCCGCCCGTTTTTCTTTTCGATTCGCAAGGATTCGGTCGCGCGGCGATCGTCGCTACGCGCCGCCGCACGGTGATTCGGCAGGCCGTCGCCAGGCTGCCGCGCGATGATCGATGCGATCGCCGCACCGCGTCGTAATCGAGTCTTACACATCTGACAGTTGACGCGACAACGGATTATTGGGCATCTTGTCCGGGTTTTCGTTTGCGGCGGGGTGCCAACCGCCGCAACATCCGCGCCGCGCGCCGGTGCGATGCCCCGTCATGCCGTCTCCGCGATCGTGACGGCGGCGCCCAATCGAGGAGTGCATTCATGTTGAAACCCGAAGTCGACAGCCTGGTCCCCCATGTCCCGTTCTCGCGCCGCAAGTTCATGCAGGCTGCGCTGGGCGGCACCTTCGCGGCGGCCGTGCTGCCCGTGTCGGCGCAGACGGTCACGACCGACAGCGCCGGCCTGGACGTCGACACCATCGAAATCCGCTCGGGCGATGCGAGCGTGCCGGCTTATCGCGCGCAGCCGGTCGACAAGACGAACCTGCCGGTCGTCATCGTGATTCACGAGATCTTCGGCGTGCACGCGCATATCGCCGACGTCTGCCGGCGCTTCGCGAAGCTCGGCTATCTGGCGATCGCGCCGGACCTGTTTGCGCGACAGGGCAACGCGGCGAAATATCCGACGATCCAGGCGCTGGTCGACAACATCGTCAGCAAGGTGCCGGACCGGCAGGTGACGGAGGATCTCGATGCGACGGTCGCGTGGGCCGGCAAGAACGGCGGCGACCTGACGCGCCTCGGCGTGACCGGGTTCTGCTGGGGCGGTCGCCAGGCGTGGCTGTATGCGGAACACAATCCGCACGTGCGGGCCGCGGTGGCGTGGTACGGGTTCGTCGAAGGCAAGACCGACGAGATGACGCCGTTCAACCCGGTCGATCACGCGTCGTTGCTGAAAGTGCCGGTGCTCGGCCTGTACGGCGAGAAGGATCAGAACATCACGCAGGCGTCGCTCGCGAACATGCGCAAGGCGATCCAGGCGAGCGATTCGAAGCTCGCGCGCGAATCGGAGATCGTCGTGTATCCGGATGCCGGCCATGCGTTCTTCGCCGACTACCGGCCGAGCTACGTGAAGGCCGATGCCGAGGATGGCTGGAAACGCGCGATCGAGTGGTTCCACAAGTTCGGCGTGATGTAAACGGCAAGCGGCGGCCGAGGCCGCCGCTGCGTGACTGCCGCGCCGTACGCGCGCTTACGGCGTCGGGCCGGTCGCGATCGGTCGCGACGGATCGGCGCTCCATTCGCTCCACGAACCCGGGTACAGCGACGCGCCGTGCAGGCCCGCCACTTCCAGCGCCAGCGCGTTGTGGCAGGCGGTGACGCCGGAGCCGCATTGCAGGATCACGCGGTTTGGCTCGGTGCCGGCCAGCACGGTGGCGAACGCCTCGCGCAATTCATGGCCGGTCTTGAAGCGGCCGTCGGCGGCCAGGTTGTCCTTGAAGAAGCGGTTGCGCGCACCGGGAATGTGGCCGCCCACCCGATCGATCGTTTCATTTTCGCCGCGATAGCGGTCCGGTGCGCGTGCATCGATCACCACGCGCGCGGCCGACGACACGTTCGCGAGCACGGCTGCTGCATCGACCGTCGATTCGAGCGGCGTTGCGGCGCGGAAGTCGCCGGCGGCCGGTTGCGGCACCTCGGTCGTCAGCGGCTGGCCGGCCGCTTCCCACGCCTGCAGGCCGCCGTCGAGCACCGCGACCGAATCGTGGCCGAGCCAGCGCAGCAGCCACCACAGGCGCGCCGCATAGGCGCCGCCTTGCGCGTCGTACGCGACGACCTGCTGGCCCTGCTTGAGGCCGCGGCTGGCGAGCAGCGTGGCGAGCGCGTCGCGGGTCGGCAGCGGATGGCGGCCGTTGGTGCCTGTCTTGCGGCCCGACAGGTCGCGGTCGAGATGAAGGTATTGCGCGCCGGGAAGGTGGCCGGCCGCGTAGGCGGCTTCGCCGGCGCCGGGATCGGCGAGATCGAAGCGGCAGTCGAACAGCGCCACGCTGCCGGGCGCCGCGGCCAGGCGCTCGGCGAGATTGGCGGCGGAGATGAGCGTGGTGTAATGAGTGTGTGGCATGACGGCTCCCTGGAGTGCAAATGGCCTGACACTCCAAGTCTAAACAAAAAAAGACGGGCCGAAGCCCGTCTTTTCGTTTGCCGGCGGCCCGGCGTCGGCAGCGCGCCGCCTCCGCTGTCAGAGGTCGCCGAGGTGGCGGCGCAGGAACTCGTGGAAGTGCTGCATCCCGTCTTCCATCGGGCTCTGGTACGGGCCGACCTGCGACTCGCCACGCGCCATCAGCGCACGGCGGCCCGCGTCCATCCGCATCGCGATCTCGTCGTCCTCGACGGCCGTCTCCATGTAGGCGGCGCGCTCGGCCTCGACGAATTCGCGTTCGAACAGCGCGATTTCCTCGGGGTAATAGAACTCGACGATGTTGGTCGTCTTCTGCGGCCCGCGCGGGATCAGCCACGACACGACCAGCACGTGCGGATACCACTCGATCATCAGGCCCGGGTAGTAGACCATCCAGATCGCGCCGAACTCCGGCGGCACGCCGTTGCGGAACTTCAGCACCTGCTCGTGCCATTTCTGGTAGGTCGCGCTGCCCGGTTTCGCGAGGGCGTTGTGCACGCCGACCGTCTGCACGCTGTACCAGTCGCCGAACTCCCATTTGAGATCGTCGCACGACACGAAGCTGCCGAGGCCCGGGTGGAACGGGACGACGTGATAATCCTCGAGGTAGACCTCGATGAACGTCTTCCAGTTGTAATCGCACTCGTGCACTTCGACGTGATCGAACTGGTACTCGGAGAAGTCGAAGTGATGCTTCGTGCCGAGGTTGGCGAGATCGCGCGCGACGTTGCGGCCCTCGGCCTCGAACAGCAGCCCCTGCCAGTTCTGCAGCGGGCTCTTGCCGAGGTTCAGGCACGGCTTGTCGGGGAAGTGCGGTGCGCCGAGCAGCTCGCCTTCGAGGTCGTACGTCCAGCGGTGCAGCGGGCACACGATGTTCTGCGTGTGGCCGCGCCCGTTGAGCATGATCGCCTGCCGGTGGCGGCACACGTTCGACAGCAGTTCGATCTGGTTCGTCTGGTTGCGGACCAGCACGCGGCCTTCCTTCTCGGACGGCAGCGCAAAATAATCCCCCGCCTCGGGCACCATCAACTCGTGCCCGACGTAACGAGGTCCTTTCTTGAAGAGGGTTTCGATCTCGCGCTCGAGTAGCGCCTCATCGAAATATGCAGTGACTGGAAGCTGGCTGTGGGCCGACTTCAACTGAAGCGCATCGCTCAGATTGGACATTCCCACTCCCGGTGTTAGCGTGAAAGCAGTGAACAACCCAACCATCGAAAAATCGATTTAGGGAAACGGAGAATTATACCCGGTTCGCCTCGCAAGGCTAGGATTAAGTGCCTGATTTGTGTCAATTTTTTGTCGGGCGGCCGTCGAAAGGCGCACACTGTGCATCGAAGATGGGGCCGGGATTGTGCGCGGGCGCCCAAGACGGCAGGTCGGAAAATTCTCTTTTGCCGTAGAATGTCCGACTTGTTTTGAAATTTGACACCCTCGTCCATGGCGAAAACCGCATCCCCAGGCGCCACGCCGCCCGGCAATGGCACCGAACCGTTGCCGGACAATTACGAGATGGCGCTCGCGGAACTCGAGACGCTGGTTGCCCGGATGGAAGGCGGCGCGCTGAGCCTCGAGGATTCACTGGCGGCGTATCGCCGCGGTGCGACCCTCGTTGCGTTTTGCCAACAGCAGCTCGAGAAAGTGGAGCAGCAGGTTCGCGTGCTCGACGGCGCGACGCTGAAGCCGCTTTCGTCCGGAACGGCCGCCACGGACGGCGAAGACGACGATCTATGACATTCGAACAATGGATGCGGTCCGTGCTTGACCGTGTCGAGGACGCACTCGGCCACTATCTGCCGGCTGAAACCGCGATGCCCGCGAAACTTCACGAGGCGATGCGCTACGCGGTCCTCGGTGGCGGAAAACGCGTTCGCCCGCTGCTGTGCCATGCAGCAGGCGAGCTGACCGGTGCGACGGAGGCGGCACGCAACGCGGCGGCGGCGGCGCTGGAGATGATCCACGTCTACTCGCTCGTGCACGACGACATGCCGTGCATGGACGACGACGCGCTGCGTCGCGGCAAGCCGACCGTGCACGTGCAGTACGACGAGCCGACGGCGCTGCTGGTCGGCGATGCGCTGCAATCGCAGGCGTTCGTCGCGCTGACCGACGCCGACGCGCTGTCGCCGGTGCAGCAGGCGGCGCTCGTGCGCGAGCTGGCGCTCGCGAGCGGCTCGATCGGCATGGCCGGCGGGCAGGCGATCGACCTGGCGAGCGTCGGCCTGAAGCTGACGCGCGAACAGCTCGAGACGATGCACCGGATGAAGACGGGCGCCTTGCTGCGCGCGGCCGTGCGGATGGGCGCGCTGGCCGGCGAGACGCCTTCGGCGGAAACGATGGCTGCGCTGGACGTGTACGCGGGGGCCGTGGGTCTGGCCTTCCAGGTCGTCGACGACATTCTCGACGTCACGACCGATTCGGCGACGCTTGGCAAGACGGCCGGCAAGGACGCGGCGAACGACAAGCCGACCTATGTATCGATCCTCGGTCTCGAGGCGTCGCGCGAGCTGGCAGCGCAGCTGCGCGCCGAAGCGCACGACGCGCTGAAACCGTTCGGCGCACGCGCACAGCGTCTGGCCGAACTTGCCGACCTGGTAGTGAACCGGGTCAGCTGACGCGAAAGCCCGCCGCCGCGCACACGCTACGGTGCGTGCAAAAGAATGCGGGCGCGTTTGATTTCCTACAATGGAACGACGATGTACGACTTGCTGAAAACCATCGACGACCCGGCGGATTTGCGCCGCCTCGATCGTCGCCAACTGCAACCGCTCGCGGATGAACTGCGCGCGTTCGTGCTCGACAGCGTGTCGAAGACGGGCGGCCATTTGTCGTCCAACCTCGGGACGGTCGAGCTGACGATCGCGTTGCACTACGTGTTCAACACGCCGAACGATCGCATCGTCTGGGACGTGGGTCACCAGACCTACCCGCACAAGATCCTGACGGGCCGCCGCGACCAGATGCATTCGCTGCGTCAGTACGACGGCATCTCGGGCTTCCCGCGTCGCAGCGAATCCGAATACGACACGTTCGGCACCGCGCACTCGAGCACGTCGATCTCGGCGGCGCTCGGCATGGCGATCGGCAGCCAGCTGAACGGCGACGACCGCTTCTCGATCGCCGTGATCGGCGACGGCGCGATGACGGCCGGCATGGCGTTCGAGGCGATGAACAACGCGGGCGTGTCGGAAGATGCGAAGCTGCTCGTGATCCTCAACGACAACGACATGTCGATCTCGCCGCCGGTCGGCGCGCTGAATCGCCATCTCGCCCGCCTGATGTCGGGCCGCTTCTACGCGGCCGCGCGTGCAGGCGTCGAGCGCGTGCTGAGCGTCGCGCCGCCGGTGCTCGAACTCGCGCGCAAGCTCGAGGAGCACGCGAAGGGCATGGTCGTGCCGGCCACGCTGTTCGAGGAGTTCGGCTTCAACTACATCGGCCCGATCGACGGTCACGATCTCGATTCGCTGATCCCGACGCTGCAGAACATCCGTGAACTGCGCGGCCCGCAGTTCCTGCACGTCGTGACGAAGAAAGGCCAGGGCTACAAGCTCGCCGAAGCGGATCCCGTGCTCTATCACGGCCCCGGCAAGTTCAACCCGGCCGAAGGCATCAAGCCGTCGACGACGCCCGCGAAGAAGACGTACACGCAGGTATTCGGCGAGTGGCTGTGCGATGAAGCCGAGCGCGATACGCGCGTGGTCGGCATCACGCCCGCGATGCGCGAAGGCTCGGGCATGGTCGAGTTCGAGAAGCGCTTCAAGGATCGCTACTACGACGTCGGCATCGCCGAGCAGCATGCGGTGACGTTCGCGGGCGGTCTCGCGACCGAAGGGCTGAAGCCCGTCGTCGCGATCTACTCGACGTTCCTGCAGCGTGCGTACGACCAGCTGATCCACGACGTCGCGCTGCAGAACCTGCCGGTCGTGTTCGCGATCGACCGCGCGGGCCTCGTCGGCGCGGACGGCGCGACGCATGCGGGCGCGTACGATCTCGCGTTCATGCGCTGCATCCCGAACATGACGATCATGGCCGCATCCGACGAGAACGAATGCCGCCAGATGCTGCACACGGCGCTGCAGCAGCCGAACCCGACTGCGGTGCGCTATCCGCGCGGCGCGGGTACGGGCGTGGCGACGGTGAAGGAATTCACCGAGATCCCGCTCGGCAAGGGTGAAGTGCGTCGCCGCACGTCGCAGCCGGAAGGCAAGCGCGTCGCGATCCTCGCGTTCGGCACGATGGTCGCACCGTCGCTCGCCGCGGCCGAGGAACTCGACGCAACGGTCGCGAACATGCGCTTCGTGAAGCCGGTCGACGCAGCGCTCGTGCGCGAGCTCGCCGAAACGCACGACTACGTCGTGACGGTCGAGGAAGGCTGCGTGATGGGCGGCGCGGGCTCGGCCTGCGTGGAAGCCCTGATGGAGAGTGGGGTTATCCGACCCGTACTACAATTGGGCCTCCCTGACCTGTTCATCGATCACGGCGACCCCGCGAAGCTGCTGTCGCAATGCGGCCTCGACGGCGCGGGTATCGCGAAATCGATTCGCGAACGCTTTCTGAATCCGGCGACCGATGTCGCCGGTCAGGCGAAGCGCGTCGCGTAAGCTGGCGCCGCCCGCGGGCGGCGTCGGTGCGACTGGCGCAACCGGTCTTCATTGATGCGGAAAACATGGGCCTGCGGGCCCATGTTGCTTTTCCGGCTGCCGCATGATGCGGCGTGCGCGTCGTCGGACGCGCGGCTTACAAGGATTGAACAAGATGAACCAGATGAATCCCGCCTTCGTGATGCCCGACGTGCAGAGCACGGTGGATACCCGTCAGATCCCGATTCAGCGCGTCGGCGTGAAGGCGGTCCGGCATCCGTTGACGGTGTGCACCGAAAGCGGCGACGTGCAACCGACCGTCGGTGTCTGGAACCTCGACGTCCGTCTGCCGGCCGACCAGAAAGGCACGCACATGTCGCGCTTCGTCGCGCTGCTCGAAGAGAATCGCGCGCCGCTGACGGTCGAGCGCTTCCGCGCGATGCTCGCGTCGATGCTCGAGAAGCTCGAGGCCGAGGCCGGCCGCATCGAAGTCACGTTCCCGTATTTCGTGAACAAGACGGCGCCGGTGTCCGGCGTGCAAAGCCTGCTCGACTATGAAGTGACGCTCGCGGGCGAAAGCCGCAACGGCGATACGCGCCTGTTCCTGAAGGTGCTCGTGCCGGTGACGAGCCTGTGCCCGTGCTCGAAGAAGATCTCGCAGTACGGCGCGCACAACCAGCGCTCGCACGTGACGATCGACGCGGAGCTGGCTGCGGATCTGCCGGTCGAGGCGCTGATCCGCATCGCGGAAGAAGAGGCGTCGTGCGAACTGTGGGGTCTGCTGAAGCGACCGGACGAGAAGTTCGTGACCGAGCGTGCATACGAGAACCCGAAGTTCGTCGAGGATCTCGTGCGCGACGTCGCGCAGCGTCTCGATGCGGACGAGCGGGTGGTCGCCTACGTGCTCGAAGCCGAGAACTTCGAGTCGATCCACAATCACAGCGCGTATGCGCTGATCGAGCGCGACAAGCGGCAGGCGGCATAACGCTGCGGCGTTTTGTCACGCCAATGAAAAAGGCCGCTCGAACGAGCGGCCTTTTTGTTTTCCTGCCGGTGGTGGCGCGTGACGCGAGTCAGCCCGCGAGCGATGCGAGATCCCAGCGCGGCTTCACCGTGAACGCGTAGTCGGCATTCGCCTGTTCGGGCCAGCGGCCGAGCCGCAGCGCGCCCGCGAGCGCGATCATCGCGCCGTTGTCGGTGCAGAGCGCGAGATCGGGGTAGTGCACGTCGAAGCCGCGCTTGGCCGCGGCCGCCGACAGTGCCGCGCGCAACTGGCGGTTCGCGCCGACGCCGCCCGCGACCACGAGGCGCTTGAGCTTCGTCTTCTTCAGCGCGGCGAGCGACTTCGCGACGAGTACGTCGACGGCCGCATCGACGAAGCCGCGCGCGAGGTCGGCCTTCGCGCGTTCGAGCGCTTCGCCGTCGAGCTTCGCCGCTTCGAATTTCTTCATCTGCGTGAGCACGGCCGTCTTCAGGCCGCTGAAGCTGAAGTCGAGATCGCCCGAATGCAGCATCGGGCGCGGCAGCACGACCGCGCCCGGCGTGCCCGTTTCGGCGAGCTTCGATACTTCCGGGCCGCCCGGGTAGCCGAGGCCGATCAGTTTCGCGGTTTTGTCGAACGCTTCGCCGGCCGCGTCGTCGAGTGTTTCGCCGAGCGTCTCGTACACGCCGACGTCGGTCACGCGCATCAGCTGCGTGTGGCCGCCGGACACCAGCAGCGCGACGAACGGGAACGGCGGCGGCGCGTCGACCAGCAACGGCGACAGCAGATGGCCTTCGAGGTGATGGATGCCGACGGTCGGCTTGTTCCATGCGAGCGCGAGCGCATTCGCGATGCTCGCGCCGACCAGCAGCGCGCCAGCGAGGCCGGGGCCCTGCGTGAACGCGATCGCGTCGATGTCGTCGCGGCGCGTGCCGCTTTGGGCCATCACTTCCTCGAGCAATGGCAGCGCGCGGCGGATGTGGTCGCGCGACGCGAGCTCGGGCACGACGCCGCCGTAGTCGCGGTGCATCGCGATCTGCGAATGGAGCGCGTGCGCGAGCAGGCCTCGCTGCGTGTCGTAGAGCGCGAGGCCGGTTTCGTCGCAGGAGCTTTCGATGCCGAGAACGAGCATGGGTGAGGGCGGGGCACGCCGTTTCGGACGCGCCGCAGGTAGGTCAACGTAACCGGAAAGTATAGCAGGCGAGGGCAGGCGGCCGCTGGCGGCGGCCCGGGCCCGATGCCGGGCAGGTACAATCCGCGCCATGGAAACCTATGACATCGCCGTGATCGGCGCGGGCGCCGCCGGCATGATGAGCGCCGCGGTCGCCGGGCAGCTCGGCCGCCGCGTGGTGCTGCTCGATCACGCGCCGCGGCTTGCCGAGAAAATCCGCATCTCGGGCGGCGGCCGCTGCAATTTCACGAACCTGTACGCCGGGCCCGACAACTACCTGTCGTCGAATCCGCATTTCGCACGCTCGGCGCTCGCGCGCTATACGCCGCGCGACTTCCTCGGGCTGCTCAAGCGCCATCACGTGACCTGGCACGAAAAGCACAAGGGGCAGCTTTTTTGCGACCACGGCAGCGACGCGATCATCGACGTGCTGAAGCACGAGTGCGACGCGGGCGGCATCGCGTGGCGCCGGCCCGTCGTCGTCGACGCGGTGCGCCATGCGCCATCCGACGGCTTCACGCTCGACACGCAGCAGGCGGGGCCGATCGGTGCGCGCGCGCTGATCGTCGCGACCGGCGGCCTGTCGATCCCGAAGATCGGCGCGACCGACTTCGGCTACCGGCTCGCGAAGCAGTTCGGCCACAAACTTGTCGATACGCGGCCGGCGCTCGTGCCGCTGACGTTCGCGCCGCAGGACTGGGCGCCGTTCGCGCCGCTGTCCGGCGTATCGCTCGAAGTGCGCGTTTCGACCGGCGACAAGAAGCGCGGCGGCGAATTCGTCGAGGACCTGCTGCTGACCCATCGCGGGCTGTCCGGGCCGGGCATCCTGCAGATCTCGAGCTATTGGCAGCCCGGCGATCCGATTCGCGTCGACCTGCTGCCGCAGCGCGATACGGTGGCCGACCTGCTCGACGCGAAACGCACGTCGAAGCGCCAGATCGGTTCGCTGCTCGCCGACTGGGTGCCGTCGCGCCTCGCGCATGCGTGGCTCGACACGCATCGCGTCGCGGCCGACGCGCGACTCGCGGACCTGCCGGACAAGACGCTGCGCCAGATCGGCGACGCGCTGTCCGGCTGGACGCTGACGCCGAACGGCACCGAAGGCTACAAGAAGGCCGAAGTGACGAAGGGCGGGGTCGATACGCGCGAGTTGTCGTCGGCGACGATGATGAGCGCGCGCGTGCCGGGGCTGTTCTTCGTCGGCGAGGCGGTGGACGTGACGGGCTGGCTCGGCGGCTACAACTTCCAGTGGGCATGGGCGTCCGGCACGGCGGCCGGGCAGGCCGCGGCCGAGTACGCGCGCGGCGCCTGACGCGCCGGCCGGCGCCCGGTTGGCGGGGCCCGGCCCCGTGCCTTTGGGCAATCGCTCTGCTATACTCGGTAGTCTTTCCCTGCAAACCTTTATTCGTGTCGGATCATGACGATCATTCGCGTTAAAGAGAACGAGCCGTTCGAAGTTGCAATGCGTCGCTTCAAGCGCACGATCGAGAAGAACGGTCTGCTGACCGAGCTTCGCGCGCGCGAGTTTTACGAGAAGCCGACCGCAGAACGCAAGCGCAAGAAGGCTGCTGCGGTGAAGCGTCATTACAAGCGTATTCGCAGCCAGACGCTACCGAAGAAGCTGTACTGAACGATTGGGCGCCGCGCGGTTCGCTGAGCGGCGCACCGGCGACTCCGTGCGATCGGGTGCGATCGCGCAACCGATCAGGCGGCGAGTCGCCGATGCCGGATTCGAGCAACCCGCTTGAGACACTGTCCCAAGCGGGTTTTTGTGTTGACGCCCGTTCGCGGGCGTCGGATTCACGTTTCCATCCCGGGTGAAAGATGAGTTTGAAAGAGCAGATCAGCGAAGACATGAAGGCCGCGATGCGCGCGAAGGACAGCGAGCGCCTGGCAACGATTCGCCTGCTGATGGCCGCGATCAAGCAGCGCGAAGTCGATGACCGGGTCACGCTCGACGACGCGGGCATCACGGCCGTGATCGACAAGATGATCAAGCAGCGCAAGGATTCGATCAGCCAGTTCCAGGCGGCCGGCCGCGACGATCTCGTCGCGAAGGAGCAGGCCGAGCTGACCGTGCTGGGCGGCTACATGCCCGCGCAACTGTCGGACGCCGAAGTGGCGGCCGAAGTCCAGGCGGCGGTCGCGCAAACCGGCGCAGCCGGCCCGCAGGACATGGGCAAGGTGATGGGCGTGCTGAAGGCCAAGCTCGCCGGCCGTGCCGACATGACGGCCGTTTCCGCGCAGGTCAAGGCCGCGCTCACGAAGTAAAACCCGTTCCCGGCGCGCCCAGCGATGCGTGCGCCGGGAGTCGTATTGTCTTTTTTCGCTCGATCCCACGGTGATTCCGCATTCGTTCCTGCAGGATTTGCTGAACCGCGTCGATATCGTCGACGTGGTGGGCCGGTACGTGCAGCTCAAGAAGGGCGGCGCCAACTTCATGGGGTTGTGCCCGTTCCATAACGAGAAGAGCCCGTCGTTTACCGTCAGTCCGACCAAGCAGTTCTATCACTGCTTCGGTTGCGGCGCGCACGGCACGGCGATCGGCTTCCTGATGGAACATGCGGGGCTCACGTTCCCGGAGGCCGTGCAGGAACTCGCGCAGTCCGTCGGCCTGACCGTGCCGCACGAGCCGTCGATGCGCGGCGGCGGTGGGGGCGGCGGCGGTGGCGGCGACTATCCGGCGCCCGTGTCGAAATCGGTGGCGACCGCGCTGTCCGACGCGATGACGGCGGCGTGCGACTACTATCGCAAGCAGTTGCGCGGCGCGACCGTTGCGATCCAGTACCTGAAGAACCGGGGCCTGACCGGCGAGATCGCCGCGCGCTTCGGGCTCGGCTATGCGCCGGACGGCTGGCAGAACCTCGAGGCCGCGTTCCCGGACTATCGCGACGAGTCGCTCGTCGAGGCGGGGCTCGTGATCGTCAGCGAGAAAACCGACGCGCAGGGCGTCGCGCGCCGCTACGACCGGTTCCGCGAGCGGATCATGTTCCCGATCCGCAACGTGAAGGGGCAGGTGATCGGGTTCGGCGGCCGCGTGCTCGGCAGCGGCGAACCGAAGTACCTGAACTCGCCCGAAACCCCGCTGTTCAACAAGGGCAGCGAGCTGTACGGGCTGTTCGAGGCGCGCCTCGCGATTCGCGAGCGCAAGTACGTGCTGGTCGTCGAAGGCTACATGGACGTCGTCGCGCTCGCGCAGCTCGGCTTTCCGAACGCGGTCGCGACGCTCGGCACCGCGTGCACGCCGATTCACGTGCAGAAGCTGCTGCGCCAGACCGACACGGTCATTTTCAGTTTCGACGGCGATTCGGCCGGGCGGCGCGCGGCGAGGCGCGCGCTCGAGGCATGCCTGCCGCATGCGGGTGACAACCGGACGATCCGGTTCCTTTTTCTGCCGGCCGAGCACGATCCGGACAGCTACGTGCGCGAGTTCGGCGCGGAGGCGTTCTCCGAGCAGGTCGAGCGCGCGATGCCGCTGTCGCAATTTCTGTTGAACGAAGCGATTGCCGGCAAGGCGCTCGATCAGCCGGAAGGCCGCGCGAAGGCGCTGTTCGATGCGAAGCCGCTGTTGCAGGCGCTGCCCGCGAACGCGTTGCGCGCGCAGATCATGCACATGTTCGCCGATCGCCTCGATATCCCGTTCGAGGAGGTCGCGGGGCTGTCGGACGTCGACACGCGCATCGCGACGCCGCCGCGCCAGGCGCCCGCGCGCAGCGAGCGGCGCCGCGTGACGGACAGCGAAAAGCGCGCGCTGCGCACGCTGGTGATGCATCCGCGCGTCGCATCGCAGCTCGACGACGAACAGATTGCGACCCTGCGCGCGCTGCCGCGCATCGGCGAGCTGTTCGCGGAAGTCGTCGATCATGCGCGTGCGCTGGGCGAAGGCGCGGAGTTCCGGCTGCTGTCGGATGTCCTGAGGACGTCCTCGAACGGGGCGACTTACGAGGAAATCTTCCGCGAAATTCTGGACTATGATGAAAACGTCCGCGATTTGCTGTTACAGAATCCGGAAGACGAGACGGTGCCCGAGCGGCAACGTGAGCAGGAGCGGATTGCGGGGGAGGAGCTGCAGGCAGCGGTGCTCAAGATGCGCTATGACGCCTGCTGCGACCGGCTGGACAGGCTGGCGCGGCAATCCACCTTCACCCCCGAGGAATTGGCCGAATTGACGGAATTGAACCAGCAGCGAACCGACATGAAGCGTCGGCTCGGGCTGTAGGCGGCCGGGGCGCTTAGAGAGGGCTCCCCAGCGTGCTATAATATAAGGTTTCCAGCGGTTTGTTTTCTAAGCAGAGGCGAGAATCGCGATGGCAAAGACGACAGGCGGAAAGAAAGCAACAGGCAAGGGCTCGACGGAGCCGACCAAGAAGGTCACAGCGGCCAAGTCTGCTTCTTCCACCAGGACAACGTCTTCAGCCACGTCAGCCCCTGCAGGAAAGAAAACCGCGGCCGGCACTGCTCAGGCTGCGCCGGCGCCGGCAGCCAGAACACGGGCTGCCGCCAGACCCGACTCCGGGCCGGCCAAGCCGGCGGCGAAGCGGGCAAGTGCGAAAAGCGCAAGGGACACGACTGCCGACGCGGACGAAACGGCAGTACGTACTACTCATGCACCCACGGTTCAACCGGCTGTCGTCCAGCAGCCGCGAGTCGATATAGCCGGTACGGCGAACTCCATGACCAAAAAGCTGAACGAAGTATCCGTCGAAGACGACGCAAATCAGAGCGACGAGCAGCCCGCAGCCGCGGCTGCACCGGGCAAATCCAAGGTGCGCGATCGTCGCGCCAAGGAAAAGGCGCTGCTGAAGGAAGCGTTCGCGACGAGCACGCCGGGCACGGCCGAGGAGCTCGAAGAGCGCCGCGTGAAACTGCGCGCGCTGATCAAGCTCGGCAAGGAGCGCGGCTTCCTGACGTACGCCGAAATCAACGACCACCTGCCGGACAACTTCACCGAGACCGAAGCCCTCGAGGGCATCATCGGCACGTTCAACGACATGGGCGTGGCGGTTTACGAGCAGGCGCCGGACGCGGAAACGCTGCTCCTGAACGACAACGCGCCCGCCGCGTCGTCGGACGATGAAGTCGAAGAGGAAGCGGAAGTCGCGCTGTCCACCGTCGATTCGGAATTCGGCCGTACGACCGATCCGGTCCGGATGTACATGCGCGAGATGGGCACGGTCGAGCTGCTCACGCGCGAAGGCGAAATCGAGATCGCGAAGCGGATCGAGGACGGCCTGCGCCACATGGTGATGGCCATCTCCGCGTGCCCGACGACGATCGCCGACATCCTCGCGATGGCCGAACGCGTCGCGAACGAAGAGATCCGCGTCGACGAGCTCGTCGACGGCCTGCTCGATCCGAATGCTGCGGACGCCGCCGATACGGACGGTTTCTCCGCGAAGGAAGCGGAAGCGATCGAGAACGAGGACGAGGAAGCCGAAGAGGAAGAGGAAGAAGAGGAAGAGGAGGAAGACGACGGTGCCGCGCAGGCATCGGCGAACGCCGCCCAGCTCGAAGCCCTCAAGCGCGCGTCGCTCGAGAAGTTCTCGCAGATCAGCGAGTGGTTCGACAAGATGCGCCGCGCATTCGAGAAGGAAGGCTACAAGTCGAAGGCCTACCTGAAGGCGCAGGAAACGATCCAGAGCGAGCTGATGACGATCCGCTTCACCGCGCGTACCGTCGAACGCCTGTGCGACACGCTGCGTGCGCAGGTGGACGAAGTGCGTCAGGTCGAGCGTCAGATCCTGCACATCGTCGTCGACAAGTGCGGCATGCCGCGCTCGGAATTCATCGCGCGCTTCCCGGGCAACGAGACGGATCTCGACTGGGCCGAGAAGATCACCGCGGAAGGCCATTCGTACAGCGCGGTGCTGTCGCGTAACGTCCCGGCGATCCGCGAACAGCAGCAGCGCCTGCTCGACCTGCAGGCGCGCGTCGTGCTGCCGCTGAAGGACCTGAAGGAAACCAACCGTCAGATGGCGGCCGGCGAACTGAAGGCACGTCAGGCGAAGCGCGAAATGACCGAGGCCAACCTGCGTCTCGTGATCTCGATCGCGAAGAAGTACACGAACCGCGGCCTGCAGTTCCTCGACCTGATCCAGGAAGGCAACATCGGCCTGATGAAGGCGGTGGACAAGTTCGAATACCGTCGCGGCTACAAGTTCTCGACCTATGCGACGTGGTGGATCCGTCAGGCCATCACGCGCTCGATCGCGGACCAGGCGCGCACGATCCGTATTCCGGTTCACATGATCGAAACGATCAACAAGATGAACCGCATCTCCCGGCAGATCCTGCAGGAAACCGGTCTTGAGCCGGATCCGGCAACGCTCGCCGAGAAGATGGAGATGCCGGAAGACAAGATCCGCAAGATCATGAAGATCGCGAAGGAGCCGATCTCGATGGAAACGCCGATCGGTGACGACGACGATTCCCATCTCGGCGACTTCATCGAGGACACCAACACGGTCGCGCCGGCGGATGCCGCGCTGCATGCCAGCATGCGCGACGTCGTGAAGGACGTGCTCGATTCGCTGACGCCGCGCGAGGCGAAGGTGCTGCGGATGCGTTTCGGTATCGAGATGAGCACCGATCACACGCTCGAGGAAGTCGGCAAGCAGTTCGACGTCACGCGCGAGCGGATCCGTCAGATCGAGGCCAAGGCGCTGCGCAAGCTGCGTCACCCGAGCCGTTCCGACAAGCTGAAGTCGTTCCTCGAAGGGAACTGATTTCCAGCGTCTCCGTTACGAACGCCGCCGGTATCCGCATGATGCCGGTGGCGTTCGTTCCCTCTGTCGTCTTTGTTGTTACAATGCCGGCCCGGCTTCGTTGTCGGGGTGGCGTGTAGCACGCCGCGCTTCTCGTCTGGGCCCCTAGCTCATGCTTGGTTAGAGCAGCGAACTCATAATTCGTTGGTGCCGGGTTCGACTCCCGGGGGGCCCACCAGATTACGTTCCTCGAGCGATCGCGGAACGTTGTGCCGTTAAGCATAAAATGGCCACCTGGACAGGTTATGCTTTATTGTCCGTTGGGCCAAGTTATGCTTTAACGGCTAGAGCACCGCCGATCCACCTCAGCATCCCTCCCTCTAGGCCTACAAGCCTCGCTGCGACGCCAGACTGCCCCGCGGCCAGCTCCACGCTGATCTCTTCTCTACCGACTTCGCTCGAACTCTCAACGGACCGACGATCCGGTCCTTCACTAGAAAACGTCCCCATACCTGCAAGTACGCCATCGCTGCTCACTGGACGCTTCCAGCGGGCTTCACTGATATGGGCAAGGGCAAACCAAGCCGCATCGCCTCAGGCCGCCCGTGGTGCGGCTTGATAGCCCTTTCTGCGTGCACCGTCGACAACTGGCCTGGAGTTGATCAGGGCGAGCCTCGTTTTCTACCGACACTATGCGGATGTTGTGCGGAGCATGCGCCTCATGGAATCGCCGAGACGCGATATAGAAACGCCCGCCTGTTGGGACGTTGTGCAGGGAAGATGACTCGAGCTGGTGCGTGGTCCACACGGCGACCCTGCGGGATGTGTACTGCATGTTCGACTGTTCGAACAGCATTGCGTGAGGCTGTTTTGCGGTTTGCCGCTTCACGCGTCAAAACCGCCTGCCTTTCTCGATGACTACGTGAGGCGAGCCATGAACAGGTAAGTCCTGCGGCAATACGGCGCTGAGATAGGATTGACGCTTGTGCTCATTTGCGCTTCAGAGTAATCGAGGAGGTTTCCAGCCGGAATTTCACGTGCAATCAAATCGATCGTCTGAACACGACAGGCTTACCACCCACGATCTGCTTCGTCATCCATGCCGCCAGAGCTGAGTCGAGGTAGTCCGCGTGACCGGGAAACCACTCGAAAAGGCGCAGGCCAAGATCTTGTCCCTGTTCCGAGCCGGGCCGGCCTTCCCCGAGCGCAGCCTCACGTCACCTGGCGAGCTGTTTCAGAGTGCCGCCCCACTTTGAGCGAAGCGTAGGTGTTTGCTCCGCGATACTTAAAGGTCGAGAACCAGCTCTGCGGACTTCGCACGCGACACGCAGACCATGATCTGTGTTCCTTTCTCGTCGTCGCGCAGCACCATGTCTCGATGATCCGCCTCCCCTGAGCACAACGCTGTCTTGCACGAGCCGCAGGTACCGCTTTCGCACGAACTTGGTACGCGCACATTCGCGTCGCGCAGCACCTCGAGGATCGAGCGATTGGCGGGAATTTCGAACGACGTGCCGCTGCGCGAGAGACGCACCGTGAACGGCGTGTTTTCGCGCGCGTTCGTATTGGTTGCACCGAAGCTTTCGAAGTGAACCGTGCCCGACGGCCAATGGCCGGTCATGTCCCGAACGGTATCCATCAGCGCCTGCGGACCGCAGCAGTACACATGTTGCGCCGGCTTCGACTTCTCGAATACGGACCAGAAGTCGAACGCTTTCGTCGGGTCGCCGTGATCGTGATGAATCTTCACGTCCGAACGCCATTCGTCGCTGGTCAGTTCATCGAAGAACGCCGTGCCTTCCGGATCGCGGGTGAGGTAGTACAGCCTGAACGAACGCAGGCCTTCCGCTCTTAACTGCCGCGCCATCGACAGCATCGGCGTAATACCGATGCCGCCCGCGACGAGAATGAATGACTTTGCGCGCTTATCGAGGGGAAACTCGTTGCGGGGCAAAGAGACTTCCACGGCGTCACCCTCGGACGTATCGTCGATGAAGCTTATCGAGCCGCCGCGTCCGTTGCTGTCACGCTTCACCGCGATGACGTAGCGATTGCGCTCCTGCGAGTCATTGCACAGTGAATACGTGCGTCGCGAACCGTTGGGCACCGCCACGGTCAAGTTGGCGCCTGCCTCGAATGGCGGCAGCGGCGCGCCTTGCGGATCGGTCAGCTCAAAGCTCCAGATGTCACGGGCGATCTTCTCCTTACTTGCAATCTTCAGACGAAGAAAACCGTCTTCCTGGGGGGTAGTCATGCCTGTCTCCTTCTAACCGACCTGGTTTTGTGTTGCGTCAACATGGATGGTATCATATTACTAGATATCTAATGATGCAAGTCAAAAAAATCGATTCTTTGGGATCCCGCTCTCGGTATAAACCCTCGCTTGCCAGCGACATAAAGTCACCGTAACCTGAATATTAGATCTCTAGTTATACGGTGCGAGGAAAGTGATTCCTGCCGGTATCCAGAGCGAAATTCGGAGACATTCAGTCATGGCACATTCAACGTTGCACTCCGGGGACATATCCCTGTCTGCCGTAGCCGACTCGGCGGCGGAGGAGGCGACATACCGCAAGATCACGTTAAGGCTCATGAGCTTTCTGTTCCTGTGCTGGGTCCTCAACTACCTCGATCGCGTCAATGTCAGCTTTGCGCAGTTGCAGCTGAAACACGATCTGGGGTTGAGCGACGCGGCCTACGGGCTCGGCGTGAGTCTGTTTTTTATCGGCTACATCCTGCTCGAAGTGCCAAGCACGCTGTTGTTGCGGCGCATTGGCGCCCGCAAGACCGTCACGCGGATCATGCTGCTGTGGGGCGCCATCTCCACTGCCATGGCGTTCATGACGGCTCCATGGCAGTTCTATCTCGCCCGGACGCTCCTTGGCGCGGCCGAAGCGGGCTTCTGGCCCGGCATCATCCTCTATCTCTCGTACTGGTACCCGTCGAAGCGCCGCGCTCGTATCACGTCGCGGTTCCTGCTGGCGATCGCGGTTGCGGGGATTGTCGGCGGTCCGCTTTCCGGGTTCATCCTGCAAAACTTCATGGACGTCTGGGGTTTTCGCAACTGGCAGTGGCTGTTCTTCCTTGAAGGCGTGCCTGCCGTGATTGCGGGTGTCGTTGCTTACTTCTACCTTATCGACCGGCCGCAAGATGCGAAGTGGCTGACCGAGGATCAAAAGCGGATCGTGATTGACGCGCTCGACGAGGAAGGTCGCAGCAAGCCGCATAACTCGCCAAGCACGCTCCTCGCCGCACTGCGCGACCCGCGCGTGTACGTGATCGCTGCGGGCTGGGCTACGGTGCCCATCTGCGGAACCATCCTCAACTACTGGACGCCCACAATTATCAAACAGTCAGGCGTTTCCAATCTGTTGCAGATCGGCTTCCTGTCGGCGCTGCCTTACATCGTCGGCGCGGTTGCCATGCTGCTGATCGCACGCAGTTCCGACCTGCGGCTCGAGCGCCGCTGGCACTTCGTGCTGTCGACGACAGCAGGCGCCACCGGCGCGGTGCTCCTGACGGTTCTGACTCACAACTCGGTTGCCGCCATCGCGTGCCTGAGTCTCGTTTCGGTGAGCTATTTCGCGGCCGCAGCCATTATCTGGACCATTCCACCGAATTACCTGCAAGGCGCGGCGGCCGCCGGCGGTATCGGCGTGATCAGCAGTCTGGGTCAGGTGGGCGCCTTCTTCGCACCAATCGTCCTCGGCTGGGTGAAGAGCGTGACCGGCAGTTTCTCGGCCGGCATTCTGCTGGTCGCGGCGCTTGTTTTCATCGGCGGCATTGTCGTCTTCTTCTGCGTGCCGCGCGAGCGGCAGGCGCAGCGATCCGGCGCGTGACATTGCACGTGACGGACCGCATTTTGACAGTCAGACAGGAGCAGGAATGAGCAAGCTTCAACTTTCCATCGCCGTAGGCAACTACGACCGCATGCGGCCGCTGATCGACGGCGACGTGCAGATCGACGGTGTCGATCCCGTGTTCATGCTGCAGGACCCGGAGGAAATCTTCTTCCGTGCGTTCCGGCACGCGGATTATGATATTTGCGAGCTTTCGCTTAGCAGCTATTCGGTGAAGACGGCCGCGGGCACCTCGCCCTACATCGCGGTGCCGGTCTTTCCCTCGCGCGCGTTCCGGCACAGCTCGGTCTACGTGCGTTCCGACCGCGGGATTGACCGGCCCGAGGACCTGAAGGGCAAACGCATCGGCGTGCCGGAATACCAACTCACCGCCAACGTCTGGGTGCGGCTCTTTCTCGAAGAGGAATACGGCGTGAAGGCGTCGGATATCCGCTGGGTGCGGGGCGGCTACGAGGATCCGACGCGCGTTGAGAAAATTTCGCTCAAGCTGCCTGACGGCGTCGTGCTCGAAAATGCTCCCGAAGGGCAGACGATCTCGAATCTGCTGGCCGACGGTGAGATTGACGGTGTGATCGGACCGCGTGCGCCGTCGTGCTTCGACCGTGGGCATCCGAAGGTCAAGTACCTTTTCGATGATCCGCAGAAGAGCGCCGCTGAATGGTACGAGCGCAGGAAAGTCTTCCCGATCATGCACACGCTGGGCATTCGAAAGACGCTCGCGGATCAGCACCCGTGGCTGCCCGGCGCGATTGCGAAGGCGTTCGAGCAATCGAAGGAAGTAGCGCTGGCCCGTTTGAGCGACACCTCGGCGACCAAGGTGACGCTGCCGTTCATCGAGGATCAGTTGCGCAATGCGCGGCGATTGATGGGGCACGATTTCTGGTCGTACGGATTCGCGAACAACGAACACGTAATCGACCGGTTCCTCGCGCAGCACCACGCCGAGGGACTGTCGAGCCGTCGCCTGCAGCCTGCCGAGCTGTTCCACCCGGCCAGCCTCGAGCGATTCAAGATCTGATCCCCCCGGCGGTTGCTCGTATCATCGCGCATCCGGCAGGCGCCGGGTGCGCGACGGATGCGCGACGGATGCGCGACTTCGCGGCACGGTGCGGACATTGCACCAGGCGCACCTTCTGAGCGGTCCGAGCGCTGCGGTCCAGCGCCTCTCGCGCGGGCTAAAGCGCTATGATTGTCACCGGTCTGGTCACAATAACAGCGAGGAAGGCATGGCAGCAGCACGTACTGCAGGCAAGGGCAAGGGCGGGGTCATGAGCGATGACCCTATTCTGCGGCACTGGCGCGAGGCGGTTCCGGATGATCGTCTCGCTCACCTGGTGAAGGATGCGGGCCGCGCGATGATTCGCGGTCTGCAAATGCGCCTGGCGCAGCATGAAGTCTCGTTTGGCCACTGGGCGTACCTGCGCGTGCTATGGGTCACCGACGGGCTTACGCAGAAGGAGCTGAGCGACGAGACCGGGACCACCACACCCACCACGTTCAGTGCGGTGTCGGCAATGGAAAAGCTCGGCTATGTCGAGCGCCGCTACGAGCCCGGCAATCGCAAGAACACGCACGTCTATCTCACGCCGCGTGGCCGGAGTCTGAAAAAGAAGCTCGTCCCGCTCGCTGAAGAGGTCAACGAAATTAGCGTCAGGGGCCTGAAGACCACCGAGATCAACGTGGCGCGGAAGGTTTTGCTGACGATCATCGAGAATATGGCGCGCGACGAATCCGAGTCGGATGACCCGGCGCTGCGCATTCCGTCGACTCGGGAAGTAGGCAATCTGATCGCCGCGCGCGGGGAAGAAATCGGCCAGGATTGAAGTGTGGCGCAGCGCTAGATGTCATTCCCAAGTAGCAAATTTATTAAAGATCTAATAATATTGGCGGGCGTGCCAGGTCGCCGACAGGCACGACGGCAGGCCACGGCATGCTGCTCCCTCGCTAAAAAAATACGGATCTGGAATGGATGGAATGACCCGCGCGGCGATGACGCGCAACGTCCGCGATGCGCTCGCGGAAGATATCGGCGAGGCCGACTGGACATCGCTACTGATCGACCCCGACGCTTCAGCTGAAGCCGTCCTGACCGTACGCGAACCCGCTCTGTTGTGCGGCAGACCGTGGTTCGACGAAACATTCCAGCAGGTCGACCCGCGCATCACGATTGAATGGTTGGTCGGCGAAGGCGAGCGGATGCACGAAGGGCAGGCCGTCTGCCGGATCGCTGGTCTGGCGCGCGGTATGCTCACCGCCGAGCGCACCGCGCTCAACTTCATTCAGTTGCTTTCGGGCGTGGCCACCGAGACAAGCTTGATGACGCAGATCGTCGAAGGCACGTCTGCGCGGATTCTCGACACACGCAAAACGCTTCCGGGATTGCGCCTCGCGCAAAAATACGCAGTTCGTGTTGGCGGCGGCGAAAACCATCGCCGAGGGCTGTACGACGGCATTCTGATCAAGGAAAACCACATCGCGGCGGGCGGGGGCATTGCTTCGACGCTGCGCGCCACGGAAGCATTGGGTGCAGGTGTGCCGGTGCAGGTCGAGGTGGAGACGCTCGATGAGTTAAAGGAAGCGTTGGCTGGGGGCGCTGCGGCGATTCTACTCGACAATTTCTCGATTGAGGCGATGCGCGAGGCTGTGCGTGTCACCGCAGGGCGCGCCGAGCTTGAAGTCTCGGGCGGTGTGACCGAGCAGACGCTGCGAACCATTGCCGAGACCGGCGTGGACCGTATTTCGCTAGGTAAGTTGACGAAGAACGTCAGGGCGATTGATTTTTCACTTCGCTTCGCGGAGTTTGCCGGGTGACGGGGCGGGCGCTCACGTGTGCGCCCTAAAGGGAGCCTAACCGAACTTTTGTGTGTGAGGCATAAACTGATGGCCAAGGAGCCACGTTATGCCACGCAAACGCAAGGAAGAAGTGCCGGTAGAACCGGGCAAGGGCTTGAACCTGGACCCGGAACTCATCAAGCAACTGGTGCCCGGAACGCTGGATCGGGCTTCGATCAACGAGCAATTCGCGGCCCTGAAGAAGGCGATATTCGAGCGCGCGCTGGGCGGCGAACTGACCCACCACCTGGGCTACGAGAAGGGCGAAGCCAAGCCGGTAGGCCGCACGAACCATCGCAACGGCACCAGCCGCAAGCGCATCGCAACCGACAATGACCTGCTCGACGTCGAGATTCCGCGCGACCGCGAAGGCACGTTCGATCCGGTACTGATCGCCAAGGGCGAGCGACGCTTCACAGGCTTCGACGACAAGATCATTGCGATGTACGCCCGCGGCATGAGCGTGCGGGAGATTCAGGGCTTCCTGCTGGAGATGTATGGCATCGAGGTGTCGCCGGACTTCATCAGCACGGTGACTGATGCCGTGATCGACGAAGTGCGCGAATGGCAGCAGCGACCGCTCGAGCC
>NZ_QKZF01000042.1:0-28572 GCF_003253915.1 Burkholderia sp. 28_3
TGAATTGAGCGCCGATTCGCTTCGTCATCCAGAAAATTTGAAGCCATCTCGCCTGCAACTTCGGAAGTTGGTCCATTGATCAGCGTTTCCCTAAGAGCAAAAGTTGACTGCTTCGAACCGAAGTTGCTCCACACCGTCCGGGGAATGGGCTACGTTCTGGAAAATAGATCGGAATGAGCCGCACCGCGCAATATTCTTTACTCAAGCGCCTGACTGCGGCGTTCGCAATCGTCGCAGCACTAATATTCTCAATGCTGGGCGCATATCTTTATCAGGCACTATCTTCCAAACTCAACCAACGTGACGATATTGAAATCGCTGGAAAACTAGATCAATTTACAAAATTTGCACGAGAATCCGGCTCACTGGACGGTGTACGGGAAAATTCACTCTTTTTTCACGAGACCCTTTTATCTCACCCCGGCTTGTTTGTCGGCGTATTCGGTCCCGATGGTGCCCCACTGATCCAACATTCCGACATCAAATCGGTGAGTCTGAGTTCGAAGCTGATCAACGGCCAGCAACCGAATAGGCCATTCGAATGCTTCCCACCTGGAATTGGCTTTTCGGAATGCATTTACGGAACCGCATCACTCAGCGACATCAAGGTGATTATTATCATCGCAAGGAGCGCAGATGATCGGCATTCCTTATTGCAAGACTACCGAATGGATGCGTTCATTGCATCAACAATTGGCGCCTTGGCTGTCGCCGTTTTGGGATATATCGTCACGAGGCGCGGACTTCGCCCGATCAAGAATATTGGACATCAAGCATCGAATATCGAAGCCCACCGATTGAGTGATCGATTAAACATCGATCGAGGTCCGATCGAGCTTGTTGAGATTTCATCGTCTATTAATAAAATGCTCGACCGACTGGAGCGAGCATTCACGCGCCTCTCGCAATTTTCGTCAGACTTATCGCACGATATGCGTACTCCGCTGGCCAATATCATCAGCTCCTCTCAAATCACGCTTTCACGCCCCCGCCGAAGCGAAGAATACGAGACACTGATTGAGTCGAATATTGAAGAATGCGAGCGACTACAGCGCATGATTGAAAATATGCTCTTTCTCGCCCGGACAGACAACGCTACTCAACACATCAATCTCGTTAAAATTAAAACAAACGAGGAACTCCCGAAAATCATATCTTACTTTCAGAACACGGCAGATGAGAAAGATGTGACACTGCAGAACAATGGGGCCGCGACGATTTCAGCCGATGCCATTCTCTTTCGTCGGGCAGTTGGGAATCTTCTGTCGAATGCGGTCGAACACGCATCGCCGAATTCCGTTATTTCAATTCGATCATACGAAACTTCGTCAACAGCTTCGATTTGCGTTGAAAACGTCGGGAAAGCGATCCCCCCAGAGCATATCGATTTCGTGTTTGAACGATTCTATCGTGCCGACCATGCAAGGCATGGCTCGGCAAAAAATGCTGGCCTCGGCCTTGCAATCGTAAAATCTATAATGAACCTCCACGACGGCGATGTTACTGTGGTCAGCAAAAATGGGAAAACGTCATTCACGCTAACCTTTAAGGCGCGGGGTACGAACGAATACTCCCCAACCTCTCGAACGTAACCAGAGTTTTGTACTCTGATTCAATAACGCACGACGATGGTGTCAGCGTCGGATAGATACTCCCCCCCTCCAAAGCACAGCCGTGCATTGCGCGGTTAAATCTTGGAATGACGCAGACGCAGCGCATTCATGATGACTGAAGCTGAACTCAAACTCATGGCAAGCGCGGCGATCATCGGTGATAGTAGCAACCCCGTAAAAGGATAAAGCACGCCGGCCGCCAAAGGCACGCCCAACGCGTTATATACGAACGCGAACGCCAGGTTTTGCTTCATGTTCGCGATGGCTGCATCGGACAATTCTCTGGCTCGCGCGATGCCACGCAGGTCCCCCTTTACTAGCGTGACCTGTGCGCTATTCATTGCCACATCCGTCCCCGTCCCCATGGCCACCCCAACATCCGCTTTTGCCAATGCTGGGGCGTCATTGATCCCATCCCCGGCCATCCCCACTACGTGCCCGTCTCGCTGAAGACGCGCCACCAGCGCGAGCTTATCGGCTGGCTTTACCTCGCCATGGAACTCCTCAATTCCAAGCTTTTCAGCGACGGTCTGGGCTGTTCTCAAGCCGTCCCCCGTCGCCATGACAACTCGGATACCGTCGGCCCTGAGGGTTGCAAGCGCTTCACGCGTCGTACTCTTAATCGGGTCTACCACCGACAAGAGCCCCGCCAAGCGACCGTCGATTGCCAGATACATGACGCTCGCACCCTGCGTGCGCAGTCGCTCTGCCTCAGCGGCAATAGGTAGAACAGAAATCGATTCGCTCTGCATTAACACGGTATTGCCCAGTGCAAGTCGATGCGCTCCAATCCTCCCTCTGACTCCCATACCCGTCGACGATTCGAAGTCTGCGGCGCGATCCAGGGCTAGACCTCTCGCACGAGCGGCGGCGACGATCGCGGACGCGAGTGGATGTTCGCTTCCCTGATCGATACTCGCAGCGAATCTCAAGACGTTTTCGTCTGTATACCCGTTCACGCCCAATGCGCACTCGAATGCAGGCCGCCCTTCGGTCAAGGTGCCAGTCTTGTCGACAATCAGCACGTCAACTTTACGCATGTTTTCGATCGCCGCGGCATCACGAAAGAGCACGCCATTCGAGGCGCCCTTGCCACTAGCCACCATGATTGACATCGGCGTCGCAAGACCCAAAGCGCATGGGCATGCGATGATGAGTACTGCGACCGCGTTGATCAGACCGAATACCCAGCTTGGCGCAGGACCGAACATGCCCCATGCGAGGAAGGTCAGCAGGGCGATACCGACGACCGCGACGACAAATGCGCCCGCGACTTTGTCCGCCATGCGCTGCATGGGGGCTCGAGACCGCTGCGCTTCTGCCACCATCTGGACAATTTGCGAAAGGACGGTTTGCGAGCCAACCCTCTCGGATCGGATGACAAGGCTGCCGGAAGTGTTCATGGTCGCGCCAATGACATGGTCACCCACGTGCTTCGTGACTGGAATGGGTTCCCCTGTAATCATCGACTCGTCAAGCGAGCTGGACCCATCGGTCACGACACCGTCTACCGGAACTTTTTCGCCAGGGCGAACCCGGAGTAGGTCTCCCACGTGCACATCAGACAGTGGCACGTCGTCTTCCATGCCGTCGGCACGAAGACGCCGCGCGGTCTTCGGGGCCAGTCCCAATATCGCCTTGATCGCAGCGGACGTTTGCGCACGCGCGCTAAGTTCGAGTATTTGGCCGAACAGAGTCAGCGAAATAATGACAGCTGCAGCCTCGAAATAGACGCCGATCCTGCCGTGGGCAGTGAACGTTGCTGGAAAGGCGCTCGGAAGAGCGGTTGCGATCACGCTGTAGATAAAGGCTGCGCCCGTCCCCAGGCCGATCAGCGTCCACATGTTCGGACTACGGTGGACAAGGGACTGGATACACCTCTCGAAAAACGGAAATCCCGCCCACAGCACGACGGGTGCCGACAGTGCAAGTTCGATCCACGATTGGATGGTCGCTGGCATCCAATCCAGACGATGGCCAAACATCGCCAACACGAACACAATGAGCGTCAGCGGAAGCGTCCACCAAAATCGGCGCCGGAAATCGCTCCTCTCAGGGTTTTCGCCTTCCTCAAGATTCGGGAGAACCGGTTCAAGCGTCATGCCGCATTTCGGGCATTGGCCTGGATGATCCTGCCGTATTTCCGGATGCATTGGGCAAGTGTAAAGTGTTCCACTTGGTGCCGCCGCCGTCGTGGGAGCAGACGGGACAACATATTTGGCCGGTGCCGCTTGAAATTTCGCCAGACAGAGCTCGCCACAAAAGCGGTAGAGGTGCCCCTTATAGCTGTCGCGAAACTGAGCGTCTTCAGTGACCGTCATCCCGCACACTGGGTCTCGAGACTCCACATGCTCATCCGCGCGAGCAGCATGTTCGTGCCCGTGGTGGTGCGTACGGGGATCATGTGTTTGGTCTGCGGCCTCGTGACTCGGAACGCTATTGATATCAGTCTGATGCGAATCCGATGTCGGTTTGTGAGGCGACCCAATTCCGCTGTGTTGATCTGTCACCGTGCGCTCCTCATTCCACTTGTATCGTTCCTTAGACGACCGACCGAATTGCCACCGGTTTCGCGTGGCGAAGCCAGACGAACATTAGTTCCGTCATGTGGTCGACGATTCTGGCCCGGCTCGCACAAAATGACAATCTTGTAATTTGCACGCCATCCAGCTGTCGCCACTAGGTCATCATGCTTACGTATTCATGTCTCGCTGGTGATTATGAATCAGATAGCCGCAATGCGAATGTTCACTCGAGTTGCCGAGACGCTCAACTTTGGCGTCGCGGCGCGGCAATTGGGTGTTTCAAGTGCGATGGTCACAAGAGGGGTCGCTGCCCTGGAGGCGCACTTAGAGGTGCGCCTATTGAACCGAACCACGCGACATGTTTCGCTGACTGATGCGGGACATGCATATTGGCAGGGCTGCAAGGACCTACTATATAGGTTAGATTGCCTCGAATCGACTGTCACGTCCGACGCCCGGGAAACAACCGGGACATTGAAAATCCTAGCGCCGGAAGCATTTGCCGCGAGCGCTCTTGCCGACCTCATTGCTGCCTTCAATCTCATAGAGCCTCGCATAAGCTTTGATGTCGAACTGGTCGAGCGCATTCCGGAGCTGATTACGAACGACTTTGACATCTGGTTCACATTCGATACTCAACTTAAAGATTCTTCTCTCATCTACCGCGCCCTCTCACCAGTTTATGACGTGGTTGTCGCATCCCCAATCTACCTGGCACAACACGGCACGCCGCGACATCCGAGCGATCTCGAGTCCCACCGAACACTCCTTGCAGCAGACAGCACCGAGCGCGTTTGGGAGTTTCAATTTGATGGTATCCCATATCGCTCGTCGCTCCGTCCTGCGTTGAGCGCGCCGAGCACTGTAATGGTTCGCCACGCGGCGATCGCAGGACTCGGCATCGCTTGCCTTCCACATGCGCTTGTCCACCGCGACCTTGAATCAGAGACCCTAAAGGCTGTCCTACCCCAATTCCGAGTCGTCACCGGTCAACGGAAACTGCAAATGCTGTACGCAAGCAACAAATACATGACCCGCAGCGTCCGCCGGTTCATCGACTTCGTGACGGACTTCATTCGCGATGGCACCAGCAAAGCGCAACATCGCCCCGACGACAACGGTAATGTAGGATAGCTACAACACGAATCTGTCACTACAGTATTTCAAAAACCGTAAATTTTTGCACTCTTATCCTTCGGATCTGGACGAAGGCGAAGCGTGCCTCATCCGCGGCTATCCGCCATACACATCCATTTGAAACACTTCAAGAAAAAGGGGGATGCATGAATAAAGTAATCCAGTCGAGCCTTGCCATTGGCATACTGGCTATTCCGTACATTTCGCACGCGCAGTCCAGCGTCACGCTGTACGGTTTGATCGACGAGGGGATCAACTACACGAACAATGTAGGCGGTCACAGCAACTTCGAGATGCAGAGCGGGTTCGCTCAAGGCAGCCGTTGGGGCCTCAAAGGAGTCGAAGATCTCGGCGGCGGCACAAAAGCGGTCTTCCAACTGGAAAATGGTTTCGACGTCAACTCTGGCGCTGCAGGCCAAGGGAAACGGATGTTCGGCAGACAGGCGTACGTCGGCTTGCAGAGTGATCGCTTGGGGACATTGACGTTTGGCCGTCAATACGATTCGGTAGTGGACTACTTGGCGCCGCTGACGGCAAACGGGAACTGGGGTGGCTATCTCCTTTCCCATCCATTCGATAACGACAACACCGACAATTCATTCCGGCTGAACAATTCGGTAAAATTTGCAAGCAACACGTATGGCGGCTTCTCGTTTGGGGGGCTGTACGGGTTCAGTAACCAAGCCTCTGGTTTTGCCAACAATCGCGCATACAGCGTCGGTGCCCAGTATGTAGGCGGCCCGCTTTCAATCGCCGCAGCATACATGCAGATCAACAACCCCGGCGGCACGTCGATTGGATCACTCGCAACGGACGACACCTCGTTCGTCGCCGGTCGCCAACGTGTCTGGGGTGCCGGCATCAATTATCAAATTACGAACGACGCGATGATCGGCTTCGTCTATTCACATACGGACCTCAAAAACACGTCGAGTTCGGTTTATGTCGGAAACTTCGATAACTTGGCAAATTCGCTGAAATTTGATAATTTTGAGATCAATGCGAAATATCAATTCACGAAAAATGCATATATCGGAGGAATGTACAACTATACTCGCGGACGTTTTAACAGCACCGCTGGAAATGTATCCCCGAAATGGCAGCAGGTCGGCCTGATGGTGGACTACCAGCTTTCCAAGCGAACTGACTTGTATGTCCAGGGCATGTATCAACATCTGTCCGGTGGCACCGATAGCATCGCTCCGCTGAATACTGCCTATATCACGGGGGCAGCGTCTTCTTCCTCGACGGCAAATCAAGTCCTTACTCGCGTTGCGATGCGGCACGTGTTTTGATTGGTCTGGGCCGGACATTTCAATATTGAGTCGAGCACAGCCCGCCTAAAAGCGCGACCGGATTCCCAGTGCATGATGCATCTGAGAATCCGCCGCGCACTGTCGACTAAGTGGTCGGCCCTGAACAAATCGTATTGTCGCGCAGATAGGCTCACGCCGGCGACAGCGTAGCAGTGTTGAAATTGAGCAAAGCGGGGAGAATCGGGGCGTAAAATAGCCGCAGCTTGCGCAGTATCATCCGCAGATTGTGGCAGACACGGCACAGCACTGCGTGAATCGCGTCGCCAAGCGCGCCTTTGAGCTAGTTTCGATCGAGCTTGCCGTCGGCCTTCATGGGCCCGATGGCTGGCTCAATCGCGCTTCGGCGCCGGATCATCGCCCGCAGGCCGCGCGTGATGCCTCGTCGCAAACCCGGGTGATAGATCTTCACGCCGTCAATGGCGACTCCCTTGTAGCCTCGGACGGCGACGGCGATCTCCGGTTGGACGTCGCTCAGGATTGCCGCCTGTTCCAGTGCTTCGGCCAGCGTATGTCCGTCGCACGGGTTACCTGGCATCGAGCGCGCCCACCACCAAACCTTCCTTGTGCGTGGTCGTGATCGACACCTTCACGCCGAACTCATACGGTTTGCGTGCCTTGCCCTTCGCCAAGCACTCAACTTCCGGGGGTATGCGCGATCGCCTTCTCCATCACTGTCGTGTCGACGATCACGCACTTCGGACTCGAGCTCTTGACGACTTGGGCCCGTTTGGCTACTCCGATCGTCTCGGCCAGCAGTTCTTCGACGCCGGCTTCGCCCAGCCGCTTGCGCCAGCGCTTCAAGCCCGACGGATCGATCGGCGGCTTCGTCTGCAAGTACATTGCGGATTTCGGTGACGATGATCAGCCGTTTCGGCGAACGTGATCAGTTTGGAAGGTGGTGTTTCGCGGTCAATGGATGGCGGATACCTACGGTGCCCGGCGCCGATATCACGCCGATGTTCGATCGGTCCTGATTACCTGTTCTTAGGGCTTCCGTGCGATGCCTTCGTAAAGGTAAGTAAAGCATCGAGGTCCTGGCGCATATCCGGTACCGATCCGCTCGATACCGAAACCTGCACGCTCGATTAGGGGCAATCGTCCTTTTCGTGCAAAATCTGGCGGTTTATCTAAAAATTCACCTAAAAATCATAAGCTTATGAAACCATCGATTTCGCGGAATTGCGCCCTTCAGGTGCAAAATCTGGCGCTTTAACGCGGCTCTCTGTGGCTCGCCGCTCATTTCCGCGGAGCAAAAGCCTGATCGAACTGCCGAGCCCGCTGCACTTCATCGCTGTGCAGATAGGTCGACGTTGTCGAGATCGACGCGTGGCGTAGATTGTCGCGCACCATGATCAGCTCGGCGCCCCGCGCCAGCGCGTGTGACGCGTGCGTGTGGCGCATCCAATGCGGGCTCGCGCGGCGCAACTTCTCCGCGGTCGCGGGCCGCTCGTCCTGGATCGCATCGGCGACCAGCACGAAGAACCGTCTCAACACCCGCCAAAGCCGCGTGCTTTCGATGCGTGCGCCGTCCTCGTCGAGACTCGCGACGAGCGGCGTCGCCGGGCTCCAGCGCGCGGGCGTGACCGGCAGGCTCCGCTGCACGAGATACTGGTCGAGCGCCGTCCGGGCCAGCGCCGGCAACGTCACCTTCCCACGTCTTCCGCCCTTACCGAGCACGTGCAGCCAGTGATCGCCGTGTTCGTCCCGGCGAATGTCGGCGAGCGTCGCGCCGACCAGTTCGCTCGCGCGCAAGCCGGTTGCGTAGCCGAAGTCCAGCAGGAACCGCAAGCGCTGAGCGGCCGGCACACTCCAGCCATACGACCATTCCAGGCCGTCGGCCAGCGTGCGGATCAGCAACCACTCGCCCTCGGAGAAGCCGCGCGACACGTCCAATCCGGCGCGCGGCGCATGGTTCTTGACCTTCACTCCCGCAAACGGATTCGCGAGCACGTAGCGCTGCTCGATCAGCCATCGAAACAGCGCCGACAGCACGTTCAGGGCGTATGCCGCTGATCGGGGCGCGAGCGCGCCGGTGAACGGTCGCCATTCGACACTGTGCCGCGGCCGCGACGGCCCGACCCACCGTTCGCGCGGTGTCGGGCGGCGCAGGAATGCCCGGTACGCAATCGCGTCGTCGGTGGTGAGCGACGACAGCGCGCGGCCGCGCTCGACAATCGCCCACAAGATCAGCCGCTCCGCTTCCTTGCGGTAAGCGCGCTGGGTGGCGGCCGATTCGTGTAGCGACAGCCAGGACTGGACTGCCTCGTAGTCGTTGGATGCATTGAGCAGGCAGGCGGCCCGCGGTGCGCGGAACTGTCCGTGCGAGCCGTCGACTTCGTGCGGCACACGCAACTGCTCCCACGGCACGATGTCCCCGGCCGGTGCCGCGACGATCAGCGCCCGCGCCCGTTCGGTCAGCGCCGGATGGGCAGCAAAGAACGCCTCCACTCGGCGCGCACTGGCGACGCCGAGACCTGCAATCGCGATCCACCAGCGGCGCCGGCGCGGAATCCGCACGGTCAGCTCGGCCAGCGTCCGGATGCCATGCGCCCGCAGCGCGGCCACCGCGCGCGGCGGCAACCATTGGTCAATCTCGTCGGCGATGTGCGGCACGGGTGCTGGCAGGCTGCGCAACGTCTCGATCGCGCGCGCAACGGTGTCGGCCGACGCGGCGGACCGCTCGCCGAAGGCTTCCGCCAGATCGACCCGGTGACGGCTCGTCGCGAACGCGACCAGCGCGCGCCGGATGCGGCCGAGTACGCCTCGCGCGGAGGCCCCTGGCGCCTTGCGGTCGCCCAGATAGCGGGCGACTGCCGCTCGAGCGCCGAGCCCGGCGTACCAGGCACGCAGCGCGGCCAGTTCGGCATCGTCAGGAAAGGCGATGGGTTCGGTCTCACGCGTTTTCATGCACGCCAGTTTAAGTCAAAAATGTCGCTGGACAGATAATGTTAATTATCGGCCCAAATCTGATATTGGATAGTTCATCAATTGAAATTCATCTACCTGCTGTGCCGCGCGCCGGGGCAGTCTGACACTCGGCATGAAAGGCGGCCGCGACGGCAGTGCGAAGTTCCACGACGTGCTGAATCCGTTCACGCAGCTCATCAACATCGACGATAGAAGTCGCTCGCGATGCTTCCAACCTCGATCGCGCACCGCGGGCTGTCGCCGGCCGAACTCGCGGACGCCGGCGTGAAAGAAGAAGCTGTGCGGCTATCGAACGGCATCGAGCATATCGACGACCTGCTCGGATCTCGACCAATTCCTCGCGCGGGTTTGACCAGAGCGGTCGCGCCGGCTTGCCGGTGCGACCGCATCAAACCGCTTGACCCTGAAGCGGCTTCAAGCTATTCAATCCCCGGTTCGTGCCGAGGCGACACCCGGCGCGTACGATTGTGCAACGCAGCTCCCGCTGCGGCACACCAACCGCTGAGAGGCCTCATGACATCGACCGCGAAGCTTGCGTTGCTCACGTTACCGCCCATCCTGGCGGCCTTTTTCGGCGCCCTCGCGGCCGCGTGGCGCGCGCCTGGGCCAAAAACGTCAAGCGTGATTCAGCATTTCACCGGCGGCATCGTGTTCGCGGCCGCAGCGCTCGAACTGCTGCCACAGGACCGCGAGCATGCGCTGTTTCCGGTCGTCGTCGGCTTCGTGCTCGGCCTTGCGCTGATGCTGGCGATCCACGCGCTGTCGGGCGCGATCGAGACGCGCTTCGAGGCAGCGCGGTTGCCGGTCAGCCTGATCATCGTCACCGCGATCGACCTCGTCGTCGACGGCCTGGTGCTCGGCATCGCTTTTTCCGCAAGCGACGAAAGCGGCATCATCCTGACCGTCGCGCTGACGCTCGAGGTGCTGTTCCTCGCGCTGTCGGTCAGCGCGGCGCTGGCCGCGGCCGACATCGGGCGCTTGCTGTCGATCGTCGTGCCGGTCGCGCTCGCGGCGCTGTTGAGCGTCGCGGCCGTTGCCGGCAATGTGGCGTTCGCCGGGCTGCCGGCGAATATCTATGCGGCGCTGCTGGGACTGGGCACGGTCGCGCTGTTGTACCTCGTCACCGAGGAACTGCTGGTCGAAGCCCACGAAGTGCCCGAAACACCGTTCGCGACGGCTTCGTTCTTCATCGGCTTCATCGTGTTCCTCCTGATCGAAGGATCGGTGAAAGCCGGATGAGCCGCACGCGACGGCGCGACGGCTACCAGGTCGTCGCGCCGGTCGGATAGGTATCGACGATCCGCGTGCCGTTGACCGGCGTGACACCCTCGTTGCGCAGCGCAGTCCACAGATCGATCGCATGCTCGCGCGACTTGCGACTGCCGTCGTCGGTCAGCACGTTCAGCGCGATCACTTCGTCGCGCGTGGTCAGCTGCAGCTGTTCCTTCAGCTTGCGTGACTGATGCGACGCGGTGCGAACGTCGCCGAGCACGATCCATTTCGCCGCGGCGGTCGACTCGTCGCCGACATCGGCAGGAACGAACGTCAGCCGACCGTTGTCGACTTCGCATTGCCCGCGCATGAACGTCGCGGTCCACGCACCGACCGGCACGGCCGCGAATTCGCAACGCATCCGCTCGTTAGCTCGCTGGTCGACGTCGTGTGCCGACGCATGCGACAGCGCACGCTCCGGCCAGCCGGCCGCCATCGCGGCCGTCGACATCAGACATGCCACAAGCACGATTCCTTTCGCGATATTGCGCATGACGCGCTCCTCTTCTTATGGGGTGCGGTGGCCGGCACCGCGGCGGTCGGCCGCGAACGAACGATCAGCGAACCGGAAAGCGGTTGTCGTGCGCATCGACCATCGGCGCCGCCTCGCCGCGATGCAGCGTTGCACGATGGATTTCCTGGTTGCGCGCGACGGTGGCCGGGCTCGCCGGGTAATCTTGTTTCGGGCTTGGGATCACGCCATCGTGGCGCGCGCGCACCGGTTCCTGGCGGACTTCTTGCCGGGTCTTCTGCTGCTCGGCCGCTGCTCGCGAAAAGGCCGCAATCGATAACGCGGCAGCGGCGATGACTATCATCGGTCGCGGCATGTTCAAGGCGTTCGCTCCTTGCTGGAAATCCGTGACTCGAGCCTTCACTTTGATCCGGTGGCGGTGCGGAAACGTGATCGCCGCATGACGGTTTCGTCACCGTTCCGGCATCTCCTGCATTGCACTGCGAATGAAATTCGTCGCATGTTTCGACGCTCATGAGGCGGCGATGACATTTTTCTCATTTGTCCCTCACCTCCACGATTCGAACGCTTTCCAGAATCGCCAGCGCGATCGCGATATTCCGGCCCGCCGCCGCAAAGCTCGGCACCGGGGTCGAACGATGCACGGAACGACCATCTTGAACTTCAGGGACACACCATGAAAACACCAGTTCGGCTTGTGACGATGTCGGCGGCGCTGCTGACGACAGCCCAAGTGGCCCATGCGACGGAAGTCACGCTCTACGGCCTGTTCGATACGTCGCTCACCTATGTATGGAACGCCAGTGCGGACGGCAAGAATCTCGTCGGTCTCGGCAACGGCAATCTGCTCGGCAACCGCTTCGGCGTGAAAGGCGCGGAGGATCTCGGCGGCGGGCTGAAGGCGATCTTCACGCTGGAAAACGGCTTCAACCCGAACACCGGCGCGCTCGGGCAAGGCAGCCGGATGTTCGGCCGGCAGGCGTTCGTCGGACTGGAAAGCTCGCGCTGGGGCACCCTGACGCTCGGCCGCCAGTACGACGCGCTTGCCGATGTCGCGTGGCCCGTGACCGGCGACTTCTATTTCGGCAGCGTGTATGCAACACCCGGCGACGTCGATAACTACGACACGTCGTCGCGAACCGACAACGCGGTGAAGTACACGTCGCCGACGATCGGCGGATTCCAATTCGTCGGCATGTATGCGCTCGGCGGCGTGGCTGGCAAGAGCGGTGCCGGGCAAACTTGGTCGGCCGGCCTTTCATACAGCAACGGCCCGGTCGATGTCGCGGGCGGCTACTACTACGCGGCCAACCGTTCGTCGCTCGCCAACGGCATCCGCACCGGCTGGAACGGCACTTCCGACGGCACGTTCGATGGGTCGCTGGTCAACGGCGGCTACATCTCGGCGAAATCGATCGGCATCGCGCGCGGCGCGCTGCGCTACAACTTCGCGCCCTTCGCGGTCGGTGTCGACTACAGCAATGCGCTGTACAAGGCTGATGCGATGTCGGTATTCCGAAGCACGCAGAAATACGACACCGCACGCGGGTTCTTCAACTACCAGGCAACGGCCAACCTGCTCGTCGGCGTCGGCTACAGCTACACGAAGGCCCGTGGAGATACGAGCGCGACCTACCATCAGGTATCGGCCGGCGCCGACTACGTGCTATCGAAGCGCACCGATCTCTACGCGGTCGGTGCCTGGCAACGTGCGAACGGGGAACAGCGCACGGTCGACGGCGGCACCCAAACGGCGCAGGCGTCGATCGGCTCGTACGGCTATGGCGGCACGCGCACGCAGGGCATCGTCAATCTCGGGTTGCGTCACCGGTTCTGAATCGCGGCGGCCAACCATGCGCGCCTCGTAACGGAAATTTCATGTTCGGATCAGGTCCACGATGCGTCGCGCCGCTACGATCGGAACGGTGACGGGCCACGCTCGTTCACACCCACGCAGCGGGTCGATGTCGTATGGCACGATCCCGCGTTAGGCCCGGACTCGTCGAGTGCCGGGCCATTTTCTCTTTACGCGTGTCCGACGATCACCGCACGGAATTGCGCTGCGGGAATAGGCATGGATGCGTTTTCACATACAGGTTCGGATTGCCGCAGCGATGCCCGGCATAGTCGACCTGCTCGCCAGCCGTCAGGTCGACCGGCGCGGGCTTGCGCGCGGCGGCAGGGGCGGTGGCCGTGGTGCCGGAACGTGTCGACGCGCAGCCCGCGAACAGCGAGACGATCAGGACTGCGATCAAGGCGAGGCGAATGGCGGGACGATGCAATTTTCGACCTGTAATGAAATCGAGGCAGGACCGCCCGCTTTCGATCCTGCTGCTTGCGAACGGCGCGAATGCCGTCCACGCCATCGGCAGGCGGCTGACTCGATGTTCCGCCTTCCGCGCATCGCATTCATGATGCGAACATGACAATTTCGTCATGCCGCACGCATATGCCGCAATTGCCGTGACGCCCCCGAATCTGACGCATTTTTCATCTTTCGATCACGGTAGCGCACGGCCGTCTTTGCATACTGGGCTCATGGTTCGCCACCCGGCGGCCTCGTTCAAATCAAGGAGTATTCACAATGAAGACCGCAAAATTGGCTACTCTGTTCCTCACCGCCACGATGTCGCTCGGCATGGCCGTGCAAGCTGCTCACGCACAGACGCAGGCGCAAGGCAAGACCCGCGCACAGGTCATAGAGGAGCTGAAGCAGGCGCAACATGAAGGCGTCGTACCGGTGGGCAAGACGCAATACCCGCCGACAAAGGACATGGTCTCGCGCAACAAGGAACTGCACGGAATCTCAGTGCATGCGGGTGAGAAAGCCCCGCAGGCCGACCAGCACGATAATCTGGCCCAGCGGTAATATCTCGCTAAGGACTGATCGAGGGTAACGTGGCAGGCGCTAGCGCTCTGGGACCCACGCGCGGCCCCACGTACTGGCGCCGCTATGCGCTAGCGGCCGGCGTCCGCTTCGACTTGGCCGGCCGTCGCGGAAAGCGCAGCCAGAAGGTCGTGCGGCGGCCCGGCTCGCTGTCGACGCCACATTCGCCGCCGTGGTTGTCCATGATCGACCGGACGATCGCGAGGCCGAGCCCCGTGCCCGATGCCGAATTGTGCCGCGACGGATCGACGCGATAGAAGCGCTCGAAAATCCGCCCGACATGCTCGGCGGCAATGCCGGGCCCCGTATCGGACACGGCGATCGTCGTCGCACCACCCTGCTCGACGCAATCGATCGTCACGACGCTGCCGCGCGGCGCATAGGTCAGCGCATTCGACAGCAGATTGCTCAACGCGCGCTGGTACAGCGTCAGATCCGCGTCGACCCACGCGTGGCCGTCGACCTTCACGGTCACGCCTTCATCTTCCGCCAGCGGCTCGTAGTATCCGGCCACCCGCTCCGCTTCCTCGGCCGCATTCAGCCGCCGCACGCTGATCGACGTGCCGGCCTGTTCCGAACGCGCGAGAAACAGCATGTCCTCGATCATCCGCGACAACCGCTGGTATTCGTCGATGCTCGACTCGATCACGCTCCGGTATTCGTCCGCGCTGCGCGGTTGCGACAGCACGACCTGCGCGGCCGCCTGCAGGTTCGTGAGCGGCGTGCGCATGTCGTGCGCGAGATTCGACGAGAACTGGCTCAGCCGCGTGAACGATTCGTTCAGCCGTTCGAGCATCCCGTTGAACGCATGCTCGAGCTCCTTCAGCTCGCCCGACGTATCGAGTTCCGGCAGCGGATGCGCGAGCTGGCTCGTCGACATCTGCTCGGCACGCGCGGCGAACCGCCGCAGCGGGCTCAGCCCGAGCGCGGCGATGCCGTACGCGATCGCGGCCGCGAGCACCACGCCGAACACCTCGATCACGACGATCGTATAAGCATGCGTGCGCAACAGCAGCACGTCGGCGCTGCGATCGTACTGCACGGCGACGCGCATCACGGGCGCACCCGCGCCGGCGAGCGGCACGGCCGTCAGCAGGTACTGGTGCCGTGCGCCCGGCGGCGCGACGCCGACGGGGACGCGCCCTGTGTTCATCGACAGCAGCGGCGCATACGGACGGAAGCCGGGTGTGCCGACGATGCGCGTCCCGGCGGCATCGAAGATCGCGAGGTCCATGTTCGGGTGACCGTGCAACTGGTCGATCCAGATATCGCTGTTGCGCGCGACGTCGGCCGTCGTGCGCGCTTCGGCCAGATGCGTGCCCAATGCGGCGGAAATGCCGGCCATCTGCTCGGCCGACGTCGTTTCGACGCGGTTGCTCAGCGCTTCGTAAAGCGCGACGCCGCTCGACGCGAGGATCACCGACGTCGACAGGACGATCAGCGCGGTCAGGCGTCCGCGCAGCGTGCGCGGCAGCAGGCGCGCGATCATGCGGCCGCGCCGCCGCGCGCTTCGAGCACGTAGCCCATCCCGCGCACGGTGTGGATCAGCTTCGGTTCGTATGCGTCGTCGATCTTCGAGCGCAGCCGCCGGATCGCCGAATCGACGACGTTCGTGTCGCTGTTGAAGTTCATGTCCCACACCTGCGATGCGATCGTCGCGCGCGGCAGGATCTCGCCCTCGCGGCGCATCAGCAGCCACAGCAGCGCGAATTCCTTCGCGGTCAGCAGGATCGTGTCGCCCTGCCGCGTGGCCTTGCGGCGCGTCAGGTCGAGTTCGAGATCGGCCACGCGCAGCGTGTTCGAATCGCGCGGCTGGCCGCGCCGCAGGATCGACTTGATGCGCGCGGTGAGTTCGACGAAGTCGAACGGCTTCGCGAGATAGTCGTCGGCGCCGAGTTCGAGGCCCTTCACGCGATCGCCGACGTCGTCGCGCGCAGTCAGGAATAGCACGGGCGTCGACTTGCTGCGCCGCAGGTTCTGCAGCAGCGTCCAGCCGTCCTGCCCCGGCAGCATCACGTCGAGTACGAGCAGGTCGTACTCCTCCGTTTCGGCCTGATGCTGGCCCGTGATGCCGTCCTCGACCCAGTCGACGACGTAGCCGGCCTCGGTCAACCCCTTGCGCAGATACGCGCCCGTCTTCGGTTCATCCTCGACAATCAGAATTCGCATCACGCATTACCCTTGAAGAAACGCAGCCGGCGCATCATGCCCGCGCCGAACCCGCCGCGCAACGCCGCGCGCCACGACACCGCGTGGCTGACACGGTACAGCACCGGCAGCACCAGCAGCGTCAGCGCGGTGGACGACAGGATACCGCCGATCACGACCGTCGCGAGCGGGCGCTGCACCTCGGCGCCGGTGCCGGTCGCGAACGCCATCGGCAGGAAGCCGAGCGACGCGACCAGCGCGGTCATCAGCACGGGCCGCAGCCGCGTGAGCGCGCCGTCGCGCACCGCGGCGTCGAGCGGCTCCCCTTCGTCGCGCAGGTTGCGGATGAACGAGATCATCACGAGACCGTTGAGCACGGCCACGCCGGACAACGCGATGAAGCCGACCGCCGCCGTGATCGACAGCGGAATCCCGCGCAGCCACAGCGACACGACCCCGCCGCTCAGCGCGAACGGAATGCCAGTGAATACGAGCAAGCCGTCCTTCACGTTGTTGAACATCACGAACAGCAGCACGAACACCATGAACAGCGCGAGCGGCACGACGAGCTTCAGGCGCTCGCTCGCGCTTTGCAACTGCTCGAACTGCCCGCCCCACGACACCCAGTAGCCGGCCGGCACGCGCACGTCCTGCTGCAACTGCTCGCGCGCATCGGCGACGAACGAGCCGACGTCGCGCCCGCGCACGTTCGCGCTGACGACCACTCGCCGCTTGCCGTCCTCGCGGCTGATCTGGTTCGGGCCGGGCGCCACGTCGATCGTCGCGAGCTCCGCGAGCGGCACGTACGGCGCCGCCGCGAGCGGTGCGCCGGCGCCGGCCGTCGGCGCGGGCAGCGCGATCGGCAGCCGCTTGATCGCCTCGATGTCGGTGCGCAGCTCGTCGGGCAACCGCACGACGATGTCGAAGCGGCGATCGCCCTGGAACAGCGTACCGGCCTTCTGCCCGCCGACGGCCGCGGCCACCGAATCCTGCAGGTCGGCGACGCTCACGCCGTAGCGCGCGAGCTTGTCGCGGTCGAGGTTGACGGTCAGCACCGGCAGGCCCGTGGTCTGCTCGACCTTCACCTCCGACGCACCCGGCACCTTCCGCAACGCGGCCGCGATCTGTTCGCCGGTCTGGTTCAGCACGGCCATGTCGTCGCCGAAGATCTTCACGGCGACGTCGCTGCGCACGCCCGAGATCAGTTCGTTGAAGCGCAGCTGGATCGGCTGCGAGAACTCGTAGGCGTTACCCGGCAGCTCGGCGAGCGCTTCCTCGATCTCGCTCACGAGCTGCTCGCGCGGCTTCTTCGGGTCGGGCCACGTGTCGGCCGGCTTCAGCATGATGTAGCCGTCCGACAGGTTCGGCGGCATCGGGTCGGCCGCGATCTCGGCCGTGCCGGTGCGCGCGAACACGCGCTCGATCTCGGGGAAGCGCGCCTTCAGCGTCTTCTCGATCGACTTCTGCATCTCGACCGACTGCGACAGGCTCGTGCCGGGAATTCGCAATGCGGCAACGGCCAGGTCGCCTTCGTTGAGGCTCGGGATGAACTCGCTGCCGAGCCGCGTGGCGAGTCCGAGCGTGGCGAGCACGATCGCGCCCGCCCCGATCATCACGCGTGCCGGGCGCGTCATGAACGCGGCGAGCACCGGTTCGTACGCACGCCGCGCCCAGCGCATCAGCCGGTTCTCCTTCTCCTCGACCCGCTCGCCGATGAATAGCGCGACGGCCGCCGGAATGAACGTGACGGTGAGCACCATCGCGGCAGCGAGCGCCATCACGACCGTGATCGCCATCGGGTGGAACATCTTGCCCTCGACGCCGGTCAGCGCAAAGATCGGCAGGTACACGACCATGATGATCAGTTGCCCGAAGATCAGCGCGCGGCGCGCCTCCTGCGATGCGCCGAACACTTCGGCGAAACGCTCGTCGCGCGTGAGCGGCCGCCCGGCCGCCGCCTGCGCATGCGCGAGCCGCCGCACGCAGTTCTCGACGATCACCACCGCGCCGTCGACGATGATCCCGAAGTCGAGCGCGCCGAGGCTCATCAGGTTCGCGCTCACCTTCGCGTTGACCATCCCCGTGAAGGTCATCAGCATCGACAGCGGAATCACGAGCGCGGTGATCAGCGCCGCGCGGATGTTGCCGAGGAACAGGAACAGCACGGCGATCACGAGCACCGCGCCCTCGAGCAGGTTCTTCTTCACGGTCGCGACGGCCTTCTCGACGAGCACCGTGCGGTCGTACACCGGAATCGCCTTCACGCCGGCCGGCAGCGTGCGGTTCACGTCCTCCATCTTCGCGGCGACGGCCTTCGACACCGTCCGGCTGTTCTCGCCCATCAACATGAACACCGTGCCGAGCACGACTTCCTCGCCGTTCGACGTCGCGGCGCCGGTGCGCAGTTCGCGGCCGACGTCGACCACGCCGACGTCCTTCATCCGCACCGGCACGCCGCCGACGTTGGTCAGCACGATGTTCGCGATGTCGTCGACAGTGCGCGCCTGGCCCGGCACGCGCACGAGATACTGCTCGCCGCGCTTTTCGATGTAGCCGGCGCCGACGTTGTCGTTGTTGCGCTCGAGCGCCCGCACGACGTCAGCGAGCGTCAGCCCGTACGACATCAGCTTCGCCGGATTCGGCGCGACGCGATACTCCTTCACGTAGCCGCCGATCGAGTTGACCTCGGTCACGCCGCGCACGTTGCGCAGTTGCGGCCGCACGACCCAGTCCTGCAGCTCGCGCAGGTCGGCCGCCGTGTAGCGCGTGCCGTCGGGCTTGCGCGCATTGGCGTCGGCTTCGACAGTCCACAGGTAGATCTCGCCGAGGCCCGTCGACGTCGGGCCCATCGCGGGCGCGACGCCGGCCGGCAGCTTGTCCTTCGCTTCCTGGATGCGCTCGTTGACGAGCTGACGCGCGAAGTAGATGTCGGTGCCGTCCTTGAAGATCACGGTGACCTGCGACAGCCCGTAGCGCGAGATCGAACGCGTTTGTTCCAGCCCCGGCAGCCCGGCCATCGCGGTCTCGACCGGATAGGTGATGCGCTGCTCGGCCTCGAGCGGCGAGTAGCCGGGCGCGGACGTGTTGATCTGCACCTGCACGTTCGTGATGTCGGGCACCGCGTCGATCGGCAGCCGCTGGTAGCTGAACACGCCCAGCGCGGCCACGGCCGCGATCGCGAGCATCACGAGCCAGCGGTGCGCAATCGCAAAGCGGATCAGGCGCTCAAACATGTCGGGATTCCTTGAAACGGGGTACGGTCGCCCGTACCGGGCGCGCCGCGCGGCCGGTCACCCGGCGGATCGGAAGGCGCGCCGCATAACGGGCTGCCAGTCGCGCCACGGCGCACGCGTATTGCTGCTCATTCATGTTCCGCGCTCCCCTTGCCGAGTTCGGCCTTCAGCACGAAGCTGTTCGTCGCCGCGTATTCCTGGCCCGGCTTAAGCCCCTTCAGCACTTCGGTCGCGCGTTCGTCGCGCCGCCCCGTTTCGACGGCCTGTGCGACGAAACCCTTCGGCGAACGCACGAACACCGACGGCGCGCCGTCGACGTCCTGCAGCGCGTCGCTCGCGACCGCGAGCGGCACGCCCTGCCGGCCCGCGTCGACCGACACGTTCACGAACATCCCCGGGCGCCACACGCCGTCGGGGTTCGGCAGCACGACGCGCGCCGGCGCGGTACGCGTCTGTTCGCCGAGCAGCGAACCGACGTACGCGATCGGGCCGCTCGAACGCGATTCGAACGCGGTCGCGCTGACGGTCGCATCGCGGCCCACGCGCACGTCGTTCAGCCGCTGCGCCGGCACGGCCATCTCGGCCCACACGGTCGACAGGTCGGAGATCACGAACATGCTCGCATCGGCGGCGATCGCCTCGCCGGGCGTCGCATGCTTCTCGACGATCGTGCCGGCGAACGGCGCACGCAGTTCATAACGGTTCAGCGCGCCCGCGCCCGCCGGCGCGTTCAGCGCGGCGAGCTTCTGTCGCGCGTTCTGCACGGCGATCTCGGCCTCGCGCAACTGCACCTGCGCCTGCTGATAATCCTGTTCGGCCGAGATGCGCTCCTGCCACAGCGTGCGTTCGCGCTCGTAGGTTGCGCGCGCACCCGACAACCGGCGCTCGGCCGTCAGCAGTTCGCTGCGGCGGTCCGCCAGATCGGTGCTCGCGATCACGGCGAGCACCTGCCCTTTCGCGACGTTCTGCCCGAGCGACACCGATACCTGTTCGACGATGCCGGCCACGCGCGGCACCACGTGCGCGGTGCGATCCTCGTTGAACTTGATCTCGCCCGGCAACTGGAACGGCGTCGCAATCTGCGCGGGGCCGGCCTTCGCGAGCGCGATCTTCGACGTCGCCAGTTGCGCGTCGGTCAGCGCGACCGCGCCGTCGGCGCGCGCGAACGGGAACGATGCGGCGTCGTTGCCGGCCTTCACGTCGATCGTCGCATCGAATACGTGCGGCTTCGCGACCGACTGTGCGGACACGAACTTCTGGCCGGCCGCGTCGAACCGCAACGGCTCGTGCGTGCGGTCGTACCGCACCAGCGTGCCGGACACGGTCACGCCGTTGGTCGCGGGCTTGCCGTCGACGAACGGATAGACGACGAGCCGCGCATCGCCGGGCTTTTCCGTCATCACGATCTCGACGGACAGCTTGCCGCGCTTCAGCACGACGCCGCCGTGCGCGCCGGCGCCCTCGGCCGGCTGGGCGGATTCGGCGGTCGTCGGCGCCGATGCGCCGCTCCCGCCCCGCGTGACGGCGAGCGCGCCGATCACGATTCCTGCGCCGCCGAGCACGGCCGCCGCAATGATGAAGATTCTGCTGCGTGACATGATGATCCTTCAGTTAAGAGGGGCGCTCATTGCGCGCCGGCCGCGAGCGGCGTGCCGACGAGCCGGCCGATATCGGCACGGGCCGTATGCGCGTCGGCAAGCGCACGGACGTATTGCGACTGCCCCTGGAACAGCGTGCGCTGCGCGTCGAGCACGTCGAGGAAGCTGAACTTCCCGAGTTCGTAGCCGCGCGACATCGCGTCCAGCGCGACGCGCGCGGCCGGCAGGATGTCGGACTTCAGCCGCTGCGCTTCCTGCTCGGCGGCCTCGAAATTGGCGTATGCCTGCGTCAGTTCAAGCCGCAGCCGCGTGCGTTCGCGGTCGAGATCGGCGTTCGCGCGCTCGGCCTTGTGCGTCGCCTCGAGCAGCGCGCCCTTGTTCGTGTTGAACAGCGGAATCGGGATCGACACACCGACCACCGCCTGGTTGTCGGGCACGCCGCCCGTGGTCACGCGCTTCACGCCGGCGCTGACCGTCACGTCCGGGATGCGGCGCGCGCGCTCCAACGACACGGCCGCGTTCGAGCGCAGCATTTCGGCACGCGCGATTCGCGCGAGCGGCGCATCATCGAGCCGCGCAGTCAGCGCGGACAGCGGCTCGACCGACGGTACGGCTTCGAGGTCGCCGAGCACCGCAAGCGGGTCGTTGCGCGCTTCGCCCATCACCGCGTTCAGCTTCTCGCGCGCAACGTCGACACGGCCACGCGCGGTCACGACTTCGATCTGCACGCCGGCCGCCGCCACCTGGGCCTTGGTCGCCTCGACCGGCGACACCTTGCCGGCCTGCGCGCGACGGGCTGCCAGATCCGCGGAGCGCGCGGCGATCGCGGCCGACTCCTCGGTCACCTGAAGCTGGCGCTGCGCGGCGAGCAGCCCGTAGAAGGCTGCGATCACGTCGGCGCGCACGACGGCGCCCTGCTCGTCGAGCGATGCGCTGGCCGATTCGCGGCCATACGACGCGACGTCGAGCCGCGCGCGACGCTTGCCGCCCAGTTCGATCGTCTGGTTGATCAGCGCGGTCGACGTGCGTTCCGCGCGGCTGAAGCCTTCCTGCAGAAACGACACTTCGGGATTCGGGCGCGCGCCTGCCTGCATCAGCGCGCCGGCCGATGCATCGACATCCGCGCGCGCGCCGCGCAGCGCCGGGTTGTTTCGGGCGGCGACCGCGAGCGCGTCGGCAAGCGTCAATGACGATGCAGGAAGTGCGTCGGACGGCGGTGCGCCGATCGGCGCGGCGGCGGCAGCCGGGGCCGGCCCCGGCGACAGCGATGGCTGCGCATGAGCCGTCGCGGCCATCGCGAAAACGATGGCCACGGCGAGGTTGAGCTTGAACATGTTCAGTTCTGCGGTAACGGTTTGCGACCGATGCTACGGACCGGCCGCAGTGCGAACATGAGGCGAAGATGACAATTCCGTCATGTCCGGCGCGACAGGTGTTGAGGTTGGTAGATCGGCGCGCGTCAATGTAGTTGCCGCCTGATTCATGCAGCCAGAGGCTGTTTGCTGCCGACGTGCGGGGCCATCGCAACGCAGCGTCGCGCCGTTATCGCCGTGCAGCACCAGGCTGTTTTTGTCGCTCGGCACGTTTGCCGTCCATGGACAAGCGGATGCCCGGTGCACATCGAACTGCTGCGCCAGTTCGGCTAGCGTCCGCTCACCTTGACCGCCGCCATCGCCACTTTCGCTTTTAACACGGCTGAGTGCGTCCGTCGGGTTCTCTTCGTCATCTTTCTGGTTCCTTTGTCGGCATTATCGCCGGCTCAGGCCCCGAGCGTTCCACTGATCCCACTGTCCGAATTTGCGCGGCCATCTCTTTCAGACGTCGTGATCGCAGCCGTTACGTTCAGCTAAGCGATAGTGCTCAACATCGGTAAGCACCCGGTAAAGGCACCGAGACTCGTGAGGTGCCGCTGATCAAGCCGCGGCGAGCGTCCAGCGATGCGGAAGCAGCGCCGCGATGTCGTCGGCACGATGCGTGGGCAGTCGGGTAAGCACCTCTTTCAGGTAGGCGTACGGATCATGGCCGTTAAGCTGCGCCGACCGGATCAGGCTCATGATCGCGGCTGCACGTTGCCCCGCGCGCAGTGAGCCGGCGAACAACGCGTGGCCGCCAACCGCGGATATGCTCAGCAATGCGGCGAGCACGACCGGTACGGCGAGCGTCCACAGCCTGCTTGTGCGCGCAACGTTGAGCGCGGCGCTCACCGACAGCGCGAGAAAAAGCACCTCGAGCGTGAGAGCTATCGTGAGGATGAGGCCCGTCTGTTCGCCCGCCGAAAATGCGATACCAAGTACCAGACCATCGACGATGAGGTCGATGGCCGTGACGATGATCAGACCTGTCGGCAGCGTTGCATCTTCCAACCACCTCTCCAGCCGGTCGCACATCTGCCGGATGCCAGCGTCAGCAACAGGCCCAGTACGGAGCCGATGACGACTGGGGTCGTCGTGTGCGTTCTGTCCTGGAGCAGTAACCCCAGGGACGCAGCTGCGAACACGATGCCGCCGGTGAAATGCTGGATGACACTGGTTGTGCGGGCACCGGGCGTCTTCACGGATACGACGAGCGCCCCGGCGCCTGCTGCGAGAAGGGGCGGAAGCGTAAGAAGCGCCAGTTTAACGGCGGGCGTCATCCAGTGACCGGACTGCCGCACTGGCTGCAGAACCTCGCGCCGGTCGCCAGCGCAACATTGCATTTTCCGCATACCACTGGACCCAGCGACGTGGCGCATTGACTGCAGAAACGTGCGCCCTGCGCATTGGCCGTCATGCATTTCGGACAGGTAACGGCGTCCGTGGCACGCTGCGGAGGTGCCGCCGTCCTTCCCCAAGCCTGGTCATGATGACCACCTGAGCCGTGGCCGCCACCATAGCCGTGGCCACCGCCGTGTGCGTCCCGTCCGCCCTCGTGGCTACCGCGGCCGCCATGATGACCACCAAGTATTCTTTCCAACCACCCCATCGCAACCTCCAGTAGAGTCGGGTCAGTTCTGGCACTGCCTGCCGTTCACTTGCGCAGCAGACGCAGGCCGTTGCCCACCACCAGTAGACTGGCTCCCACGTCGGCGAATACCGCCATCCACATGGTTCCGTACCCCGCCACCGTGAGTGTCAGGAAGACAGCCTTGATTCCAAGCGCCACGGTTATGTTCTGCACGAGGATGGAATGCGTCGCTCTGGACAGGCGGATGAAGGCAGGAATCTTTCGCAGGTCGTCATCCATTAGCGCGACGTCTGCCGTCTCGATCGCGGTGTCCGTTCCCATTGCGCCCATTGCGAAGCCAATATCGGCCCGCGCGAGCGCCGGCGCGTCATTGATGCCGTCACCGACCATGCCGACTGTCGCCCCGTCGGCCGCCAATGCATCGACGGCATTGAGCTTGTCTTCAGGCAACTGGTTTCCCTTCGCCTGGTCAATGCCGACCTGCCCGGCAATCGCTTCTGCCGTGTGCGGATTATCGCCGGTGAGCATCGCGGTGCGCACCCCCAGCCGATGCAATTCCGCGATGGCTGCGCGGCTGGTGTCCTTCACGGTGTCTGCGACCGCAAAGAGCGCCACGACGCGGTCATTATTGACCAGCATGACGACCGTCTTTCCCTGTCGCTCAAGGGTATCCAGACGGGCCTCCAGGTCCGGCGAACAACGTCCCATTTCTTCGACCAGCCGGTGGTTGCCGAGCGACCAGGACACGCCATCGATCGTGCCGCGCACGCCGCGGCCGGGAATTGCTTCGAAGTCATCGACCGGCAGACGCGGAAGATGCTGCACCTCCGCGGCGTTGGCGATCGCCAGTGAAACCGGATGATCGGAGCGACTTGCAAGACTCGCGGCCAACGCGCAGCAGTTCGCGAGGTCGACCTGCGCACGCAGTTCGAAATCAGTCTGCACCGGCTTGCCATGGGTGATCGTGCCTGTCTTGTCGAGAGCGAGCCAGGTCAGCTTTCGCCCCTGTTCAAGGTAGGTGCCGCCCTTGATCAGGATGCCACGGCGCGCTGCAGCGGCGAGGCCACTGACAATTGAGACCGGCGTCGAAATCACAAGGGCGCACGGGCACGCGATGACGAGCAGCACGAGCGCCTTGTAGATCCAGTCATGCCAGTTCCCGTTCATCACCAGCGCCGGGACGACCGCGACCGCCATGGCGATCGCGAACACGATTGGCGTGTAGACTCGTGCGAACTGGTCGACGAACCGTTGAGTTGGCGCCTTCGCGCCTTGCGCTTCCTCCACCGCGTGGATGATACGGGCGAGCGTCGTGCTGCCCGCCGCCGCGGTGACGCGATATTCGAACGAGCCCGCTTCGTTGATCGTCCCAGCGAACACCAGGTCACCTTCGGCTTTTTCGACCGGCAGGCTCTCGCCCGTGATCGGTGCCTGGTTGATGCTCGAGCGCCCCGCCACGATGTTGCCGTCGAGGCCGATACGCTCGCCCGGTTTCACGCGCACCACGGAGCCAACGATCACCGACCCCGCCTCGATTTCGGCCCACGAGCCGTCCGGTTGCCTGACGGTGGCCTTTTCAGGGGCAAGCCGCATGAGACCCTGAATCGCGTGGCGTGCGCGGTCGAGCGACTTCGCCTCAACCAGCTCGGCAATCGTGAACAGCACCATCACCATCGCGGCTTCCGGCCACTGGCCGAGCGCCAGTGCGCCGGTGACGGCGATGCTTATCAGCGCGTTGATGTTCAGATTGCCGTTGCGGAGTGCCACCCAGCCCTTTCGGTAAGTCGTGAGACCGCACGCCAGGACAGCAAGGATGGCCAGTGCGGCGCTCACCCATCCCGGCTGTCCCAACCAGCTCGCTGCTTCCGACGCAATCGCCGCCAAACCGGCTAGCGCGAGTGGCCACCACGGCTTCGCGGGCGCTTCCGGAACCGCTGCAAGCTGCCCACCGGCTTTGGCAACCTCAGGAGTAAAGTCCAGCGAGCGGATTGCGTCGAGCACCGGCGCGAGGGCGTCCGGCGCGTGGGTAACAGTCAGCACCCGCTGCATCAGATTGAACTCCATGCCCTTGACGGACGCCATTGCGCCGAGCTTGTTGCGAATCAAGGCTTCTTCCGTGGGGCAGTCCATCTGCAGAATGCGGATCGGCGTGCAGACGCTGTCACTGGCCACCGTCGGCGAGGCGAGCGCACCCAACGTTGCTGCGCCGGGAGTGCAGCAGCTGCCGTCGTGGTCGTGGTCGTGATCACGGCCATGATCATGGCTGTCGCTGTGTACGGGAGCGTGCTCATGCCAATGGGCGGTGCCACAGCAATGCTCCTGGTCGCGATCGTGAGCATGAGCGGAGCCGTCGGTTGCCGCGGCGAGCTGACCGCCATGGCTGTGAGCGGATTGATCCTGATGGCCAACCTGCTGGAGATTGGTGTTTCCGCCAGACGAAGGGGTCGTTTTGGACATTGCTGGATTCCTTAAGCGCGTTGTGGTCTAGTAAACACCTTGGAGCCGCTCCAAGGTCAAGCACAGCGCAAGGAAATTTTGTATGAAAATTAGCGAGCTGGCCATGCAGGCAGCTGCACGGCCGATACGGTCCGGTTCTACGAGAAGGAAGGCCTTTTTCCCGTTGCGGAACGGTCCGATACCAATTACCGGATCTACGGCGACACGCACCTTCAGAGGCTGCGTTTCCTTCGAAACTGCCGGGCCTGGGCATGAGTCACACCGAGATCCTGACGCTGCTGGATGCAAGCGAAGCCTCAGGCGTTGACTGTGCTGGCGTAAACGGGCTTGTCGATGAACATATTGGTCACGTTGCGGAACGGATTGACGAACTCAACGCGCTGAAAGGGCAATTGCTGTGCGCAGCCGGTGCGCCGCCAGGAATGCAGTCGAAGACTGCGGCATTATGCAGGAGCTTCGCACGACGGTGATGGCTGGTTCGCCCCCATCGCACAGCCACGTCTGAGCATTACCGCAAGTCGACATGGCGCGCGAGTGCAAGGCATCCACATTGCTATCGCGTTGGCATGACCATGAAGAACGTAGGAGCCAGGATGACACGCCCCAGCGGACACGACCATCATCACGACGACCACGGCGAGCACGCTCATCATCAGGATAGCCACGGGCATCACCACCACAATCACGCACCGCCCGCCGGGTTCGATAGCGCGTTCGCGATCGGCTCAGCGCTCAATGCCGGTTTCGTGGTGGCAGAGGTTGTATATGGTCTCGCGGCGCACTCCATCGCTTTGCTCGCAGACGCCGCACACAACCTTGGCGATGTCCTTGGACTCCTGCTGGCCTGGTTCGCGGCATGGCTTGGACGGCGAAAACCAACGCATAGTCGCACCTACGGATACAGCAGAAGCTCGATCCTCGCGTCGTTGACCAACGCGGTTGTACTGCTGGTCGGCGTTGGCGGCATTTCCGTGGAGGCGATCCGGCGACTGACTTCGGGGCTGGCTAACGACCAGGTCGGCGGCAGAACCGTCATGATCGTCGCTGCAATCGGCATCCTGATCAATGGCGCAACGGCGCTGTTATTTGCCCGCGGACGTGCGGGCGATCTGAACATCAAAGGAGCGTTCCTGCATATGGCTGCGGACGCCGCCGTCTCCGCCGGAGTCGTGATCTCGGGACTCGTCATCATGATGACCGGTTGGTCCCTGCTCGATCCGATTGTCAGCCTCGGCATCGCGGCGCTGATTCTGTTTTCAACATGGGGACTGCTGCGCGACAGCGTCAATCTGGCGCTCGATAAAGTACCGGAAGCGGTAGATGCAGCGAAGGTACAGGCCTTTCTCGCTTCTATGCCTGGCGTGCAGGACGTTCATGATCTCCACATCTGGCCGCTGAGCACGACAGAGACTGCGTTGACAGTACATCTGGTACGACCCGGGGGCGGCATCGATGATGCGTTTGTTCAGTCAGCCTGCGAGGAACTACGCACGCGCTTCTCCATCAATCACGCTACGTTTCAGATCGAGGCCGGTGATCCGTCGCATCCGTGCCTTCTGGCTCCCGCACACGTTGTGTAGCCGGGGAGTCAGTCTCAGTGTAAGCCTCCGGCGAAGTCATCTTGAAGGCGATCATCGAAAGCAAGGTCTGGGCACTCGACACGACGTACGTTCCGATGGCGCGCGGCTTCGTCTATCTGACGGCAGTCGTCGACTGGGCAAGCCGCCGTGTGCTCGCGCACCGGGTAGCCATCACGCTCGAAGCCGAGCATGCCGTCGCCGTGCTGGAAGAGGCGTTCGCGAGGTATGGGCAGCCGGAAATCGTCAATACCGATCAGGGTAGCCAATTCACCAGCGACGCGTTCACTGAGATGGTGCTCGGCAAAGGCGTCCGGCTGTCGATGGATGGCAAGGGCAGTTGGCGCGACAATGTGTTCGTCGAGCGGCTAGGACCTATCCGTCATTTTGTGGGCGGGGCATATCATGAGGTGTAAAAGCCATGGATATGCCGATGAAGAAGAAAAGACAAACCGTAGCGCGTCAG
>NZ_QKZF01000043.1:0-27602 GCF_003253915.1 Burkholderia sp. 28_3
GATCACCGTCGCTATAATCCATTGACCGCGCAACACCACCTTCCAGACTGATCACGTTCGCCGAAACGATTGATCACCATCGCCGAAATCCGCACCCAGATAACCGGAAGGTCGATTTGCATGGTCTTACTCTCCCACAACGGCATCGAGCGTGCGATTGTGCAATCCCGGATATTTGAGCGATTCGGTGCCTTCGACACCACTCGCCGGGCCCTTCTTCATCATCTTGAGCATGTAGTAGATGCCCGTTCCGAACACGAGAAAATAGACGATGACGAAGATCAGTAACGAAACGCCGGCCTGCTGTGACCCGATGGGCGAAATCGAATCGGCGGTGCGCAAGACGCCATACACGGTCCACGGCTGCCTGCCGACTTCGGTGGTAATCCATCCCGCGAGCAAAGCCAGGATGCCGGACGGCCCCATGCAGAACACAAACCATTGAAACCAGCGCGCTTCGTAGAGGCGCCCGCCGCGACGGAGTATGAGGCCTAGCACGGCAGTCAACAGCATCAACATGCCAAGACCGGCCATGACGCGGAACGTCCAGAATATGATTGGCGAGAACGGGCGATCCTCCGGCGGGAACTCCTTGAGTCCGCGGATTTCGCCATTCCAGCTATGCGTGAGAATCAGACTGCCGAGATGTGGCACCTTGATGGCGTAACGCGTCACTTCGGCATTCATGTCGGGCAGACCGACGAGATTGAGCGCGGTGCCACCGTGCTCTGTCTCCCAGAGCCCTTCGATCGCGGCGATTTTCGCGGGTTGATACTCACGCGTATTGAGACCGTGTGCGTCGCCGACAAAGATCTGAACCGGAGCGAGAAGAAGCAATATCCATAGCGCCATCGAAAAGCTGCGTTTGACCGGTACGTCACGCCGCCCGTGCAACAAGTGCCACGCTCCGCAAGCCGCAACAATAAAGGCGGCCACGATAAAGGCGGCGATCGTCATATGCGCCAGACGGAACGGGAACGAAGGGTTGAAAATCACTTTCCACCAGTCGACGGGAACAATGCGGCCGTTCTGTATTGCATAGCCCTGCGGTGTTTGCATGAAACTGTTCGACGCGAGAATCCAGAAGGTCGAAATCAGCGTGCCGATCGCGACCATCAATGTGGCGAAGAAATGCGCCTTCGGGCTCACACGGTTCCAGCCGAACAGCATCACACCGAGAAATCCCGCCTCGAGAAAAAACGCAGTCAGGACTTCATAGGTCAGCAACGGTCCCGTAATATTTCCAGCAACCGTCGAGAAGCCACTCCAGTTCGTGCCGAACTCGTACGCCATCACGACGCCTGAGACCACCCCCATGCCAAAACCTACCGCGAAGATTCTCGACCAGAAGCGGTACATATCCTTATAAGCCGCGTCGCCCGTGAGCAGCAAGCGCCACTCGAGAACGGCGAGGAAACTTGCCATGCCGATGCTGATTGCCGGAAAGACGATATGAAACGAAACCGTGAATGCGAACTGCAGCCTGGCGAGATGGAATGCGTCAAAGATATCCATGATTGTTTTGAACTCCTGGTGACGACTTTATTTGCATGTCCAAGACATTCCGGCCGGTAAAACAGTCCTCCGGCAGTACTACCCCGAGCGGGTAAGGCGGGCTTCCCGCCGCACGCGCGACGTGAACGGGCACAGACTTGTAGGAGGATGTACTACTCATGCAGTGGGTCATCTGGTTGACGTCTCCACTCCCGCGAGGACTGTTGATTACCCGGGCTGCCACGCCCCAGGTTCCTCTTGCCAATGCCCGGTGCTCCCCGGAGGATTTCGCAATGGCGATCTTCCTCGCCCGACTTCAGGTCATGCAGTGGAGACGCATGCGCCCGGGGAGCAATTCCCAGGCGATCCGACAGGGAGTCCATCGCTGCATAGTCCCGGCTTAAATCCCCCTCGGTCATAAACGCGAACTGCAGCAGGGTTCGCGGAACTGCAATGAGAGGATACGGGCGCGCATGCAGCTCGCCGACGGCCGCGGCCCGATCCTCGTGAGCCGGCATGCCATATACGGTCGGGGACGCCTGCTGGGCCGCTTTGGCTAGAACTGGCTCGTTCATGATGACCTTGATTTTTCGTCGAAGCGAAGCGCTCAGGCCTCGCGGTACGTACCTTTTTGCCTGGCTACGTTTATAGCCGGCGCATCCATCAGCCCGGGGCAGACAGTTGCAGGGTTCCAGCTGGAGTTCCTGCCGACAATTGTCGACCGGCGTCATGCACGAAGGTGGCGTTGCCGCTTTCAATCCCCGAAGACACGAATGCTGCGAAGCCCGGCGCGGACCAGCCTTGTTGCGGCGAGAGCTTGATGTGAACGAAGTACGGACGCATGAAGCTGGCTCTGATCCACCGCGAAGCGGTTGAAACCCACGCCGCGCTCGCTTATTGCAGCCAGCATCAACCCTTGGAGTGTCAGTGACCGAACGTCGACCTTCGCGCTTTGAGCTACATATGCGCTACATGTCTATCCACGTCGACATTAACGGCCCGTTCTGACTTCGTCAGAAGATGAAAAATCGCATTTAACTTGCAACAGGTCAAACTCGAAAATTCTATGATTTGATAGCCCGCACCTATCATCGCCCTTCGGACAGGTCATTAGACAATTCATGTGGCCTGAATCGTGCCGTTTGAACCGCCACGGATCCACGGCGAGTCTGCCGAGTGAGCACGTCCTAAGGGTGTTTGGGAGTGCCGACCCTGGCCAGCTAAATCCTGAAGATGTCCGGCTGCGCAAGCGTAGCCTGATCTTATGAGATTATGCAGGGCACGCCTGGTCGGCGAGCACCTCCCGGCACTCGCCAAATTCGATATCAACCCTCGTTAAAGCAGCGACTACATGAAGATAAATTGACGATAAAGCCCGTTCAACTGATCGCGGGTATCTTCAATTTTCTTTTCGTCACCAGCATCCGTGAATTCAAGCAACCTCTCCTCCTTTTTCGTAATCTGGTCACAGAGGTCTGAAAGATTTTTACAGAAAGCCACCGAATGAACCGAAGCGTTCTCTTCCGGTTCAACGTGTTCGGAAGCCAGCTTTCGCACAGACGAAGCTGGCACGATTCCGTTTTCTTCATTAAATTCGATCTGCTTCTTTCTTCGGCTGCCTGTCTCATCCATTGCCTGTTTCATCGCCGGCGTGATGCCATCGGCATACAGGATCGCCCGGCCTTCTTCGTTGCGGGCAACGCGGCCGATCATCTGGATAAGGGCCTGTGCCGAGCGCAGGAAGCCTGCATGATCCGCATCGAGAATGGCCACTAAAGCAGCCTCCGGGATATCCAAGCCCTCCCGCAAAAGGCTAATCCCGATCAACACATCAAATTCCCCCTCGCGAAGCCCATTTATAATTTCTATGCGATCTTCGGTCTTTATGTCAGCGTGCAGATACCGGGAACGAATGCCCCGCTCTGTCATAAAATCGTTGAGCTCCTCGGCTGCTCTTTTTGTCAGCGTGGTGACCAGGACCCGATTTTTGTTTTTCACGCATTTTTTTATCTCGACGAGCAGATCGTCTATACATCCATCCGTTGTCCGCACTTCCACTTCTGGATCCAGCAACCCGGTCGGCCTGATAATTTGGCTAACAAATCGGCCTTTCGAAATCGCCAATTCGTAGTTTCCGGGGGTCGCCGAAACAAAGATAGTCTGAGGTTTGACCTTTTCAAATTCCTCAAAACTTAACGGACGATTGTTTTTTGATGACGGCAGCCGGAAGCCGTAGTCGATCAGCGTATCTTTGCGACTCTGGTCACCCTTATACATTGCCGAGATTTGCGGGACCATCACATGGGACTCGTCGACAAACAGCAGGCCATCCGTTGGCAGATAGTCGAGCAAGGTGTTTGGGGGCAGCGCAGGGTCCCGGCCGTTCAGATAACACGAATAGTTCTCCATCCCGGGGCAATAGCCAAGCTCCCGCATCATTTCGACATCACCTGTAATCCGCTCGTACAATCGATCCGCTTCTACGAGCCGGTTTTCGCTATTGAGCTCAGCAACTCGCGCTTCCATTTCTGCGAGTATTTTGATCGTGGCCGAGTTGACCCTGTTCCTGGGTGTTGCAAAAAGCGTCTTCGGAGAAACCAGATAATGATCAATTTCCCCCAATTGGGCTCCCGTGGCAGGATCTATCCAGTGAACGGATTGCACAGAATCATCGAGCAACTCCACGCGGACGGCCCTATATTCAGAATCCGCCGGAAAGATGTCAACTGCATCGCCTCTAACCCGGAACGTCCCGCGCTTGAGCGTGCGTTCGACACGCTCGTACTGCAGTCGAACGAGGCGACGAATGAGTTCCCTGGGTCGGAAACTAATTCCTCGAGACAGCGCAATCTGCAGTTCGCGATACCCATTGGGATCCCCGAGTCCATATATTGAAGACACCGAAGCGACGACGATCACGTCACGACGTTCAATCAGAGACTTCGTCGTGGACAGGCGCAAGCGTTCAAGATGATCATTGATCGCCGAGTCCTTCTGAATAAAACGATCACTGCCCGGCATATACACTTCGGGCTGAAAGAAATCATAGTAGGAAACAAAGAATTCAACCGCATTTTCAGGAAAGAACTGCTTCATCTCCTCGTAAAGCTGCGCCGTCAACGTCTTGTTGGGAGCCAGCATCAAGGTCGGACGATTGAGGCGGTGAATGACGTTTGCCATCGTAAAGGTCTTGCCCGAACCCGTGATGCCCTTCAAGGTTTGGTGCTTCGCCCCTTCCTCTATACCTTCTATCAGTCGCGCTATCGCTTCGGGTTGATCACCTGCCGGAGTATAGGCGGAGTGCAAGATGAAAGTACCAGTTGGCATTGGAAAACCTCCCTGTTGAACATCGCGAAGCCAGAGTATCCCGGCGAATGGGGTCATGCTAATCCAGAACCGCTTTCCGGCCGACGTGGAAGCACCCGGCTCATCGGAAACGTTTCGGCGCGCCGCCCGAATGGCTGATCTCAGTGTATAGCACCGCTGCCACGCGGGTAGGCTGTCCGCCCCCCCGCCCCCTAAGGCCGCACCAGCGAGCACCGGGGTTAGCATCCCGTAGATGGGTGTACGCCCATCGGATCCCGAGACAGGCCGTCACACGGCTTCGGGTTTCCGCGGGCGCACGCTCCTAGCTGGGCGTACCACCCTTATCCTGAGCAGCCTTCGGACGTAGACTCCGATGAACGCCAAGAAGCGCTTGAATGGGCGCAACGACTTCCGGGCTGTGAACCAGCTCGAGCAGAGCAGTCAGCGGGTCGGATTTCAGGCGGTGTTTAGCAGCGACAAAGCCGACGCTCGCCTGAGAACCCGGTCCTGTAATGGCAAGCGCCCGAAGGTGTGGAATCTGTTTCAGCCGCGCTGCCAGAGATTGGGGTAGCACCGTCGAATATCTCCCTGAGGCAACATGCGCCGCGAGAACATCAACCGAGTCCGTATAGATCGCTCCGGCGCACAGCGACAACTGGGCTTGAGCGATCTCTGGAATTGATGAGTTCAGAAGGCAGAGTCGCAGCTTTACGACGTGATCCCACTTGATACTCCGTGGTCGCGTTTGACGACTGGCCTGGAAAAGAAAGATTCGTTCCCGATAGAGCAAATGGGTATCCAGGCTCTTGTCGTGAAGGTCGTCGAGATATCCCAGCGCGATATCAAGCTCGCCGTCACTCAAGCCAGAAAATAAACTGGGCGCACTGCCGGTAATGATAGATTGCTCCAGGAGTGGCATCTTTTCAGCAAGCGCCACACTGAGAATGGGAGCAACGGCAGAAGTCCCGGGTAGTACGCCAAGGCGGAACTGGCCCTCGATATCATGTTGAAGCGCCGACAGGTCCCGCTTGAGACCTTTACAGTCGTCATGCATCTGTTGCGCCCAGGCCAAAACCAGCATACCTTCCTTGGTTAGCCCGTCATAGCGCTGGCCGTGTCGCACGATCTCGGCATCCAGATCCTTTTCTAACTGCCTGATACCGGCGGAAAGGGTGGGCTGCGAGACATTGCAGCTTTTGGCTGCTTTACCGAAATGGCCTTCGCGGTTCAAGGCAATCAGGTATTCGAAATTTCGTACGATCACGTATGCCTCTTGGGGTGACTTTCCGCGGAACGCCTTTCGGCAACGATAGCTCTCATTCTGTGTACACGTATTTTCTGTGATTTCCCTCTTGGCGATTGAGGGGAATGCTGGGAAGCGAGGAACCTGCACCTCAGGACTATACAATTCGGCGACCACGAAGCCCGCCACAGTGCACATCTTCGTATGGCTGGACGTGGCCGTCACGTCAATCTGACGGCTCCGTCGTAGGCTATATGGCTGCCAGCGGGCTTATGCCTTCGGTTTTGTTGGCGATGTGTCGACAGCCCGATGGCCGATTCGCAGATCGGCATGACTCCGGAAGGGATGCTGCTAGCCAGCGCAGTCGCCCGGGAACCGTTGTATGAATCGCTCCCGGAAGTAGAAAGATCGGGCGCCCTGACTACGGTTGCCTTTACGCGAAGGCATGAAGATGGATGTCGTGTGGCCAGATCATCACAAAGGCGATTGTGAAACTCGCGCGTATCCCAGGTCGATTGAATGAGGCTAACAGAGACGCTTCCCAAACTCACGCTTTAAGCAACTTATTCCGCCGTGAAGCTGTAGACGGCGAGCTTGTTACCGTCGGGGTCACGGGTGTAGGCAGCGAAAGCGTTCGGTGCGCAGCCACGCGGAGCAACCGCGCCTTCGTCAGGGCGGCCCAGCGACAGCGCGGCGTCATGAAATGCCTTGACTGCCGAACGGTTCGATGCCTTGAAGCTGACGGTGACGCCATTGCCGACGCTAGCCGGTTGACCATTGGCGGGCTTCAGGACGAAGAAGCTCGGCGTGCCGTCGCCCAGATCGAACCGATGTCACCGGAAAGATCTGCGCTACGCGACCAGCCCAGGGTCTTGAGAACCTTGTCATAAAATGCGCGTGCTTCGGGCAAGTTGTTGGTGCCAACCGTGACGTGGGTAAAAGTGGTGATAATCCTATTCCTCAAGGAAAGTAGCGAAATCAAAGTTCTACTGGTGCCGTCGGTCCGCGTGCTGGTGTTGTAAGCGAATCGGCGAGATTGCAAAGCGATCTGTCCGGGGCAGCCTGGCAATCCACTGCGTGTCAGCGAAGCCATCGGGCTGTCTATGCACATTCAGCAAGACCAAGTCTATTGGCACGTCACGGACGATTTTGGCCAAGTTCCTTCCTGTCAATCACGTGGAGTCGTGAAATGTTTCCCCTTTTGCATGACGGTCAACCCGTCATAGAGTCCGGCGGTTCCGATTCTCGATGCGCCACTGCGTCGGCGGGCAGCCATCAGGTGCATCTCGTCATCTACCCGGGCTTCAAGTTGATGGAGGCGGTTGGCCCGGTCAGCGTGCTCAGCTATGCGAACCGTCATCTGGCGTTGCAGGGGGATTCGAGGCGATACGAGATTCATATCGTGGCGCCGCAGGCCGGACGTATTCCCTCGGACACGCTGATCTCGCTTGAGGCAAGTGCTGGTTTGCCGGAGCGTGAGGCGCTCTCGACGGTGCTGGTCGCTGGCGCGCTGGACATCGAGACAGCGGTCGCGCGCGAAGCCGGGCTGGTCGACTGGTGTCGCCGGCGCGCAGCTTCAGCGAAGCGCTTCGCCGCACTGTGCTCGGGAAGTTTTTTTCTGGCGAACGCTGGCGTATTGAGTGGGCGTCGTGCTGCCACCCACTGGAGTGTTGCAACCCTGCTGCAGCAGCGGTTTCCCTCGGTGGAGGTGGACGCAGATGCCATCTTCATCCAGGAGGGCAACATGTGGACCTCGGCAGGTGTAACTGCCGCGATTGACCTTACGTTAGCGTTCGTTGAGCAGGACTTCGGTCGCAACCTTGCGCTGACCGTAGCCCGGGATCTCGTCATCTATCTGAAGCGGCCGGGCGGGCAGTCACAGTTCAGCGATCTGTTGAACAGCCAGATGACGGCTGCACCGGAGATACGTGATGTGCAGAGCTGGGTGATGTCCAATCTGAGCAAGCCCCTGCAGTTGGAGGATATGGCCGACAAGGCGGGAATGAGTGTTCGCAACTTCACCCGCCTGTTCAAGGAGGAGGTCGGAATATCGCCGGCCAGCTATCTGGTTCGTGCGCGTTGTGAGCGGACCGCGACGTTGCTGCTCGACAGCGACCTGCCCCTGAAGACGATTGCCTCGCGGGTTGGTTTCCCGACCGAAGAGCAGATGCGCAAAGCATTCGTACGTCAGTTTTCGCTCACGCCACGTGCCTATCGGGCACGCTTTAGCACCAGTAGCCTGAAGAGTGCATGAGCGATGCCCTTGCGTGGGGAGCGACATTAAGTTCCCGCTGGTGAGCTACCTTAGCAAACCGGGTGGCAACCGTGGCAGCAGAGAAGCGAGCGGGAACGCGATACCACGGCTTGTGCGCTACGCGCCGCGACAATAATTCCCACCTGTCCCAGATTGAAATCACGCTCGACCAGAAGTTCCGTAAAGGCAGCGAGCGGCAGCACGACTGAGGGGTGGAACAAGTGGGCTTTGACCAGGGCTTTCATTTTCGACTCCGTCATTGGAAGGCCGCACAGGATCAAACTCGAGCGAGTGGTTGCTGGTTCGCGATCAGCGGCAGGATAAGAAACACTTTATTGGATTAGTGCGGACGATTCTGGACAGAAATCCCGTCGAAGAATCAATTGGATGCGTGCAAACCCTGACTACGCAATCGGGTCCGCGCACGTTGGTTGACGCGCCCGGACGGGACGCCGCAACTGATGGGGCTGCACAGAGCTCCCCCACATCAGGACAATCGGGCGTCACAGGGCGACCGGAATCGCGGCCCGCCCCGTAATTCATGGAGCGCTGGCCGGTGTATGCGCTCGTGCCCGCTTCGCGAAACGGCACGATCCGCGCCGGCCCAGTGACCCTGATCGCCCGTTCAAAGGGCGATGATCGATGTGTTCTATCAATTCATAGAATTTTCGAGTTTGACCTGCTGCGGCGAAGATGCGATTTTTCACCAGTAACGAATTCGGAACGGGCCTTGAATGCGCGAGCCTGGCACCTGTCTATTTTCCAGAGGATCGCACCACAAAGTCACGACCGTCATTTGTTACGACCGGCACCTTAATGCACTTAACGCAGGAGGTAAGCGAAATGGCTCAACCTGGTAACAGAATCGTCACTTTCGAAAAGCCGATGGAAATGAAAGTTAACACTTTCAAGTTCCCCGAACTCATCACTCCCCAAGGAAAAAGCGCACCTCACGGAGCGATCCTCAAGATCGTCACGACAAACATCTGTGGTAGCGACCTTCACATCTATCGAGGCTCCTTTCCGGTGCCCAAAGGGATGACGATGGGTCATGAGATGACCGGCGAGGTGATCGAAGTTGGGTCGGATGTCGAGTTCATCAAAAAGGGCGATGTCGTTTCCGTTCCGTTCAACGTGGGCTGCGGCCGATGTTACAACTGCAAGCACATGCGTTCCGAAGTTTGCGAAAATACGAATACCGACGTCGACTGCGGCGCCTATGGGTTCAACCTCGGCGGCTGGACCGGCGGACAGGGCGATTACCTGTTCGTCCCTTATGCCGATTTCAACCTCCTGCGCTTTCCTGACAAGGACGCAGCGATGGAGAAGATCCGCGACCTGACTCTTCTCTCCGACGTGCTGCCCACCGCTTTTCATGGTTTCGCCGCGCCAGACTGGCCCGCAGCGCCAGCATATATCGTGGGCGAGAATGTACTGATCTTCGGCGCCGGGCCGGTAGGACGGGCAGGCGCAGCGTGTGCGAAGCTGCTCGGAGCCGGGGCAATCGTCGTTGCCGATTTCATCCCGGAGCGGCTGGATCTTCTCAAGCCACACGGTATTGAAACGATCAACCTCTCCGACGGAACACCGATTGAAGATCATCTCGAGCGCATTACCGGCCATCGGGAGGTCGATCGCGTCATAGACTACGTCGGTGTCGACTGTCGCGGCTTCGGTCCAGACGCGGGCAAGATCGTGGAGAACGCGGTCACAAACGCGATGCTGAAATATGTCCGGGCCGGTGGAACGACGAGTACCGTCGGTGTTTACTGTGCGAATCCGATTTCCAAAGACGCGGCAGCGAAGGCAGGTCATATGGATCTGGAATGGTCGAATGCATGGATCAAATCGCCGCGCATGGCGGCCGGCCAGTCCCCTACCGCGAACTACAACCGGGCATTGATGAGAGCGATTCTGAACGACCGGATGCCCTATCTCACCCCGATGATGAACATCAAGTTCATCAAGCTGGAAGATGCTCCGCAGGCGTACAAGGACTTCGATGCCGGTTCGGCGTACAAGTACGTCATCGACCCGCACGGTTCGGTCAAGCATTAATGTTCTAACAAAAAACGTTTCTTATCCCGTAGTCGATATTTCAAAACCCCATGACCCGTCGCGCAAGCATTGCTGCGTGGATGAGGAGACCAATACTTTCCAAAGGGTGACCCGCTTTTAATATTTCACATCTGCCGACTTCCCTTGTTCTATACTGGTGTATAGTATACGAAACGAGGCTGTCGCAGATGTGCTTACGGTATGTTGCTTCCCGTAACCCGTACCTTAGCTTTCGACGCGGCTCACAGCAGTGTTTTCATATTTTGCTAGCCGGCTCGCTTCATCCGTTGAAGAGCCTATTGACCCAGGGAACCTCTGCTGTGGCCTATCTTCGAATCGTACCGGTTGCATACGCACGTGGACCTGATCATGTATAGCGCCCCACTCCGTCCTGGGCTCGACGTGCTGCGCGATCACATCCACCTGTTCAATGCGTGCCACCGGGGCGTAGAGCGTGAATGTCTGCGCGTGACCGGCGATGGACACCTCTCTCTCAGCCCCCACCCCGGTGGCCTCGGTGCTGCGCTGACTCATCCGCAAATCACCACCGATTATTCCGAATCCTTGCTGGAGTTCATAACTCCAGCGCTTGCAGATCCGGTGCGAACGCTCGAAAGCCTCGATGATCTGCATCGTTCCACCTACGCAAACCTTGGCGATGAATTCCTGTGGAGTTCGTCCATGCCATGTGCACTGCCTGCCGAGGAAGAGATTCCGATCGCCATGTATGGAACCTCGAACACAGGCAGGCTCAAGCACGTCTATCGGAAAGGCCTCGCTCTGCGCTACGGGCGTACCATGCAGTGCATTGCCGGCATTCACTACAACTTCTCACTGCCGCAGGCGATCTGGCCGCTGCTTGGTGGTGGGAATCGCAGGGAACGCACTGACCGCGACCTCAAGTCCTGGGTTTATATGGGGCTGATCAGAAATTTTCACCGCTACAACTGGCTGCTGCTGTATCTGTTCGGAGCCTCGCCTGCAGTAAACGCTGACTTCCTGCGCGGTCGTCGCCACGAACTGGAGAGGTTAGACGGTGAAACCCTGTACCTCCCTCATGCCACGAGCCTGCGGATGAGTGATCTGGGCTACCAGAGCCATGCCCAGTCAAGCCTAGCGCCCTGTTACGACAGTCTGACGGGCTACATCGACGCGCTGGTAATGGCGATGGGCACGCCTTATCCGTTATATGGGCAGATTGGCACGCATCGGGGGGCGGAATGGGTGCAACTCAACACGAATATTCTGCAGAGTGAGAACGAGTTCTACTCGAACATCCGGCCCAAGCGCGTCGCCCGCGCTGGAGAGCGGCCTGTAGAAGCGCTAAAGGACCAAGGGGTGGAATATGTCGAGGTGCGCAGCCTTGACATCAACCCCTTCCTGCCGTTGGGCATTGATGAGTCACAGGCGCATTTCCTTGATGCGTTCCTGTTGTTCTGCGCCTTGCGTGAGAGCCCACTTTTGCGTGACGGAGAATTTGCGCAAGGGGTTGCCAATGGGCTCACCGTAGCCAGGGAAGGTCGTCGTCCGGGACTGGTATTGCAGCGTGGAGCCCAATCTGTTTATCTGAAAGATTGGTCCAACGAATTGCTCGCCGACATCGCGCCACTGGCTGAAATGCTCGATTGTGCAAAGGGTGGCGGCAGCCATCGTCAAGCCCTCGCGGCTCAAAGCGCGAAGGTCAACGATCCGTCGCTCACGCCCTCGAGCATGATGCTGGCGACAATGAGCGAGCGCGGTGTGAGTTTCAACCGCTTCGCGATGGATCAAAGCCGGCTTCATGCGGAGTCTTTCCGCAAGCGTCCGCTGCCTGCTGACAGGCTTATGGCCTTCAGGGCGTTAGCGGACGCATCGCGGGCCGAACAGGCGCGCCTTGAAAAAGAACAGGCGAGCGGCTTCGACGCATTTGTGGGCGCCTTTCAGGGGAGTCTCCTGTCGCTCTCCGGTGACCACGCGACCCTGATCTAACTTTGCCGGCGTCCGGGATTGGGCAATTACGTCAGGTACGCAGGGTTGGAGGGCGCCTGCGCGCAGGAGTGTTCCGTCTTCGAACTCGATGGTGGTTGCGCATGACTCCGGTCGGTCTTCAAAATCGTTTCAGTTGCACTAGATACTATTGGGTAGTATAGTATGTGAACACTACCACCCGGGAAGGGATCTCATGCCATACAGCCCCAAAGAGAAGAAGCAGGCGCTTACGCGTGTTCGACGTATCCGAGGGCAGGCAGCGGCTCTCGAACAGGCGCTTGAAGACAATGCCGAATGCGCTGCCGTTCTTCAGCAACTGGCAGCCATCCGGGGTGCAGTCAACGGCTTGATGGCAGCTGTGCTGGAGAGCCATCTGCGAGAGGAGTTCCCGGATAGTGGAACGACGACCGATTCGCAGAAGAAGTCCATCGATGAAACGATCTCTATCGTACGGTCCTATCTTCGTTAGCCCCCGCCACGGCGGCGGGTCCTGAAGATTCAACTCAGTAAAGGAAGCGACATCATGAAATCACGTGCAGCAGTTGCCTTCGGGCCCGGAAAGCCGCTGGAAATCGTCGAGATCGACGTCGAGCCGCCGCGCAAGGGCGAAGTGCTCGTCAAGATCACGAACACCGGCGTTTGTCATACCGATGCCTTCACCTTGTCGGGTGATGACCCCGAAGGTCTCTTCCCGGTCGTGCTGGGCCATGAAGGCGCGGGCATCGTCATGGAGGTGGGTGAAGGCGTGACCAGCGTGAAGCCGGGCGATCACGTCATTCCGCTCTACACCGCCGAATGTGGCGAATGCCTGTTCTGCAAGTCCGGCAAGACCAACCTCTGTGTCGCGGTTCGCGCGACCCAGGGCAAGGGGTTGATGCCCGATGGTACGACCCGCTTTTCGTACAACGGTCAACCGCTTTACCACTACATGGGCTGCTCGACCTTCAGCGAATACACGGTAGTCGCCGAGGTATCGCTGGCCAAGATCAACCCGGACGCGAACCCGGAGCACGTGTGCCTGCTCGGTTGCGGCGTGACCACCGGTATCGGCGCCGTTCACAACACGGCCAAGGTGCAGCCAGGCGACTCGGTAGCCATCTTCGGCCTCGGCGGTATCGGTCTCGCTGCGATTCAGGGCGCACGCCAGGCCAAGGCGGGTCGCATCATTGCCATCGACACCAATCCGGCCAAGTTCGAGCTGGCCCGTACATTCGGCGCGACCGAATGCCTCAACCCCAAGGACTACAACAAGCCGATTCAGGAGGTCCTCATCGAGATGACCGGCTGGGGTGTCGACCACACCTTCGAGTGCATCGGTAACGTCAACGTCATGCGTTCCGCACTGGAAGCGGCTCACCGCGGTTGGGGGCAGTCGATCGTCATCGGCGTTGCCGGTGCCGGCAAGGAAATCTCGACCCGTCCGTTCCAGCTGGTCACGGGCCGTGTCTGGAAGGGTTCCGCTTTCGGCGGGGTCAAGGGCCGCACCCAGCTTCCCGGCATGGTGGAAGACGCAATGAAAGGCGAAATCGATCTCGCCCCGTTCGTCACCCACACCATGGGTCTCGACGATATCAACGAAGCCTTCGATCTGATGCACGAAGGCAAGTCGATTCGCACGGTGATCCACTACTGATTCACGGATCACGAACTATCCATTCAACACCAGACATCAAGGAAACTCTCCATGTCCACTCCAGTTATTTCCGGTGACGGCATCTTCTCGCACGTCTTTCTCGGCGCCGCCGACGTTCAGAAGTCGGTCGCGTTTTACGACGCCGCTTTGGGTGCTCTCGGCATCAAGAACCTCGGTCCTTTCGGCAGTGGTTGGGTGCTTTACGGTCGCGACAAGCCGGCCTTCATCATTGCCCGGCCGGGCAACGGTGAAGCGCCGTCCAGCAATGGCGTGACCGTCGGCTTTGCCGCCGCCACTCCCGCCGAAGTGGATGCCTTCCATGCCGCCGGCCTTGCCGCAGGCGGCACCGACGAGGGCCAGCCTGGCCCGCGTGGTCACCTGCCGGGTGCCTATGCGGCCTACCTGCGTGATCCGGCAGGCAACAAGGTTTGCTCGTACACCTTCGTCTGAAAGCAAGGACGCTGAGAGTCTTCCAAAGGAGCCGGCACAAGCCTCTATTCGGCTAGCGCATTAGCCAAACCGGATAGGGCGTGCCGGCTCACGAGGCTCGGCCCGCAGCCGTGTACGAAGTGCACGGCTGCGGGCATTTACCGCAAAGCGTAATGCTTTTCAGCCAATGGGAAATGAGGTCGTTATGAAAGAGCTGGCCAACATCAATATGACGACCGCACAACCCGCCTCGACCGCCACTGTGTACGGCATGCCGGCCTATGCTGATCGTGCTGCAGCCGTGGGTGAAGTGCATGCGCGCCCGCATCTGTTGATTCAGGCCCCCCGCGGCATATTGCAGTTCGCCTTCATGACCGAAGGAGACACCGCCAGGGACCAGGCAGCGATGAGCGAGTTGTCTCATCGCTTCGGCGTTGCCGAGCCCGACCACGCTACGCCGCTTCACGGCTTGACATGGGATGAGGGAGACCTGCACTGCGAAAAACACACCGAGTTCTCGACGTATCTCTGGTGTGCCGCGCTGGATCCCGAGACCGGAGAGCCATGCGGCGAAAATCCGTTCAGGCACGGCTTCGTTCCTCCCGGCCCGGTCGTATCCGGCATACGTTTGAGACTGCTTCCATGGACGCCGGAAACGGAGAAGGAGGCCGATCGCTTTGATCCTGCCAGTCTGTGCTACTCGCTGGTGGAGAATGGTTCTGCCGCCATCCTGACCGACTTCCGCCAGGGTGAGGACGGTCTGACGCATATCCTGATCCTCTCACGCGATTTGAACCCGACGCGCGCAGGCGCGCTGGCCCAACGCCTTCTGGAGACCGAGACCTATCGGACCCTGGCGTTGCTGTCCCTGCCATTAACACGGTCGATGACGTCGGAGTTGCGGCGCATGGAGTCGCGACTCGCGGCGATCACCGACGAGATGTGTACGAGTCTGGTGGGAAGACGCGACAGCGACGTTCTTCTTGCCGAACTGACCCGCCTGGCGGCTGAACTGGAAGCCGGCGTTGCGGCAAACCTCTATCGCTTCGGTGCCAGCCGCGCCTACTACGAGATCGTTGAGGAAAGGCTGGAGGCGCTTTCGGAAGAGGTTGTGTCCGGGTACTGCACCTGGCGCGATTTTCTGCAGCGCCGCATCGCCCCGGCGATGCGGACATGCCAATCCGTGAAGGAGCGTCAGGCCAAGCTCTCCGACAAGCTGAATCGGGCCATCTCGCTTCTGCGCTCCTGGATCGACGTCGAACTCGAACGCCAGAACCGGGACCTGCTGGCGTCGATGAACAACCGGGCGAAGATGCAATTGCGCCTTCAGCAAACGGTCGAAGGCCTGTCGGTCGCGGCAATTTCCTACTACGTCGTGAATCTTCTTGGCGATGTCGTGAAGGGCATTCCCGGCATTCACGACATCGTGGAACCCGACTCCGCGGTTGCGATCCTCGTGCCCGTGGTCATGCTGGCGATCTGGTGGACCGTGCGCAGGATCAGACACGCCCACGGCGATCCGGCAGCGGAAGAAAAGTCTTCCTGAGGGGCCCTGAGGGGCAGCCATCCTGGCGCGCGATTGCAGCGCCATTCGTTTGAACATAGGAGAACAACATGGAACGCGTCGAACATCACGCCAGCTCTGATGGCTGGCAGGACGTCTATCAACACGAATCCACGACACTCGGCTGCACGATGAAGGTCGGTGTCTACCTGCCCCCGCAGGCGCAGCACGGCAAAGTGCCGGTGCTGTACTGGCTTTCGGGCCTCACCTGTACCGAGCAGAACTTCATCACCAAGTCCGCAGTCCAGCGCTACGCGGCCGAACATGGCATCGCCGTCGTCGTACCGGATACCAGTCCTCGCGGCGAAAGCGTTGCCAATGATCCTGCCTACGACCTCGGACAAGGGGCGGGTTTCTACGTCAATGCAACCCAGGCTCCCTGGGCTGCGAACTACCGGATGTATGACTACGTCGTGCAGGAGTTGCCGGCGCTGATAGAGGCTCACTTTCCCGTGACAGCGGAACGCAGCATCAGCGGCCATTCCATGGGCGGACACGGCGCCCTGGTCATCGCTCTGCGCAATCCGGGCCGTTATCGGAGCGTGTCGGCTTTCTCGCCCATCGTCGCCCCCACCGAGGTGCCCTGGGGACACAAAGCCTTCACGGCTTACCTGGGCGGCGATCAGCAAGCGTGGAAGCAGTACGACACCGTGGAGTTGATTCGCACCGCCCAGGAGCGTTTGCCATTGCTGGTGGAGCAAGGCCTGAGCGATGAGTTCCTCGAGAGCCAGCTTCGCCCCGAACTGCTGCGCAAAGCATGCGAAGAGACGGGTCACCCGCTGACGCTAAATCTGCGTCCGGGCCACGATCACAGCTATTACTTCATTGCCAGCTTCATTGGCGAGCATATTGCACACCATGCATCAGCGCTGAACCGCTGAGCGAAAGGAGATCAGGTCATGATAAAGACCTCTGGAAACCGGCATCACGTCGTCATCATCGGAGCCGGCTTCGGTGGGATCGAAGTTGCCAACCAGCTTGCCGGCACCGAGGTCGACGTGACCATCATCGATCGGCGCAATCATCACTTGTTCCAACCCTTGCTCTATCAGGTTGCGGGGGCGTCTCTCTCGACCTCGGAGATCGCCTGGCCTATTCGCTATCTCTTTCGCAATCGACCCGAAGTGAACACGTTGATGGCCGAAGTGGAGGGTGTCGATCAGGACGCGCGCGAGGTTATTCTCAACAATGGTTCGCGGCAAAGCTACGACACGCTCGTGCTCGCGACAGGTGCGACCCATGCCTATTTCGGGCATGACGAGTGGGAGCCTTTCGCACCGGGGTTGAAGACGCTGGAAGATGCCACGACCATTCGAGGACGCATCCTCGCTGCCTTCGAAGAAGCTGAGCGCACGAGCGATCCTCAGCAGCGTGCTGCGCTGCAGACGTTCGTCATCATCGGTGGTGGCCCTACCGGGGTCGAACTGGCCGGAACCATTGCCGAACTTGCGCGAGACACGCTGGCACGCGACTTTCGCTCAATCGACCCGAGCACGTCGCGTGTCGTACTGATCGAGGCTGGCCAGCGTCTGCTGTCCGTCTTCCCGGAGGATCTTTCCGCCTATACGCGCCAGGCGCTCGAGAAGCTCGGCGTCGAGGTCGTACTGGGTACGCCAGTCACCGGGTGCTCGGCCGAGGGCGTGGTATACGGCGGCACGCCTCTTTCGGCCAGGACCATCGTGTGGGCCGCCGGGGTCCAGGCGTCTCCCGCTGCCCGCTGGTTGAGCGCTACGTCTGATCGTGCTGGCCGGGTGGTCGTTGGGCCTGACCTGACGGTGGCTGGCCACCCGGAGATCTTCGCCATCGGCGATACGGCTTCGTGCACCATGCCCGACGGAAAGCCTGTACCGGGCATCGCCCCGGCGGCCAAACAGCAAGGCAAGTACGTCGCCAGCCTCATTGGACGGCGCCTGAAGGGCAAGCCCGTTGACGGACCCTTCAAATACCGGCATCAGGGGAACCTGGCCACCATCGGCCGCAGCCTGGCGGTCATTGATATGGGGCGGGTGAAGCTGCGTGGTGCCTTTGCGTGGTGGATCTGGAAGCTTGCGCATATCTACTTTCTGATCGGCACGCAAAATCGCCTGAGCGTCGCCTTGAGTTGGGTATGGAACCACAGCATCGGCTATCGGGGCTCCCGCATCATCATGCGTGCGAGCACCGACAGAGATCGCACATCAGCGTCCATGACGTTGGGTAAATCCGGCCACCTGGATTAAGGCGCTCACGTTATCGAAACAATTCGCAAAAATGCCAGGGAGATGAACTTGACCGATCTGTTCACGACCAAACCCAAGCCTCCCTTAGCCGAACTCCTGCGTCCCAGGACGCTGGACGAATTCGTCGGGCAGCGGCACCTGCTGGGCGCCGGCAAGCCGCTGCGCCTCGCATTCGAGGCGGGCAAGCTGCATTCGTTCATCCTTTGGGGACCACCAGGCGTGGGCAAGACCACCCTGGGGCGTCTGGCCGCCAGTGCAACCGACAGCCGGTTCATTGCCATCTCGGCCGTGCTTGCCGGGGTGAAGGACATCCGGCAAGCCATCGACGAGGCCCAGGCTGAACTGGACAACCATGGTCGATCGACGGTGCTTTTCGTCGATGAGATCCATCGCTTCAACAAGGCGCAGCAGGATGCCTTGCTGCCCCATGTCGAGTCGGGACTTCTGACTCTGGTGGGGGGTACCACCGAGCATCCCGGGTTGGCGGTCAATTCCGCACTGCTCTCGCGTGCACAGGTCTATACCCTCGAACCGCTGTCCGGCGACGAACTGCAGCAGCTCTATGAACGCGCGCGACCGCATCTCCAGGGCGTTACGCTGGACGCCGACGCGCTGGACCTGCTCAAGGGCTTCGCCGATGGTGACGGCAGGCGTTTCCTCAATCTGCTTGAGCAGGTGACGAATGCTGCATCGGGTGCTGGCAAGGCGGTGGTCGACGCAGCATTCGCCAGGGTGTCCACCAGTCCGTCGCTGCGCAGGTTCGACAAAGGCGGTGACGAGTTCTACTGGCAGCTCTCGGCTTTTCACAAGTCGTTGCGTGGCTCCGACCCGGATGCAGCCCTGTATTGGCTGGCCCGCATCCTCGACGGCAGCGGAGACGTCAGCCAGGTGACCCGTCGCATGGTGGTGATGGCCAGCGAAGACATCGGTAACGCCGATCCGCTGGCATTGCAACTGGCACTCAACGCCGCGCAAGCCTACGAGAGGCTGGGTTCTCCCGAGGGCGAGATACCGCTTGCTCAAGCGGTGACCTATCTCGCCCTTGCACCCAAGTCGAATGCTGCCTACACCGCCTGGGATCAGGCGAAGGCATTCGTCAAAAGCAGTGGCTCCCAGCCTGTGCCCCTCCATCTGCGCAATGCGCCGGCGAAGTTGATGAAGCAGATGGGATACCGGGAAGGCTACCGCTACGCGCACGACGAGCCCAACGGCTACGCCGCAGGACAGACCTATTTCCCGGAGGGTGTGACCAGGCCGAACTGGTATCAGCCAACGGACCGAGGTGCCGAGCGCACGATGGGGGAACGGCTTGCCTTTATGCGCTCGCTCGACGACGCGGCGGCGCGGGGGACGGACGCCTGACCGATCCCCATCCGGAATTCCGCCCCATTGCCACCTCACGAATTACAGGATAAAAACATGCCAAACCCTTCTTTCGGTGAATCCTCCTGTACCGCCGCAGCCAGCGGCCTCGTGCAGGTGCGGGGCGCGCGCGAACACAATCTCAAGGACGTTGACGTCAACATCCCGCGCAACGCGCTGGTGGTGTTCTCGGGTGTCTCCGGCTCCGGCAAGTCCTCGCTCGCCTTCGGCACCCTCTATGCCGAGGCCCAGCGGCGCTACTTCGAGTCGGTGGCCCCCTATGCGCGGCGCCTGATCGACCAGGCCGGCGTGCCCGACGTCGATTCGATCGACGGCCTGCCACCGGCGGTCGCATTGCAGCAGCAACGCGGCGCCAGCAATGCACGTTCTTCGGTAGGAAGCGTAACCACCCTGTCCAGCCTGGTGCGGATGATGTATTCGCGTGCTGGCGCCTACCCGGCCGGTCAGCCGATGCTGTACGCCGAAGATTTTTCGCCCAACATGCCGCAGGGAGCATGTCCGACCTGCCACGGTCTGGGCCATGTGTACGAGGTGACCGAGGCCATCATGGTGCCCGATCCTTCCCTGACCATCCGCGAGCGTGCAATCGCCTCGTGGCCCCCCGCCTGGCAAGGGCAGAACCTGCGCGACATCCTGGTCAGCATGGGCTATGACGTCGACCGGCCGTGGAAGGACCTGCCCAGGAGAGATCGCGACTGGATCCTGTTCACCGAAGAAACACCCACGGTGCCGGTGTACGCGGGCTTCACGCCCGCTGAAACCCGCGCCGCGCTCAAGCGCAAGCTGGAGCCGAGCTACATGGGCACCTTCACCGGCGCCAGGCGCTACGTGCTGCACACCTTTGCCAACACCCAGAGCGCCCTGATGAGAAAGCGCGTCTCCCGGTTCATGGAAGGCAAGCCGTGCCCCACCTGCCACGGCAAACGGCTCAAGCCCGAAGCGCTGTCGGTCACCTTCGCCGGCGTGGACATCGGCGAGTTCATGCAGATGCCGCTGGACCAGTTGGCAGCCTTGCTCGAACCCATCGCCCAGGGGGATTTCCGCGCCCATGTGGCGGGCGCGGGTACGGACAGGGAAGCGACCCGGCGTGACCGCGCCGAACGCGCGGCCTCCGGCCGCGCCGTCCATTCGGTGTCGCCTGACGTGCGTCGCACCTCCGCGCTGTCGGAAGAAAAGCGCCTTGCAGCGCAGCGGCTGGCTGGTGGCGTGATGGCACGCCTGCGCCAACTGCGCGGGCTGGGCCTGGGTTACCTGACGCTGGACCGGGCCACGCCGACGCTTTCGGCCGGCGAGTTGCAGCGCCTGCGGCTGGCCACGCAATTGAGTTCCCTGCTGTTCGGCGTCGTGTACGTACTCGACGAACCCTCGGCGGGGCTGCACCCCGCCGACAGTCAGGCTCTGTACGACGCACTCGACAGGCTGCGCGACGCGGGCAACTCGGTGTTCGTTGTAGAGCACGACCTGGACCTGATGCGCCGCGCACAATGGCTCGTGGACGTGGGGCCGGATGCTGGGGAGCGTGGCGGCCGCGTGCTGTACAGCGGTGAGCCGGACGGCCTGCGACAGATCGCCGAATCGCGTACCGCGCGCTACCTGTTCGACGAGATCCCCGCGCCGGGCAGCCGGGCACGCGAAGCCAGCGACTGGCTGGAGTTGCAGGGCGTCCACCGCCACAACCTGCATGGCGTGGATGCGCGCATTCCGCTAGGCGTGCTGACGGCCGTCACCGGCATCTCCGGCTCGGGCAAGTCCAGCCTCGTCGCGCAGACCCTGCCGGAACTGGTGCTGCTGCACCTGGGCCACGAGCCTGAAGACGATGCGGCGGAAAGCGGAACCGGTGAAGGGCCAGCGGTGATCGAGGTCACCGGCGGTCATCTGGCCGGTGACGTGGATGCCGTGCAGCGTCTGGTGCAGGTGGACCAGAAGCCGATCGGGCGCACGCCTCGCTCGAACCTGGCCACCTACACGGGCCTGTTTGACCATGTGCGCAAGCTGTTCGCCGCCACCCCCGATGCGCGCCGCCGCCGCTATGACGCTGGCCGGTTCTCGTTCAACGTGGCCAAGGGGCGCTGCGAAACCTGCGAGGGCGAAGGCTTCGTCAGCGTAGAGCTGCTGTTCATGCCCAGCGTGTACGCGCCGTGCCCGACCTGCCATGGTGCACGCTACAACGAGGCCACGCTGAAGGTTCTCTGGAAAGACCGCAACATCGCCGAGGTACTGCAGATGACCGTGGACGAAGCCAGCGAATTCTTTGCGGGTGAAGACGCTGTGGCAAGGCCACTACAACTGCTGCGCGATATCGGACTGGGCTATCTGCGCCTGGGACAACCGGCCACTGAGCTTTCCGGTGGCGAGGCGCAGCGCATCAAGCTGGCCACCGAGCTTCAGCGCAGCCAGCGCGGACGCAGCCTGTACGTGCTCGACGAGCCGACCACCGGGCTGCATGCGTCGGATGCCGACCGGCTGCTGGTGCAGTTGCAGCGCCTGGTCGATGCCGGCAATACCGTGGTGATGATCGAGCACGACATGCGGGCCGTGGCACAGGCCGACTGGGTGATCGACGTGGGACCCGGCGCGGGCGATGCCGGGGGCCGCGTGGTGGCCGCCGGCACCCCGCCTCAGGTGGCACAGGTGCCGGATAGCCGGACAGCGCCTTTTCTCGCCCAGGAACTGGCACGCACCGAAACGGATGTCCAACACGGACGCCGGAGACAGGGATAACCTGCGTCCATACCTGCAGATCCAGCGGTCTCGCGATTCTCGACCGCGACCGCGAGATCGCGCGTTTTGTCTCCGTTCCGTTTTGGGCGATCGAGGTCACCCTGTCCGCAGGTGGTGCTTCCTTCATCGCGCACTGGCAACCGCCGCAGGGCTGTACCGACGGCGCCGGCCGCTGCTTGCAGCAGCCCGTCGTGCAGCAGGCAGTCGAGCGTATCCGCGCGGCTGACTCCGCCCAGGTGATCAGCGTCGAGACCGGGCGCGTGCGTGAAGGTCCACCGCTACCGTTCGACTTGGGCACGCTGCAAGAGGTCTGCTCCCGGCAGTTCGGCCTGGACGTGCAGGAAACGCTCGACATCGCGCAGGCCCCGTACGAGACGCACAAGGCGACGACGTACCCGCGCTCCGATTCGGGCCTACCTGCCCGAAAGCATGTTCGCCGAGGTGCCGACCGTGCTCGACAGCCTGGTCAAGACCGATCCGGCCCTGCCCCCACTGGTCGCCCAGCTCGACTGCACCCAGCGCTCGCGTGCCGGGAACGACGGCAAGGTCACGGCGCACCACGGCATCATTCCGACCCTCGAACCTGCGAATCTCGCAGCCATGAGCGAGAAGGAACTGGCCGTCTACAAGCTGATCCGTGCGCATTGCCTGGCACAGTTCCTCCCCCACCACGAGTTCGATCGCACCACGGCGCGGCTCCCCTTCGGCGGACAGAGCCTGGAGGCCGCAAGCAGGTTATCGTGCCGGGCTGGCGCCTGGTGCTGGCCGCCCCGGAACCTGCCGACGAGGAAGGCGAAGCCGGGCCACGTAGCCAGGTGTTGCCGCCGCTGCGCGAAGGACTGGCCTGCCAAATTGGCCAGGTCGATCTGAAGGCACTCAAGACGTTTCCGCCCGAGCCACCGTTCCCAAGCCGGCAGACACTGGCTGGGGAACGACGTACACCGCCCTCAATAATCAGAGCGCGCTGGTGCCGGTCTGGTGGTTCTTCATGCACGCGATCTCGAAGGCCATTACCAGCGCAGCAGTCGCAGCGATTCCATGTGGCACGGACCTCCGGCAAATCCGCATGGACGTGGATGCCGCCCGCATCAACGATCCGGTGGTGCTGGCTCAGGAGTTCGCGGACTTCACGCACGACTGCTACGGGCCGTCGCGCGCCAGGCTCTTCATGAACCGGCCGACGCTGTCCGACACGCAGATGAATGATTTGACCTGGATCGGCTCGAACTACTTCTTCAACACGGGCGGCTCCTACGACACCAACTCTATTTGCGGCCCCGGTGCGTTAACCGCCATGCGATCAGACTCCGTGCCGCTGCCAGAACTCTGCTGGCGTAATGATCGCGTAGCGGTCCGACAAGGCCAACAGATCCTTGTCTCCAGTGACCAGATACTGCGCCTTTGCTGCAATCAGAGTCATCAGCACAGGCTGGTCGGCGGGATCACGCAGCGCCACGTCCTGCTTCGCTTCGGGTTCGACTATGTCGGCCAGGAACATGAAGCTGTCCGCCAGATCGCGGATTTCCACCGGAGTCATCTGGACTTTTGGCAAACGCGGCAATACACGTACCATTTCATCCAGTATGTAATGCGAAAGTGCCACCTCCAGGCCACCTTGCCGCCAAGCCGCAACGATGCGTCCCGGCACACTACCCGGATAGGCCAGCCCCGATACCAGCACATTGGTATCGAGTACGACGCGCAATCCCGACATCAGCGCGCCTTCCGCTCGGCGGCCACGGCAGCCTCGATTTCGGCCAGGCCTTCCTCTGCCGGTACGCCGGCATAGGCATCGTTGATCCGACGGCTCAGGACGTCGAAGCGTTCCTGCATGCGCCGGATGCGGGCAAACAGCTCGGCGTCGACCAAAGCCGCGACCGGCTTGCCGTCTTTGTTGATGACGATGCTGTCGTTGCGGTACTGCACCTGGTTAAGCATCTCGCCCAAGTTCTGCCGGAAGTTCACTGCACTGACTTCAGTAATCATTGCGCACCCATGACCGATATGATTGATATGGTCATTATGGTTAAATTGCGGCATCGTGTCTAGTCCGTCAAGAGTCAGAGGCGCCCCATCGGAACACATCTGGCAACGCACCTCCGTCTCGCGCAGCCAGTTTGCTGCGCTGTACCGCGCGCCGCTGGAGCGCTACGCCGAGCTGGTCCAGCAGTTTCCGCCTCGGAAGGCCACCACCACGCCTATCCCGGGCGCATGCTGGATCACGGACCTAGAGCCGGCATCCCGGCTCTAGGTGCGTTCCTGCCACGCAGGCAGTGATGGCTGCTTCGACCTATGCCTCCGCGCCGGGCTTAGCCTGGGCTATGGCGACGATGGCGATTTCTTCGGAGATTTTGGATTTTCCTCGTCAGGGGCATATATCGATGACGACCTTGCCGATGGCATGGCCTTTTTCGAGGTGGGTATAGGCGGCACTCACATCCGTCAGGGAGAAGCGTGCCGGATCAAGTAACGGCCGGAGCTTACCCCTATCGACGAGCGCCCCGATTTCGCTCAGGATCTCTCCATGGCGAGCGAGACCCTGACCGGCAAGCATCGGCAGAAGCATGAAGATACCGATGAGATCGAGACTGCGGCCGAGGATGACTGACAGGTCATGGGATTCCCATCGCCTTGACGCTCTCGCGGCCATTCAGTTTGTAGGTGCCGAAACCGTTCGCCGGAATCTGGATACCGTCATTCAAGGCAAGCTGCGGAATAGCCGTTTCGATCATCTCGCGCTCCTCGTTTTATTCGTTGGGGGCCGAGAGGGCCGTCGGTTTTCCGCGGGTAACCGACCACCCGAGCGCGCCACGCGCCATGGCCACGACCACGAACAGGCCAACTGCCGCGCAGGCGCTACCGACCGCGAACACGGAGGGGAATCCGAAGGCTGTGGCGAACACCCCTGTCACCGGGCCGGTCAAGCCATAGGCCAGATCCTGGAATGCCGCGAATCCTCCCAATGCGGTCGCACGACTATGGACGTCAACGCGCTTGACGACTTCGACGCCCAAGGACGGAAAGGCCATCGAACAGCCGGCGCCGGTTACGGCAGCGCCCAAAAGCGCCATCGGGGCGGTTGGCGCGAGAAAGAGCAGTGCTTGCCCTACCATTTCAATGGCTAGGGATGCGATGGCAATGGGCATTCCACCATAGCGATCCGGGAGGTGACCGCACAGGACACGAACCAACACAAAAGCACCCCCGAAACAGCTCAATGCGAGGCCCGTTCCCGCCCATCCCCTGGCAGCAAAATCCAGTGAGACAAAAGCGCCGATCGCCGCAAACCCAACGCCCTGTAGCAGCACGGCCAGCCCAGGCTGCCAGATAAGGCCTATCACACTCCAGAATGGCTGGTGCTCGCCTTTCAGGGGCGCCACTCCTGCAACGGGGTACGCAAAGAAGGCGGCGATCATGGGCAGGTGGACGACCACCGTGCCCACATACGTCATACCGCCCCGGTGATAGAGCCAGTAACCGATTGGCGCGGCCAGCGCGATCGCGCCATACATCGCCATACCGGTCCACGCCAGTACCTTGCCAGAACGCGGCTGTCCGACCGTGCCGATTCCCCACCCAAACATGCCTACGATGAGCTGGCTTTCGCCAAACCCCAGCACGAGTCGGCCGACGATCAGCACGAGCAACCTGACCACGCCCGCAGCCGGAAGTTGTGCCGAGAGAACCAGCGCAAGGCCCGAACACCCGCAGAAAAACATGCCACGCAGCATGACAGGGCGCGCGCCCATGCGGTCGACCTGGCGACCGGCTACGCCTCGCGTCAGGATGGTGGCCAGAAACTGGATGCCGACCGACAGACCGACCAGGACATTGCCGAATCCCAGTGTTTTTCCGACGTAAAGAGGAACAACCGGCAACGGCAGGCCAATCGTCATGAAGGTCAGGAATACCGCTGTTGTCAGCGCGGCCAGCGCGCGGGTAGCGCGCCGGGCATCGGCTTGCGCTTGTGGGGCAAGCATCGAGTCAGCCGTAGTAACGGCAGAAGTTTCGTCACGCATGAAAGGCCTTCTTTGGGACTAGGCAACAGGAGGACACGGCTGATCGATCGGCACACGAATCAGGAGGTACGGGGGCACGCGAAGGTCTTTGCCGCCGTTGAATCCCGGGAGCCGGTCCCACTGGCCCAACGTGCAATAGACGTGGGTGGCCGTGGCGAAAATGCCGTCCGGCCATACGATGCGGGGATCTCGCGCGACCACGTCGAGGCGTCCGTCCGGATAACGACGCAGGATGGCATCGTGTTCGCCGGCGGTGAGATAGATACGATCCTGCATATCGGTCGCGAGGCCGTCGGTCATCACCTTCTCACCGTGGTCCACCACGCCGGCTGCAAGGGCCGCATCGGTGGCACCGAAATCGGCCAGCAGGTCGGTCGCGATGCTGTACAGCCTGCGGCTCGTCAACGGCGAGTAGTAGAGTCGCGAACTGTCCGCACTGAGCGTGACGCTGTCCGCGCCCCCCACCGGGAAACCGGGATGCGCCGGGTCGTAACGCAGAGGCCGCCCTTCGAGCACGGCTACGAATCCCTGTTCCGGTTGCGTCGACGGGTGATTGGTCAGCACGCGGCGTTGGCGTTCGGTCGCGATGTCAACCACGACCAGTGCGCCCGATGTGCCGAACGAGGAATCGGCGATGTAGGCGACGCCCTGCGGGCCGTGGGTCAAATCGATGCGCAAGTCGTTCATGTGGCTGTCGGGGCGCATCGCCGGCGGTTTCAGCACGATGCTCGCGATCAACCGATCCGAGTGTGGGTCGACGCCGATCACTTTGGCCGCCCCCGGCGCAATCGGTTGTCCGGCGAGCTTGCCGTCGTCGATCGCCCATAGCCGGCCGCGACTGTCCGTGGTCATGCCGTGAATCGAGATCAGGCGCTGTTCGGGCGGCTTGTCCGAGGGCAGGCTGAGGGCAGCGTTGGGATAGGGAACCAGCACATTGCCCTTCAATTCCGCCAGCGTCGCCTCGCGATGGTTATCAGCGTGCCGGGGGAAACCCACGAACACCCGCCCCTCGGGCGTTACAGCGATGCCGGATGGACCCGGACCAGGAAACGCGGCGACGATCTCGAACGAACCATCCGGTGCTGTGTCGCCGGAGACAGTCCCAGCGAAAGCGGTCGCGTCCAACACCGGTACGAGCGCTGTGCCAGCTGCGGCGGCGATGAAAGTGCGGCGCTTCAATGGAAATCCTGCCTGTATTTATCCACTGCCGCCTGCGTGTCACGGGGCGGCGCTATGGAGCCAATGCGGGGTCGGCATAAGGGCGCCACTTGAGGGGCGGCACATAGGCGCCAGTCCAAGGGCGGCGTAATG
>NZ_QKZF01000044.1:0-26845 GCF_003253915.1 Burkholderia sp. 28_3
CACTTGGGCACATCGATGCCGTTGGCCCGTGAGGGTCCACCCCTTTTTCTGCTCTCACGTTCACGGGTGGGACGCGTTCATTTCAATTCTCCTGTTCGATGCGTTACATCGGGCCGCATCGGCATCGCCGATCGGCCTATCGGTCGATGCCGAGCGCCGCCAGTTTCTTGTACAGCGTCGCGCGACCGATGCCGATGCGCGCGGCCGCTTCGACGACCTTCCCGTCACAGGCCGCGAGTGCGTCGGTCAGGAACTGACGCTCCCACGCCGCCAGCGCATCGGCATACGAGGCGGCCGGCGCACCGGATGCCGTCGACACATCGTCCGCACGCTGTTCGGCCGGCACCGCGCCACCCTGCTGCGCCGGCGCCGCGCCGTCCGGCGAGATCCGCACCGGCCCGAGAAACGGCGCGAGCGCGCGCGCATCGATCACCGAACGGTCCGACAGCATCAGCGCGCGTTCGAGCGTATTGCGCAACTCGCGCACGTTGCCGGGCCACGGATACGCGCACAGCATCCGCAGCGCATCGTCGGTCAGCTCGCAGTGCGCGGCGCGTCCGTGCTGGGCGGCCAGCTCCTCGAGCGTCGCATAAACCAGCGCCGCGATGTCGGATGCGCGTTCGCGCAGCGGCGGTGCATGGATCGTCAGCACGTTCAGCCGGTAATAGAGATCCGCGCGAAAACGCCCGGCCGTCACCAGCGCCGGCAGGTCGGCCGACGTGGCGGCGATGATGCGCACGTCCGCGCGCACGATCCGGTTCGAGCCGACCGGCTCGAACTCCTTGTCCTGCAGCACGCGCAGCAGCTTGCCCTGCAACGGCAGCGGCATGTCGCCGATCTCGTCGAGAAACAGCGTGCCGCGATCGGCCAGCTCGAACTTGCCGACGCGTCCCTTCCGATCGGCACCGGTGTACGCGCCCGGCGCCGCGCCGAAGAATTCGGTTTCGAGCAGCGTGTCGGGAATCGCGGCGACGTTGACGGTCACGAGCGGCTGGAGCGCACGCGCCGACGCCGCGTGAATCGCATGGGCGAGCAACTCCTTGCCGGTGCCCGTCTCGCCGAGCAGCAGCACCGGCGAATCGACCTGCGCGGCGCGGCGCGCCTGGCGCTTGGTCTCGAGGCTCGCGGCACTCGTGCCGACGAAGCTCGCGAACGTGTATTTCGCGCGGCGCGCCTGGGCGAGCGAGCGCTGCGTCGCGATCAGTTGCTGCTGAAGCTGCGCGTAGCGGGAAAAAATCGGTGTGAGCGTCTTCAACTGGTCGAACAGCGCGAAGCCGATCGCGCCGACCGTCTCGCCGGCTTCGTTCTTCAACGGCAGGCGCGTGACGACGAGCGGCTCGCGGCCCGTCTCCATGATGTCGAGCAGGATCGGCTGCCCGGTCGACACCACCTCCCGCATCAGGCTGTTCGGGATCACGGCCTCGCAGTCGAGGCCGACGGCCTGCTGCGGATCGGCGAAACCGAAGCGCGCCGCGTAACGCTCGTTCATCCACACGACGCGCGCGTCGCGATCGACGACCACCGTGCCCGCACTCGAATCCTCGAAAGTCCGGAACAGCGACTCGGCGGCGCGCCGCAGCACGTCGCCGTAGTTGACGGGCAGGCGCGCCCAGTCGTTCATCATCGTGTCTTCGTCTCCGTGTATCGTCGACCGGATGTCTCCGGAACGAGACGGATTATCTCACTATGGAGACACGTCGCAATGCGTTGTCCGGGAATGCCCTGCACGATTTCGAGGGGTGACCGGATGGCCGAAACGTCTCCGGATGGAGACGTTTTATGTAGAATCGTCAGACTTGCGCCGGCGCGGGCCCGCCGGCCGCCGGCGGACCCATGTCCGGCGGCGCAATCCGGTCGATGGCACGAAACCTGCACGAACCTGAGCCGGTCCGCGGCGCGTCGCGCGATCGAACAACAACCAAAGCCATTAGGAGACTCCCTTGTCTTTCGTGATCGTCCTCGCCGCGCTGGCGTTCCTGATGTTCGCCGCGTATCGCGGCTACAGCGTGATCCTGTTCGCGCCGATCGCCGCGCTCGGCGCGGTGCTCCTGACCGAACCCGCCGCCGTCGCACCGGTCTTCTCCGGCATCTTCATGGAGAAGATGGTCGGCTTCGTCAAACTGTACTTCCCGGTCTTCATGCTCGGCGCCGTGTTCGGCAAGGTGATCGAACTGTCCGGGTTCTCCGAATCGATCGTCCACGCGGCGATCCGCTACATCGGCCGCTCGCGCGCGAATGCGGTGATCGTCGCGGTGTGCGCGCTGCTCACCTATGGCGGTGTCTCGCTGTTCGTCGTGGTGTTCGCGGTCTATCCGTTCGCGGCCGAACTCTATCGCCAGAGCAACATCCCGAAACGACTGATGCCCGGCGCGATCGCCCTCGGCGCGTTCTCGTTCACGATGGATTCGCTGCCCGGCACGCCGCAGATCCAGAACATCATCCCGACCACGTTCTTCAAGACGACCGCCTGGGCCGCGCCCGCGCTCGGTACGATCGGCTCGCTGTTCATCATCGTCGTCGGCCTCACGTATCTCGAATGGCGCCGCCGTTCGGCGATGGCGAAGGGCGAAGGCTACGGCTCGTCGCTCGTCAACGAGCCGGAACGCGTCGAGGCGAAGGCGCTGCCCCATCCCGCGCTGGCGATCCTGCCGCTGATCCTCGTCGGCGTGTCGAACTTCGCGTTCACGAAGCTGATCCCGCAGTGGTACGGCGCCGCGTCGTACACGGTCGCGCCGGACGTGCTGCCCGGCGTGCATGCGCCGGTCACGACGTCGATCAAGACCGTCGTCGCGATCTGGTCGGTCGAGGCTGCGCTGCTGCTCGGTATCGTGCTGGTCGTGCTGACGGCATTCAAGCGTGTCAGCGACCGCTTCGCGGCCGGCTCCAAGGCCGCCGTCGCCGGCGCGCTGCTCGCCGCGATGAACACCGCGTCGGAATACGGCTTCGGCGGCGTGATCGCCGCGCTGCCGGGCTTCCTCGTCGTCAGCGATGCGTTGAAGAGCATCCCGAACCCGCTCGTCAACGCTGCCGTGTCGGTCAGCTCGCTCGCCGGCATCACGGGCTCGGCGTCCGGCGGCATGAGCATCGCGCTCGCCGCGATGTCGGACCTGTTCATCAAGGGCGCACAGGCGGCCAACATCCCGATGGACGTACTACACCGGGTCGTCGCGATGGCGAGCGGCGGCATGGACACGCTCCCGCACAACGGCGCGGTCATCACGCTGCTCGCGGTCACGGGCCTCACGCACCGCGAGTCGTATCGCGACATCTTCGCGGTCACCGTCATCAAGACGCTCGCGGTGTTCTTCGTGATCGCCGTCTACTACGCCACGGGGCTCGTGTAAGCCCTGGCATCGAGGCGGCGTTCGTCCGTCGCCGTCCGCATCGCGTTTCAGGATCGGACCGCATGCGCACCGGAACGGATTCCGGAATGCGCATCCGGTCCGATTTCATTTCCCTGCCCGGCCAATCAGGTCCAATCCACGCCACCGTGCCCGCGCGCGCGTGGGGCCGCCCGGCCGCATTGCGCGGCCCCGCCGCCATCCGCCGATTGTTGCCGGGAGCAAAACACTGCGTTGGGCGCGATCGCATTTTTCACACCTCCGCCCGGGCCTACACTGGTTTCAATGTCGCCTGGCGCTTCGACAAACGAAGCGCTGCGATTCACCGGAATCGTGGAGGTCCCGATCATGAAGCGCCTGATCCCTGCCGTCGCCATCGCCCTGGCCGTCTCGGCCCCGTTTGCCGCGCAAGCCCAGTCGAACCAGCCGCTCACGCGCGCGCAGGTCCACGCCGAAGTCAAGGCGCTCAAGCAGGCCGGCTTCCAGTCGAGCGACTGGTTCTATCCGGCCAGCATCATGTCCGCCGAAGCGAAGATCGCCCGCCAGCACGACGCCGGATACGGCAGCGACCGCGGCGCGTCGTCGCAGTCGGGCCGGTAACGGAACGTCCGGCCCGCTCGACGATGCGCTCGCGCGTCGTTACGCCTTCACGGGCTGGATCAGCTTCGCGCACGCCGCCGCCTGCGGATCGCCGGCCGGCAGCTTCCCGCACACACCGTCGAACTGCTTGACGACCGACCTGACCGACGCGTCGTGCGCGCCGCTGCCGCGCCAGCGGTTCAACTGCGTGACGACCTTGGTCAGCGCGCGCAGGTTCGCGCCGTAGAACGCGTCGCGGGTCTTGTCGGCCTGCGCGAGCACACTGGCGGCAATTCCTTCGATGCGCGCCGCATCGTTCGGCGCCAGTTCCACCGCATTCGCGAAGTAAGTCGCGCCCCAGCGCAGCTTCGTCGCCGGCCCGTTCGCCGCGTCGTACGCCTTGCGATACCAGTCGAGCGCCGCCGCCTTGTCGCCGCGCGCCTTCGCGTTCGCGGCCAGCCCCGACATGAAATAGTACGGCGTGGACGAACGCGGCAGCTCGGCCTTCAGCAACGCATCCGATTCGTCGTACAGGCCGGCGTCGGTCAGCGTGTCCGCGCCTTCGCTGACGAGCGCCTGCCGCTCGTACGCGTTCGCCGCGCCCTGCACCGACGCGGCGATCTGCTTGCGCGCGGTGTCGGCCAGCGCCGATGCCGCAGCCGGCGTGCCCTTGCGCGCATCGCCGCGCGCGAGCAGCACGCGGCCGTGCAGCGCCATCAGCCGGTCGATCGACGACAGCGTGGTGTCGGTCGACAGGCGCGCCAGCGCCGTGTCGTACGTGCCGCGCAATTTCGTGCGCTGCGCGTCGTCGCCGCCGAGATACGCGACCACGCGCGCAGGGGCCGCGACCAGCACGTCCGAATCGGCCCGCGACAGCGCGGCATCGTGCAGCACCGTGCGCAGCGAATCGGCCAGCGCGGCCTTGTCGAGCGCACCGGCCTGCGTCGGGTCGTCCGACGCGGCGACCACCGCCGACTTCAGCGCGAAGCGCGCCGCTTCGGCTTTCGCCCCGGCCGCCCGCGCGCGTTGCGCGAGCGACTGCAGCGTCTGCGCGACGCGATCGGCCGGCACCGGCAGCGCACCGTCGGTATCCCATGAATAGTCGGCCAGCAGGCGCCATTCGTCCGGCGTCAGCGACGCGCCGTTCTTCAGCGCCGTCGCGAGCGTCTGCCGCACCGGGTGCGCGGCCGTCATCCCGAGCGACAGCGCCTGCATGTAGCGGTCGAGATCGGCTTCGCCCGGCAGTCGCGTCACTTCGGTGCCGTCGGGGCGGAACAGGATCATCGTCGGATAGCCGTGCACCTTGAAACGCTCGCCGAGCTTCTGCGCGCTCTCGGTATCGCCGTCGAGATACACGGGCACGAAGAACGACGAGCGCGTCTTGAAGGCCTGCTGGCTGAAGATCGTCGACTTCACCTGGTTGCACGACGGACACCATACCGCGCCCCAGTACAGCAGCAGCGGCTTGCCCTCGCGCTTCGCGAGCGCGAATGCGGCGTCGACGTCGCCGTGTTGCCACGCGATGCCGGGCGGCAGATGCGCACCGTCGGGCGATGCGTTCGCCACCGGGGCGCCCACGGGCGCGGCAGCGGCAAGCGCCGCACCGGCGGCGGCGAACAGGCAGGCGGCGGTGAGATTGCGAAGAACGGTTTTCATCGAAGCGGGTTCCGTTGAACAAGACGGTTTCAGGGAGATGCCGCGCACGCAACGAGGGCCGTGAAGCGATGACGACGAGGCCGGCCGACCTGCAGCGCCGCGCATGCATCGATACGGAAAAGCGAAGCCGGCCGCGGCGACCGGCAAATCATTCGACGATACGACGGGTACAGCCGAAGGAAAACGAACGAATTCTCGATTGAATATGACGCGCGGCATCGCGGCCGCGTGTGCCGTCACGTCCGCAGCGGCCGGCCCTTCACGGCCGCGCCTTGAGCCGGGCCATGTGATACACGGACGCATGCACGCCGTCGCGCAACGCGTAATCCGGCGATTCGCCCTCGATGCGGAAACCGTGTTTCTCGTAGAGCGCGATCGCCGCGCGGTTGTCGGTAAACACGGTCAGCTCGAGACGCGTGATGTTCAGCCAGTTCTCCGCGAGATCGATCGCGGCCGCGAGCAACCGACCGCCGATGCCGCGCCCGTGACGCGTCGCGTCGACCATCATGCCGAGCGCCGCCGCGTGGCGCCGGCGCGGATTCGGCTCGGGATGCAGACCGAGATGGCCGACCACCGTGCCGTCGATTTCGGCGACGAGGCTCACGCCGTGCTCGCGCACGTTGTCGAGCCGCTTCCGCCATTTTTCGAGCGACGGAAACGGCTGCTGCAACGTATTCATGTACACCGCGGGATGCGCGGCGATCTGCCGGATCGCGTCGACGTCGTGCGTCTCGCTGTGCCGGATCGTGATATCGGTCATGGGTGGGCCGGTTCCGAAAAGTCGCGCCGAACGCGCGGACTGCGCAGGCGCGCAGCAACGCATCGAGCTTAGCCGATTTCACGCATTTGAAACACGGGTGTCACGCCGTTGCACGTCAGGTTGCATCCGCAACCAAGCGCGCTCGCGCGATCCGCGCCCATCCGGAAAATTCTGACCGGTCACGCGTGCGGCGATCGGTAATTTCTTACCGTTTTCGATTTCGCATCGCGCTCGAACGAATCGTTGCGCACGCAACGTCACGTGCGCGACATGCGATGTCATTTCTTCATCACGCCTGCGTCATGTCGCGTCCCTAGACTGGGCGCCGCCCCAGCCCGGCATGCGCCGGCCCGGTGTGTGCCGACTCCTGCCCCGCGCACCACGAGCGCACGGCGCGCAGGATCGCGACGGCGGCCGCGGCAGCCGCGCGACGTCGCGCACCGGGCGATGCGCGCACCGCTGCAACAGGCGTCCGATGCGCCCAACGCGCACGCATCGCCGGTCGTTCCGGCGCGAGACGACGCCCGGGCACCGCCAGACGAACGCACGAACGCTCCCACCCTCACAGGACACGAACGCCATGACGTCACGCCGCAAATTCCTTCAGCAAACCGCCGGTTCCGGCCTCGCCGCCGCCGCGCTGTCCGCGTTTCCGCCGAGCATCCGCCGCGCGCTCGCGATTCCCGCCTTCCACGAAACGGGGACCATCCAGGACGTCAAGCACGTCGTGCTGCTGATGATGGAGAACCGTGCGTTCGACAGCTACTTCGGCACGTTCAAGGGCGTGCGCGGCTACGGCGACCGCTTCGCGGTGCCGTCGCCGAACGGCCGCGACGTGTTCTACCAGGCGTACACGAAGGCGACGCCCGCCGCGACCGTGACGCCGTATCACCTCAACGCGCGCCAGGGCAACGCGCAGCGCGCGGGCGGCACGCCGCACACGTGGGCCGATGCGCAGGCCGCGTGGGACCACGGCCGGATGAACCGCTGGCCCGACGCGAAGACGCCGCTGTCGATGGGCTACTACGACGCGGCCGAGGTGCCGTTCCAGCGCGCGCTCGCCGATGCGTTCACGCTGTGCGACCACTACCACTGCGGGATGCACACGGGCACGATCGCGAACCGCCTGTTCTACTGGAGCGGCACCAACGGCCCGAACGGCATCAGCCCGGCCGGCGGCAACCGCGTGAAGATCGCCGCGCTGAACAACCAGTTCAACGGCGGCAACGACATCGGCCCGTCGAGCCAGGGCTGGACCTGGACGACCTATGCCGACCGGCTGCAACAGGCCGGCGTGAACTGGAAGGTCTACCAGAGCCTGATCGACAACTTCGGCTGCAACGAGATGATGAGCTTCCGCCACTGGCGCGCGGCGATCGAGCAGATGCCGGCCGCGCGCCGGCCCACGTACGTCGCGTCGACCGACATCACGCAGCCGGTGACGGCGGCCGGCGCGTTCTACGATCCGGCGATCGACGACCCGCTGAGCCCGCTCGCGAAGGGCTTCGGCAACACGATGCCGTACGGCTTTCTCGAGACGTTCCGCGACGACATCCGCAACGGCAAGCTGCCGGAAGTGTCGTGGATCATCCCGCCGTCCGCGTACAGCGAACACCCGGGGCCGTCGAGCCCCGCGCAGGGCGGCTGGTACGTGCAGGCCGTGCTCGACGCGCTGACGGCGAACCCGGAGGTCTGGAGCAAGACCGTGCTGCTGGTCAACTACGACGAGAACGACGGTTTCTTCGACCACATGCCGTCGCCGGCCGTGCCGTCGCGCAACCCCGACGGCACGCTCGCGGGCGGCCATACGCTGTCGGCCGCCGACGTCGCGGTCGAATACCACGACTTCACGCCGGCCACGTCGAGCCAGCCGGCCGTCGACGGCCGTCCATACGGCCCGGGCCCGCGCGTGCCGATGTGGATCGTGTCGCCGTGGAGCCGCGGCGGCTGGGTCAACTCGCAGGTGTTCGACCACACGTCGACGCTGCGCTTCCTCGAGAAGCGCTTCGGCGTCGCGGAGCCGCAGATCAGCGCGTACCGCCGCGCGGTGTGCGGCGACCTGACGAGCGCGTTCAACTTCCGCACGCCGAACAACGAGCCGCTGCCGACGCTCGCGGGCCGTACGACGAAAAGCCAGGTCGACGCGCTGAGCGCCGCGCAGCAAACCGCGCCGAAGATCGTGCCGCCCGCCACGCCCGCGCTGCCGACGCAGGCGACCGGCGTGCGCCCGTCGCGCGCGTTGCCGTACGAACTGCACGCGAGCGCGCGCACCGATGCCGGCGCCGGCACGGTCACGCTGAAGTTCGCGAACACCGGCCACGCCGCCGCCGTGTTTCACGTCTACGACAAGCTGCACCTCGACCGGCTGCCGCAGCGCTACGTCGTCGAGCCGGGCAAGACGCTGCACGGCGACTGGGCCGCGCGCGCCGACAATGGCGGCAAATATGACCTGTGGGTGCTCGGCCCGAACGGCTATCACCGCCGCTTCACCGGCGACCTGAGCCGTCTGGCCGGCGCGCGTGCGCCGCACCCCGAAGTGCGCGTCGGCTATGCGGGCGCGAGCGGCAACCTCCATCTGCGGCTGCGCAACGACGGCGGCGGCACGGTGCGCTTCACGGTGAAATCGAACCAGGTCTACGGGCCGCTGTCCGGGCACGGCGGAAACGACGACCGCGGCAACGGTCATGGCCACGGCACCGACAACGCCACCGGCCACGGCACCGGCACCACCTGGACCGTCACGGTGCGCGCCGGCGACCAGTCCGAGTTGCACTGGAAACTCGACTCGACCGGCCATTGGTACGACTTCATCGTCACCGCCGACAGCGACGCGAGCTTCTCGCGCCGCGTGGCCGGCCGCGTGGAAACCGGCCGCCACTCGGTGAGCGACCCGGCAATGGGGCTCGCCGACCGCTTCTGACGCCGCCGCGGCGACGCGCGGCGCAGCGCGTGTCGCCACCCGCGCCGGCGTAGCCGAGAACGCCGCTCGGGCACCGGTTTCACCCGGTGCCCGATCCGGCTGAGACGCCCGCCCGGCGCGGCTCAAACATCAGAGGGATCGGTGGTGCAGCCCTCATTTCACCCCCACGAAAATGCTCCGTGTCGCGGCCCGTTCGCGTTAAACTGCGTCAAGCCGTATTCAACAAAGACATCTTTGCCGCTCCGGCATCCACGACACGATACGAGGATAGGTTCGATGCGCACTACCGGCTCATCCGGGGCAATGACCCTGCTCACCGAACACGACCCGGCCGACGGCCGCGAACTGCGCTCGCTCCGGCTCGAAGCGACCGGCGACGGCAAGAGCGTGCTGCTGATCGAGATCGACGAACGCAAGCCCGGCATCCATCGCGAGGTCCGCTACGAGATCACGCCGGCCGAACTGATCGCCGCGATCCGCTCGCACGGCGCCGAGCTGCCCGGCGAAAACCATGGCGCCGCCTCGCTCGCCCGCACGCCTTCCTGATTCCGGACGGTGAGCCGCGTGCCACGCGCCGGCTCACCGACATCCCCCTGCCGCCGTCAGGCGCTTTCCGTCATTCCCGCCGCTGCCTTGAAAAAGGCCGATAATCGGCCCATCTGCCTTTCCTGCCCACGCGTTTCCTTTTCGGCCAGCCGTCATGCTCCGTGACCTCGTCGCCCAGTACGGGCCGCTTCTCGTGTTCGCCAACGTGCTCGCGGCGGCTATCGGCCTGCCGGTGCCCGCGATGCCGACGCTCGTGCTGTTCGGCGCGATGTCCGCGATGCATCCGGCGATGATCGGCTCGCAGCTCGTGACGGTCGTGGCGCTGTCCGTGCTCGGCGCGCTGATCGGCGACACGGTCTGGTACGTCGCCGGGCGGCGTTACGGCGGCACGACGCTGAAGACGATCTGCCGGCTGTCGCTGTCGCGCGATACCTGCGTGAAAAAGACCGAGCGCTTCTTCGGCCGCTACGGGGTGCGCGTGCTCGCGGTCGCGCGCTTCATTCCGGGGTTGTCGCTGGTGTCGGTGCCGATGGCCGGTGCGCTCGGCACGCGCTACCGCACGTTCGCCGGCTACGACGCGCTCGGCGCCGCGCTGTGGACGATCGTCGGGCTGATGGCCGGCCTCGTGTTCTACCGGCAGATCGACTGGCTGTTCGCCGGCGCGAGCCGCCTCGGCCGTGCGGTGCTGCTGGTGATCGTCGCGCTGCTCGCCGTCTATGCGGCCGTGCGGTGGATGCGCCGCCGCGCGCTGATCCGCCAGCTCGCGAACGCGCGGATCGGCGTCGACGAGCTCGACGTGCTGCTGCGCGACACTGCCGCCCCGGTGGTGCTCGACGTCCGCTCGCCCGAGCACCGCAAGCTCGACCCGTTCACGATTCCCGGTGCACAGTTCGCCGACGAACGCCAGATCGGCGACATCGTCGCGCGCTATCCGCTCACGCAGAAGTTCGTCGTCTATTGCTCGTGCCCGAACGAAGTGACGGCCGCGCTGATGGCGAAGCGCCTGCTCGATGCAGGCTTCACCGATGCGCTCGCGCTGCGCGGCGGCCTCGACGCATGGCGCGACACGGGCCGCCAGCTCACGTCGCTCGTGGAAGAAACGCCCGCCGCGAACGATGCCGTAGCGGGATGGCACAAGCCGGCCTGATCGCACCGATCGCGGGCCGGCCGCACCGGGTCCGGACAGGGGGCGTTGCGCCCCCTTCGCATCAGAACGCGTGCAGCGGCAGGTTCACGACCAGACGGTATTCCTTGTTGGTCGCGTCCGAGTAGTGGGACGAGCCGTTGTGCCACATCGCGATGAACGTGACCTTCGTGTCCTTCAGCTTGCCGCTCTGGAACGTGTACGACGGGATGAAGCCGAACTCGTGGTGACGGCCCTGCACCGGCGCGCCGTTGCTCCAGTAGATGCTCGACTTGCTCGGGTCGTTCGCCGCACCCGCGCTGCCGTCCGCGCCCCAGCCCGTCACGCCCCACACCATCGCCTTGAAGCCCGGCAGGCCCGCTTCCTTGCCGTAGAACGTGTAACGCAGCTGCAGCGACTTTTCGTGCGGCGCGTTGTAGTCGACGTCCATCGAGTTGGTCAGGAAGATGCCGTTCGTTTCGTTCAGGTAGTCGAAGAACTGGTCGCCGAGCACCTGCTGGAAGCCGAGCAGCAGCTCGTGCGGGCCGTGCTGCGCGGCCACCGACAGGCTGTACGCGTTGTTGTTGATCTTGCCCTGCAGCGCATCGCCCGTGTCGTGCGTCGAGTAGACGTTGCCGAAGCCGGTCCACTTGATCGTCTGCGGGCTGCCGATGCTGTGCTTCACCGACGCGTAGTACTGGTGCCACACGTCGTCGGCCTGGTTCGCGTACAGCGCGACTTCGCCGTTCGGCGAGTAGTCCCACGTGCCGCCGACGTAGGTCAGGCGATTGACGCGCGTGCCGCCGTATTGCGTCGTCAGGTTGGTGAGCGTCGTATGACCGCGCGCGTCGGTCTTCGTGAAGCTGCCGGCCTCGAGCATCACGTTCTTGAATTCATTGCTGACGATCGTCGCGCCGAGGAACGTCGGCGGCAGCGCACGGTTGTCGTGCTGCTCCATGAACGGGTTGTCGACGGCCTGCAGACCGTACTTGACCACCGTGTTCGAGATGCGCGCCTTCACGTCGTAGATGCCCGGGTACGCCCATGCAAGCTGGTTCGACCCGCCGCCGCCCTTCGCCACGTGCACCATGTTGCCGGCGCCCGCGCCGCCGTCGAGTTTCAGGCCCGCGTACAGCGACGCGTCCACGCCGAAGCCGATCAGGCCCGCCGTATAGCCGGACTCGAAGTTCGCCATCACGCCCTGGACCCACGCATGGCGGTGCGGCCCGCCCTTGTTGTCGAGGATGTCCGAATAGTTGCGGAACAGGAAGTCGAGATGGCTGTCGGCGATGAAGCCCTTCGATTTCGACTGCGCCGACGGCTCGTCGGGCGGCGTGACGGCCTGGGTCGCCTCGGCGTTGACAATGGCGTTCTGGGTCGGCGCCTGCGCAACGGCCGTGCCCGTACCGGCGGCCGGTGCGGCCTGCGCGACCGTCAGCGGCACCGCGTCGTCCGCGTGCGCGACACCCGTCAGCGAGACGCCGGCGAGCGCCGGCAGTCCCCATGCAAGCAGCATCTTCGATGCCGTCCCGATCGTCTTCTGCTTTTTCATCATCATTCTCGTCTTGTGTTGATATCGTCCACGCCGGTTGCGATCCGCTTCCAGCCCCCCGGCGAGCCCGGCTAAGGACGCGCCTGTACCCGCGGCGCGAAGATCGTTCGCGCCGCACCTACCCCTGTTGACCTGCCTTGGTTATGTTTGCTGCGTCACTTCACATCACGCCGCGCCCGCGCGGATGCACGCGACGCGCGCCGCCGAGCCGTGCCGTACTTCCGGCAGCGGCACGTCCTGCGCGCACGCGTCGATCGCGACCGGGCAGCGCGTGCGGAACGCGCAGCCGGACGGCGGGTTGAGCGGCGAGGGCATCTCGCCCGCCAGCAGCATCGGACGGCGAGCACGCTCGCGCGCCGGCTCCGGCGTCGGCGCCGCATCGAGCAGCGCCTTCGTGTACGGGTGTTGCGGCACGCCGTACACGTCCTGCCGCGTGCCGAACTCCATCACGCGGCCGAGATACATCACGAGCACGCGCTGGCTGATGGCCTTCACCACCGCCAGGTCGTGCGCGACGAACAGATAGGACAACGACAGTTCACGCTGAAGATCGCGCAGCAGGTTCACGATCTGCGCCTGGATCGACACGTCGAGCGCCGATACGGGTTCGTCGCAGATCACGAGCTTCGGCTCGCCGATCAGCGCACGCGCGATGCCGACGCGCTGGCACTGCCCGCCGGAAAATTCATGCGGATAACGCAGCAGGTGATGCGCGTTCAGGCCGACGCGTTCGAGCATCGTGACCACGCGGCGGCGCACCTCGGTGCGGCCGAGGCCGGCATGATGCGTGACGAGCGGCTCCGCGACGACCTGCTCGATCGTCATGCGCGGGTCGAGCGACGCGAGCGGATCCTGGAAGATCATCTGCACTTCGCGCCGCATCGCGGTGCCGCGCAGGTGATCGGGCGCGACGGCCTGGCCGCGCCATTTCACGGTGCCGGCCGTCATCGGCACGAGGCCGATCAATGCGCGCGCCAGCGTCGACTTCCCGCAGCCCGACTCGCCGACGAGCCCGACCGTCTCGCCGCGCTTCACGTCGAACGACACACCGTCGACTGCGCGCAGCGTGCCCTTCGGCGACCACGGATAGCCGCCGAGCGGCACGCGGAAATGCACCTTCAAGTTCTCGACGGACAGCAGCGTGTCGTCCGTCGCGCCGGCTGGGCGGCGTTCATCGACGCTCATCGCAGACCTCCCGTCAGATCGGCCACCGGGCGGTGGCACGCGCGCACCGCGCCCGCGGCGCCATAGGTTTCGAGCGCCGGGCGCGCGGCGCCGCAGCGTTCTTCCGCATACGTGCAACGCTTCGCGAACGCGCAGCCGGCCGGCGCGGTGCCGGGCATCGGCGGGTTGCCGGGAATCGCGACGAGCGGCGCATCGTCCGCGTCGGTCAGCCGCGGCAGCGCGTTGAGCAGGCCGATCGTGTACGGATGCGACGGCGCCGCGAAAATCGAGTCGGCCGGCGCGTATTCGACGGTGCGGCCCGCGTACATGACCATCACGTCGTCCGCGAGGCCGGCGACCACGCCCATGTCGTGCGTGATCAGCACGATCGCGGTGCCGCGCTCGCGGTTCAGCTCGCGCAGCAGGTCGATGATCTGCGCCTGCACGGTCACGTCGAGCGCGGTGGTCGGCTCGTCGGCGATCAGGATTTCCGGCTCGGACAGCAGCGCCATCGCGATCATCACGCGCTGCCGCATGCCGCCCGAGAACTCGTGCGGATACATGCGGATGCGGCGCGCCGCGTCGGGAATGCGCACCGATTCGAGTGCGTCGATCGCGCGCTTCGTGGCTTCCTTGCGCGACAGCCTGCGATGCAGCTGCAGCGTCTCGGTCATCTGCCGCTCGATCGTCAGGAACGGATTGAGCGACGTCATCGGATCCTGGAAGATCATCGCGATGCGGTCGCCGCGCACCGCGTTCAATGCGCGCGTATCCATGTCGAGCAGGTTGTCGCCGCGGTAGCGCGCGGTGCCGGTCGTCGTGCCGTTGCCGGCCAGCAGGCCGAGCAGCGCCATCACGGTCTGGCTCTTGCCCGAGCCCGATTCGCCGACGATGCCGAGCGTCTTGCCGGCTTCGAGCGAGAACGACACGCCGTTGACGGCGTCGATCGGCGGCGCATCCTTGCGCGTGAAGCGCACGCCGAGATTTTCCACTTCCAATAGAGCTGCCATCTTCAGCGATCCTTCGGGTCGAGCGCGTCACGCAGGCCGTCGCCGACGAAGTTCACGCAGTAGAGCGTCACGCACAGCATGACGGCCGGGGCCAGCAGCAGCCACGGCATCGATTCCAGTTTCTGCGCGCCGTCCTGGATCAGCACGCCCCAGCTCGTCATCGGTTCCTGCACGCCGAGGCCGAGGAACGACAGCACCGATTCGGTCAGCACGATGTTCGGCACCGAGACGGTCGCGTACACGACGACCACGCCGAGCAGGTTCGGCACGACGTGGCGCAGCACGATCGACCCCGGCGACACGCCGATCGCGCGCGCCGCGTCGACGAACTCGCGATTGCGCAGCGACAGCGTCTGGCCGCGCACGACGCGCGCCATGTCGATCCACGAGAACGCGCTGATGGTCAGCACGACCAGCATGAACGAGCGGCCGAACAGGGTCATCATCAGGATCGCGATCAGCAGGTACGGGATCGCGTACATCATGTCGACGACGCGCATCATCACGGAGTCGACGCGGCCGCCCGCGAAGCCCGCGGTCGCGCCCCACGCGACGCCGAACAGGCCCGACACGAGCGTGCCGAGCAGGCCGACCTCGATCGAGACGCGGCCGCCGATCAGCGTGCGCACGAGCAGGTCGCGGCCGAGCTCGTCGGTGCCGAACCAGTGCTGGTTCGCCCAGGTCGGCGGCAGGCTGATCGCGCCCCAGTCGCTCGCGGCGGGATCGGCCGCGAGCAGCCACGGGCCGACGAAGCACGCGAGCGTGATCAGCGCGAGCAGCACGAGGCTGAACACGGCCGCGCGGTTGTGAAGGAAGCGCGCGAACGCCAGCTCGAGCGGCGAGCGCGAACGCGGCGGCGAATCGGTCTGCACGGGCAGGCCGACGACGGGAGTGGTCGGAGTCATCGCTGTGCCTCGCTCAATAACGGATGCGCGGATCGAGCCACGCGTACGCGAGGTCGACCAGCAGGTTGAACAGCACCGCGCAGACGGTCGTCAGCACGACGAGGCCGAGCACCAGCGTGTAGTCGCGGTTGATCGCGCCGTTCACGACGAGCTGCCCGAGGCCCGGCAGCGCGAACACCGATTCGGTGACGACGGCCGCCGTGATCGACGTGATGCAGACCGTGCCGAACAGCGACACGACCGGCATCAGCGCGGGCTTCAGCGCATGACGCAACACGATCGTCGAGCCCGGCAGGCCCTTCGCGCGCGCGGTGCGGATGTAGTTGCTCGACAGCGTCTCGATCATCGAGCCGCGCATCACGCGCGCGAGCAGCGACACGTTGATGAAGGTCAGCAGCACGATCGGCAGCAGCCGGTATTGCCAGCCGCCGTCGCCCCAGCCACCGGCCGGCAGCCAGCCGTTGCCGGCCGACGTCTTCAGCAGGATCGCGAAGATCCACACGAGCACCGGGCCGAGCACGAACGGCGGCACGACGTTGCCGAAGTTGCCGATCAGCATCACGAAGCGGTCGATCACGCTGTCGCGGCGCACGGCCGCGACGGTGCCGAGCAGCACGCCGAGCACGATCGAGACCGGGATCGACACGCCGCCCACGCCGAGGCTCACCGGCAGCGCCTTCTTCACGAGATCGTTCACCGACCAGTCGACGTAACGGAACGACGGACCGAGATCGCCGTGCAGCAGCGAGCCGAGATACAGCAGGTACTGCTTCCACAGCGGCTCGTCGAGGTGGTATTTCGCGTTCAGGTTCGCAAGCGTCGCGGCGGACAGCTGCTTCTCCGTATCGAACGGGCCGCCGGGCGTGAAATGCAGCAGCAGGTAGCAGACGGTGATGACCGCGAGGATCGTCGGCACCGCCCACAACGTGCGCCTCAATGCATAGGCCAGCATGATCGCTCCGCTCAGTGCTTGATCAGGTACAGGTCCTGCGAAGCACGCATGTCGATCACGTTCTTCAGCGAATAGCCGCCCACGTAGGGCTTCACGAGACGATCGGCCGAATACTGGAACAGCGGCACCATCGGCGTGTCCTTCATCGCCATGTCGTGCGCCTGCGTGAGCAGCGTGGTGCGCGCCTGGTCGTCGAGCTTCTGGTTGCCTTCGTCGACGAGCGCGTCCATCTGCTTGTTGCAGTAGCCGACGGTGTTCTGCGAGCTGCCGCAGCGGATCAGGTCGAAGAAGGTCATCGCGTCGTTGTAGTCGGCGAACCAGCCGTCGCGCGCGATCTGCACCTTGCCGTCATGCCGCTGCTTCATCAGCACCTTGAACTCGACGTTCTCGAGCTTCGTGGTGATGCCGAGCTTGGTGCGCCATTCCGATGCGGTGAACAGCGCGACCTTCTTGTGCAGGTCGTTGGTGTTGTACGTGAGCGTGAACGACAGCGGCTTCGCGTCCGAGTAGCCAGCCTGCTTCAGCAGGTCCTTCGCGGTCGCGATGCGCTTGGCCATCGGCCACGACGCCCATTCCGGCGTGAACGGCTGCACGCCCTTCGTGCCGTTCGGCATCAGCCCGTACATCGGCTTCTCGCCGGCCTGCGTGAGCTTCGACGTCAGCACGTCGCGATCGATCACCATCGACAGCGCCTGACGCACGCGCTTGTCCTTCAGCGCCGCGTCGCTGTTGTTCAGGTAGTAGTAGTAGGTCGCGAGCTGCAGGCCCGGGCGCAGTTCGGCGCCGAACTGCTTGCTGACCTGCTGGAAGATGCCCGACGGGATCGAGTAGCTGTAGTCGATCTGGCCGGCCTGGTACATGCGCATCGCGGTTTCGTCGCTTTCGATCGGCAGGTACGTGACCTTGTTGATCACGACCTTCGACGCGTTCCAGTACTTCGCGTCCTTCGTCGCCACGATGCGGTTGTTCGGCTGCCAGTCGACGAGCTGGTACGCGCCGTTGCTGACGATGTTGCCCGGGCGCGTCCATGCGTCGCCGAACTTCGCGACCACGTCCTTGTTCACCGGCGCGAGCGGCGCCATCGCGGTCAGTTCGGGGAAGAACGCGACGGGCACGTCGGTCGTCACCTCGAGCGTGTACGGATCGACGGCGCGCACGCCGAGCGTCGACGGCGCGGCCTTGCCCGCGATGATGTCCTTCGAGTTCTTGATGAACTCGACGAGGATCGTGTATTTCGAGCCCGTCTTCGGATCGACGAGGCGCTGCCACGAATAGACGAAATCGGCGGCCGTCACCGGCTGGCCGTTGCTCCACTTCGCGTCGTGGCGAAGCTTGAAGATCCACGTCTGCGGCGTCTTGCGTTCCCACGACAGCGCGACGCCCGGCACGACCTGGCCGGCCGCATCGATGCGCGCGAGCCCTTCGAACAGGTCGAGGCCGATCGTGTTGCCGGTCCACGATTCGATGTGCGCGGGGTCGAGCGACTCGACTTCGGCGGGCACCTGTCGCGTCAGGTCCTGTTGCGGAGCGAGCGTGACGTTGGACGGAACGGTCACGGCGTGGGCGACGGGCGCCGTCAGGGCGAGCGCGGCCAGCACGGCCGACATGGCATGCAAGGATTTCATCGTGGCAGTCTTGAGAAGGTGTGTTCGGTGAGCGTCGCGCGGCGGATGCCGCGGCTTACGCGTGAGACGCTGACGGGTGCAGCGATTGAGGAGGCCCGTGGTTCTCGTATTGCATGTTAGTATTCCTTACATTTCTTTCGACAGGCATCCCGTCGAAGAAACGAAGGAATACCTGTGCGTTAGAACAGCCTCGGTGTCCCGACCCAGACCACCACCGACTCGATCTTCGCGGTGTTGACCCAGCTGTGCGGGACCGTCGACTGATAGTGCGAACTGTCACCGGCCTGCAGGACGAACGTCTTGCCTTCCAGCGTCAGCGACACTTCCCCTTCAATCACGTACAGGAACTCCTCTCCTGCATGTGTCGTCACCTCGGACCGTTTCTGCCCCGGCGGCATCCTCACGAGGATCGCCTCCAGCTGGCGTCCTTCGGACACGTTCGTCAGCCTCGCGAACAGGTTCGTCGAATCGGCGAACCCGAAGAAGCGCAACTGATCGCCTCGGCAGACCGAGCGTTCTTCACTCGGCGTATCCACGAAGTACTGCACCGTCACACCGAGCGCGTGGGCGATTCCGGCCAGCGACGTCAGTGACGGCGACGCGAGCCCGCGCTCGACTTGAGACAGAAACGGCTTCGAAATCCCCGCGGCGGTAGCGGTGTCGTCGAGCGTGCGCTTCAGACGTTGGCGCAACGCGCGAATCTTGCTGCCGAGTGCGACAGCGTCTGCCGATCGCGAGTTTTCAGTGGGGGGAACCATAGCAGGCCGAAAAGTGATCGTCAAAAAATGTTTGATGGAAAGTAACTAAGTTAATTAGAGATAGCTTAATCTTCGGGTTCGTACACGTCTTCGGTGTTGAGCCTGGTGCACTAAACAGGGCACGAAGCGAACGAAACGACGCGCTATCTTGCCAGACTCGCCGGCTTCACAGGCAAGCTGCAAGCGGCTCTCCGGGAATCTTCGGAGGACCTGCGCCAATGCTTACAACTAGATGATGAGACGAATGTTGCTGAAAGCTGCTGCCACATCGGGAGTTTCCCTAGGTAGCGCACACCTGTCGCACCGGACCGGCACCCGCTACCATGCGCGCGCCGGTCGGGGACCTTCCCCGCCCCATCGGGCGGTGTCCGACCCCGGCCCGGGCTAACCGCCCGACTGTTCCATCGCCTGCACAAGCCTATCCGGCCGATTGTGCACCGGCGCCAGTTCGACCCAAGACGACGCGTGATCCGTGCCGTCCGTTTCAACGAGATTGATGATGCATTCACCTGTTTCCCAAACCCGATCGTTTACGACGGTCTTCCTCATCGAAATGTGGGAGCGCTTCGGCTACTACGGCATGGCCGCGCTCCTGGTCCTCTTCATGGTCGACCGGCTCGGCTTCACCGACAGCCACGCGAACCTGACCTGGGGTGCGTTCACCGCACTCGTCTACGCCGCGCCGTCGATCGGTGGCTGGATCGGCGACAAGGTGCTCGGCGCCCGCCGCACGATGATCATCGGCGCGTCGGTGCTGTGCGCCGGCTACCTGATGCTCGCGGTGCCGAACGATCACCTGACGTACATGTATGCGTCGCTCGGCGTGATCGTCGTCGGCAACGGCCTGTTCAAGGCCAACGCGGCGAACCTCGTGCGCCGCATCTACGAAGGCGACGACGCGCGCATCGACAGCGCGTTCACGATCTACTACATGGCGGTCAACATCGGCTCGACGGTGTCGATGCTCGCGACGCCGTGGATCAAGGATCACTGGGGCTGGCACACCGCGTTCGCGGTCTGCTGCGGCGGCATGCTGCTCGCGATCCTCAACTTCATGCTGATGCACCGCACGCTCGCGCACGTCGGCTCGCAGCCGGACGACGAGCCGATCCGCTGGAAGCGCCTCGGCGCGGTCGCGGCCGGCGGCGTCGGGCTCGCGCTGATCACGCTGTACGTGCTGCAGCACAAGCAGCTCGCGGTCGCGAGCGTGTGGACGGCGGCATTCGCGATCCTCGCGATCTTCGCGTACATGATCGCGAAGTCGGAGCGCTCGGAGCGCGCGGGCCTGATCGCGGCGCTCGTGCTGATCGGCCAGGTGATCCTGTTCTTCATCTTCTACGTGCAGATGTCGACGTCGTTGACGCTGTTCGCGCTGCGCAACGTCGATCCGCGCTTCATGCTGTTCGGCACGACGCTGTTCACGTGGAGCGCCGCGCAGTTCCAGGCGCTGAACCCGATCTGGATCATGCTGCTGAGCCCGGTGCTCGTGTGGGTCTACAACGCCGTCGCGAAGGGCGGCCGCGACCTGCCGGTCGCGGCGAAGTACGCGCTCGGTTTCGGCGCGGTCGCCGCCGGCTACCTGGTGTTCACGATCAGCGGCCGCTACGCGGTCGACGGCCGCGTGTCGTCGTGGTTCATGGTGTGGGGCTACGGCCTGTACTCGCTCGGCGAGCTGCTGGTGAGCGGCCTCGGCCTCGCGATGATCGCCCGCTACGTGCCGGCGCGCATGAGCGGCTTCATGATGGGCGCGTATTTCGTCGCGACGGGCGTGTCGCAGTATCTGGGCAGCGTCGTCGCGAACTTCGCGCAGATGCCGTCGCACGAACTGCCGGCCACCGAATCGCTGCCGCTCTACCTGTCGCTGTTCGAGAAGCTCGGCTGGCTCGCCGCGATCGGCATGCTGCTCGCGCTGCTGCTGCTGCCGCTGATGAACCGCCTGTCGCGCCAGCATCAGCGCTGCACCGACGAGCGCCGCGAAGAAGCGCTGCAGGCGCAGGCCGCCACCGCCGCGCAGTAAGGACTATCCCTCGGCGTGCGGCTCGCACGCCACATTCTCCCGCCAGACACGCGAACGCGTCCTACACTGGTTGCAGGCAACGCATCCGCTTCGCGCGATGCGCACTGGCGGGAGAACACGATGAAAAGCAAGACGACGCGGCTTTTGAGGATTCTGTCGGACATCCGGCACGCGCAGCGCTGCACCGCGATGCGCGCCGCCCGGGCCGCGGCCGAAGCCGATGCGGTCCTCGCGGAGCGCGACGACCCGGCGCAGGACGAACGCGAAGACGCCGAATCCGACGACGCATCCGCCACGCCCCGCTCCCGTATCGGCTCACCTCACTGACGCCGCGCGGCGCCTGCCGCGCCGCCCGCATCCGTCGCGCGCCTACGCCGCCGCGCCGCGCCATCGCGCGATCCACGTTCCCGAACCGGCTACCGCCATCATCAGCCCGACCGCGCATGCGTCGGCCACGAGGCCCACGCCGACATGCCGCAGATCGGCGCTGCGCACGGCCGGATGCAGCAGCGAATCGATCACGAGCGAGATCGCCGCGCCCGCGACGAAGCAGATCAGCCCGCGCTGGCCGACCGCCACGACGGGCCGCACGCCCTGTGCGATCCGCGCGATCCAGCCGAAGCGCACGCAATCGGCCATCAGCCACGCGACGGCCGCGAAGCTCACGACGCGCGGCAGCGCGAGATCGCGCTTGAGCACGCCTTCCGGCACCGGCAGCCCCGAGAACAGCTTGTAGCTCGCGCAGCCGAGCACGATCGCGCATGCGAGCCCGGTCGCCGCGGCGCCCCAGCGGCCGAGCGCGATGCGGCGGTAGAACGGCTGGCAGCGCGCGAGCACGCCGGCGACGAACATCAGTTGCCACGCGAACGGATTGAAGCTCCAGCGGAAACCGTCGGTGTCCAGCAGTTCCGGGCCGAGCCAGCCCGCCGCGAGCCACGACGCGACGCTGAGCGCGACGAGCAGCCACGGATGGCGCCGCGCGAACGGCACCAGCACCGGCGACGCGAGCGCGAACAGCACGTACATCGGCAGCACCGACGCCAGATACGGCTGGCGCTGGAACGTCAGTAGCTCGGCGGCGCCCGTGAGCGGCGACGCGAGCATCACGCTGACGTCGTCGAGCGCGAGGTTCGGCGCATCGATCCCGTAGTGATCGAGCACCGCCGACACGACGAGCATCAGCGTCGACGTCGCGAGAAACGCGCGGTAGATCTGCATCGCGCGCCGCACGAAACGCCGCTGCGCGGCGCGCGCGCCGTGCCGCTCGGCGATCGCGCCGTATGCGCTCGCGGTCGCGAAGCCGCCGAGGAACACGAACACCTCGGCCGCGTCGCACAGCGCGAACGCGTGCAGCGTCACGCGCGACAGCACGCTCGCGCCGATGTGATCGACGACGATCATCAACAGCACGAGCCCGCGGAAGAAGTCGATTTCGATCAGGCGGCCGCCGCGCGACGGCTGGACCGTGACGGAAGGCGGCGGGCTCAACGACATGAGCGCACCTGCACGACGGCGGTGCGGCGCGCACCGGGGAAAGGATCGGGAAAAGGCAGGCGAGCGCGATCGGCGGCGATACGCGTATGCTCGCATCGCGCCAACCCGGCCGGCTTGGCGCGGAGGTGACCGTTCATGGAAAAGCTGCATACGAAGGGAAGTCGGTCAGGCCAGTCTAGTAGCCGATCAGGGGAGACCCTAAGTAACAAAGTGCAACCGAATCTTCTGTTCGATTACAAGCGCGAGCGTTGCGCGGCGAAGCAGGCAGCGTCGCCAGATTCGCGTCAGCGCGTCGCCAGTTGGCGGTCAGGATCGAGGGAGTCGGCGACACAACGCGCGGTGTTCGACGCTCGGATGAAGCGCGACGCGCGGCGCGTTCCGCGCGGCCGGCGCATCGCGACGATGCGGTTAACCGCGCGCGGGCAGGCGCCGCATCAGCATCGCGCTGTGCCACGCGGTCAGCGCGACGGCGATCCAGATCGGCCCGTACGTCGCGAGCTGCGCGACGCTCAGCGTTTCACCGAGCAGCAGCAGCGACACCACGACGAGCAGCACGGGCTCGACGTAGCCGAGAATCCCGAACAGCGCCATCGGCAGCATCCGGCTCGCCTTCAGGTAGCTCGCCAGCGCGAGCGTGCTGAGGATGCCGAGCCCCGGCAGCAGCACGGCCCACAGCAGCGGATGGCCGGCGACGCGCGTGGTGCTCGTCGCGACCATCGCGAGCGCGATCGGGCACAGCAGCGCGATCTCGATCGCGAACGCGGCCAGCGAATCGGCGTTGATGCGCCGGCGCAGCACGAAATACGGCGGATAGCCGAGCGCGACGACCAGCGTCGGCCATGCGAACGCGCGCGTCACCCACACCTCGTGCGCGACGCCGAGCGCCGCACAGGCGACCGCCGCCCATTGCAGCGGGTCGAGCCGCTCGTGATAGTAGAAGCGGCCGACGAGCACCATCGTCAGCGGCAGCAAGAAATAGCCGAGCGACACTTCGAGCATGCGGCCGTGCAGCGGCGCCCACAGGAACAGCCACAGCTGCACGCCGAGCAGCGCCGCGCTCACCGGCAGCGCGATCAGCAGGCGCCAGTCGCGCGCGCAGCGCCGCGCCAGCCCGACGAGCGCCGGCCAGCGGCCGCGCAGCGCGATCAGCGCGAGCGCGCCCGGCGCGGTCCACACGACGCGCCACGCGAAGATGTCGAGGCCCGTGAGCGGCGCGAGCAGTTTCGCGTAAGCCGACATCAGCGCGAACAGCGTCGACGCCATCACCGACAGCATGAGGCCGCGCCCCGCCTCCGGATACCCCGTCATGATCGTTGTGCGCCTCTTACTGCTGCTGGAAGCGTTCGAAGCGCTTCTCGGTCCGGCGTTCCTCGAACGTCACCTCGGTCACGCGCGCGGCGGGCGGCCCGTGGCGAAGCCACGCGAGCATCCGGTCGATCTGCGCGCCGGGGCCCTGGATCATCGCCTCGACGGTGCCGTCCTCGAGATTCGCGACCCAGCCGCGCAGCTTCAGCGCATGCGCCTCGCGCACCGTCGCATGACGAAAGCCGACGCCCTGCACGACGCCGCGCACCCGCACGTAGTAGGTCTCGATCCGTTCGTCCAGCTCATTGCGGCTCATTGCGTCGCCCTCCCGTTGCATTCAAGCCCGGCATTGTAGTCGCGTCGGCCGCTTCGCACACGCGCCGGCCGGGCGTCGCCGCGCACGCCGACCACGTACAATCTCGCCGATGCCCAACCGCCGCGCCGCCCGCGCGGCCCTGAAGGAAACGCATGACTGATACCTCCCGCGATCTCGTTCTCGTCACCGGCGCGTCCGGTTTCGTCGGCTCGGCCGTCGCGCGCATCGCGCAGCAGAAAGGCTATGCGGTGCGCGTGCTGGTGCGCCCGACCAGCCCGCGCACGAACGTCGCGGATCTCGACGCCGAGATCGTCACCGGCGACATGCGCGACGAGGCGTCGATGCGCGCCGCGCTGCGCGGCGTGCGCTACCTGCTGCACGTGGCGGCCGACTACCGGCTGTGGGCGCCCGACCCCGACGAGATCGAGCGCGCGAACCTCGAAGGCGCGGTCGCGACGATGCGCGCGGCCCGCGCGGCAGGCGTCGAGCGGATCGTCTACACCAGCAGCGTCGCGACGCTGAAGGTGACGAGCGCCGGCGATCCGTCCGACGAGAACCGGCCGCTCACGGCCGAGCAGGCGATCGGCGTCTACAAGCGCAGCAAGGTGCTCGCGGAGCGCGCGGTCGAACGGATGATCGCCGACGAAGGGCTGCCGGCCGTGATCGTCAACCCGTCGACGCCGATCGGCCCGCGCGACGTGAAGCCGACGCCGACCGGCCGCATCATCGTCGAGGCCGCGCTCGGCAAGATTCCCGCGTTCGTCGATACGGGGCTGAACCTCGTGCACGTCGACGACGTCGCGCACGGCCACTTCCTCGCCCTCGAGCGCGGCCGGATCGGCGAGCGCTACATCCTCGGCGGCGAGAACCTGCCGCTGCAGCAGATGCTCGCGGACATCGCGCAGATGACGGGCCGCAAGGCGCCGACGATCGCGCTGCCGCGCTGGCCGCTGTACCCGCTCGCGCTCGGCGCCGAAGCGGTCGCGAAGTTCACGAAGAAGGAGCCGTTCGTCACCGTCGACGGGCTGCGGATGTCGAAGAACAAGATGTATTTCACGTCGGCGAAGGCCGAGCGCGAGCTCGGCTACCGTGCGCGCCCGTATCGCGAAGGGCTGCGCGATGCGCTGGACTGGTTCGGCTCGGCGGGCTACCTCAAGTAACACAAAGCGGCGCGCCTCGCGCCGCTTTGCGCACTTTGTTACACGTCGCGCGCGGACCGGCATCGGCGCAGCGGTTAAAATCGCGGGTCTTACGCAGAGAAGACACGCATGAACCTGAACGATCAGATCGCTTCGCTCGCCACGGGCGTCGATCAGCTCCTCCACGATCACCACGCCGCGCAGCAGGCGGCACGCAGCGCGGAAGCCTTCGCGCGCGCCGCGGCAGCGGAAGCCCGGGCCGCGGCCGAGCGCCACGCCGCGGCGGAAGCCGACGCGCAGGCCGCCGCGCAGCGCCACACGGCCGCTGCCGCCGATGCCGAAGCCGCGCAGCGGCGCCACGCCGATGCCACCGCCGCCGCCGAAGCGGCCGCCCAACGTCATACGGATGCCGCCGCGCAAGCCGAAGCCGCTTCGCAGCGCCATGCGGAAGCCACCGCGCTGACCGAAGCGCTCGCGCAACGTCACGCGGATGCCGAAGCCGCGTCGCAGCGTCACGCGGCGGCGATCGCCGAAGCCGAGGCCGCCGCGCAGCGTCATCACGCCGCCGCGACCGAAGCCGAAGCGGCCGCGCAACGTCATGCCGCAGCGACCGCCGAAGCGGAAGCCGCCGCGAAGCGCCATGCGGAAGCGACCGCCGAAGCCGAAGCAGCCGCGCAGCGCCACATGGCCGCGATTGCCGAGGCCGAGGCGCTCGCCCAGCGTCACACGCAGGCGCTCGCCGACACGCAGGCCGCCGCCCGGCGTCACGACGAAGCCACCGCGGAGGCGGAAGCCATCACGCAACGTCACGCCGAAGCGATCGCCCAGGCCGAAGCCGCCGCGCAACGCCACGCCGAAGCGACCGCCGAAGCCGAAGCCCTCACGCAGCGCCACACCGAAGCGATCGCTCAGGCCGAAGCGGCCGCGCAGCACCACGCGAAGGCCATCGCCGACGCCGAGGCGCTGGTCGAGGCCGTCGTCAAGGAAGCCGCGACGAACGCGGTGGCCGCCACGGCGGTGACGGCCGAAGCCGTCGAGCCGGCACCGGCGGATACGCCGGCAGCGGAGCCGGCCGTGCACGCAGTCGCGCCGGTTGCGGCCGAAGCAGCCGAGGTGCCGACCTCAGCCGACGCCGAAACCGCGATCGTCCCGGCGGCGCAAGCCGGCGCCGCGGGCGAAACCGAAACCGACAGCGACACCGTTGCCGCGCCGGCCGACAAGGCGACGCTGCACGTCGCGCGCCCGTCCCAGAACGAACTCACGCTCACCATCAACGGCGAATCGATCACGCTGCATCCGGAGCAACTGGGCCAGCTGATCGAGGAACTCGCGCACGCACGCGCGTCGATGCAGCCGGAGCCGCCGCCCGGCATTCCGGCCGGCTGGCGTTTCGTGACGACGAAGAACCCGATGATGGCCGTGCAGAAGCAGTCGAACGGCGACCGTCTGCTGGTCGCCCGCCACACGGGCTACGGCTGGGTGCCGTTCACGTTCTCGCCGGACGTCGTGGTCCAGATGTACATGATGCTGACCCAGCGGTAAGCGCCGGCATCGGTATACGACACGGCAGAAAATAAAACAGCCCGACCGTGAACTGACCCCACGAAGTTGGACGGTTAAAAGCTAGGCACCCAAGGACTGAGTTCTGTATTGCACGGGACTCAGTCCTTTCAGTTTGAGCTT
>NZ_QKZF01000045.1:0-25765 GCF_003253915.1 Burkholderia sp. 28_3
AGCGATCACGATCAACCGAAACGGGTGATCACGATCATTCGGAATCCATGATCACGATCCGCCGAAATGCGTGATCACGTTCGCCGGAATACGCAGCTCCAAGCGCGTGCTCGGCGTTTGCGTCGAGGAAAAGAAGAGCTACTGCTGTTTCAATTCGTTGATCGCGAAGCTCGTCAACCAGCAGGGCAAGGCGCAACTCGGCATCCCGTTCGCAGGCTGCGGTGGCTTCACGGCCGACCAGCTGCAGCGTATCGATTTTTCGAGTATCGACTTTACCGAGTTCGTCAATTCGATCCAGTCCAAAGCCGTCGACGAGGACGCGATTCTGCAGCGCGTGCGGCAATCGATCGGAAGCGGCAAAGGGGTATCCCAATGAAGCGCCTCGTCTCCGCAGCGTTTACTACTGCGATTTTTGCGCTGCCGGCCGCCGCCTTCGCCGGCAGCTACGACGACTTCAGTGCAGTTCTCATCGACGCGATTGATCACGGGTCAGCGTTTGGCGCGCTGCGTGGACCCGTTGCGGGTTCACTCGTCACCAAGCTGCACGCCAACGGTCCGGTCTACGTCACGGCTCGCTCGATCGGCGACTTGCCGCGGCCTGGCTGCAAGCGTCTGGATGTGCTGTTCGACGTCCGCGGCATCCAGACCGAGGCGGGCGAAACCAGCGGGCGTCTGGACGTGAAGATGAACTACTGCCGCGATCGAATTCCGCCGATTGGCTTGGCGCCGGCGGCGCCGGCGCAACCTGCAGGAGATACACCGTGACGCGGGGCCGCCCACTGGTTGCAGATTTCAAAACCCTCACTACCCAGGAGCGTTGATCATGTCCATCGAAAGCCTGTTTCCCCCTTCGCGTGTCCGCTCGAACTGGCGCTATGCGCTACTCGCCAGCCTGCCCTGCTACGTGCGGCGATTCCTCTTCGCTTTCGTCATTGTGCCGGCGGCCGTCCCCGTCGTCGCGCTCGCAATACTGAATCATGGGTCTTTCACGGGTATGGCAACGACCGTGCTCGAACAGGCGGCTGGAAGCGGTACGAATCCGGACACGATCCGACTGCGGACATGCACCGATACGGCGGCTCGCCACGCGCCGTCGGCCGCCATTTGTATGCACTGGCGCACTGACGACGTGCCGATCACGACGCTCGCCCCTCAGGTTGGTCACGGCTTGTTCGTCGCGTGGCTCGTTGCTGTCGTCGTCATGCTTGCGACGGATCTCGGCGTTTCCCCGCCCTCGCCTATCGGACTGCGCAGACGTCTCGACTCGATCGGACGGCCGCGTGCCGAACTTAGTCGTGCAATCCGCGAAGGAGAGGTGAAGTGAGACTGCAGATTACGATCACCAGTATGCGCGCCGCGCCGGCGCCCGACTTGCCGAGCCATCTCTTTGCTGGTGCCGCCAGTGACCGCGCGACCTTCCGGGTAACGCACGGCGCCGCGCCGTCGCGCGAAGCCATTTCCGTGTTGCTCGAGGACGCCGGCTTTGAAGTCGACGCGCAGCGGAGCCGGCCATGAGCGCATTCCGTGGATTCCGGCTCGCGGTAGCGGTCCTGCTTCCTGCAGCGCTGCTGGTGCCGCCGTTTGCGGACGCAGACGGGTTGGACTACAAGTCCGCCTGGAGCTGCGACGGGCAAGAGAAATTCAACTGGTACTGCGATGACGACAAGCCCGCGGCGCCCGCGGGTGCGAGCGCGGCCAAACCGGTCGATTCCGACGACTTCGATCAGATCAAGTCGGCCGACGAGATGCGCGAGGCACTGAAGCACCGACTCGACGTCGCAAACATGGACCCGACGCCCGAGCACATCAAGGAGTACATCAAGCTTTGGGAGTACGTCCAGCAAAAGAGCGCTGTCTTCGCCGATCAATGGCGCCGAGTCGTATGGCAGAACCCGAGCCTCGATTACTCGCTCAAGCGTCCGACCAACAACGTCGCTGTCCATACCTATGACCGGACCCGGGATTCCGACCAGGACGGGCAACTGCGTGCACTCGCGCAGAAGCACGGCCTGATTTTCTTCTTCCGCTCGGACTGCCCGTACTGCCATGCGATGGCCCCGACGATTGTGCTGCTCGCGCAGCGCTATGGCATCGACGTGCTGCCGGTCTCTCTGGACGGTCGGGGTATTGGCGAGTTTCCGAACCCGACGCCTGACCACGGTCAGGCGTCGGTCTGGGGTGTGCAGCAGGTGCCCGCCCTCTTCATTGCGTCCAAAGAGACCGGCGACCACGCAATGATCGGCTCGGGAACGATGTCCCTCCAGGACATCATCGACCGCATTTTCGTTCTCACTGCCTCGCAGCCCGGGGAGCTTTTCTGATGAAACCGACACGCTGGTTTGCCGTACTGACGGCTGCAGTGGTTGCCATCGCCCCGGTGTGTGCGCAGGCGATGTCGATGCAGCAGGTCTTCGACTCAATCAACGCCATGGGCAACGTATCGAGCCCTCGGGCGTTGCAGGGCGAGACGATGGATATGTACAGCGGCGGCAGTGTGTTCATGCGCACGCCACACAAGACTTACCAGCTCGCGAGCGTCACCGCCCCGGAATGGGGTGCGGGTTGCGGCGGGATTGACCTGTTTGCCGGCGGGTTCAGCTTCATCAATAAGGAGCAGTTTGTTGCGCTGCTGCGCAACATCGGCTCGAACGCCTTGGGCTACGCATTCAAGCTTGCCCTGCAGAACCTCTGCCCGACCTGCGACAACGTCATGCAGTCGTTGCAGACCATCGCCCGCGACGTCAACCGGATGAACATCGACTCGTGCCAGGCCGCTGAGGGCATCGTCAATGCGGTGACGCCTGTTGCATGGAAAAAAGAGCAGGCGAACCTGGCCGACACGCTCGGGCCATTCACGAACCTGTATTCGGATATGACGGATGCCTGGACAAATACCGGAAACAGCTCGGCGCAAGCGGCGCAGACGATCAATACGGCCACTGCATCGGATTCCAATCTCGCGGCCAAGCAGCCGTACGGCAATGTGACGTGGCAGGCGCTGCAGCAGCTGCCGGACCTGAGCACGTCGGATCGCGAATTCCTCATGTCGCTGGTGGGGACGGTCATTTTTCCCGACCCGTCGGATTCGGGCGGCACGGAGGTGAATCCTGTATTCCTGCCGCGAATCGGCAGCCTCACGGTGCAGGAGTTGGTCGGTAACGATCCTGCTGCGAACAGTGGCACCACGATTCAGGTGTACGTGTGTGACGAGACGACGAAGTGCCTGAATCCGTCAGTTCAGGAAATTGGATACACCCCCTTCCGTACGCTCGTACAGCAAAAGCTGCAGGTAATCACGGATGCGATCGCATCGCGCTCCGCGATCCCGAACCCGGCGGACACGTTTCGGTTCCTGAGCATGACGGACCTGCCGGTCTACAAAATGATCGCGGTCGGCACGCGTCTGAACAATTCGTCTCTGGCTGACCAGTTGTTGAGTACCTACCAGTCGCTGATCGCTGCCAAGTACGCCGAAGCGTATATCCACGGATCCGCTGAAGATCTTCGCCGGGCAATCGCGCGTTACGGCACCGTGAAATCCAGCACGTCGCTGCTCGACGAGGCCACGAAGCTCAATACCAACATTGACACGGTCGAATCGGAAGCACGCAGCGCAGTGATGCAAGCCTTCAGCCAGACGTCGAACGCGTGGCAACTGGTCGAGCAACTCCAATCGATCGAGCGCGCCGTGCACGCGAATGTGTCGTCCTCGCTTCGGAACTCGTTGGCCTTTGGCCAGACGTTGAACGGCGGGGGGACTCAATGAACATGGAAATCGACACCTATGGGAACGTCGATACCTTGTACTACGTCATGCAGGGTATCGCGTCTTTCATGGGTAGCGGAACCTGGACAGGTCTCATCCGTTACACGTTGTTGAGCGGCGTCGTAATCTGGACGATCGTCGCGATCGGCCGGAAAGGCTATGAGATCTTCCGGTGGTTCGCCGCCGCGATGCTGATGACGCAGCTGCTGTTGCTACCGGTCGAGAACGTGTTCATCACGGACGTCAACAACGTGCAGCCGACTCGGGAGGTGGATCACGTCCCCGCCTATCTCGCCGCGGTTGCCCAGAGCTTCACGCTCATCTCTCGCGTGCTGACACAGTCGTACGAAACGATCTTTTCGGTGCCGGATACGCTGACCCTGAAAAAGGGGGATGTGGGTTTCGGCATCTCCGTGCTGCAGAAGGTGAACAAGGCTGAAATCACCGATCCGGGGCTGCACGCTGACCTTATCCAGTTCTTCAAGGAGTGCACGGTCTACGACATCCAGGACGGCGCGATTGATCCGAAGACGATCATGAACGGCACCGACCCCTTCAATACCGTGTTCACGTCGACGAGCCCTGCCCGATATGTGACGACGAACACCCTCACCGCGAACCCTACGACGGACACCTGTTCCGCGACCGGCACTTTGTTGCTGCTGCGCGTACAGGACGCTGAGCAAGCGGCCGAGCAGATGTATGGCAGCGAGATGTATCCGGAGATCGCCGACCCCTCCATGGCGAAGGCGGAATTCGTCAACGCGATTGGAGATTCGTACGGCTTCATCCTCCAGTCGTCGCAGAACGCGTCGTCGGCGCTACGACAGGCAATGTTCAACAACGTATGGCGCCAGGCGGGAGCGGAGCTGCCCGCGATGCTGAACGATCCGGCGCGCGTGGCCGAGGTCAATGCGTTGATGAGTTCTGCCCAGGCTGCAGTGGCGACGAACGGCTCACTCGCCTCCATGGCGATTCTCGCCAAGAACACGCTGCCGACCGTTCGCAACTATGCCGAAGCGATCATCTATGCGGTTTTCCCGCTCATTCTGGTGCTCTGCCTGATCAGCGGCGCGGATGGGGCCAAACGAATCCTCGCGATGTACGCCAAGACGGTGGCATGGGTGTCTGTCTGGCCGATGCTCTTCGCGGTCATCAACGGGCTGTCGCTGATTCACCTGAGCCATGAGATGCGCTCGATGTCGCTGCAGGCCGGCGTGCCGTTCGGCATGGCGGCGAAGTTCGGACAGACGTTGCTCGACGAGCAGGCGCTGCTTGGATACATGGTGATTATTACGCCTCCCCTTGCGTGGCTGTTGCTGAACTTCGCATCGGCCGGCGTTGTCGGTGCGTTCTCTCAACTGAGCGGCGCGTTGACCGGCTCTGCTCAACAGATCGGTGGTCAACAGGCGCAAGGCGACGAAAACATCGGCAACGTGCACATGGATTCGTCGTCGATCGATAACGCGTCGCGCAACGTGACCTCGGCGAACAAGTACGACAACACTGTGCAGTCGCGCACCGGGTCGATGAACGTCGATACCGGGACCGGCTCGGCCTTCACGAACTTTGCCAATGGCCTGATCGCTCGCACCGAGTTTCAGAACAGCCTCGGCGTTTCGGCCACGTCCCAGGACGCATTTGAGCGGTCGCTCGGCACCGACACCTCGACGGGTGTCGCGGCAAACCGCACGAATTCCACGTTCGCTGGGCGGGAGCAGCTTGCGTCCAGCACGAACAGTGTCTCGAGCAGCCAGGAGCGTGGAAGCTCACAGCGCCTGTCCGACGATTCCAGTTCGGGTACGCGGGCCTCGTCTAGCCAAACAGGTGAGCGGCGGACCGCACATGATCAGCAATATGCGATAGATCAGTCGCACTCCGTCGACGGTACAACTTCTGCAGGAGCCAAAGGTTCGATCATGCTTGGTGGCGGCTTTGCCAAGTCGTTTGGCGAGGATGGGGCGCCGTCCGGCAACGCCGGCGGTGGAGGCGGCGGCTCAGCCGGTGGTAGCGGGCGTGGGCCTTCCGGCAATGGTCGGCAAGGAAGCAGCAATCCGGTCTCGAACTCGCCTCTTTTTAACCAAGCAGAAGAAGACAAACTCGCTCGTAAGGCCGAGTCACTTGGAAAATCGCCGAACGAAGTTCAAGCGATTCGGGATGCGTATCGATTGAAGGTGCGGGCTGCGGATTATGCAAATGGCGGTGGCACGGGGAAAGGGCAGTCGAGTCTGAAGTTTGGTCTCGATGTTTCGGGCGAAGGTGGATATACGAAGTCTTGGCGGAATTCTGACGCACAAAAATTCGTCGATCAAAACAGTAGTTTGGCCGCCTACACCGAGAGCGATAACGTCTCTCACGAAGGCTCGCAGATGCACAATGACTCCACCGGAATGGAGTCCGGGCAGCACGTTCGCCGCGACCGGTCGGCGTCTCTGACGGACCAGGTTTCGTCCGGCTCTCGCGTTGCAGCGGATCTCACTCGCAGCGCAGACGTGCGCCAGCGCGGATCGACGCAAGTGGTTTCGCGCGTAGATACCTCGACCAACCTGATGACGCCTGAGAACCTGCAGGCGGTCGCTGCGCGCAACGGTATCCGATACAGCCAGCTGATGACGTTGCCGTCCCCGCAGATCGCTCAGCTGGTCGCCCAAGATGCAGCGATGCGCGACATCGTTTCGCGCAACTCGACGTTGCCGACCACGGCTCGTGATGGGTCTACTCTCCCTGCGAGCGGCATCGACGTCGTTCGCCAGGACCAACGCAACCAGTCCGGCGTTGGTGCAAGTGCCCCCGCGTCGTTCCAGCGTTTTGCAGGTGCGGTTGGACCAGTGGATACGACACCCCTGGATGTTGCGACGCCGATGCCCCAAATCGTGACCGACGCACAGCACCGTGTGGATGTTACGCAGCAACGGGTCGCGAGCGAGTCCGCCGCGCCGATCAAGCAGGTGCGTGACCACGTCGATCCGTCGGCCGACAACAAGCCGCTCATGACGCCCGAGCGGGCGCCGGGCCGCTTGCTTTCCTCTCCGCCCGCGGCGCCGTCAGCTTCCGATAGCAAGGGGCCCCTGTCGGCATGGGTGAACTCGATTCAGCCGAGCGGGCCGGCTGGAACAACGTCCACCTCGGCACCAATTGAAAACTTCCTACATCCGCGAACTACGGGAAATGGCCCGACTCTTGAAGCCGCTCGAGCGACGGAAACCGGCACGGGCTCGCCCGCGACTCAACCGCGTCTGTCCGAATCTGACTTCAGGATCGTGACTCTGCCGGCCGGCAATGATCACATGTCACATCGGCAGAGTGATCGTCGAGTGCCCGATGCTCCTGACGGGACATACAGCCGGCCGTCTCCGGAGCTACCCAGCCCTGATCAAGAAGCTGTAGCGCGGCCCGTCGGCTCGATACGGGGTCGCCGGGTGGTTGACGATGGAAGTCGGGGAAGTAGCTTGCCGACCGCATCAATGAAGCGTAGCGGCGGGGTCTCAGTCATGGCTCCTGGAACGACGGCTGGCAACCCTGGTTCACGAATCGACAACGTCAAACCAGCTAACTCTGGTCAGGAGCAGGCTACGCCGGCGCCTATCGCGCCTGAACCAGCTGGCCGGAGAAGTTCGCCGTCCGGTGGCATCGGCCTCGCAAGCGTCGGGTCAGAAGTCGGTGGCGTCGACAGAAAGGTGCAGATCGGTCGCGCGCCAGGCGGGTCATCTGCTGCAGGGGATGCCTTGCCATCGACACCCTCGCAATACCTCGATGCCGCAACCGTCGGAGCCGACGCATCTGCTCCGCACGACGACTCGGCGGTAAGCGGCGCGGCCACTTCCCCGAGCGTTTTGGCTTCGGCGAGTCGACTAGGACGCGGTTCTGCAGATGACGCACGTGGAGTCAAGTCGCTCCCGAGCGCGGGCGTTGCAAACGATGATCCCGACAACCAATGAAAAAGGGGCCTTGCGGCCCCGGACGGTAATTCCCCAATCAATGACGCCAATCGCTATGACTCATCTGATTTCTTTGGTCTCTCCAAAACCAATCGTTCGAGAGGTCGCTGCTTGCATTGTTGCTCGAACGAGCGGTGTTCCAGCCGTCATCATAGTGCGCGCCGGTCATGATGAGATGGCCCAGCTTGACTGCAACGCCCAATTGGGCGAACACGCCGAAGATGCAGGAAAAGAGAGCGCCAAAAGCCAAAATGGTAAAGGGCAGCTGCATTACCGTAATCACGATGGCCGCAACCAGGAGCGTGGTCAGATAGCCCCACATGATTTTCCGGTAAATCAATCGGCCACTGCGCGAGGCGATAAACGATGTGAAAACCGAGAAAATCGCTGCTGCCATTATCGCCATGAAATTCGCAAGCACATAGTCCATGATGAGCGCCCCCGTACGCAATTAGTATCGACGTTACGCCTGATTTCTCGTACTGGCAAGTTAATCCTTGATGACGTAATTCGTCGTGGTGTCAATTCATTTGCGTCTTTAATTAGCGCGATCTCGACGGTGAGTCGAGTGCGTCTGGTCGCGCTCACGTTTTCTGCCCTGCTTCTTGCTGCTTGCGCCTCGGTGCACAGCTACGACGCCTGCGCCCGCTCCTATTCAGCGGATGGCCACGCCTCCCACGTCGGGAGGTCGGCATGAAGTTTCTCCTCTTCCTCGCGATCACGGCCGGTGTCGGCTACTACGTGCTGCATGACGGGCCGACGCCGGATCTCGGCAATTTGTCGTCGTCCGTTGGGCATTTTGCGAGCTCTCTGAAGCACCCAGCCGACAACGCCTCACATTCTGAAAGCGCAGGCTCTGGCGACCACGCCTCCGTCCAATTCGCGACTTCACCCGACGGCCAGGCCGAGGCGCTCGTGCTGAGCGTGATCGACAGCGCGCAGTCGGAGCTCGACGTCGCCGCTTACGAGCTCACCAATCGTCGCATCGTTACCCATCTGATCGAGCGCGCCCGCGCTGGTGTCCAGGTCCGTGTCGTCCTCGACCGCTCCCAGCTTGACGGCCGCGGCTCGAAGCTCGCGGATCTCGTCGCGGCCGGAATACCGGTTCGCATCGACATGGCCGTACCGCTCATGCACGACAAGTTCATCGTCGCTGATAGCGATACGACCCAGACAGGCTCGATGAACTACACGCAGGCCGGTGCCAATCACAACGCTGAAAACGTCCTCGTCATCTGGCATCACGCCACGGTCGCCGCAGCCGTGCGCGCCGCGTGGGCGCGCCTATGGAATGAATCGAAGCCTTACCCAGGTGTTTGACCCGGCAATCACGCGCGTAAGCCGAACTTTTTAATGGAGAACACGATGCCTCATGTCGATTTCGAAGTCGCCTGCCAGACGATCGGGCAGCTGATCGCCCACTATGTCGCCGTCATCGCTGAAGAGGAGTCGCGCAGCGAGCCGGATGCGGAGTGCATCGCTATAGCCGACGCGGAACGCAAGACTCTGGTTGCCGCTCGCGATGCGCTGCATCCGGATGATGCGGCTGCGATCGCTCGTGCGCTGGACATCTACGGCCTGCGTGTCCGTCGCTTGAACATCGGTCACGCCTGATTCCGGAGCCCATCATGGACACTATTCCGGATGTCGTGATGCAGCGCGCGTATGCGCGAGTGGAGCGCGAGGCGATTGACGGCAGCCGCGAGCAAGCCGAGCCGAAGGCGATCCTCATCGGTGGCCAACCCGGTGCCGGCAAGACGGCCATTGCGCGTCAGGCGATGGGCGAACTCAACGAGCGCGGTGGTGCCGTTTTGATCGACGCCGATCGCATGAGGGAGAACCTGCCGCAGTACAGCCGGCTTCTTCGCGAGGATCCGCAACATGCAGCCGACCTGACGCATGCCGATGCTGGCCGGTGGGCGGGCCGGCTAACCACGGCCGCATCCGACGTGCGCCGTGATCTTGTGGTCGACGGCACGATGCGTAACCCCGATAGCCTGCGCAATCTGGCGCGGCGGCTCAAGGACCGCGGTTACACGCTGGAGGTTCGGGGCGTGGCCATGCCAGCGGACGTGTCGCTTACGCGTGCGCAGATGCGTACCGAGCGCGAAATCGCGACGACGGGCGTGGGACGGGTGGTCAATCGCGAGCAGCACGACCAGGCGTATGCCGGCATGGTGGAAACGGTCGCATTGCTCGAGCGTGAGAAGGCAGTGGATCGAATCCTGATCGTCGATCGGCATCACCGCGAGATATACCGCAACGAACTGCATCAGGGTGAATGGCGCGAGCCGCAAGCGGCCGCGGCGTCGATCGTGCATGAGCGCGAGCGTCCGATGACCCGCGACGAGATAGCCCATCACGTTCAAATGCTCGATGACATTCGTGACGCTCGTACAGGCCGAGGCGCGCCGGCGCCGGAGATTGCCGACATCTCGCTGCGTCGTGAGCAGGCGCTACGCGTCCCGGAGAGGGATGCGCAAGCACGGGTCAACGGAGCGTCTGCGGATGCGCGGCCGGCACCGGAGCGCGGCTTGCGCGACGTCCTCCGGTCGATGACGCGTGACGTGCCGAACGTCGGTGGCCACTTCCCCGATCCGGTCGCCGAGGAAATCGCTGCGTCGCGCCATCTGCCCGCCCTCGAGGCCAGGCTTCGCTCGCACGGGATGACTCACCTGACACCGCTGGACGCCGGCGCGTCGTCGGTCGTGCTGGCGGCCGACGACAAGCATGTGGTGCGGCTCGGAACCGGCGATCTTGCCGTTCGGCCAAAAATTCCCGAGGTCTTGCAGCCGGTGGCGAGCGGCACCGAAGGCAATCTGCGATACGAAATCATGCCCCGCGCCGATATGCGAGGCGTGACATCGGCCGACGTCGCGCGCACGGCCGACGCGCTTCGTCAGCGCGGATACCACTGGAGCGATCAGGGCGTCGACAATCTGGGCATCGTGGACGGTCGTGTGGTCGTCGTCGATCCGGGTGGCATAGAGCCGGTACGCGAACGGGCCATTCTGCCGTCTGCACGCCAACCGGATCAGCCAAAGACGGAGGTCGAAGTCGATACGGCGCGCGCGCCGCGCCGGCGTACCGTTGACCACGCGCGCGACGCGGAGCGCGGCCGCGCGTTCGACACGCTGGGCCGTGACCAGGCGCTCGCCCTCTTCCCCGAGCTCGACGCGGCCTACCACCACCTCGAAACGCGGACCTCGATCAGCACGGTTCCCCACAGCGAAATCGAACGCGCCAACCTGTCCGAACAGATCCATCGGGGCCAGCTACCCGAGGGTGACGTGCCGGACGATGTTTCGCGCCGGGCGATCGGCCTGGCCGGCGATTACCACAACCTGATTCTGCGCGATGCGCAGCAGTTGGAGCGCCACTACCGCGGTGAGGTGCTCGCCAACTCGACGCACCACTCGCTGGTCAAGATCGGTCAGACCGTTGGCATCGTCTATCCGCGCGATCGTCTGTCCCGCGATGTCGAGGTCGGCGAGCAGATCGCGATTCAGTATTCGCCGGACAGCGCGCTGCACCAGGTCAGGGAGCGCGATCACGAAGCGGAACGCGCAGACCGATCACACGACCACCAGCTTTCTATCGAGCGATAGGGGCCGCCATGTCTATTTTCAATCGCCCCCGACGTGTGCGTCCCGTTCCGCATTTTACGCGGCTCTATCTGGCCGAACGTCGACACATTCGCCGTCGGCTGTGGACCAGTCCGAGACTGCTGCGTATCGAAGCCGATTGGGCGACGCGTTACGTCGTGCAGTGGCTCGCACTGTGCTGGTTGGCATGGGCACCGGCGTTGTTGCTCTGGTGGCGGCTGATCTCCAACGGATTCCACCTCGACTACCCGATCGTCGTCGAGCCGCGCGCTTCGCTGCCGATGTACGTGTTCGCCGGCCTCGTCGCTTCGCTTTTCTACGCGTGGTGGCGACCGTACATCAGCTACGTCGAGCTGCAGGTCAGGCGCCACATGGACGACTGGTATCGCACTGTATGTGAAGCGGCGCGATCCGGCCGCCTGTATTAGGCCAGCAACGAATCACCGCCATTTTTGACTGTTGATCACACCAAGGGGAAGACCATGAAATTCACGAAGAACACGCTCCTGATCGTCGCGTTGTCGGCCACTGCGTTACTTGCCGGTTGCGCCACCACTGGCAACGAGCACCTCGAATCCGCGACGCAATCAAGCGTTCAGGCCCAAATCCAGCAGGGCAAGAGCACGAAGCAGGACGTTCAGGATGCTTTCGGTTCACCGAACAAGACCACATTCACCGATTCGGGTCTCGAGATCTGGACATACGAGCTGGCGCACGCCACGCCGCACGCTATCAACTTCGTCCCGATCGTCGGTGCGTTTGCACATGGCGCTGACGTGCGGAAGAAGACGTTGACAGTGCTGTTCGACGACAGCGGGGTCGTCAAGAAATACACGTTTGCCGAGACCACCGACGTGGCCAAGGGAGGCATCGGCCAGTAGCGCCTGCCTGATCGCAATTTAGTGGCGGGAAGGTGCTGTTCCTTACCTTGCGCCTTCCCTTTGACGCCAGCCGGCTTGCCGGCTGGTCTTTTTCCCCGATCTCGCGTTTCTGTAGAGGCACCCGCAATGAATCGATATCGCGCATCTTCCATCGAGCGCCGGCGAGCTGCAGCCTCGATCGCCTGGCCAAAAGGCACGTTGATCCTGACCAACACGGATCCCTCTGCCCAACGCACGCTGAAGGGCGCGGCGGTCGCGCTTGCGGCGGCGGCTTGCCTGTTTTCCATCACTTGCACAAACGGGCCCTTGCAGTCCTGGGCTCGCTCGCGCGAGCACTTCGACATGCGACCTGCGATGGAGGCCGCCCTGAAAGCCGGAAGTCGTTCCGCCGGTACATGGCTTGCCGTTCATTTCAATCGCGACTATCCGGGCTTGCTCCAGGCCGAGTCAGACGCTGGCGAACCGACAGCGATGTACCTGGTTGCTCGCATGCACCTGCAAAAGCACGCGGGTTTCGGCCACACCACGGCGGCGACCGATTCGGATCAGGAAATCGGCATGCAACTCATGCGTCGAGCCGCGGCGGCAGGCGGTCAGGACGCCCTGCGCTATCTGGTCAGTGGGTCTGCGAACTGAACACCACGATGGAATTGGACAAATACGCGGCATGTAAAGGAGAAAGCCGTATGCATACGCGTCCCCTTCACCCCCCCGTTCATCGTCGACATGTGCGAATCATGCTTGGCGTGTTGGCGCTCGTTACCTGGTTACTGATTGCGCCTATTGCTTACCTTGATGCGCTCGGATTCTGGAATAGCACGGAGCCCGTGTTCATCGCCGCGTTTGTTACGGCGCTACTGTTCTTGGCGGCTGTACGTTCGACGTGCACTCGACGTGGAACGTGGAGCGCACTACGTCGTGCGCAACGCGGTTTGCACCGTTTCGGCATGTGTGTCTATTTCATTTGCATGCTGTTGATGATCGTGATCGTCGGGAACTTCGATTCGTCGGCGGCCGGGTTGGCGGAATCGGCTTTCGACTTGTGTTTCGACGGAATGGTTGCCGGCGCAACGTTGTACTTCTGGAGCCTACTGGCGCTGCCGGTCTTATATATTCTCGCCCGCACTGAATCGGCGTGGAAGCAGCGAGGTGCGCGATGACCGCTCGAACTCGCGTTCTGCACCGTTTAGTCGTGGCCGTGTCGCTGGCGTTGCTTGCGTGGATCGTTGGCGGTGTCCTCGCTCGCCAGGCACACGCGCAGGAGTTTCTGTCGCCCGAGCAAGCGTTCCGCGTTCGCATGACCGAAGAACGTGGCGCTGTCGTCCTCCATTTTGCGATCGCTGACGGTTACCGACTTTACGGCGACCGCTTCCGGGTCGCGAGTGATGACGGCCGCGCGCACCTCGGTTCAATTCAGCACCGCGCCGGCAAGGTCGTCGCTGATCCGAGTGCTGGGCGTCCGGTTGAGGTGTTCGAGCGAGAAGTGACGTTGCGTGTGCCGGTCAATGCTCGCGAGATGTTCGGCCTCACGGTGACCTATCAAGGCTGTGCAATCAACCAGATCTGCTATCCGCCGATGCAGCGGACCTTTCCGGTGATTGCTGCTGCACTGCTGTCGCAGTCGGAGGCGTCGCGATGACGGCCGTCCTTTCTCCCTTCTCGCGTGCCCAGTACGCCTATGCGGTCTGTACGACAGACCCCGGTTCGCCAAAGTGGTTCAGCCACCTCCATGCCGCTCGGCACCACGCGATAGCACCCGCTCGCGCATGCGTCGGCATCCACGATGGGGAATTCCCGCCCCTGACTGCCGATATCCCGATGCTGCGCGACGCCTTCGAGGGTGCCGTGCTTGAGATTCACCAAAGGCAGCGCCGTCAGATCGATGGCGATGTTGCCGAAAGAAACCCCCTCTGTTCCCGGAATCTTGGCGGAGGACAGGAACAGAGGGCTCCAGGTCCTGCGCGAGCGCAGGCGTAAACGTCCCGTAGACCGGGCACTCGTTGTTAAGCGGGGATTGTAATGAAATTTTCGAAACGCCCTACACCAAGCGGTTTATCGATCGCGATCGCCGCGGCGATCGCATCGATGGCTGGTCCAGTGCATGCTCAGACGTCCGGAGACGGTGCGCTTTCAGATGGGAATGGTGCCGTTGCCTCTGGCGATTATTCCGTTGCGATCGGCACGGCGGTTACCTCTGCCGGGCCGCGCTCGTTGAGCTTTGGTTACGCGTCGACGGCGGCCGGAGCCGATTCGATCGTGCTCGGGACGTCCAGCACCGCGCAGACGAATGCGGTAGCGGTCGGCAATACGACGGCGGCCGGTACGAATGCAACGGCAATGGGTTCCGCCGCCACTGCCGCGGGCAATGGTTCCGTCGCGATCGGAACCGGCGCCGTCGCGAACAATTCGCAGGATGTCGCAATCGGATCGGGATCCACGACCGGCGCCGCGCACCCGCTTAGTAGCTTCGTTATTGCTGGTGAGAACTACTCGGTGGCGGGATCAACGTCCAACGGGGTGGTGAGTTTCGGTGCGCCGCAAAGTCCGAGGCAACTGACTAATGTTGCCGCCGGCGCCGTTAGTGCAACAAGTCTCGACGCCGTCAACGGATCCGAGCTCTATCACATGGGACAGGCAGTTGGGAGTCTCTCAACGTCGACGAGTCAGTCCGTGACGTCGCTGTCGACTGCGACCGCCAACAATGCCACGGGAGTTGCCGCCGTCTCTTCCGGACTCGCTACGCTGTCAACCACCGCCTCACAATCTTTGTCGTCGCTATCGACAGGGCTCTCGAGCAACACGGCCAACGTCACGAGCCTGTCGAGCAGTGCAGCCTCAAGCGTAGGTTCGCTCTCAACCAGCGTGGCCGGCGCCGGTACGGCGTTGGCCAGCTTGTCGACCGGTATTGCGCAGTCAGCCACGTCGCTGTCAACGGGCCTGGCAAGCAACACGGCCAGCATCACGAGTCTGTCGAGCAGTACGGCATCAGGCTTTGGTTCGCTCTCAACTGGGCTGTCCGACGTCGGCACGACGGTCGCGAGCTTGTCGACGAGCACGGTTGCAGGGTTCTCGTCACTGTCGACGTCGACCGCTCAAACGGTCAGCAGCCTGTCAACCGGCGCGGCCAGTGCGATCGGTTCGTTATCGACCGGGACCGCACAGGCTGTCACGTCGCTGTCGACGGGCTTCGCCAGCAACACGGCCAACATCACGAGTCTGTCGAGCAGTACGGCATCAGGCTTTGGTTCGCTCTCAACTGGGCTGTCCGACGTCGGCACGACGGTCGCGAGCTTGTCGACGGGCACGGCTGCAGGGTTCGTGTCGCTCTCGACGTCGACCGCACAAACGATCGGAAGTCTGTCGACGAGCACGGCCAGCGCGATTGCGACGTTGTCGACTACGACAAGCCGATCGATCTCGTCTCTTTCGACTGGCCTGGCCGGCGACGGCGCGACACTCTCGGCAATGCAGTCCGCTTTGGCTGCAGGGACCGTTGGTCTGGTTCAGCAAGCAGGCGGTGCCGGCACGGGCGCGATCACAATCGGCGCCAGTACCGGCGGTACGGTGCTCAACGTCGCCGGCAACGCGGGCGCGCGGCAGGTCAAGGGTGTGGCCGCAGGCACAGACGCTACCGATGCGGTCGACCTGCAGCAGCTGCAGAGCGTGGCGGCTCAGACAGGCGCAATCGGCTCGAGCGCGGTCGTCTACGACGATGTGTCCCACACGAGCATCACCTTTGGTGCGGTGGGTGTGCCAGTCACTTTGACCAACCTCGCGGACGGCTCCGTGAACGCCGGCAGCACGGACGCGGTCAACGGCCGGCAACTCTATGCCGCGCAGCAGGCGACGAATGCCAACAGTGGTGCGATCGCCGCACTGTCTACTTCAACGCAGGCGGTCACGTCGTCGCTTTCGACGGGCGCGGTTAATAGTGCGGCCTTGTTCGGAAGCTTTTCATCCAGCACGGCTGCCACTTTCTCGCTCCTGTCGACTGGCTTGTCCGCGACCAACGAAAGTGTGTCGTCTCTCACGTCGAGCCTGGTGGCCGGAACCGTCGGGTTGGTCCAGCAGACCGGCGGGACCGGCAGTGGCCGGATCATGGTCGGGGCCAACACCGGCGGTACGGCCCTCGACGTGGCCGGCACATCTGGACCGCGTCAGGTCGAGGGCGTTGCCGCGGGCATCGACGGCACCGATGCGGTCAACCTGCAGCAGCTGCAGAGCGTGGCAGGCCAGACGGGCGCAATCGGCGCGAGCGCAGTTAGCTATGACGGCGCGTCGCATACCCGCGTCACGCTCGGTGCATCAGGGTCGCCTGTGACCCTGACCAACCTCGCGGACGCCTCGTTGAACGCGAGCAGCACCGACGCTGTCACGGGTCGGCAGCTCTATGCTGCCCAGCAGGCGACGAACGCAAACGTCGGCGCGATCGCTGCCCTGTCCACGTCAACGCTGGCGGCAGCGTCCTCGCTTTCCACGGGCATCGCCAGCAACGTCGTCTCGATCGCGAGCCTGTCGACCAGCACGACCACGGCGCTTTCTTCTCTCTCGACCGGCGTCTCCCATGGCCTGGCGTCGCTGTCGACCGGCTTGTCCTCGGCCAACGCCGGCATATCAGCCCTCGCGTCCAGTCTTGCGGTCGGGACTGTCGGGCTGGTGCAGCAGTCCGGCGGCGCCAGCACCGGCACGATTACGGTCGGCGCCGGCACCGGCGGCATCGCGCTCGACGTCGGCGGAACTGCGGGCGCGCGCCAGATCAAGGGCGTAGCCGCCGGCACAAACGCCACCGACGCGGTCAACCTGCAGCAACTGCAGGGCGTAACGGCGGCTGTGGGCGCCGTCGGCGACGGCGCAGTCTCCTATGATGACTCGACGCATTCGCGCGTCACGCTCGGCGCCCCCGGCGTCGGATCGCCCGTCGTGCTCACCAACGTCGCAGACGCGGCACTGACGGCCACCAGCACGGACGCCGTGTCTGGTCGGCAGCTTTACACCGCCAACCAGGCGATCAGCGCCAACGCGGTCTCGATCGCAATGCTGTCGACGTCGACTGGCCTCGCCGTGTCGTCGTTGTCCACCGGCGTCGCCAACGGCGGGGCGACGCTGGCCGCGCTGCAATCGGGACTGGCGGCCGGTACGATTGGCCTGGTGCAGCAAGCCAGCGGTTCCAGCACGGGCACGATCACGGTCGGCGCCAGCACCGGCGGTACGGCGTTTGACATCGCCGGCACTGCCGGCGCGCGCCAGGTCAAGGGCGTAGCTGCCGGCACTGACGCCACCGATGCGGTCAACCTCCAGCAGCTGCAGGGCGTGGCATCTCAGGCCAGCGCGCTCGGCGCGAGCGCGGTCGCCTACGACGACGCCTCGCATACGCGGGTCACATTCGGCACGGCAGGCGCGCCCGTCGCCCTAACCAACGTCGCTGATGCGGCCTTGACGGCGAACAGCACCGACGCGGTCTCGGGACGTCAACTCTATGCGACGAACCAGAGCGTCTCCGCCCTGGCTGGCCAGCTCGCTACGGGTACCGTCGGACTCGTGCAACAACGCGGCGGCTCGAGTGCCGGCGCGATTACGATCGGTGCCGGCACAGGCGGCACCAACATCGACGTCAGCGGCCTGGCTGGCGCGCGCCGCGTCTCTGGTGTGGCAGCGGGTGTGAACGTCACCGACGCGGTCAATGTCGGCCAGTTGAACCAGGTTATCGGTACGGTCAATACGATCGCCGGTAACGCACTGTCTTACGACGATCTCACGAAGCTCAGCGTGACGCTTGGAGGGCTCGGAGCCGGGGTGGCCGTCACCATCCATAACCTGGCGCCCGGCGCGTTATCAGCAACCAGCGCGGATGCGGTCAACGGGGCTCAGCTCTTTGCCACGAATGCGAACGTCGCCGCCAATACCAGCGCGATCGATGTACTTTCTGCCCGACTTGGCGCGATCCTTCCGTCGAGGTTCAGCCAGAGCCTCCCCGAGCCCGGCCAGGGCAGCCTCAAATATGCTGCGTTCAACAGCACCGGCGCCGGTTCAGTTGCAACCGGCACGGATGCGACGGCTATCGGCAGCAATGCGGTGGCCACCGGCGATCGCAGTGTTGCACTCGGCGTGGGTGCCGTTGCCCAAGGCAGCGGCTCGATCGCGGTCGGCAGCGGTGCGAGCACAACTGGCGCCAATGCCGTGGCGCTGGGCGCCGGTTCAGTGGCCGATCGCGACGATTCGGTGTCGATCGGCAACTCGGCGACCGGTACGACGCGAACACTGACCAATGTCTCGGCCGGAACGGCCCCGACCGATGCCGTCAACGTCCAGCAGCTGAACGACACGGTGACGAACCTGAGCAACCGCATCGAACACGACCGACGTGACGCCAATGGCGGCATCGCCGCGGCTGTCGCGATCGCCAGTCTGCCCCAGGCGCCGGCGCCGGGAAAGAGCATGGTGGCCATCGGGGGCGGGACGTACGGCGGGCAGTCCGCCATGGCGCTCGGCATTTCAACGTATGCCGGCCACTGGATTCTGAAGGCGAACGGCTCGACCGATACGCGCGGCACCGTGGCCGCCGGTGTAGGTGCGGGATTCGTCTGGTAACCAAGGAGATCACCATGAATTCGAAACTTCCTGCTGGACCGGACGTGGTGACAGGCATCGGTCTGCGCAATCCTGAGGTGCCGATTGCTTTCGAGCGCGCGCTGCAGGCTCGCGTCGACTACGCGATGGCGATCTGCACGACCGATGAGGGATCCGAAGCGCGGAACGCACTCCTGAAACGGGCACGCTATGGGGCGAGCGATCTCGGCCGAGATCTTGTCCTGGTCGGTGCCGACGATCTCAGTTGTTCGCCGTTGCTCGCCGACGTGCCCGTGTTGCGAGACGCATTCGAAAGTGCCGTCGACTGGGCGCAGGTCGACCAGGCCAACGCCGAGGCTGAACTGGCGGAGGCCTTGGCTGAAGCCGAGAACGAGCTGGCGCGAGAGAAGGCGGCCGACGAGCGACGTGCCAACACGAAGGCGGCAATCGAAGCCGGCGATTGGCCGGCGCTGGATCTCCCAACGCCCGACGCCTTCGTGCAGGCGCTGGCCGCGGGCAAATCGGTCGACGTCGACGGGCACTGTTTCGACTTCGTCAGCGGCGAAGGTCTGTGGTGTACGAATCCGTATGGCGTCGATGCCTATTTCGGAGACGCCATACCGTCGGTCACCTACGCCCGTGAACTGCTCGGTGCGATTGCGCTCGGCACCGTATTCGGCGACGTCCCGCCTGACAGCGATTGAGCTACCCCATCCACATACCGGAGCTTCCCATGCCCGATCAGGTGTTTCGAAGTGGCAAACCCGTGACAGCACACAGCATCGTGTCGGCCGCGATCGCTGGCGACATGACGGCCGACGAGGCCGTGGAACTCGTCCAGTTGCTGATTGAGGCCCGCGCGCGCGGCCTAGATGTCCGAGAGGCCGATCCCCGCTCTGCCAAAGCGCCCTTGAGGGGCTCGGCCAAGCGCTCAGCCGCCGTTTAAACCAGGAGATCTGGCATGCAGAACTTTGAATTAGACGGGTTGGAATACGAGGCGGGAAGCAATAGTTTCCTCGCGAAACTGCCAGCTGCGCACGAGGCAAAGACACGTCCGCTCTGCCTGTGCTCGACCCCACCGATTCCGATGTACATCGCACGTTTCGAGGGGCGGTATCAGGTCAAGCGTATGCCCGGTACCGGCGCGAAGCACAAGCTCGGCTGCGACTCGTACGAAACCCCGCCCGGCCTGAGCGGTTACGGCGATGTAGAGGGGTCGGCCATCGTCGAGGATCCGGAATCCGGAGAGGTCACCCTCAAGTTCGGTTTCGCGTTGGCGAAAGGTGCCTCGCGGGAGATGCCGGAGCCCTCTGGCGATGAGCCTGACAGCATCAAGACGGATGGCAAGAAGCTGACCTTGCGGGGTTTGCTGCACTACCTCTGGGAACAGGCCGGCCTGAATCGCTGGTCGCCGGCCATGGCCGGCAAGCGGAACTGGTCTGTGGTCCGCAAATATCTGCTGTTGGCCGTCGCGGGCAAGAATGCGAAGAAGATGAGCCTCGAGGACATGCTGTACGTCCCTGAGATGTTCGTCGGCGACCAGAAGGACCGCATCGCCCAGCGACGCACCGAGCATCTCGCCCGGATTTCTGTTTCCGAATCCGGGAAGCCGCACTTCGTGCTGGTGATCGGTGAGCTCAAGGAAATCGCGACCGCTCGCTTTGGCTTCAAGCTGGTCATCAAGCATCTACCCGACTATGGCCTGATGGTCGACGAGAAGACCAAGAAGCGGATCGAGAAGGTCTTCGCGTCCGAGCTCGAGATCTGGGCGGCAACGGAAGGCACCCACCTCATGGTCATCGCCACCGCGAGCCTGTCAGCGGCCGGTATCGCCACCGTCCAGGAGGTGTCGATGATGCTGGCCAACGAATCGTGGATCCCGTTCGAATCGCTCGCCGATAACGCGCTTCTGAAGGCCTTGGCCACCCGTCGTTACCAGAAGTGCCTGCGCTACAACCAGACCGCTAAGCATCCAATCGCCACGGCGTTATTGACTGACGCCGAGCGCGGTACGGCGCTCTATGTTGTGCCGGCCGACGTGTCGTCCGGCTACCAGTCCGAGCTAGACACGCTTATCGCGGAGTCGGAACTGGATTCATGGATCTGGCGGCCGGGGACCGAAGTGATGCCCCCGCTTCCCCTGACCGCCTTCGACGCGGCGCGGAAGGCCCAACGGCAACCGCGGCCGCTCGCATCGGCAGCGGCCACGAATGCCCTAGCGGTACCGGGCTCCGCGATTGCGCGCGAGCTCGAAAACAGAACGCGCACGGTGGTTAAGGCGCCCGAAACGGAACCGGATCCGACTCCGCTGTTCGCCGAACCACCGGTCGTCGATGAGCCGCCCCCGAGGTTCGATGATCAACCGCCCTATACCGATGAGGATCGACCGGCGAATTGGTTGTGAGTGCAACTGGTCATGGAATCGCCTAGTTCCGCTGGACTGAAAGCGATTCTTTTGGAATGTTGTGTAGCGCTAACGAATACGGAGGACTGGATAGGCCAGTCAAAAAAAACGCCCCGATTGCACTCGGGGCGCGACCAAGATGACGTACGACAGGGACCTTCGGCGTCGCAGGCGTCAAACCAGAAAGTTCGGATTCTAGAACAGAAGCGTGCCCTGTCAAGCGTCATCTATGTGACAGCAACTTAACGAATCAGCACATCAGATGATGATCCAGAACAACATTGGCCGTATTGTCGGTGAGGCATTGAAAACAGATGCAACGGCGCTGCCGCTCCGCCCCGTGGTAGCGGCTGGCGGCGATCCGGATATCCAAAATTCGAGGGTATCGGGTACGGACTGAACCAGCTCATGACTCGGCTGATTCCCGGTACGTCGCCGAATCTGGCGCACGCCCCGATGAATCCGACCTGTCCGGCCGCCAGCGACGACTGGATGGCCGCGCCTACGCACGCCCCCCGTCGACGCGCGTCGCTGCCCGAGCGCGTTTGGCCGGCGGATATTCCGTGTCCGGCGCCGGCGAACAGCCCCCGGCTGCTGCGCGAGTTGAAGTTGCGCCTCGGCCGATATCTCGAAACGCCGCAGGCCTGGTTGCCGGCCCTGAACGCTGCCAATGGAAGCCGCCGCCAGCAGCGCAGCGAGCGCCGTATAGCGTGCGTGCAACTGGTGCGAGCGCTCGTCAAATTTTGTGATGTCTCGACGTTGCGTATTGCAGTGCCGGCGCAGAGCGGCTGGGTGGATTTCACCCTGCCCTACCTGGCCGAGCAGGCGGGTCTCTCGGTGCGCCGTGCCGAGCGCGCGCTGCGCGACCTGGTCACCGCACGGCTGGTGAAAAGCCGGCCGCAGTGCGAGGTGGCGGTCGGCGACGAAGGGCCGCGCTATCGTGGGCTTGCCGCCATTCGCTACGTGACGCCTGCACTATTCGAACAATTCGGCCTGGGCAAGTGGCTGCGCCATGAGCGCACTCGCGCCCACCTACGTGCGCAGCGCCGGCGTAATGCCGCGCGCAAGTCCGAGCGGAAGGCCCATGCCAGTGCCGGCCAGCTGCGCACGCTGCTCACCGACAAACTGGCCGCTGCTCAGGCCAAGGCCGTCGCTCGGAGCACGCGCTCCGACGACGATCGTCGTGCCGATCTCGAGCGCGCGATCATGATCCGCGCCGGCGAACTCAAAGATATCTACCCGGACTGGGACCGCGACCGGTGTTTCCGGGTCGCGCATAACCAGCTCGCCCCACCCGCCTAGCGTACAAACGGTTTCCTCCTATCTATCGCTACCGCGAGGATGGCGCTTGCGCGGATCCGCCGTCGTGCCGTCTTCTGCCGGTATTTGGTGTCTCATTCGCTGGTTTTCGGCCTGGATTCTGACGCCGTGTCGCCGCCTAGCCGTTCGCAACTGTGGATAAGTGCATTTAACTGTCGGGACGGCTCGCCGTTAAGTGTCGGGGCTTAGTCAGAACCTATCTCTACCTATACCCCATATCGACCCGCGGCAATGCCGCGGTGTCACGCGGGCTTCGCCCGCTTGGCAGGAAACCCCCACGGGCTGCATGCGCTTTCCACCGGCAGGCCGTAAGCGCTACGGCGGCCGCTGGCCGCCGCACCGCTAACGGCGCGACAAAAGATTTCGGGGCGCGTCAAAGCCGCACCCCGAAATCAGCGCGCGCGCGTGCGCGCCCGACTGCCCGCAAGCACCATCGACTATCCTCGGCAGCTTAGCTTTCAGAGAGGGGGGGTATCTTAATACGCAACTAACGGTCAAATGGATCGCCCCCACCAAAATTTTCCCTGCCGCTCCACACCCCCATGTCTACAAGAACGGGGCCGCCCCCAACCCGAGTGGAATCCTCACAATTCTGTTCAGCCCGTGCCTGAGCGCGATACTCTGTCGGAAGAGCAATGGTTATGGGAGGCGACGATGTGCTACTCGGCCAAGATCCAGGCGAACTATCGAGAGTACGTTCGACGTTACGGCGCCGACATGGACATCGAGACGTTCCGGCGCATCTTCTTCGCGCGCGCATCCGGGGCTGACATCAAGATCCCGAAAGCTGTCGACGCCGCGTTCGCAGGTGTCGATGATGAGATCACTACCGCGATCGCCGCGTATCGAAACCAGCGAACACGCGAGCTGGAGACCGCTCTGTTCGAGCAACGCGCGCGGCTGGCCGCGGCCGAGAAAAAGCTCGCCGCGAAGATCACGAAGAAGGCCAGCGAGGACGTCCGAATCGCCACGAACAAGATCGATGCGGCAACGCGCGGGCTCGACGATCTTCGCCGGCAGGACCTGCAGGAGCGTGATTCGCGGATCTTCCCCGGCTGGTATGCGCCCGTGCTGATCGAACTCGACGGCAAGCGCCTGATCGTGCCGATGCGGTACCGCTGCCGTATTCCGGGCTGGACCGAGGCGGAAGAAAAACAGAAGCAGGGAAGCTACAACGCGCGTTTCGACTCGCTCGGCACCGCCTGGCGCAAGGTGTTTGGCTTCACGCACGGTATCGTGCTCGCCGACACGTTCTTCGAGCACGTCGACCGAGACGGGAAGGACGTCATCCTGCGTTTCGATCCGACACCACCGCAGCAGATGCAGCTCGCGTGCTTATGGACGTGCACCGAGATTCCCGGTGCCGACGACCTCTGGTCGTTTGCGGCGATCACCGACGATCCGCCGCCCGAAGTCGCGGCCGCAGGGCACGACAGGTGTGTGATTCCGCTGAAATCCTCGAACGTCGACGCCTGGCTCGCACCGGATCCAAGCCGGCGCGCGCAGTTGCGCGACATCCTCGCCGACCGCGAGCGGCCGTACTACGAGCACCAGCTCGCTGCGTAAACCCGGGGGTTGGAGGGACGGTTATCTCTGTCATATACTGTACAAACATACAGTATTTTGCGAACCGACCCCATGCACCCCGCTCTCGCCCATCCAGAAGCAATCCATCCGAGTTTATGGCGAGCCAGCCAACTGGCGCGCTCGAGCGTGCGCGGCGTCGACACGGGCCATCCGGAGTTGACGGCCGAACTGCCCGGCGGCGGATGGCCGCCCGGCGCGCTGATCGAACTGCTCGCGCCGCAGCCTGGAATCGGCGAACTCCGGCTGCTGGCGCCGGTGCTCGCGCGCGCGGCCGGCAAGCCGGTCATGCTGATCCAGCCGCCGCATGCGCTGCAACCGCTGGCGCTCGCGTATTGGGGTATCGATCCGTCCGGCTTCGTGATGCTGCCGGCACCGCGCTCGGCCGACGCGCTGTGGGCCGCCGAACAGGCGCTGCGTGCTGGCACGTGCGCCGCCGTGCTGCTCTGGCAGTCGCACGTGCGCGCGGACGCATTGCGGCGGCTCAATCTGGCCGCGCAGAGCGGCCAGGCGCTGTTCTACCTCTTCCGGCCGGCGGCCGCCGCGCGCGACGCGTCGCCGGCGCCATTGCGACTCGCGCTGGCACCCAAGCGCGACGGCGTCGACGTCACGTTCGTGAAGCGCCGCGGGCCTGCACGCGATACGCCGCTGTTCGTTCCCTTGTCCCCCTCGCCGATTCGTCGATTTCGAACATCAGCGTCGCGAAGAGGTCATGCAGTACATCTACCGCAAGTACGGCCGCGATCGCGCAGCGCTGACGGCCGCCGTCACGACGTACCGGCCGCGCAGCGCTTTGCGGGAGGCCGGCAAGGCGCTCGGCGTGGATCCGGCGATCGTCGAACGCGTTGCGAAGCAGCACCACTGGTTCGATTCGCGCGCGGATCTGCTGCAGCGGTTTGCCGAGGCTGGCCTCGACCCCGACGCGCCGCTGAATCAGCAGTGGGCCGCATTTGCCGCGCAGCTGCTCGGCTATCCACGACACCTGTCGCAGCACTCGGGCGGCTTCGTGATCAGCCGCGGCAAGCTCACGCGCCTTGTGCCAGTCCAGAACGCGAAGATGGTGGATCGCTCGATCATCCAGTGGGACAAGGACGACATCGAGGCGCTCGGCATTCTCAAAATCGACGTCCTGGCGCTCGGCATGCTATCGATGGTGCGCCGCGCGCTCGACATGATCTCGGAGAAGCGCGGCGAGACGTTCGAGTTGCAGGACATTCCGGCCGAAGACAAGGCGACCTACGACATGCTGTGCGACGGCGACAGCATGGGCGTGTTCCAGGTCGAATCGCGCGCGCAGATGTCGATGCTGCCGCGACTGCGGCCGCAGTGTTTCTACGACCTGGTGATCGAAGTCGCGATCGTACGGCCGGGCCCCGTGCAAGGCGGGATGGTGCATCCGTTTCTGCGCCGGCGCCAAGGGCTGGAGCCCGTCACGTTTCCATCTGAAGGCATGGAGAAGGCACTGGCGCGCACACTCGGCGTGCCGATCTTCCAGGAGCAGGTCATGCAGGTCGCGATGCTCGCGGCCGGCTTCTCCGCCGGCGAGGCCGACCAACTGCGCCGCGCGATGGCGGCATGGAAGCGCAAGGGTGGACTGGAGCCGTATGTCACGGGGCGGCGCTATGGAGCCAATGCGGGGTCGGCATAAGGGCGCCACTTGAGGGGCGGCACATAGGCGCCAGTCCAAGGGCGGCGTAATG
>NZ_QKZF01000046.1:0-22440 GCF_003253915.1 Burkholderia sp. 28_3
GAACCAGTTTGCTATCCTGTTCGGCGAGCGATTCACGCAGGCGCGTGGATAACCTGTTGTTCAACCGCCTCGCCCACAAAAATGCGGACAGGTTCAGCGGCTATGGCGGAGTGTGAAATATGAATAGGTATATTTAAAACCGTATGAATCGGTGAGCCAGGCCCGCGAGTCGATCGCCGCTTACATGACGTGGTACAACCGGCAACGGCCTCATTCCAGTCTGACCGACCGGACGCCGGACGAGGCTTACTTCGCGATGCTGCCTGCGATCAAAACGGCAGCTTAACGATCAGCGGCTTCCACTTTAAATCGCGAAACGACTGTCCGAACGTACGGAGCCACCTCTGCCTGCCTGATACAACGTCGCCGGGGCCGTGCGGCATCACGCGAGATGTCGCTCGACCCCGACCACGAAACCTTGGCCGGCCACGGAGCGAATCTTATGGAGGAGGCAGCCGATTCGCGGGTGCTGCGCGACGCGCCCTCCCGGTTACCACAGGGCCAGCGCGACGCGATCCGGACGCTCAAACTCGAGGAAATGTCGTTGAAGGAAGCGGCCGTCGCGAGCGGCATGACGGTTGCCGCCCTGGAGGTCGCGGTCCATCGCGGGGTCACGCTCGTGCTCACCGGTGTGCCGCTTTCGTTGACACTGCTGATCATGCTGCGCCATGCCGCACGTCTCGCGCCGGTGCCCGTGGTCATGGCGGGAAGCGTTGCCGTCTCCGCGATGACGGCGGTCGCGCTATCGCTCTATCATCCGCTCGACGCCACGATGATGATTCTCGCGTGGAACGTCGGGCTGATAATCGTCCTGTTGATCGCGAGCGCGTCGTACGGCGCGCGGCTGTTCCGTTGGGTCGGAGCGGGCGAGTGATTAGCGGATGGGATTTCGCTCTCCTTCTTGCGACGCCGCAATTGCCACGAACCTTCTTCGCAAGCACGCCAACGTCGAATCTCGACATAACAGGATGGTCGGACACGGTCTCAAGTGTTGGTCGACGCGGAGCGTGCCGGTACTTCGGCGACGAGCGGGTCTTGCAGCCGGTTCAAGCAGACGAAAGCGGCGGCAAGACGCTCGTGGCTGACGGGCGGCGGAGCTGCACGTCGTGCAGCCGTCGAAATGTGCCAGAAAATCGCGGTCGGCAGTACCAGCTAAATCTACAATCTGATACATGCGGCATCGTCACCGTCACGCATGGGCGCAAGGGACAGCGGCGAGCTGCAGGCGACCGCTCTGACGGTGTGCGGTTAAGAGAGGCGATCATGGCGATTCATCCGATCTGGCTACGCATCACGCACTGGGTGAACGCACTCGCCGCGATCGTGATGGTGCTGTCCGGCTGGCGCATCTATGATGCGTCGCCGATCTTCAAAGGATTCATGTTTTCGCCGGACATTACGCTGGGCGGGTGGCTCGCCGGCGCGCTGCAATGGCATTTCGCGGCGATGTGGGTATTGGTTTTCAACGGCATCGTCTATCTCGTGCTGAACCTCGTGACCGGGCGCCTCTTTCGTAAATTCTTTCCGCTGGCGCCGGTGGCCGTGCTGCGCGATCTCATGCGAGCGCTGGCTGGGAAGCTGCATCACGACGATTTGCACAACTACAACGCGGTGCAGAAACTCGCCTACCTGATTGCGATCATCGACTTGATCGTACTGGTGCTGTCCGGGATAGTGCTCTGGAAATCAGTGCAGTTCCCGCTGCTTCGGGAATTGATGGGCGGTTACGAGTCCGCGCGCATCGTCCATTTCTGCGCGATGGCCGTGCTGGTAGCGTTCGTCGTGGTGCATGTCGCGATGGTCGCCGTGGTGCCCCGCTCGCTGCTGACGATGATCCGCGGACGCTGAGGAGATTGCGATGTCCATTAGGCAGAAGATCAGTTTTCCTGTCAGCCCGTCGCTCGATCGCAAGTCGATCCTGAAAGACGCGCAACGCGAACTGGCGCTGCCGTCGCGGCGCCTCTTCACCCAGCGCGCGCTGACGCTCGGCGGCCTCGCGATGCTGACGGGCTGCAGCCTCACCGACGACCAATCGGTCAACGCCTTCCTGATGCGGGTGTCGCGGATGAACGACCGCGTGCAGGCGTGGCTGTTCGACCCGACCCGGCTGGCGCCGACTTACACCGAAGCGCAAATCACGCGGCCGTTTCCGTTCAATGCGTATTACGGAATAGACGAGGTGCCCGACGTGGACGGCTCGAACTACCGGCTGCAGATTGGCGGCCTTGTGACCGGAAAGCGCACTTGGACGCTACCGGAGCTGTACGCACTGCCGCATGCCGAACAGATCACGCGTCACATTTGCGTGGAAGGATGGAGCGCGATTGGCCGCTGGGGCGGGACGCCTTTCCGCGAATTCCTGCAGCGGATCGGTGCGGACACGTCGGCAAAGTATGTCGGCTTCAAATGTGCGGATGACTATTACGGAAGTATCGACATGGCGACGGCGCTGCACTCCCAGACACTGCTGACGTTTCAGTACGACGGCAAGACGCTGCCGCCCGAATACGGCTTTCCGATGAAGCTGCGGATGCCGACAAAGCTCGGCTACAAAAACCCGAAGCACATTATGGAGATGTTCGTCACAAATACGTACCCTGGCGGTTACTGGGAAGACCAAGGGTACAGTTGGTTCGGCGGCTCCTGAGGCGCGAAGGAACGCGTAGCGGGCGCCCTCGACGCAGCCGGCGATCCGTCGGAATCAAGTAATGAACAAGGAGCGCAAAATGAAGAACTTGATCATTGCTGCATGTTCCGCTGGCCTATTGATGGCGGGCGGTGCAACGTTTGCACAAGCGAGCGGCGTGATGAGTAACAATGCGATGTCGTCCGAAACGCTGGCTGCCAGCGGGACGATGGCCAAGACACCGATGAAGCATCAAAAGAAAATGATGAAAAAGCAAGACAGCGGGATGGGGAACCACGCCTCCGGCGCGAAGGGCTACTAGCCCTCTGAGCCAGAAGAGTCGCACTGCATAGTGCTGCAGGTGCCGGAGGCTCTTCGACCGGATGAGCGCGTGACGGAGGCGCAGTGGGATGCGATCCGGATCACTGGAAATGCGACGAAGCGTCGTTAGCATGGGAAGCTGCGGTGGCCAGCGGGATCCCGACGGCCACGCCGAAGGTCTGCGACACACCGGGCGCGGCACAATCAGCGTCAGCCGAGCGGAAAGCGGGGAGGCGAAGCATGACATCTACCCAGGATCTGATCGAATCGCTGGTCGCCGAGGCAAAACCGGTTCGACGCCTGCTGCCGCCTACGCTGCGGGCGGCATGCTGGCTGGCGTTTGCAGCCCTGATATTGACGCTGGTGGCACTCGAACACGGGGTGCGGCCGGACTTGATGAATAAGCTGGGTCAGCCCACTTTCGTCACCGGCGTGGCAGCAGCAACCACCGGCGTTCTCGCCGCGGTGGCCGCTTTCATCGTCAGCGTTCCGGGCCGCTCACGGCGGTGGTTGCTGCTTCCCGCGCCCGCACTCGCCGTGTGGATAGCTACCATCGGTTACGGGTGCCTCACCAATTGGATCAAAATTGGGCCGGACGGTATATCCGCCGGGGAAACCGCGCGCTGCTTCGCCACGCTGACCCTCACCGGCACGCCGCTGTCACTACTGATGCTTGCGATGCTGCGCCACGCAGCGCGCTTCGCGCCGGTGCCCGTAGCGATAATGGGCGGTCTCCGTTCGGCCGTGACAACGATAGCGCTGTCACTACTCCATCCGCTCGACGCAACGGTGATGGTTCTCCTGTGGAATTTCGGCGTTACAGCTCTCCTCCTCGTGCTCAGTGCCTGGTATGGGCCACGGCTGTTGGGGTGGCTCGCGCCGCAGCGATGACGAGCTACGCTTGTCATCGCCACTCCCGGGGCGCGAACGCGGACGTGGAGTCGTCGCCGCCACCCCACCTGACACGTCGATTCAGCGATCAGCTCGCGTGCCCCTGACGCGTGAAACCCATCCGGGACCGCCCGGGGCGACGCAGCCGCGTGCCGATACGCCGGCATCATGCGGAAATTGCTGCGATGCACTGCGCAAGCAGCGGTGGACGGATGATCGAACTTCGGCCGCCTTCTCACGCAACGTTCAATTCAATGTTGCCGATCAGCGCGAATACTTTGATATAGTCTTCGTCATGCTTGCGCCATTGCCGGGGCGTCCGTCCCCCCTTGTATGACCGCTGCAGTCCGCCTTCTCCTTTCGCTGTTCGTTTGTCTGGCCTTCCTGGGACAGGCGGGAGCGGCATTGTCAGCGTCGGGGGAATGCGCGGAAGGTTCGGCGATGGCAACGGGAACGGTGGCAGCCACCGCCGATTGCTTGCCAGCGGACGCCAGCCAGCATGCGTTGATGGGCAAGCCGTGCAAGGCTGCTACGGTGTGCAGTCCCACCATGCCGGTACTCCAAGCGGATTCCAGTCTCCCTGATTCTCAATATCAGCGGTTCCGCTATCCCCACCTCCCCTCGCATTTCATCCTGCAGGACTTCCCGCGGACGCTGCTGCGTCCTCCCAGTCTCGGCTGATTTTCCTTCGCGTCCGCAGCACGACGGTGTCGTTTCGTCGCACTGCGCGATTAGTCCGTTGGCCGATTGCCGCCTTCGACGACGCACCGCTCCGTCCGCCATACCACTGCGGAAAAGACGGATTTCGCCGCCTATCCCGCGTGTGGGATTGAAGCCTGCGCGCTGAATTGTGTCCCGTCCGTCGGCTGAGGGCCGGCGGGCGCGGTTGCGGTGCGGACGAACGGATTGACCGGAAATCGTCGGCAAACGGGAGTCGTTTGTCTTGGAGACTTCAATGAAACCCAAAAAAGACGGCAAGCGCAGAATCTTCGGACGGTGCAACTTGCCAGCACACGCGCTGAGCGTGGTTGTTGTCCTGTTCACTGGCTTGCTCGCGCTGCACGATGCCAGCGCGGATGCGCTGACGACGGCCGCGCGAAGCCCGATCGTCGCGCTCGGGATCGACGCGTCCCACCATGTGCTGCTGAAAGCTACCGTCGATGCGCTCTACCGGAGCGTCGACGACGGGCGGCATTGGAATCGAATCGCGCTGCCGCAAACGCATGGCCGCGTCTTGGCCATCGCGACGTCGGCGCGGCGACCGGGCCTGCTGTACGTCGGCGGGCCCGGTCTGGGCGTCCTTCGTAGCGACAACGACGGTCAAAGCTGGCAATCGACCAACGCGGGACTGCCCAGCCGTACCGTCGAGGCCCTTGCCACGCATGCCGATCAGGCCGATACGGTTTACGCCTATGTGGCCGGGCGTGGAATTTTCCGGAGCCAGAAGGACGGACGGGATTGGCGCCTGATGGATGCCGGACCGCGAGCCACGATCCTGCGTCTTGTTCACTCGAACATGCCCGGCAGCATGCAGACCGGCTGGCTGTTGGCCGCGACCTCGAACGGCGTCAGCCGGTCGATGGACTGCTTCTGCGGCTGGCGCAAGGCCGGCGGGCTGACCGGCAAAGTGGATGCGGTCACCTACGATCCACGCGAACCGCAGCAGATCTACGCGGCTTTGGGCAAGGAACTCCTGCTGAGCCGGGACGGCGGCGAGCAATGGACGCATCTGGCCGCGCCCGGCCCGGCGATCACCGCTCTGCTAGTCACCCCGGACGGGGTGCTGTACGCGGCTGGCGACGGCGCGCTCTTTCGCCGCGCAGATCACGCAGGAACATGGGAGCGCCTCGATGGCTAAGCCGACACCCGCCGCGTTCGCCGCGCTGCTCACGCTGGCGCCGCTCGCGCATGCCGGCGATACCTCGGCATCGCCGCACAGGTTCGACTTGCTTAAGGCCGGCCTGACGATATACCAGCAAAACTGCGCGTCGTGCCACGGGCCACACGGTGAAGGTGCACCGAACTGGCAGCAACCCGATGCATTGGGCGAGATGCCCGCGCCCCCGCACAACGCAAAGGGACACACGTGGAAGCACGCCGATGGCATGTTGTACAAGCTCGTCCACGACGGTTGGCGCGATCCGTTCAACAAGACCGAGCGGCTGACCATGCCGCCCTTTGGCGCCACGCTGACGCCGATCGAGATTCGCAGCGTGATCGAATATCTGAAGACGATGTGGACACCTGAACAACGCGCATTCCAGCGGTCCGAGAGTCGCGACGCATCGTTTCCGCCGGAGGCTCGGCAATGACACCGGCCTCCCGAACCTGTTCGCCCGCTGACGCAATCCGACAGCCGCCAGTCACGCGCCACCATAAAGGATCGTATATGCAGTTTCGCAAGCCCCCAGTGACCCATGCCAAGCCGTTGTGCACGGGCCGGCGTACCGCGTTGCGTTACCTGTCGCTCGTGCCCGCCGCGATGCTGCTGGTCGCGTGCAGTCGGACGCCCGACTTCAAGGGCTTGGACATCAGCGCATCGCCACTGACGATGACCGTCACAATGACCGACCATACGGGCCGGCGGCGGTCGCTGGCCGATTTCCGGGGAAAGGTCGTCGCGGTGTTCTTCGGGTACACACACTGCCCGGACGTATGTCCGACGACGATGGCGGAGCTTGGACGGGCGATGCAGCAACTCGGCAAGGACGCCGGTCAGGTGCAGGTACTGTTCGTGACTGTCGATCCCGAGCACGACACCTTGCCCGTGCTACGGCAGTGGGTATCCGCGTTCGATCCGCGCTTTCTCGGCTTGCGCGGCACGCCGGAGGAACTGAAGACCGCGACCAGCCAGATGAAGGTGTTTGGCGGCCGATCCGGAGAACCGAGCGATAACACCATTATGCATAACGGCAATGTCTTCCTGTTCCACACAAAGGGCGCCGTGCGCGTGCTGGAGCAGACCGGTGCCGATGCCACGACACTCGCGGCGGACATACGGCAATTGCTGGAATGAAATCATGAGGCCCGACATGACCGCGACGCGCAGATTCAGGCTTTCAATCGGCAAGGTCGCCGCCGCGCTGGTAACGGCCGCTCTTCTCGTATCCGCATACCTCGCACTGGCTCCGACGAAGTCCGTGCCGAAGGCGACCTTCGTCCTGCTGTCGGGCCAGAAGCTGACGACGGCCGACCTGCGCGGCAAGGTATATCTGGTCAATTTCTGGGCGACAAGTTGCGCGACCTGCATCAAGGAAATGCCACAGATGATTGACACGTACAACAAGTTCAAAGGGAAAGGATTCGACTTCATCGCGGTATCGATGAAGTACGACCCGCCAGTGTACGTCGTCAACTACACCCGTACGCACGGACTTCCTTTCAAAGTGGCAATGGACTCGGACGGCGGCCTCGCTCAGCAATTCGACAACGTGAACATGACGCCCACGACTTTCGTGGTCGACAAAAAGGGGGAGATCCTGAAACGAATTCTCGGCGAGCCCGACTTTCCCGCGCTGCATCATCTGATCGAGCAGGCGCTCGCGCAAGCTTCCTGATGAGTGTGCCGACATGCTGTCTCTGCTCTTCGTTCAGATTCCGCTCGCGTTCGGCGCCGGCGCCCTGCTCAATCTCACGCCGTGCGTGCTGCCAGCCATCCCCCTCAAGGTTCGCGCGATCCTGCGCGAAACCGGGCAACGGCTGAGCGCGCGCGCGATGTCGGCCGCGCTGTTTACCGCCGGATCGGTACTTTTTTTTGCGGCGCTGGGATTGGCTACGGCGCTGCTGCATTTGCATTGGGGCGTCCTGTTTCAATCGCGGATCGTGTTGACCATGTTGAGCGCGCTGCTGCTCGCGCTGGCGATCGCCAATTTCGGCTGGCGTGGGCTGCGCCTGCCCGCCGTGATCGCGTCGGCGCATGGCGTGAAGTTTCTCGAGCCTTTCGTTTCCGGCCTGGTGTGTGCGTTGCTGTCGACACCGTGCACGGGACCGTTGCTGGGCGGTGTCCTCGTATTCGCGCTCGCGCAGCCGGCACCGAATATCGTCGCGCTCTTCGTGTCAATCGGCGTCGGGCTCGCGTCGCCCTACGCTCTTCTGATTCTCCGGCCTGCGCTGCTCCTGCGTTTTCCGCGCGCCGGCGGCTGGTCCGACGTAGTGCGCCAGAGTTTCAGCTGGATCCTGTCCGGCGCGGCGATTTTCTTCGTTCGCAGTGTCTTGCCTGCGGCCTGGGAACCGCTGCTGTGGTTTGCATTTGGTCTCGGCGTGCTGGCATGGGCGTGCGCAGTCTTTGTACGCAGCAAAGACCGCGGTTCGCGCCGCGCGGTCGTCATCGTCGGCGTCGTAACAGCGGTGATGGTCAATGTCAGCACCGGTTTCGGATCATCCGCGGCGCGCAGCATCGCCTGGCAACCACTGCACGATCGCGACTTGGCAATGCTGCCGGTACTCGGGCGCCCCGCCATCGTGGAATTCACTGCGCAATGGTGCATCAACTGCAAGGTCCTTGAGCGCAGCGTGTACCAGGCCGATAACGTTGCCGAGGCCATTCACCGACGCGGCGTCGTGCCGTTTCAGGCCGACCTCACACGACCCGATCCCGCGCTCGAACGCCTGCTTGCTTTCTACGGCGGAGTGGGGCTGCCGTTCGTTGCGGTGCTCGATCGCGATGGGCGCGAGGTACAACACTTTTCCGGCCTGTTCACCGCCGGAAGCCTTGTGGACGCATTGAATGCGCTGAAGTAAATGGAGAATCCTTGATGAAGAAGAATGTCAACCGTGTGCTCGCCGCGTCGGCCGCCGTCGTCGTGCTGGCCGTCGCCGCGGCCTTCGTCTGGATCGAGGCTGGCCCGCGCGCTCACCTCCCCTCCGTCACCGACTCGCAAGCGATCGGCATGGCTGACTCGTCTCGATACGTGAGCGCCTCCGTCGCTGCACGTGACCACCACGCCGAGTTGACCTTGCATATCGCCACCGGCTGGCATGTGAACGCCAATCCCGCGTCGCTCGAATCGCTCATTCCGACGACCCTAACGCTTCAGGGCGAAGGCGCATCGCATGATGCGCAGGCCGTTTATCCGCCCGGTAGAAACAGCGGGATCGTGATCGACGGCAAGGACATTCAGGTGTACGAAGACGGTACGGTCATCCCGTTCACGGCTCCCTCGAACCTCAAGAGCTACCGTGTCGTGGTGCACGTGCAGGCCTGTAGCACCCAGGGCATCTGCCTGCCCCCGGCGAACGTCGTCGCTTCGATGGACACGACGTAACCAGCAGCATTCGTTTGTTTAGTCACTCACCTCACGACGAAGGAGTCCTGTCATGCGTTACCTCAAGATGTGCCTGCTGATGATCGCCGCGCTCGGCGTGCAATTGTCCGCGCTGGCGGCTGAAATTCCCGTGAAGATGTACAAGAACCCGAATTGCGGGTGCTGCGATGCATGGGCGAAAGACCTCGCGGCGAATGGCTTCAAGGTGGAGACAATCAATACGCCCAACCTGGTATCGATCAAGAAACAATACGGCGTGCCTGAAAGCCTGGAAGGGTGCCATACGGCGATCGTAGGCGGCTATGTCGTCGAAGGGCTCGTCCCTGCGAATCTCGTCAAGCGCCTGCTGAACGAGCATCCGGCGATCAAGGGGATCGCCCTGCCGGGCATGCCGGCCGGCGCGCCGGGGATGCCGGGGTCCCGTAAAGGGCCGCTGACCGTCTACGAATTGCAGCCAGGGCCAGCGCCCACAGTCTTTGCGAACTTCTGAGGGCTAGGATGGCGCAGCACCGACGTCCAGAAGCATGCGCGCATGCGTGAATGCCACGTCTTGCTGTCGGTGTCCCTGCTACTGCTGCGGCGCCGGGTCTAGGCGGTTGCCCGACAAGACGCACTGTGCAAGAGCGCCGCGGCGCAACGTCCACGCAGACGGTGCTGGCCGGAGAGTCGATTAGGGTGCTGTCCTGCCGTGATCGATTGTCAGGTCTCGACCGTCTTTTACGGGGCTCGCGCGTATCGCCGAGCCCCCTTTTTCACAAGGGAAAATTCAGCCCGGAACCGGCCCGGATCTCCAATCCGGCGTTTTCCGTGCTGCCCGTGACGCGCTCGCGATAAGGGAGCAGCATGGCATTGCGCGATCGCCCGATCGCAGTGCCGTGGCATGGTGGTGTGGCGTTAAAGACCCAAATCTCGATCTCCTCATGTGAGCGTGCGATTCGGGGGGGCCGCTCGCTCACGGCGTGGCCGGTAGATAACGCCGGATCAGTCGGAGCATTTGAGGATCGTCCCACGTGGCAGGCCCCAGCTTGCGGCCCACTTCGCGGCCGTTGCGGTCGATCAACAAGGTGAGCGGTATGCCCGTTGAGGCCAGAGCCGCGACATCGTGGAAGGTATCGAGATATGGGCGCAGGTGTTTAACGCCAATCTCGCGAAAGAACGCCTGCACCGCCGGCAAGCCGCCCGCGTCAAGAGAAACTGCGACGACTTCAAAACTCGGTCCGCCGAGCGCTGCCTGCAGACGATCCAGTGTCGGCATCTCATCACGGCACGGAAGGCACCAGGTAGCCCAGACGTTCAGCAGCACGACTCGGCCACGAAACGCGCTCAGGCTTGTCGCGGTGCCCTTGTCGTCTGCGAAACGCAGCGTTCCGAGCTCGCGTGGACGCGGATGAATGACAACGCCGTTTACAATATCATCCGAAAACCAGCTCCCGTAAGCAAAGCCAGCACCCGCCAGGCCCGTGACGCTCAGCATTGCAAGCCACGCTCGTCTCGACATGCGCCAGTTGCGCTCGCCGTCATGCCGCTCTGCGGTATCGCTTGGCGGGATGGGTTCGTCGGATCGGTCAGGGCGGCGTTGATTCATGTGCACTGCCTTCGAATAAATCCGGAGATTTCCTCCGGACGCGAAAAAATCACAGCGGCGCGGTCACCCCGCATGCCGGTGCCAACGAGTACGGGCGTACCCGGACGCGGGCCGTCGACGCTGCCGTCCGTTTTGAACCGCAGATTGAACTCCCAGAACGTATGTAGCTTTCCGTCGGCCGTCGACAGGCGGTACGTGTCGCCGCAGTAGTGGATGGCGGTCAGCTGCGAAGCCGCGCCTGCCGCCTTCAGGTTCGGCAGGCCCTGGTCCGGGACCGACACACGACCGCCGGAAACCGCCTCGAGATAAGCGAGCAGATCGGCCCGCGTGCGCGCGTCCGCAATGCCCGGAAAGTCCATCGCGTTGCCGGGAACCCGTGCCGCGGGGTCCTTGAGCCACGCATCCAGGTGCTCTTTGTCCCAAACCAGGCCCGACCGTTTCAGCGCATCCGAATAGCGCTGGAAACCAGCGGCTGTGCCCGCCTTGCGGCCCCATACGTTGGCGAGGCTCGGCCCCGTCATGTGTCGCCCCGGCGCGAACGAGTGGCAGGCCATGCACTCGCGGGCCGCCTGCGCGCCGCGCATGAGATCGCCTTCTGCTCGAACTGGACCGCCGAAGGCAAACGTGACCAGGGTAGCCAGAATCGTTGGGGGGCGAAGCGGCGAGATCATTGAACGGCTCCAGTTGGGTACCGGGTCAAATTGCGGCGACAGCACGCAAAACGGCGACGGGTGAAGCTCTGCCCGCGTCCTGCGGTTGTATCGTGCCCCCCATCCGTCTCGTCATCGTTCTATCCCGTGCGGCACTTTCCGCGTGAAATTCCAAGGTGTTCGATTACGACCTCCACTTGACGCGGCCGCGAACACAGCTGCGGGTCGAACGCATGCCAAAACTCGCCAACTGCCACAAATGGCGCAGTCAAATCGAAAGAATTTGGCAAGGCAATCGTTCGCGACCATGCGCCGCGGTCACGTCCGATATCGCGACGCCACGATCTCAGCATTTCCGCGCAACGCCCTCGTAGAAATACGTGAAACATCTGGGTCCCGGCGCGTAACCGGTACCGATTTGGTCGAACCCGAAACCTGCACGCTCGATTAGCGAGCGGATCGGACGGTTCAAGTGACAGCCGCCGCTGACGCAACACCAAGCGGGCGTCAGCCGATCTTGCCAGCGTCGCACACCGGGCTCCGGCGCAAGACCATGCTCGACGAACAGCAAGCGCCCCGAGGGCGTCAGCACCCGCCGGATTTCCTGCAACGCTCGATCGGCATCCGGAATCGAGCACAGCGTCCAGGTGCTGACCGCCGTGTCGATGCTCTGGTCCGGAAGCGGAATGCATTCCGCAGACGCCATCAGGAAATCGACCGGCGCGCCAGCTTGCATGACGTGACGGCTCGCCATCTTCAACAGTTCCGCCGACGGTTCCAGCGCGAATACGCCGCGTACATCTTCGCGATACAGCGGCAGATTCAGGCCCGAGCCCGAACCGACCTCGAGCACGCGTCCCGCTGCGCCTCCGACGACGCGCTCACGGTACGGGACCAGCATCGCCTGACCCATCGCCAGATCGCAGAGCCGAGGAAAAATATAGCGACTGTAGATTCCCATCAAATGCCCCTTTCGATGTCGCCGAACTCGGCGAAGGTACGCGACGGCGCTCACGTCTTACTCCCGTCGCACGATATGCGGCGCGGCCAGTCGCGCGGCGTTGTCGCCGGGCATGCCGCACGATGCCGACGCCTGTTGCGGTAGCGGCCCGGATACCTTCTTCCGCTCCAGCACGTCGGCCACATTCCGTTGCCACCCGCTCAACGACGAATAGTCCTGTCCCAGCACGAGCCGTGGCGACACCGTATGCCACGCTTGCTGGCGAAGATGCGTAAAGACCATCGACGTCATCGCATATTGGGACGTGAACCAGTACGAATTCGCTACCCGCGCGATCCGGAACACCAAGTCAGCCGATGCACCTTGCGACGCAGCCAACTCGATCATTCCAAGGAGAGCCGAGCCGTGATTGCAGTCCTGATAGAAAGTCGAGTTGTCGCAGCATGGCCGATAGGTGTTCGTCGCGACCTCGAGAGCGATTGCTTCTTGCGCAGGCGTCAGACGCATCGTGTCGATCCGGTCGAAATAGACGTAGCCGTTGCTTGCCTGACCGAGCGTCCAGCCGCCCGTGCTCGCAAATGATGGCAGCCGGACCGTTCGCATCGGGCTGTGCTCGTTGAAGCGGGCGCGTGTCGCCAAGCCGAGCGGCCAAAGCAAATGAAGCAGATACGGCGCATTCTCGGCGGAGAACACGATCGGCGACGACGACGGCCCGACGAATAGGTGCTCGACCCAATCCGGAAGGCGCGCCTTCGCACCAATCACTGCGCGGTATTTGTCGGGGACGATCACGCCCGCTGCCACCAGCCGATGAATCGCATCGCCAAAAGCGACTCTCGTGTCGACGCCCTGTCTTGGAACGACATCGTCGACGTAAATCTGATAACGCCCGTTCGATCGATCTTCGGACGCGCCGGCAGCCGGGCCGCCGTAGTATCCGGCCAGCGCTGCCAGTGCGCATAAGAAACGGCGTCGGGTGAAGCCATCGATCCCGTATGTTCGTTCCATCGTCGATCTCCCCGCTTCGCGTTTGCATTGTCTTGCGCATCGCCGTCGGGAAACGGCCATTCACGCGTGTCAAATTCTGACGCTTCTCAATCTCAACGCATTCGAGATTACCGACGCCGAGCTCAGGCTCATTGCCAGCGCCGCGATCATCGGCGACAGCAGCCAACCGGTCAGCGGATAAAGCACGCCGGCCGCCAGTGGCACGCCCAACGCGTTGTAGACGAATGCCCACGCCAGATTTTGCTTCATGTTGCGCACCGTGGCTTCGGACAACGCTCGCGCCCGCGCGATGCCGCGCAGATCACCCTTTACGAGGGTCACCTGAGCACTGTGCATCGCGACATCCGTCCCGGTTCCCATCGCGATGCCGACATCGGCTTTCGCAAGTGCCGGCGCATCATTGATGCCGTCCCCGGCCATGCCAACGACCGCGCCTTCGTTCTGCAGTCTCGACACCAGCGCCAATTTATCGGCCGGCTTACTTTCACCATGGTATTCACCGATCTTGAGACGTTCTGCGGTGGCCTTGACGGTCGCAGTCCCGTCACCGCTCGCGACGACAACCCGGATGCCGGCTTCCTGCAGCGTGCCAAGTGCCTCAGGCGTAGTCTCCTTGATCGGATCGGAGACAGCTACCAAGCCGGCGAGCGCACCGTCCACTGCGAGGTACATGACGCTCGATCCCTGCTCGCGCAACGTGTCAGCGCGCGTGGCAAGCGGCCCAATATCGGCACCGATCTCATGCATCAGCGCGGCGTTGCCAAGTGCAAGTGGCGTCCCTGCAACCGACCCGCGCACGCCAAGTCCAGCGAGCGCCGTGAAGTCCGTCGCCGATTCGAGCGCCAGCTTGCGCTCCACCGCAGCCGTGACGAGCGTGGCGGCCAGCGGGTGTTCGCTGCCCTGATCCAGACTCGCCGCCAAACGCAGCACCTCGTTGTCGGCAAAGCCGTTCGCGGCGAGCGCCTCCGAGAACGCCGGCCGCCCCATGGTCAGCGTCCCGGTTTTGTCGACGACGAGGGTATCCACCTTCCGCAGATGTTCGATTGCGGCCGCGTCACGGAACAGCACGCCGTTCAATGCCCCCTTGCCGTTCGCCACCATGATCGACATCGGTGTGGCGAGGCCCATCGCGCATGGGCACGCGATGATCAGCACCGCGACAGCGTTAATCAGTCCAAACACCCAGCCGGGCTGCGGCCCCCACAGTCCCCACGCGACGAACGTTGTCAGCGCAATCGCGATCACCGCCACCACGAACACACCGGCCACCTTGTCGGCCATGCGCTGCATGGGCGCCTTGGAACGCTGTGCGTGCGCGACAAGTTCGACGATTTGTGCCAGGACCGTTTGCGATCCCACTTTTTCCGCGCGGATGACGAAACTGCCTGACGTATTCAGCGTCGCGCCGATCACGTGATCGCCCAAATGCTTCGGCACTGGCATCGCCTCGCCGGTGATCATAGCCTCGTCGATTGTGCTGGCGCCAACTACGACGACGCCATCGACCGGGACTTTCTCACCGGGTCGCACCCGCAAGCAATCATCCGGACGAACATCGGTCAGCGGCACATCCTCTTCCGTTCCGTCCACCATGATTCGGCGAGCCGTCTTGGGTGCAAGTTCGAGCAATGATCGAATCGCGGCCGATGTCTGCGCGCGTGCCCGCAGTTCGAGAATCTGGCCGAGTAGCGTCAGCGACAGAATCACCGCCGCGGCCTCGAAATACACCCCCACCCTGCCGTCTACGACGAAAGTCTGCGGGAAGGCATCCGGCACGGCAGTCGCCACGACGCTGTAGATGAACGCCGCACCGGTGCCGAGTCCGATCAGCGTCCACATGTTCGGACTACGCTGGAGCAATGACTGCACGAAGCGCGCAAAGATCGGCAGGCCGGCCCACAGCACGACCGGCGCGGACAACGCCAGTTCCACCCAGTTCTGCATCAATGGAAATGCTCCGCCGATCCGGTGGCCGAACATGGCGATCAGGAAGGCAGCGACGGAAAACGGCAAGGTCCGCCAGAATCGACGGCGGAAATCGACCAGTTCCGGGTTTACTTCGTCGCTCGTGTCCGGTATCAGTGCCTCGAGTGCCATCCCGCACTTCGGGCAGTGGCCGGGATGATCCTGGCGGATTTCGGGATGCATCGGGCAGGTATAAACCGTGCCGTCCGGCGCTTTGCTCGGCATATCCTCTCCAGTCGAGTCGACGTATCGCGCCGGATTCGCTTTGAATTTCCGCAGGCACGATTCGCTGCAGAAACTGTATGCGTGGCCCATGTGACGAGTCTGGTACGGAGTATCCGCCGTTACGGTCATTCCGCACACTGGATCCTTCAGTGATGAAGTGTTCGCACCGTTTCGAGCGTCATCAACCCGTTTGGCTTGACCGGATGCGCTGGGTTCTGCGGTGCTGCGATGCACGCAAGAGGCGTGGTCGTCGTGCTGCTTGTCCATTCGATCTTGCTCCTTCAACGAATACGGTTGAACCGATTCGGCAACGCCTCGCGGGCACCATTGCCACGGCGCGGGATCAGCAGTTTGTCCGGTCCCGTTGTGGTGCGGCTTTAGTTACACGATCGACGTCGCCCCGGTGGGAAGGTCAAGCCGGTCGCCTGATACACACGTGCAGTTAAATCTCTTCGCAGTCGATTCACTACTTTCCCCGTCGCAGAAACTGCTCTCGCACGACTGGCGATTCCGTCGTCCGCCGTCGCGGCACAACAATTGTGTCGTCGATGAATCCCCATTTTGTCGGCGGAACCCTGCGCTAATGGGACGCCGGGATACTCTCTGGCGCCCCCGCGGATTCAGATCTAGCCAGGCTGCTTCACGTAACGAAGGTAAGGTTTCAGGGTTTTGAAACCCAGCGGATACTTCTTCTTCGCATCGTCGTCCGACACCGAGGTCGGGATGATGACGTCGTCGCCGGGCGTCCAGTTCACCGGCGTCGCGACCGTGTGCTTCGCGTTGAGTTGCAGCGCATCGAGCAGGCGCAGCACCTCGTCGAAATTACGGCCCGCGCTCATCGGGTAGACCAGCATCGCCTTCACTTTCTTGTCGGGCCCGATGATGAACACCGAGCGTACGGTCGCGTTGTCGACCGCGGTGCGCGGCCCGCCGCTCGCATTCGGGTGAATCATGTCGTACAGTTTTGCGACCACCAGATTGTCGTCGCCGATCATTGGATAGTTGATCGCGTGCCCTTGCGTCTCCTCGATGTCTTTCACCCATTTCTGGTGATCGCTGACGGGGTCGACGGAGAGCCCGATGATCTTCGTGTTGCGCTGATCGAATTCCGGCTTAAGCCCGGCCATGTAGCCGAGCTCCGTTGTGCATACCGGCGTGAAGTCCTTCGGATGGGAAAACAGGATTGCCCAGTGATCGCCGATCCACTCGTGAAAGCGGATCGTGCCCTCGGTACTCTCGGCGGTGAAATCGGGTGCTTCGTCTCCAATGCGAATAGCCATCTTGTGCCTCCATACGGAAAGTGAATCAAGAAACGACTGCCACGCTCACCGTGGCCGCCTTCGTACGCGTCAACATCGGCCACAGGTCTCGATCATTCGGGTTCGCACAGCCGACGCCTCCACGGGGCCAGCGCAAGCTTGTTACCACCTCAACGGATTCAGGAGTACGCTCCAATGGTCGAGGCGAGGAACGAACATCGGTACACGGCGCGCATACTCTTTCCAGACCGGACCGAACCGTCCAGACATTTCGCGCTCCTCCTTGCGAGCGAGACGCACATACGCGAACACGATCGCCGGAAACAGGGCGAGTGTCGCGACCGTCGGCCAGTGAACGACCTGACCGAACACGGCGAGCATGATGCCCACGTACTGAGGATGTCGTATTGCGCTGTACAGCCCGTCGTCCGCGAGTTGGTCATCGCGCCGCGCCAGATAGACCTCTCGCCAGCCAAAAGCGAGCATGGCCAGACCGAGCACAACGAAGACGCCCCCGATCAGCATTTCGAGTATCGCGCCCATTTCGCCATAGCCGAGCAGTGTTGCCCACAAGTGCCCCGTGAACGACGTACGCGGGATATCGAGACCGAAGAATCCAGACAGCAGATAGATCGTGAGCGGAAATCCGTACATCTCTGCGTACAGGGCGATGATGAAGGCTTGGACGAGTCCCGCGCCCGTCCATTCTCGCCAGCGTTTCGGTGCCGCGAATCGGTAGAGGATCCAGCTGGCTGCGACGATCATGATCGCAACCAGCCCCCAATGGCCGTAGTGCGCAGCGAAGCCAGCCTCATCATCCATGTCCTTTCTCCTTGCCATCGCCTCGACCCGGGTGCTTCACGGGACGCAATGCGCCGGCAAATACCATCCGTCACTACAATCGCCGTTCAAGTTCCCTACGGAGCAGCCTTTCCGATGGACGGCCATAGCAAACGGCGTCACCGTCGATCAACACACCCGGCGGAAAATAGATGCCGCCCTGGATGGCAAGTGCTTCGCCCTCCGCCGACTGGAAGGCAATTGTTTCGACGGCCAACGGATACTCGGCCGCGAGGCGGTCGAGTATCGCGATAGCATCGACGCAGAACACACAATCGTCCTGCGTCAGCACGGTGATTCGTAGCGTTCTCATCCGCACCTCATCCAGGGATTCGCATGCCTTGCCGCATGTCGGCGATCAGATTCGGGACCGGCAGGTACATCGTATAGTCGGGGGCGCCACCGTAATCCGCGCGCCACCGAATACGACCGTCAGGACCGACCAGAACGAACGAATGTCCGTCACGGCTTCGTCCCATCATGCCGTAGTCGTTCGCGTGATATGCCGACGACACTGCGAGATCAGGATCAGACAACACCGGATAGGACAGCGACATGTCCTTTGCCACGCGCCTCATCACGTCGACTGGATCCGACGCGATGGTGACGACGGAATCGACGCCGAGCGCGCGGAGCTGATCGGAATGGGTGGCGAGGTCTTTCGCCTGGTCCCAGCAAGGCTGACACGTCACGCCCTCCTGGAAATACAACAACACGGATTTGCCTCGCATGCCGCTCAGGTCGAAGACATTACCGTCGGTGCTCATCAATCGAATCGGCGGGGCGAGTTGACCCGGGCCCGGATCGCCTACCTGAAACCGGTACTTGCCCGCGAGCTGCCCGAATGCCCCCCCACGCCCCGCTTCCTGTTGTGCGTGGATCCAAAAGATCGCGGCCACCAATGCGACCAAAACAGCCAGGCCAGCCGACAGCACAAGCACGCGCCGTGAAGCTGCTTGCCCGTCAGAGAATGGTTGTATCTGCTTCATGATCTCCTCCATCTGCGTGATGCTTCGTTGACGGCGTGTTGTGTTGCTTTTCGGTGAGCGCCTGACCGTGCCACTGCGCGTGCGCGCGTACGGCCAGCGCGCCGACCGCGATGACGAGACCGAGTGCGGCGAGCCAGTTCGGTACCCAGGAAAGCGCGGTCGTGACGATCCGCCCCAGATGCTGCAACCTCACCGACAGCATCAGCGCCCAATGGCTCGGCGTGGGCATCGACTGATCCGCGAATGCGATCCACACCGTCGCTGCTCCCATCACGGCAAGAAGCAGCCCGCTTGCGAGCGCAGACGCCGATAACGTGCGTTGGATCGGGCCGAGCCGCCATGTGATCCGGCGTGCGCGAAACAACCCGCTCGATCGCCAGTCGACCCGGTCCCACAACAGCGACACAATGAATAACGGCGCTACCATGCCGAACACGTACGCGCTGCCGAGACCAATCGCGATCGCAATCGACGGCGCGACGCTCGACAGCGCGATCACCCCGGCGAGCACCGGCGCGCAGCATGAGCTGGCCACACCCGAAAACATCCCGAGCGAGTAGACGCCAAGCGGCCCGGCGGGCGTCGCCGCGCGCCGGCCTGGCATCGGCAGTTGCAGCTTTCCGCCCAGCAACGTGAATACCGCCATGCCGATCATCACGAGTCCGCCGGCGAGATACACGAACAGATGCCGAGTAACGAAGAGTTGCCGCAGCGCGACCGCGCCCATCACCAATGGCAGGATGATGGTCGCGATCCCAGCTGCGAACACGAAGCTCATTGCAACCAGCTTGCGGCGATTCTGAAACGAGCTTGCGAAATACGCGGGCAGCATCACCGAAATGCAGCACGGCGCAAACAGCGCGATCATGCCGGCAATGAAAGCCGCGATGACCGACCCGCCAAAGAAAATGCTGGTTTCCATCGTGTCGTCCTGTGGCCGGCTCGCGCCAGCGATACGTTGGATCGTTGCACCGCCTGCTTGTCATTCATCCGATAGGCGGTGCCCGCCACGGAAGCCGTGCTGCGATTGCATCAAGCGCGTATTTGCGACGCATGGCTTCCACCGTTCACACTCAGTGCTTTCCGTGCGATTCGTTCGACGACAGACGTTCCTTGTTCGCGTTGTCGGAAGACGCAGGCCGGTCGCTGTGCGAGTTCATGCCCTTCATCATGAAGAACATCGACAACGGACAGATCAGGAACAGGAGGAACGGTCCAGCGCTCACGACGAGCGCGCGAAACTGCGGCAACGCAAAATAGGCGGCTGCCAGGACGGCGAGCATGATGCCGCCGATGACCAGCATGTTCTTCGTGCATTTCATGATGTGACTCCTTGAGATTCAGAATTCGGGAAGCTTGGCGTCAGTCGGACGCGTTGCTATTTCGACGGTGAGGTTTGGACCTTGTCGGCGTACTTGAGCATGATGTCGCCCATCGCCTTCATCATTTCGCCGTGCATCTGCATCGCGAGTTTCTCGTTGCCCGGCGGCAATTGGCCCATCATCGGGCAACCTTGCATCATGGCGCCGCCTTTCATATGCCCGCCCATCATCGAGCCGCCCATCATGGATTGATCCATGGTCGATCGAGACGATGCCGACGAAGAATGCGAGTCGGCGGCGATGCTCAGACCGCTACCGGCGAGTAGCGTGATCACGAGCAACGGCATGACGAAAATGCGTTTGGTGTTCATGGTGTGTTCCTCCTGTCAAAGGCGTATTGGTGCACTCCTGACCAGCTCGCGATCCTTACGAAATTGGTCGAATCGACGAGGAATGGCGAGTGCGATCGAACCGCGACGGCGGTTTCCGATCAGGGAACAGCAGGAGTTAGAGTGCTTGCGGCGGGCGCTGAGGCAGTTCTGGAATGAACTGGGATGCCGACGGTACGTTACGGAGTGCGTACGTGGAGGAAGACGTCACAGGGACAGTGACGATCGTCGCCGACGGTATCGCCAGCATGGTACAGGATGCCGTGCCCGCGCTGGTTTGACAGACGGGTTGATGATGCTGACCGCCGTCCGGCGCCGTGGCATGCACGCTGGGCATCGCGTTCAACATGTGTGCCGTACCGGCCGGAGAAGTCGAGACGGGCGACGCGCTGTGCTGACAAAGCAGTGCCGGCGTGGAGAAGCCCGCAATGGGCAGCCACGCAATCAGGAACATCAGCACCAGTTTGACCATCCACCTCACGGTCGCCCCCTTGGGTCTTCGCCTAGCACGTAAAGATTCGTCCCAGCATCGTCAGCCCTGTGAATCCAAGCCGCCGATTGTTGCCGACGACGCTACAGATTGATGAGCGAGTCGGCGAATCTCCTGACCACTGTCAATCGACTCGAGAATCGGACAAGCGGGTCGGTCATCACCGGCGCAATGACTGGCCAGATGGTCGAGCGCGCTACGCATCTCGAGCAACTCCGCGATCCGCGTATCAAGCTCGGCGATCTGCAACGAAGCAATTTTCTTGACTTCGGCACTCGCGCGATCGCGCTCTTGCCAGAGCGCGAGCAAGTGCCGGATTTGCTCGATCGGAAAGCCCAGTGTGCGCGCTTGATGAATGAACCGCAGCACCTGGACATCGTCTGCACCATAGATTCGATACCCGCCAACCGTGCGCCCTGCCGCCGGCACCAGATTGATGCTCTCGTAGTAGCGGATCATTTTCGGGGTAACCCCCGACGCGCTCGCGGCTTGTCCGATATTCATGGTGTACCTCGATATCGCCGAATCTATGTTCCGCTACGCCGCGCGTGATCTTTGCAAACGGCCGCACGCAGGACCTCTCACATCTTGATTCGACTCTAGGCGATACAACGGCGGGAATGTCAAGGTTTTTTGAGGGGCGAGCGAAGAAAAATCCTCGGATAAATACTCTTGACATTCCGTTCGTGGCAATGCGCATAATTCGGGCCATCGCTTTCAACTGCCCGGCCCACCGTTCAGATACCATGCGCCGCCCTGTCAAACGAGCACTCGTCGCCATTGCCGTGATGTTCACGCTGATTTTCAGTCAGTTGTGGATTTCGGCGTACGCGTGTACGACAGTCACGGGTGACGCACGGGGCACATCGTCGATGGTTTCGGCGATCCCAGCCAACAGCCACGGCGATCTCCAGGATCATCACGTCGGTGTGACATGCCACGCGCACTGCGACAACAGCGCGCAACCGGATCACGCCGATCAACCTGTCCCGGCGCCACTCGTGTGGCTGCCCTTGATCTGGGGACACTCGAGCATTCTGACACTCGCGCTGCAGCCGGATCGGCCGGCGCATGTCGAGCCCCTCCTCGTGTCGGCGCCCCCGCCATCACGCATCCTCTTCCAGGTATTCCGCACTTAATCCCGGTCGACTGATCGTGGCCGTGCCCGCACATGCTGGCATGTGTCCGCGCTCGCACGCACCATCGCGCTTCCAGCCCTGCTAGCGCACGTGTTGACGCATGACGTCGATGCGCGGTGCGTTCGCGCGCCCGCGCTTCCGTCGTTCAATCGTTCCTCGGACGCAAGGGCTGTCGCAGCCGGAAGCGGCTTGCAGGTATCGGCGAGCGCTGAGCCCCTTTTTCGTGAATGTGCCATTGCACGTCACAGAATTTCGTCAATTTCAAGGAAGTTAATCATGAGCAAGTTTTCGCTGTTGAATCGCGCCACCATTGCCGTGGTGCTCGTTGCGCTGTCCGCCACCGCTTTTGCAGGTGGAGGCGGCGGCTCGCGTGGTCCGGGGCCGTATCCGTATGCGTCAACCGGAACAACCACCGCAACGCTAAGAGACGGTTTCAAAAAGGCCCCGTGGGGCTGTTAACTTTCGCGGTGAGCTGTTAACCTCAGGCATCGGAACAACCGAGACTGAGGAGATGGC
>NZ_QKZF01000047.1:0-21251 GCF_003253915.1 Burkholderia sp. 28_3
TCTGTCACAGTGATGTCCATCAAATCGAAAATGATGGGCACTACTTTGATGTCGGACCGCACCGTCGTCTACGACGGTCGTCGTGAGGTGCTTACCTATTTCATCCGTCCGCCGCGATTTGATGTCAGAGTACCGTCAGCGGAGCGCGGCATCATCCGCGGTGAGGCCGCCCGTCGCGAGCGTTGCGGCGGAGGCGCGCAGCACGCGCGCGGGCCGATCAGACCCAAAGGACGGAGACATTCATGGCAGCAGACCTTGGCGTGGGCGCGCTGATCGCGCCCGAGAACGGCTTGTCGTACGTGCGTGGTGCAACCGACGTGCCGCTATCCGAAGCGACGATCGGCCGGTTCCTGCTCGACACGGCCGGCCGCTTTCCCGACCGCCCGGCCGTCGTGTTCCGCGAGCAGCAGGTGCGCTGGACCTGGCGCGAGTTCGCGAACGAGATCGACGTGCTGGCGGCAGGGCTCGCCGCGCTCGGGATCGTGAAGGGCGACTGCGTCGGCATCTGGTCGCCGAACCGCAGCGAATGGCTGCTCACGCAGTTCGCGACCGCGCGGATCGGCGCGGTGCTCGTCAACATCAATCCGGCCTACCGGCTGTCGGAACTCGAATACGCGCTGAACAAGGTCGGCTGCAAGGCCGTGATCGCGGCCGAGCGCTTCAAGAGCTCCGCGTACGTCGAGATGCTGCAGACCATCGCGCCGGAGCTCGCGACCGCGACGCCGGGCGACCTGCATGCGGCGCGCGTGCCGAGCCTGCGCACGATCGTGTCGATGGGCGAGGTGGCGCCTGCCGGCATGTTCCGCTTCGCGGACGTGATGGCGCGTGGCCGCCGGGCCGTCGATCCGGCGCTGCTCGATGCGATCGGCGCGACGCTCTCGGCCAACGATCCGATCAACATCCAGTTCACGAGCGGCACGACCGGCAGCCCGAAGGGCGCGACGCTCACGCACCGCAACGTCGTCAACAACGCGCGCTCGATCGCGATGGCGATGCGTTTCACCGAACAGGATTCGCTCTGCATCCCGGTGCCGCTCTATCACTGCTTCGGGATGGTGCTGGCCGTGCTCGCGTGCGTGTCGAAGGGCGCCGCGATGGTATTCCCCGGCGAAGCGTTCGATCCGGTCGCGACGCTCGCGGCGGTGGCCGAAGAACGTTGCACCGCGCTGCATGGCGTGCCGACGATGTTCATCGCCGAGCTCGACCATCCGGAATTCGCGAAATTCGACCTGTCGACGCTGCGCACCGGGATCATGGCCGGCTCGCCGTGCCCGATCGAGACGATGAAGCGCGTCGTGTCGCAGATGCACCTTTCTGAAATCACGATCGCGTACGGGATGACGGAGACGAGCCCCGTGTCGTTCCAGAGCTCGACCGACGATCCGCTGGAGAAGCGCACGACGACGGTTGGCCGCATCCAGCCGCATCTCGAAGTGAAGATCGTCGATCCGAGCGGCGACATCGTGCCGGTCGGCGCGACGGGCGAGCTGTGCACGAAGGGCTATTCGGTGATGCTCGGCTACTGGGACGACGACGCGAAGACGCGCGAGGTGCTGGTCGACGGCTGGATGCATACCGGCGACCTCGCGACGCTCGATGCGGACGGTTACTGCAACATCGTCGGCCGCCTGAAGGACATGGTGATTCGCGGCGGCGAGAACGTCTATCCGCGCGAAATCGAGGAATTCCTGTTCCGGCATCCGAAGATCCAGAGCGCGCAGGTGTTCGGCGTGCCCGATGCGAAGTACGGCGAGGAGCTGTGCGCGTGGATCGTGCTGCGCGCGGACGAGCAGATGACCGAGGACGACGTGCGCGCGTTCTGCAACGGGCAGATCGCGCACTACAAGATCCCGCGCTATATCCGCTTCGTCGACGAGCTGCCGATGACGGTGACGGGCAAGGTGCAGAAGTTCGTGATGCGCGACCGGATGATCGAGGAGCTGAAGCTCGACGTGCAGAAGACCGCTTGAAGCGGGACGATGCCGGAAAATGCGGGAAAAACGTGGCGGCCTGTGCAGGCCGTTACGTTTTCGATGGACGAAAAAAAGCGGGCTTATTAGCCCGCTAAAAACCACACGCTACGGGGTTAGCGCGAGGAGACCAAAGATGAAACCGAGTCCGGCGGGGGGCCGGAAACGACTCCAACAGGGATGCCCCTCGGAAGGGCTTCGGTACGTGACCGACTGGCTCGCAGCGCTTCGCGTCCGCTCACACTTGGCACACGAGACCGCATCCGTGTTGAAACCGTTGAGGCCATTGTGGGCGAATTAATGACCCGTCGCGGTAACAAAGTGTTTCAGGTTGTAACGCCCGCCAGATAAGGCTTTCCGGGATTTTTTGCTGTTTTCGGGGTCCTGAAAAAGGTCATTTTTACCCATATTTTCCACCGCGTTTTCAGGGTGTGCGCGCGATGCGTTTTTCACGCGTATCGGGCGCGATGAATTGCCGATTTTCACGCGAGAAAGTGCACGGCGCGACCGATACCGCGCATGACGATTCATTCGTCAGAAAGATTTTGAAACGTGATCGGAATGCGCGGAAGTCGGCCGTTCGGCCGATCTGCGGGTTTTGAGCCGATGGCGAAGGGCGGCGGCGCGGACGGAAGGTGTAACGGCGGCAGGGCGGCCGCCGCTTCCGGCGAGATGTCGGCACCCCGGCGGCCGCGGGGTCGGTGCCCGTTATCGGCCGCCGCGGCGCGGGCCGCCTACTTCAGCCACTTGTCCGAAATGGCCTGGTACTCGCCGGTCGAGCGCGCGAGATGCAGCCACTGGTCGACGTACTGCTGGAACACGACGTCACCGCGCGGCACCATGTACGCCTTCTCGCCGAACTGGAACGGCTTGTCCGGATGCACCGAGCACAGGCCCGGATTCAGCTTTTGCTGCAGCAGCGTCTCGGACGCATCCGTCACCATCACGTCGGCCTTGCCCGCGAGGATCTGCTTGAAGATCGTCACGTTGTCCGGATAGACGGTCAGGTTCGCGTGCGTGAAGAACTGCTTCGCGAACCGCTCGTTGGTGCCGCCCGGATTGACGATCACACGGGTTTCGGGCCGGTCGATCTGCGCGACGGTCTGGTATTTGTCGGCATCCGCGCAGCGCACGATCGGCGTCTTGCCGTCGACCACGTACGGCTGCGTGAAGAACACGCGCTTCTGGCGCTCGAGCGTCGTCGACACGCCGCCCACCGCGATGTCGCATTTCGCGACGAAGTCGTTGGTGAGGTTCGACCAGCTCGTCTTCACGTAGTCGGTCTTCACGCCGAGCGATTTCGCGAGCGATTCGGCCATGTCGATGTCGATGCCCTCGAAGCGGCCGTCCGCGCGATAGTACGAATACGGCTTGTAGTCGCCCGTCGTGCACACGCGCAGCGCGCCGCGCGCGAGCACGTCGTCGAGCCGCGAGCCGGCGGTAGCGGCGCTCGCAGGCGCCGCAGTGGCCGTACTCTGCGCGTGCGCGGCGGCGCAGCAAAACGCGGCGGCAGCAGCGAGCGTGGCAAGCGTGGCGAATGTCTTCATCGGTCTCCTCCTTCGTTCGGTTCGATATGAGCGTCCGATCATAACGGAGCCATCGCGCGCGTCATATGGCCGCCATCGCATCGGCATGCGCGGCCCGAGCGCGGCTGTCCGGTAAAATGCCGCTTTGCCTTCGCATCGTCGCTCCTACCGTGGCCCATAACCTGCTCAACGACACCTTCCTGCGTGCGCTTCTGCGCGAGCCGACCGACTACACGCCGATCTGGCTGATGCGCCAGGCCGGCCGCTACCTGCCCGAATACAACGCGACGCGCGCGCGCGCCGGCAGCTTCCTCGGCCTCGCAAAGAATCCCGACTACGCGACCGAGGTGACGCTGCAGCCGCTCGAGCGCTTCCCGCTCGACGCCGCGATCCTGTTCTCGGACATTCTGACGATTCCCGACGCGATGGGGCTCGGCCTCGACTTCCAGGTCGGCGAAGGGCCGAAGTTCGCGCATCCGGTGCGCACCGAGGCCGACGTCGCGAAGCTCGCGGTGCCGGACATCGAGGCGACGCTCGGCTACGTGACGGGCGCCGTGCGCGAGATTCGCCGCGCGCTCACCGACGCTCAGGGCCGTCAGCGCGTGCCGCTGATCGGCTTTTCGGGCAGCCCGTGGACGCTCGCGTGCTACATGGTCGAAGGCGGCGGCTCGGACGATTTCCGCACGGTGAAGTCGATGGCGTATTCGCGCCCGGATCTGATGCACCGGATCCTCGACGTGAACGCGCAGGCGGTGGCCGCGTACCTGAACGCGCAGATCGAAGCGGGCGCGCAGGCCGTGATGATCTTCGATACGTGGGGCGGTGCGCTGGCCGACGGCGCGTATCAGCGCTTCTCGCTCGACTATATCCGCCGCGTGGTGTCGCAGCTCAAGCGCGAGCACGACGGCGAGCGCGTGCCGGTGATCACGTTCACGAAGGGCGGCGGGCTGTGGCTCGAGGAGATCGCGGCGACCGGCGTCGACGCGGTCGGGCTCGACTGGACGGTCAACCTCGGCGCCGCGCGTGAGCGCGTCGCGGGGCGCGTGGCGTTGCAGGGCAACCTCGACCCGACGATCCTGTTCGCGCCGCCGGCCGCGGTGCGCGAACAGGCGCGCGCGGTGCTCGACAGCTACGGCAACCATCCGGGCCACGTGTTCAACCTCGGGCACGGCATTTCGCAATTCACGTCGCCCGATCACGTCGCCGAACTCGTCGACGAAGTGCATACCCACAGCCGCGCGATCCGTAGCGGAGCAGCGGGCTGAACGCAAGCGCTGTCATGCTGCACTGCAGGATGACAGCGTTTCGTTGCTGAAACTAAACAGGGCGCAACCCCGCTCCCGCTGCCGATTCGGTGCTTGTCAAGACTTGACTTATACACATTTTCCACGTTGCAGCGCGGTAGAGCCCCGTATCGGTCAATTTGTCTCGCTATGGTTCGGTAATTTGAATAGCAGCCTTATGGAATAAGGCTTCGCGGGGCACCGCAGCAAGCAGCGAAAAACAGCGCAAAGCACGGCCCCGCGCGCGTTGCGGCCGTTGAGCGGCGAGTTCTCAACAAAGTTATCCACAGGCTGGGCAGGGTATACGGCGATTCCTAATGCGAATCCAAAACTTAGCGCCGAATCTGAAGTTTTACTTTAAGTTCGCCGTCGCGATGCGGGCGCGGATGCAAGCCGTCCGTACTTCGCGTGCTGCCGCCGGAGCGCCGCAATGAGCGGCACCTACCTGCGCGTCGCGCTCGACCATCCGCTCGCCACGCTGTTCGACTACCGCTGCGACGCGCAGCCGGCGCCGGTGCCCGGGACGCTCGTGCAGGTGCCGTTCGGCAAGCGGCAGGCCGTCGGCCTCGTCTGCGAAGTCACCACTCACACCGATGTGCCGCCGTCGCGGTTGCGCGCGGTCAACGCGATCTGCGCCGACCTGCCGCCGCTGTCGCCGGACTGGCTCGCGCTCGTGTCGTTCGCCGCCGATTACTATCAGCGCGGGCGCGGCGAGGTCGCGTTGCCGGCGCTGCCGCAGGCGTTGCGCGACGCCGGGCGCTGGGGGCGGCTGCTCGCGCCGGAAGTGCGCTACCAGCCGACCGAAGCCGGCCGCGCGGCGCTGCCCGACGCGTTGCCCGCGCGCGGTGCCGCGCTGCGCCGGCTCGCGCAGGCGCTCGTCGACACCGGCTCGCTGACGCTGCCTGACGCGCGCGCGCTCCATCCGAAGGCGGCCGCGACGCTCGACGACTGGGCGGCGCGCGGCTGGGTCGACGTCGAGGAGATCGGCTGGGCCGATACGCCTGTGGCCAAACCTGTGGATAACCTGTCGACAAACGGTGGACGAACTGTGCCGCCGGCGTTGACGGACCAGCAGGCCGAGGCGCTGGACGCGATCCGCGCGGCGCACGGTTTCGCGCCGTTCCTGCTGCACGGCGTGACGGGCAGCGGCAAGACCGAGGTCTATCTGCATGCGCTCGCGTCGCTGCTCGACGCGCGGCCGGACGCGCAGGCGCTCGTGCTCGTGCCCGAAATCAACCTGACGCCGCAGTTCGAGGCCGCGTTTCGCGCGCGCTTCGCGGGTGCGCTCGCCGACGACGCGATCGTCACGCTGCACAGCGGGCTCGCCGAAGGCGAACGGGCGCGCAACTGGCTCGCCGCGCACACCGGCCGCGCGCGGATCGTGCTCGGCACGCGGCTCGCGGTGCTCGCGTCGATGCCGACGCTCGCGCTGATCGTCGTCGACGAGGAGCACGAGCCCGCGTACAAGCAGCAGGAAGGACTGCGCTATTCGGCGCGCGACCTGGCCGTGTGGCGCGCGAAGCAGCTCGGCATCACGGTCGTGCTCGGCTCGGCGACGCCGTCGCTCGAAAGCTGGTGGCAGGCCGAGCAGGGCCGCTACACGCGTCTCACGCTGTCGCGCCGCGCGGTGGCCGACGCGACGCTGCCGACCGTGCGGCTGATCGATCTCGAAGAGGAGCGGCGGCGCGGGCGCGCGTCGATGGGCGGGCTGTCCGGGCCGCTCGTCGCGGCGCTGAAGGCGCGGCTCGAACGCGGCGAACAGAGCCTCGTGTTCCTGAACCGGCGCGGTTACGCGCCGCAGCTCGCGTGCGACGCGTGCGGCTGGGTGGCCGGTTGCCCGCGCTGCAGCGCGTACGTCGTGCTGCACAAGCCCGAGCACGCACTGCGCTGCCATCACTGCGGCTGGGAAGCGCGCATTCCGCGCTCGTGCCCCGAGTGCGGGAACGTCGACATCGCGCCGCTCGGGCGCGGCACGCAGCGCATCGAGGAGGCGCTTGCCGAAGCGGTGCCGGGCGCGCGGATCCTGCGGATCGATGCGGACAGCACGCGCCGCAAGGGCAGCGCGCAGGCGCTTTTTTCCGACGTGCACGCGGGCGAGGTCGACATCCTGGTCGGCACGCAGATGATCGCGAAAGGGCACGACTTCCAGCGCGTGTCGCTCGTCGGCGTGCTCAATGCCGACACCGCGCTGTTCTCGCACGACTTCCGCGCGAGCGAGCGGCTGTTCGCGCAGCTGATGCAGGTGAGCGGCCGCGCGGGGCGCGCCGGGCTGCCGGGCGAGGTGATGGTGCAGACGCGCTACCCGCGTCATGCGCTGCATCACGCGCTCGGGCGGCAGGACTACGTGGGCTTCGCGAATTCGACGCTCGCCGAGCGGCGCGACGCGCACCTGCCGCCGTTCGTCTACCAGGCGCTGCTGCGCGCCGAAGGGCGCACGCTCGACGCGGCGCTCGCGTTCCTGCTGCAGGCCGCGGCCGCGTTGCCGGGGCTGCCCGGCGCGGATCGCGTGACCGTCTACGACGCGGTGCCGATGACGATCGTCAAGGTCGCGAACGTCCATCGCGCGCAATTGCTGCTCGAAAGCGCGTCGCGCGCGGCGCTGCAGCATGCGCTGCGTGCATGGCAGCCGGCGCTGCGCGCGCTGAAGGGCGTGCTGCGGTGGAGCGTCGAGGTCGATCCGCTGGATATCTGAGCGGCGCCGCGCGGCGCCTGCCACGGCGCGTTGCCGAATGCCGCGAAGCCCCAGCCGCCCGGCGCGCCGAACCGTCTCCCGTTGCTTGCCCGCCGCCGGCATCGGTCCGCGTCACACCACGCAGTGCAACCCGTTTTCGGCCGCTTGCGCGCATACGGAAGGTTGCACACGCGTGCCGAACCGGCCCGATCAGGGAAAACACCGATCCTCCGACCACGGGCAACCCCTAGGTTGCAACCGCGTAAGTGACTGATTATATTGACTAACTTATGGGTGCAACCTATCTCTCAATTTGGTTGCACCTTTTTATTGCGTGCCGTAGGATTTCGCGCATCCTCTTACACCACACTGCCGGGCTCGCACCGGCGCACGAACCCACCATGGCAAGCACGACTCTCGGCGTCAAAGTCGACGACCTTCTCCGCTCGCGCCTCAAGGACGCCGCCGCGCGTCTCGAGCGCACTCCCCACTGGCTGATCAAGCAGGCGATCTTCGCGTATCTCGAGCGGATCGAGCACGGCCAGTTGCCGCCCGAGCTGTCGGGCCACAGCGGCGTGACGGAGCTCGCCGACGGTCAGGCCGCGGACGGCGACGATGACAACTCGCCGCATCCGTTCCTCGAGTTCGCGCAGAACGTGCAGCCGCAATCGGTGCTGCGCGCGGCGATCACGGCCGCGTACCGCCGTCCGGAACCGGAGTGCGTGCCGTTCCTGCTCGGCCAGGCGCGCTTGCCCGCGAACCTGCAGGCGGACGTGCAGGCGCTCGCGACGAAGCTGGTCGAGGCGCTGCGCGAGAAGAGCTCGGGCGGCGGCGTCGAAGGGCTGATCCACGAGTTTTCGCTGTCGAGCCAGGAAGGGGTCGCGCTGATGTGCCTCGCCGAGGCACTGCTGCGCATTCCGGATCGCGCGACGCGCGACGCGCTGATCCGCGACAAGATCAGCAAGGGCGACTGGCGCTCGCACGTCGGCCATGCGCCGTCGCTGTTCGTGAACGCGGCGACCTGGGGGCTGATGATCACCGGCAAGCTCGTGACGACCAACAGCGAAGCGGGCCTGTCGTCGGCGCTCACGCGCCTGATCGGCCGCGGCGGCGAGCCGCTGATCCGCAAGGGCGTCGACATGGCGATGCGCCTGATGGGCGAGCAGTTCGTCACCGGCGAAACGATTTCCGAAGCGCTCGCGAACAGCCGCAAGTACGAAGCGCGCGGCTTCCGCTACTCGTACGACATGCTCGGCGAAGCGGCGACCACCGAAGAGGACGCGCAGCGCTACTACGCGTCGTACGAACAGGCGATCCACGCGATCGGCAAGGCGGCCGGCGGCCGCGGCATCTACGAAGGCCCGGGCATCTCGATCAAGCTGTCGGCGCTGCATGCGCGCTACTCGCGCTCGCAGCAGGACCGCACGATGAGCGAGCTGCTGCCGCGCGTGCGCGCCCTCGCGCTGCTCGCGCGCCGCTATGACATCGGCCTGAACATCGACGCGGAAGAAGCCGACCGTCTCGAACTGTCGCTCGACCTGCTCGAGGCGCTGTGCTTCGATCCGGAGCTCGCCGGCTGGAACGGCATCGGTTTCGTCGTGCAGGGCTACCAGAAGCGCTGCCCGTTCGTGATCGACTACCTGATCGATCTCGCGCGCCGCAGCCGTCACCGCCTGATGATCCGCCTCGTGAAGGGCGCGTACTGGGATACCGAGATCAAGCGGGCGCAGGTCGACGGCCTCGAAGGCTATCCGGTCTACACGCGCAAGATCTACACCGACGTGTCGTACCTCGCGTGCGCGAAGAAGCTGCTCGCCGCGCCGGACGCCGTGTACCCGCAGTTCGCGACGCACAACGCGTACACGCTGGCCGCGATCTATCAACTCGCGGGCCAGAACTACTACCCGGGCCAGTACGAATTCCAGTGCCTGCACGGGATGGGCGAGCCGCTGTACGAGGAAGTCACCGGTCGCGACAAGCTGAACCGCCCGTGCCGCGTGTACGCGCCGGTCGGCACGCACGAGACGCTGCTCGCGTACCTCGTGCGCCGTCTGCTGGAAAACGGCGCGAACACGTCGTTCGTGAACCGCATCGCCGATAAGACCGTGTCGGTGAAGGAGCTCGTTGCCGATCCGGTCGACGAAGCGTCGAAGGTCGTGCCGCTCGGCGCGCCGCACGCGAAGATCCCGCTGCCGCGCAACCTGTATGGCGACGAGCGTCCCAACTCGATGGGCCTCGACCTGTCGAACGAACACCGTCTCGCGTCGCTGTCGTCCGCGCTGCTCGCGAGCGCGCACCACCCGTGGCGCGCGGCGCCGATGCTCGCCGACGACGCGCTCGCCGATGCGCCGGCGCGCGACGTGCGCAACCCGGCCGACCAGCGCGACGTGGTCGGCACGGTCAGCGAAGCGACGTCCGAACACGTGAGCGCGGCGCTCGCGCACGCGGTGGCCGCCGCGCCGATCTGGCAGGCGACGCCGGTCGACGCGCGCGCCGATTGCCTGGTGCGCGCCGCCGACCTGCTCGAAGCGCAGATGCACACGCTGATGGGCCTGATCGTGCGCGAAGCCGGCAAGTCGCTGCCGAACGCGATCGCCGAGATCCGCGAAGCGGTCGACTTCCTGCGCTACTACGCGGCGCAGATCCGCGGCGAGTTCTCGAACGACACGCACCGCCCGCTCGGCCCCGTGGTCTGTATCAGCCCGTGGAACTTCCCGCTCGCGATCTTCATGGGCCAGGTCGCCGCGGCGCTCGCCGCCGGCAACACGGTGCTCGCGAAGCCGGCCGAACAGACGCCGCTGATCGCCGCGCAAGCCGTGCGCCTGCTGCGCGAGGCCGGCGTGCCGGCCGGCGCGGTGCAACTGCTGCCGGGCACCGGCGAGACCGTCGGTGCGGCGCTGGTCGCCGATGCGCGCACGCGTGCGGTGATGTTCACCGGTTCGACCGAAGTCGCACGCCTGATCAACAAGACGCTGTCCGCGCGCCTCGACCCGGACGGCAAGCCGATTCCGCTGATCGCGGAAACGGGCGGCCAGAACGCGATGATCGTCGATTCGTCGGCGCTCGCGGAGCAGGTCGTCGCGGACGTGATGCAGTCGTCGTTCGACTCGGCCGGTCAACGGTGTTCGGCGCTGCGCGTTCTGTGTCTGCAGGACGACGTCGCGGACCGCACGCTGACGATGTTGAAGGGCGCGATGCACGAGCTGGCGCTCGGCAACCCGGACCGGCTGTCGACCGACGTCGGCCCGGTGATCGACGCCGAGGCGAAGCAGACGATCGACACGCACGTCGCGGCGATGAAGGACAAGGGCCACGCGGTCACGCAACTGCCGATGCCCGACGCATGCGCGCACGGCACGTTCGTGCCGCCGACGCTGATCGAGATCGGCAGCATCGACGAGTTGAAGCGTGAAGTGTTCGGCCCCGTGCTGCACGTGGTGCGCTACCGCCGCAGCCAGCTCGACAAGCTGCTCGAGCAGATCCGCGCGACCGGCTACGGGCTGACGCTCGGCATCCACACGCGGATCGACGAGACGATCGCGCACGTGATCTCGAATGCGCACGTAGGCAACATCTACGTGAACCGCAACGTGATCGGCGCGGTGGTCGGCGTGCAGCCGTTCGGCGGCGAAGGGCTGTCGGGCACGGGCCCGAAGGCCGGTGGCGCGCTGTACCTGCAGCGCCTGCTCGCGACGCGTCCGTCGGGGCTGCCGCGCGCGCTCGCGCAGTCGCTGGTGGCGGACGGCGCGACCGAAAGCGATGCGCGCGGCAATCCGGCGGCGGCGCTCACGATGCTGCGCGACTGGCTGATCGAGCAGCGCGAGCCGGCGCTGGCCGCGCGTTGCGACGGCTACCTCGCACAGGTGCCGGCCGGCGCGACCGCGGTGCTGACCGGGCCGACGGGCGAGCGAAACACGTATACACTCGGCCCGCGCGGCACGGTGCTGTGTGTCGCGGCCACGCCGGGCGGCGCGCGTGCGCAGTTCGCGGCGGTGCTCGCGACCGGCAACCGCGCACTGTTCGCCGGCGCGGCGGGCGAGGCGCTGGTCGCCGCGCTGCCGGCGTCGCTGAAGGCGCACGCGGCGGTGCGCAAGCAGGCCGACGCGCCGTTCGACGCGGTGCTGTTCGAAGGCGACAGCGACGAACTGCAGACGCTCGTGAAGGACGTCGCGCAGCGGCCGGGCCCGATCGTGTCGGTGCAGGGCGTGTCGGCGGGCGCGTTCGAGAACGGCGACGCGGAAGACTACGCGCTCGAGCGGCTGTTGACGGAACGCTCGGTGAGCGTGAACACGGCCGCGGCGGGCGGCAATGCGAATTTGATGACGATCGGCTGATCATCCTTGCCGTTCGGATCAAACAAAGGAAGCGGCAAGGCGATCCCGAAGCCGCTCCATTTACCCTGGTACCAAGGAGATGCTATGCAACACACGATGAAAAAGGTGGCAGGCGCGACGTTCGTCGCGGTCATGTCGCTGGCGGGGACGGCCCATGCGGATGACGTGAAGATCGGTTACGCAGGGCCGATGACGGGCGCGCAGGCGCACTACGGCAAGGATATGCAGAACGGGATCGTGCTCGCGCTGGAAGACTTCAACGCGACGAACCCGAAGATCGGCGGCAAGCCGGTGAAGTTCGTGCTGAGCACGCAGGACGACCAGGCTGACCCGCGTACTGGCACGACGGTCGCGCAGAAGCTGGTCGACGACGGCATCAAGGGCATGCTCGGCCACTTCAACTCGGGCACGACGATTCCGGCTTCGCGTATCTACGCGAACGCGGGCATTCCGGAAATCGCGATGGCGACGGCGCCGGAATACACGCAGCAAGGCTACAAGACGACCTTCCGCATGATGACGTCCGACACGCAGCAGGGCTCGGTGGCCGGCACGTTCGCGTCGAAGGATCTCGGCATGAAGAAGATCGCGATCGTCGACGACCGCACGGCCTACGGCCAGGGTCTCGCCGACCAGTTCGAGAAGGCCGCGAAGGCCGGCGGCGCGACGATCGTCGATCGCGAATTCACGAACGACAAGGCCGTCGACTTCAAGGCGATTCTCACGAAGCTGAAGGCGGCGAAGCCGGACCTCGTCTACTACGGCGGTGCGGATTCGCAGGCAGCGCCGATGGTCAAGCAGATGAAGGCGCTGGGCTTCAACGCACCGCTGATGAGCGGCGAAATGGTGAAGACGCCGACGTTCCTGAAGATCGCGGGCAACGCGGCCGACGGCACGATCGCTTCGCTGGCCGGCCTCCCGCTGGAAGAAATGCCGGGCGGCAAGACCTACGCCGACAAGTACAAGAAGCGTTTCGGCGAAGACGTGCAGACCTACTCGCCGTACGCGTACGACGGCGCGATGGCGATGCTGAACGCGATGAAGAAGGCCGATTCGACCGATCCGGCGAAGTACCTGCCGGTGCTCGCGAAGACCGACATGGCCGGCGTCACGTCGACGCACGTCGCGTATGACGCGAAGGGCGACCTGAAGAACGGCGGCATCACGATGTACAAGGTCGAGAAGGGCGAGTGGAAGCCGCTGAAGAGCATCGGCGGCAAGTAAGCAGCTTGATGTGATGTGACGCGCGGGCGGCGGTGTAACGCGTCGCCCCGCGCCTCATGCGAAAAAGCCACCGGACCCGATGGGGCCGGTGGCTTTTTCTTTGGTGGGACACGGCCGACAGGACATAGGAGTCTTGCCGGCAGTGGTGCAACAGGGGCGCCGCATGCGGACGTCGATACCGCATCACCGTGATGGCGGCCGGATGACGTTACTTGCCGTCGCAGCACTTGTTAGGGCAATCGGGCAGGAAGGAAATTTCCACACGCCGCCCATTGTCGACGTCGCCATGCGAATAGACGCGGGCGCTCTTCTTGATGGTTCCGCGTAAAAAACCGAGTTGCTCCAGCAGCGCATACGCGGTTTGCAATCTTGATTGCGCAAGGGCCAGTGCTTCCGGTTCACTTTCCTCGGCATGGCCGCTGATCAGCGTTGTTTCCTTGGTCAGGTGATTCGCGTAATTGAGTTTTTGGTCGATTGTCCATTTTGCAATGCGGACGATTTCGGCGTTCGATATGTGCGAGCTATCTCTCGAAAAGTAGATGTCGAGATTCTCGCTGGCGATGCAGGCGAATACCGGGCTGGAAGTGAGAAGGCCTAGGCAAAGAATAAACTTAAGCATTGTAAATGACGTATCCTGCAATACTGTCGGCATTGTTGATTGCTTGGTTCGGATTCTCGGCTCCAAACGTCAGACATTCCTCAATGAAATATCTATGATCCCTGGTTCCCATTGTGTCATCAAAATGACTCGCCTCATGAATCAAAGTGGAAACTATGGAATCTTTTTCCCATGAGAAGTCTCGCATTGTACAAAAATCGGGATGTATTGCGATCGTATGAGTTGCGGTATCCGGCGAACATACTGATGCCGCGACTCCCGATTTGTTTGGATTTGGAACGCATCCAATATGTTTGAATCGCTCGCTATCCCATCGCGTGAAATTGTATCCCGTGAGTGTCTTTAGCACGCGGACGATTGCAGTCAGGCCTGTTAATAGTGTTGTGCGAGTGCCTTCGTCAGTTCTGCCGAACCACTGTAATACGCGTGCCTTATCGGCGTTGGACCAGCGCTGCAAATCCATGATTCTTTTGTCGATGAGGGAAACGGCTCGATCGCGTTTACTCAATACCATTTCCCGGAATTCCTTGTTTGTCATGTTGTGACATATTCTCTCGGTATTGATCGTCACCTCCACCCATCGACCCGGGATTGGTATTGGTGGCTGCACCTGAGTGTACGAGGAACCATTCTCCGCCGTCATTCACATCAAAATCTTTCATTTTTTCAATGTTCCATCGTATAGATTTTCAACGTTGCCGAGGCGTCGGTGGCGATTCGATGTGTTTGCCCGGCCGTGTCCGTGGTGCCCGTGAAAATTTGCCCGGCGTCGGTAACGATTCGGTAGCGGATGTTCGCGAGCGGGCGGCGGGAGTCATCGAGCAAGGTGAATTGCTCGTCGTGTACGACAAATGACCGCTTGGCTGCATCAGGTTGGCGCCCAGTCAGCGTCGCAGTCTCTCCTGCGGTAAAAGTCATTCGCATGCCGCGTTCAGCGTAGAAGACCGGCGGTGGGTTGCATCCGCAGACATTGATATCTCCGCTCAATGCCCATTGTTTGCCGTTCGGGCCGGTACCTGGCCAGCGCGGCCCTTGCGGTGCGATGTACCCTTCACGCTTGCAGGTCGAACAGTAGGTCTTCATATCCAGCGTGGCGATATGAACCCTCGGCGGCGGATCGGAACAGGTCACAGTGTCGAGGCCTTCGACAATCACCGCTTCCCTGGCGCGGTCGCCTTTGGCAAGAAAGTAGCGAATCATGGGCGCTACCTCAGCGGGGCACGGACGAGCGGGTGACGACGCTAAATACGACGGACGACGCGATGCCTTGTCGCTCGGGGCTATCGGTGATCGTGTCGCCGTTATCGAGTTCGCTGCCAACGAATGCCAGCGGCGCGAAGTCGGGCCCGTCGGCCAAACCCAGACCACTCGTAATGCGTGCGGTTGAACCGTCCGGATAGTGGATCAGGTCGCCCACCGTGCCAGCCTTGCCCAAGTGCGGCGCTACTTCCCAAGTGCCGGACGGCTCGCGCAATGCACCGCCACGCGCTGTTGTCGCACCACGTACCGCCAATCTGTAAGCAGGCGGCGCGGGCGGTGGTACATAGGCCGGGTCGAATAGGCCCGCAACGCGTTGCCCATCCCGCACGTGAATGCCCCACGAGGTACGCAGAGTTTCGGTAATGCGGTCACCGTTGCTCAACCGGCTACCGACCAACGCGAACGGCTTGCCTCTGCTATGGTTGCTTCCCGCGCCGTCGATAATCGCGGCCTCGCTGCCGTCGTCATAAGTCACTACGTCGCCGACGCAAGCGACTTCCAATCCAGCCAGGGTCAGGCCGCTGGTTGCGGTGGTGACGCGTCCTCCGCGTTCTGTGAGTGCGCCAACGGTGGCGAAAAGATGAGTCGGTGCGTTGAGTTCGTTTTTCATCCGGCTTCCCTGTTTCAGTAAATGGAATGGCTGCCTAGAGACGCTATTCCAGATACGAAACGTCGATCAATCGGACGAATATGATTCAGAGCGGATAACGTCTATTACTTGTTCCGTTCCGCCTGGTGCATTGGGCGCGTGCGCGAACGCGTTGGGTCAGGTACCTCGGATAAGCAACAATGCCGTATCCCGCTTTTGGGTTCGCACTGGAGTATGAGGGCGCGGTTTACAAGTGCGCCGACTCAATCCCGGATACTCAGTCCCCCCGCACCCGCAGCAGAAACTTCTGCAACTTGCCGGTCGGCGTGCGCGGCAGCGCCTGCGCGAACGTGAACTCGCGCGGGATCTTGTACGCGGCAAGCCGCTCGCCGCAGAACGTGCGCAGCGCATCCGCATCGCGCACCGCGTTCGCCCGCATCACGACGTGCGCGACGACCGTCTCGCCCCAGTCCGGATGCGGGACGCCGACGACGGCCGCCTCGGCGATGTCCGGATGCGCGCCGAGCACGTCCTCCACTTCCTTCGAATAGACGTTCTCGCCGCCGGTGACGATTATGTCCTTCAGCCGGTCGACGATGAACAGGTAGCCCTCCTGATCGATCCGCGCGACGTCGCCGGTGCGGTACCAGCCGTCCGGCGCGAACGCGGCGCGCGTCGCGGCCGCGTCGTCGAGATAGCCGAGCATCATGCTGTCGGCCTTCAGCCAGATCTCGCCAGTCTCGCCCGGCCGCGCATCGACGCCGTCCATCCGCACGACGCGCAGGTCGACGCCCGGGCCGCCCTGGCGGCCGATCGAGCCGGCCTTCGCGATCTGCTCGTCCGGATACAGCGTCGTGCCGGCCGGCCCCGTTTCCGTCATCCCGTACACCTGGAAGAACGCGTGGCTGCGATACGCTTGCGCGAGCCGTTCGGCCTGCGCGGCGCCGATCGGGCCGCCGCCGTACAGCCACGCGCGCACGCTCGACAGGTCGAATGCCGCGAAGCCGTCGATCGTGTCGAGCGGCAGCGTGTACGACACCGGCGCGCCGAAATACAGCGTCACGCGCTCGCGCTCGACGGTCTGCAGGAAGCGCAGCGGATGGTATTCGCGCAGCAGCACGACGGTGCCGCCCGCGACCAGCGTGCCGCCGAACCAGTTGTTCAGCGGCGACGAATGCCAGATCGGCATCGCCATCAGCGTGCGTTCGTTGCGGCCGATCCCGATGGCGAGCGCCGCCTGCATCGCCGCGAGCGTCACCGTGCGATGGCTGTGCACGCAACCCTTCGGACGGCCGGTCGTGCCGGACGTGTAGAGAATCTGCGCGATGTCGTCATCGGCCGGCTCGATGCCCGCGAGGCCGTCCATCGTCGCGCACATCGTGTCGAAGTTCGGCACGCCGTCGAGCTCGCCCTCCGTCACGAGCCGCCGCGCCGGATGCACGAGGCGCTCGACCACCGGCGCGAGCGCCACGTCGAACAGCAGCGCGGTGCTGCCGCTGTGTTCGAGCACGTAGTCGACTTCCGGCGCCTGCAGCTTGTGGTTGATCGGCACGAACGCCGCGCCGAGCCGCCACGCGCCGAACATCAGGTCGACGAAGGCCGGCGTGTTGAAGCACATCGCGGCGACGCGGTCGCTGGCCGCGACGCCGAGCGCGCTCAGCACGGCCGCCGCGCGGTGCGAACGCGCGCGCGCGGCCGCATACGTGATCGTCGCGGATTCGCTGACGAGAAACGGCTTGTCGGGCGTCGCACGGGCGGCGCGGTCGAGGGCGGCGACGAGGTTCATCGAGGCTCCGGGGCGGGCGAACGAACGCGCGTTCGGGTGAACGGGCCGGCGTCAGGCCGGGTACGCGCGCTGCAGCAGCGCGGCGACGTCGATCGCGTGCGGATCGAAGCCGCCCGCGATGCGGCCCCAGTCGGGCGCGGCGAGCCGCGTCGCGACGAACGCGTCGGCGACGGCCGCCGGCGCATCGCGGCGCAGCAGGCACGCCTGCGCGACGAGCGCGAGCCGCTGCGCGAACACGCGGCCCGACGCTTCGAGCGTGTCGGCCGGGGCGGCGAGCATCGCGCGCAATCCGTCGAGCGCCGCGCGGATGCGCGGTTCGCCCGCGCCGAGGTCGGCCAGTTCGTCGAACAGCGCGGCGGCCGCGTCGGGCTCGCGCGATACGGCGCGCAGCACGTCGAGGCACATCACGTTGCCCGAGCCTTCCCAGATCGAGTTGACGGGCGCCTCGCGGAACAGGCGCGCGATCGGGCCGTCGTCGACGTAGCCGTTGCCGCCGAACACTTCCATCACCTCGCCGGTCAGCTCGACCGCGCGCTTGCAGACCCAGAATTTCGCGGCGGGCGTGACGATCCGCTTCCACGCGCGTTCGCGCGGCGAGTCGTCGCGTTCGAACGCGTCGGCGAGCCGCATCGCGAGCGACAGCGCGGCTTCGCTCTCCAGCGCGAGATCGGCGAGCACGGTGCGCATCAGCGGCTGCTCGGCGAGCGCGCGGCCGAACGCATGGCGCTGGCGCGTGTACGCGATCGCCTGCACGACGCCCTGGCGCAGCATCGCCGCGCTGCCGAGCACGCAGTTCAGCCGCGTGTAGGTGGCCATCTCGATGATGGTGGGAATGCCGCGGCCTTCGTCGCCGAGCATGATGCCCCACGCGTCGTTCAGCTCGATCTCGCTGCTCGAATTGCTGCGGTTGCCGACCTTGTTCTTCAGCCGCTGGATCTCGACCGCGTTCTTCGTGCCGTCCGGGCGCCAGCGCGGCACGTAGAAGCACGACGGGCTGCCGGCCTCGGTGCGCGCGACGACGAGGTGCGCGTCGCACATCGGCGCGGAGAAGAACCACTTGTGGCCGCGCAGCCGGTATTCGCCGCCGCGCCCGCCCGCGCCGACCGGCGTCGCGAGCGTGGTGTTCGCCCGCACGTCGGAGCCGCCCTGTTTCTCGGTCATGCCCATGCCGAACCAGATCGCGCGCTTGTCGGCGACCGGCACGTCGCGCGCATCGTAGGCGTCGCTGTAGAGCTTGTCGCGCAGCAGGTCCCACAGCGCCGGCTCCTTCTGCAGCACGGGGATCGCGGCCTGCGTCATCGTCGCGGGGCACAGCGTGCCGGCCTCGATCTGGCCGTGCAGGTAGAAGCCGGCGGCCGTCGCGGCCCAGCGGCCGCGGCGTGCATCGCGGAATGCGAGCGACACGAAGCCTTCGTGGCGATACTGGCCGAGCAGCGCGTGCCACGCCGGGTGGAAGTCGACGCGGTCGATGCGCCGGCCGCGCCGGTCGAACGTGTTCAGCTCCGGCGTGTGGCGGTTCGCTTCGTCGGCGAGTCGCGCGGTGTCGGCGCTGCCGAGCCGCGCACCATACGCATCGAGCTGCGGCACGGCCCAGTCGGCGCCCGCCCGGGCGAGCGCGTCGCGCAGCGCGAGATCCGTCGCGAAGAGGTTATAGTCGACGAGTTCGTCGAACTGGTTCGTGACGGCGTGGGTCGAGTCGGTCATCGCGGTTGTCTCCGGTCTCAGGCTTCGCGGTCAGCCGGCGTGATGCCGTACGGCGCGCGCTTCGGCGCGGGTTCCGGCTTCCGGTAAAACGTATTCCCTGTTGAATTCAGAGTAGCAAATATGCCGCCGCGACATGTTCAGGTTCCGGCGCCGCCCGGCTCGCCGGCGGCGCAACCCGCGCCCGCGTTGCGTCGCCGGCCGCGCCAGTCGCGCGCGCAGGCGAGTTCCGACGCGCTGCAGCAGGCGTTCGTTCAGCTTTTGCTCGAACGCGGCTACGCGAAGGCGACGATCCGCGAGATCGCGGCCGTCGCGGGCGTCAGCATCGGCACCTTCTACGAGTATTTCGGCGACAAGCAAAGCCTCGCGGCGCTCTGCATCCACCGCCGCGTGCTGGCGCTGGCCGACCGGCTGCGCGACGCCGTGCAGCGGCTGCGCGGTGCGCCGCGGGCCGAACTCGCCGCCGCGCTGGTCGATCTTCAGGTCGAGACGATCGCCGCCGACGCGGCGCTGTGGGGCGCGCTGTTCGTGCTGGAGCGCCAGGTGTCGCCGCTGGCCGCGTATCGCCGCCATTACGACGCCTATGTCGCGCTGTGGCGCGACGCGCTCGCCCACGCGGCCGATCCGCCGCCGGCCGCGCGGCTCGACGGGCTCGCGAGGATGGCTCACACGATCTGCTACGGCGGGCTGTCGCAGGCGCTGCTGACGCTCGGGCCCGCGCTCGATTTCGCCGCGCAACGCCGCGAACTGCGGGCCGTGCTGCTCGCGTACCTCGCGGCGGCGCACGCGTAGCGTTGCCGTAGGGGAAATGCCTGATTTGCATATCGGGTGCCCAGGCGAGCCTTCGCGCCAGGGGCTTCTCACCGAGAGCCATGAGAAAAATGCATGGCCGCCATGACGAACTTTCGATTGTCCGCCGATATTGGCTGGGGCTAAATCATGCGGCGGATGCAGGCCCGCACATGCCGCGCGGCCCGCCCGAAGGACATCAGGAGGAGAAGTCATGCGAAGCGCCACCGCGCCCCGTTCGAAACTGCCCGACGTCGGGACGACGATCTTCACGGTGATCGGCCAACTGGCCGCTCAACACAACGCGCTGAACCTGTCGCAGGGCGCACCGAATTTCGCGCCCGATCCGGCGCTCGTCGAAGGCGTCGCGCGTGCGATGCGCGACGGTCACAACCAGTACGCGCCGATGGCCGGCGTGATCGCGCTGCGCGAGCGGCTCGCCGAGAAGACCGAGGCGCTGTACGGCGCGCGCTACGACCCGGCGACCGAGATCACGGTGATCGCGAGCGCGAGCGAGGGGCTTTACGCGGCGATCAGCGCGCTCGTGCATCCGGGCGACGAGGTGATCTACTTCGAGCCGTCGTTCGACAGCTACGCGCCGATCGTGCGGCTGCAGGGCGCGACGCCGGTCGCGATCAAGCTGTCGCCCGAGCATTTCCGCGTGGACTGGGACGAGGTGGCCGCGGCCATCACGCCGCGCACGCGGATGATCATCGTCAACACGCCGCACAACCCGACCGCAACGGTGTTCTCCGCCGACGATCTCGAACGCCTCGCGCGGCTCACGCGCGACACGGGCATCGTGGTGCTGTCCGACGAAGTGTACGAACACGTCGTGTTCGACGGCGCGCAGCACCAAAGCGTCGCGCGCCATCGCGAGCTGGCCGAGCGCAGCGTGATCGTGTCGTCGTTCGGCAAGTCGTTCCACGTGACCGGCTGGCGGGTCGGCCATTGCCTCGCGCCGGCCGAGCTGATGGACGAGATCCGCAAGGTGCACCAGTTCATGGTGTTTTCGGCCGACACGCCGATGCAGGTCGCGTTCGCGGAAATCCTCGCGCGGCCGGACAGCTATCTCGGCCTGTCGGCGTTCTACCAGGCCAAGCGCGACCTGCTCGCGCGCGAGCTGGCCGATTCGCGTTTCGAGCTGCTGCCGAGCGAAGGCTCGTTCTTCATGCTCGCGCGCTTTCGCCACTTCTCGGACGAAAGCGACGGCGATTTCGTGCTGCGCCTGATCCGCGACGCGCGCGTCGCGACGATTCCGCTGTCGGCGTTCTATACCGACGGCACCGACGCCGGCGTGATCCGGCTCAGTTTTTCGAAGGACGACGCGACGCTGGTCGAAGGCGCGCGGCGGCTGCGTTCGCTGTAAGACAACCGGCGACGGGTACGTCGCATCGACCAGACACAGGAGAATTGAAATGAACGCGTCCCACCCGTGAACGTGAGAGCAGAAAAAGGGGTGGACCCTCACGGGCCAACGGCATCGATGTGCCCAAGTG
>NZ_QKZF01000048.1:0-20780 GCF_003253915.1 Burkholderia sp. 28_3
CACGATCTCACGTGATCCTCACGGAACTCCCCAAGCTCTCACATCATGCCCCATGCGCGCGCGAATATGGAACTGGTCGCGCCGAGCCGCTTACGCTTGATCGGCACGACCTGCAGGTGCTCGCAGGTGCGAACGCACTTCGCTCGCTCGCCGGCGATAACCGACGCGACGCGCTCTGGCTGGCTGCCGCTGCCGTGCCTGATCGAGATCTGCTGCGCGGCACCGAATGTGACGACGCGGCGCCGGCATTGCCTCGGGCATCGGAGGGTCACGAGATCGTGACGGACTATCGAGCGATGGGCTTCACGCTCGGCCGGCATCCGCTGGCGCTGCTGCGCGATCGCCTCGCGCTGGATCACCTGCAGTCGGCAGAGCAACTGGCGACGTTGCGCAGCGGCCAGCTCGCGCGCGCGTGCGGATTGGTCACGGTGCGGCAGCGGCCGGGCACGGCGAACGGCGTGCTGTTCATGACGCTCGAGGACGAGACCGGCCAGGTCAACGTGATCCTCTGGCCCGGTCTGCTGGAGAAATTTCGGAAGGAGGCGCTCGGCGCCGCGTTGCTCGCGGTCTACGGCGTGTGGCAGGCCGAAGGGAACGTGCGGCATCTGATCGCCAGCAATCTCGTCGACAGGAGCGAGTTGCTCGGTGCACTGCCAACGACGTCAAGGGAGTTTTGCTAACGCTTACGCGTTCTCCATGACGATACTAAAGCGGCGTCTTGTATGCGCTGTGCCAAATCGTGAGGGCACCCCCTAGCTTAGCGCAAGCTTCACCGCGATATTGCACACCGAACCTAAAAGACTCGCGAATCTTTCGGGCCACCCCATGTGATCGACAAGCCATCAGGATTGAAGTCAGCGGCAATTTTTCCCCCGTCATCCTTATAAACCTCCAGCTCGTCGATAAATCCATTTTTCAATATCAATACGAAATTAATATATGGCCCATAATTTCGCACTGTGTCGACATCCTCTTGGACAGCCGTTATCAGAGGTCCGGTCGCGTCACCGTATTTTTTATCACTGCTTGTCACGAGGCGGAGCGATCCCTCTTCATCAATTGGACTTGCGCGTGCAGCTAATATCTGTGCCATTAAGATATCGCCATTCGGCACCCCACAGGTCGCCATCCTGCGCAAGAGGGCGACTTCCAATTGACTCAGCTCTCGAAACTGAGAAATATTCATTCGCAAACTCCCAATGCCCGTCCCACATAGAAATTTAAGTGTTTAATACGGAATCCCAGATGGCCGATAAAAGTACGTTCCAATATTTACATCACCAGACGGTAACGGAAAGACGCGATAAATATAGTTCGGTGTGACGCCCCAAAATGGGCCACCCACATCCCCTATTGGAGGAAGATGGGCGCCGATCTCTGCGCGCGCGGCATCCGGATCGCTTACGTGTCTGTCGCCGTGCCCCCATATATAACTACCCGCAAGTTGAAACGAATCCGTACCTACGATCGTGCCAGTCAATCCGTCCGGGTCGGACCGATTGACCGGGTTGTTTCCGACATATGCATACAGGTTTTGATCATCGCGACTGCCAACAGGGTCGGTCTGGAAGAATCGTCCCAGCCCCGGTGAATAGAACCTCGCTTTATAATAGTACAGTCCGAGCGAACCGATCAGTTGCTGCCCCGTGTAGCGGAACCGCGTGCCACTCGTTGCGTTCGGCTCACCAAACGGACCGTAGGTATAGATTGCCGTTTTGGCCCCCGATGTATTCGCCGTCGCGACGACGCTCCCCAGTTGATCCGTGTAGAACCAATTCTTGTTCGTGGTCCCTGATCCTTCGTACCAAACGAGCGGATTGTCTGCACCGGAACCATGAACATAGCGCCGGAGGATATTGCCCGACGAATCGTATTCGGCGACGAGTTTCGTGTCGTCGTACAGCATGTTCGTCGTGAGACTGCCAAGACCGTTCGGTTCAACAGTCTGGCGCAGGCGACCTTCTGCGTCGTACGCAAGACTCACTGTTGAGAACAATCCAGTAGTACCAGATACGAGGCGATTGTCGAGATCGTAACCATACGACCAACCGCTGTAGCTAGCCACGTTTCCGTTGTTGTCGTACCCGACAGAACCGCCAGCAGCCGTCGTGTAACGATTCAGGCCATCCGCGGTATAACTCTGGCTACCGGTCGTTCCACCGCTCCACTGGTACGCGAGGTTGCTCGGTGTGACGCTGGTTACATCCAGAATTTGATTACGTGCGTATACGAACTGCACCTGGTCGCCCGGCGCAGTCAACGCATTCGTCAGCGTTGCTAGCCCACCTTGATTGTCGTACCCGCGTTGAATCGACGTTCCATTCGCGAACGTGAGGGTGGTAGCCCGGCTCAGGTCGTCATAGGTGTACGTTGCGAGTGCTGTGCTTCCGTTCTCCTTGATCACACTCGGCCGATTCAACGCATCGTAGCTGGTAGTCGTATTGAACCCATCCGGCCACGTCGTCTGGGTCCGATTTCCTGCGGCATCGTACTGGAAATTGAGCGTTCTTCCCCCCGCCGTCGTGTTGAGCAATCGACCTGCGTTGTCCCAAGCATAGGACACCGCGTAACTGCCGTTCGCGTACTGCGACGCGGTGCGTAGTCCGCGCAGGTCATAACCGAACTGAACATTGTTAGCGCTGCTCGGATAGGTACGTGCGGTCAGGCGGTTCAGGTTATCCCAGGTCTGGGTGATCGTGCCCCCGCTACGTCTGCGGATGGTAACCACGTTCCCGTTCGGATCGTAGGTATAGCCGTCGTAATCATTGCTGTTCGCCGAGCCTGGTGTGTTGGCCAGCGGGTAGTATCGGTTCGTCAGACGGTCGAAACCATTGTATGCATAGACGGTCAGATTGTTCTTCGCATCAGCGCTCGAATTGAGTTTACCGTTCGGCGTATAGGTGTATTGCACATAGTTCTGTTGCTGCGCCGTGCCTGTCGCTTTCTGGATGGTGTTGATCGAATCGTCGACGTTGTACACCGTCGTCGTCACTCTGTTCCCCCCGTCTGCAGCGGCAAGATACTGCGTTTGCTGATATGGCCGATCGAGATCGTCATATGCCGTGTCGGTGATCGGCACTGGTGCTGCCTCTGTTGGGCAAGTCGTCGCCGATGCAGTCAGCGAAGGGCCCCATGCCCGGATAACTTTTCCTGTCGCACTGTACCGCGAGCAGTTTGTCAACCATTGAGCGCCGATCTGCCGGGCGACAGCAATTGGCCGGCCGTCCGCATCATAGGTGGTCTGAGTTTGCTTCCCCAGCGCATCCGTGACCACGGTCGGGCGCCGTTCGCTGTCGTAGCTAGTCGTCACCGTATCGGTCACGTCAGTACGCGGCCCGTCCACCACGGTCAGGTTGCCGATGTCGTCATAGGTGTACGTGGTCGTGAGATTCAGTGTTCCCGTGCCGGCGTCGACTGTCGTGGTCGCGGGCACTTCGTGGTGCGCCCAATCATAGGTCCGCGTCGTCGCAGTGGAATTCGATGCGCTCGTCTTGACCGTCGTCTTCCACAAGAGATACATCGTCGGGAAGCCCGTCGGTGTCCAGGAATAGTAATCATAGGCTGTCCATGGCGCTACCCCGCTCGCGTCAACCGGCGAGGTAACGGTCGCGATGTCGCCCCAGGGCGCATAGGTGTACGTCGTGGCATTGCCTCGCGCATCGGTTTCAGTTGCAACCTTGTTGTAGGCACTCTCATAGGTGAAGCTTCGAGTGAGCGGTGCGAGACCTGAGCCGGATGGTGCGAACTGCGTGATCGACTTCACGTTCTGCGTGCAGCGTTTCTCCGAGCTCGCACAGGATGCATCGTCGTACGTGTACGAGAAGCCATTCCCCTGAGGCAAAGTCTTGGTAATCAGCCGCCCCTGTCCGTCGTAAGCGAATTGGGTGACGTTGAACAGCGGATCCGCTTGCTGCAACACATTCCCGAGCACATCGAGATAGCTGAGCCTCGTGATACCACCCGGCGCAGATTCAAGAGCTCGCGATCCAGCGAAATAGTAGCTGTATGTCTTGCCTCGCGCGTTCGTCTGCGTTTGGACTCGTCCAAGGCTGTCATAGACGTTCGTCACGCCGGCGGTGGACGGGAAGCTCGGATAAAAGATTTGCGTTATCTGACCGGGCAACCCATAGCCGTATGTCGTGCTCTTCGACAACGTGTCGGTGAAGGTCGTCAGATTGCCATTCGCGTCGTAGCCATATTGAACCGTTCGAGCGCCGTCAGAGACCTGGCTAATCCGTCCGTTCGTATAGCTGAAATTTAGTGTGCGCCAGAAGCCGTTGCTGACGCTGGTCAAGTTGCTTCCGGTGTAGCTGTAGTTGACCTGCGTGCCGTTGGCGTCTTTGTAGGTATCGATGTTCCCCGACGAATTGAAGTGCATCGAGTTATGGTGAACGGTGTCGTACGTGTAAGTGCCATCCCCGTTCAGTATCAGCTTCGAAGAATTCCCCGGGGGTGGGTTGAAACTACCGTCCGGCAACTTCACGAACACCTCGCCATTCAGACCTTGTGTGACGATCACGGTATTGTTGATCAGCTGATCGCCGAACCACCGTTGCCCCAAAGTCGCAATGACCAATTTTTCAATCGGGTGTGACGCATCAGTAAGCAGATCCGACGACGCCTTCATCTCGACCAACGCGGCTACCGCATCGAGCGCTGAATCTTCCCCCATTCCCTGATAACCGTCGGAATTTACCTTTGCGGTCACGCTGAAGTTGTGAGCCCAGCCCTTCCCAAGCACACTGTCCTGATTCTTGGCGCTCGAACTATATATGCGGCTGAAGGTGAGGCGCTGCGGAAAGAGGCCCACACCTGACGATAGGTCATCGCGGCTGTACGTAAAATTCCCGGCCGCCAGGCCGATGGGGTCGGCAACGAAATTGAATGGCTCGCCTTGGAGAGACGTCCCACCTTGGAGAGACGGCGCAAATCGGAAGCTGCCATCGCTTAGGACGGTCACCGGAAGGTTGTACATCGAAGGCGGAAACGGCGACGCGACCTGCGCCAACGGGGAAAGGGTGGAGAGAAACTGACCCAGGGTCATGTATCCTCCGGCGAGGTTCCCCGTGATCAACGCACCCAGAAATACGGGGCTCTGCACGTAGTAGCCAGCACCCGTCCAGCTGTTCTCAGTCAGATCACAGTGTTGCGGCAAAACCAGGCTGAACCCGCTAGACAGGTAAGAACTGAAGGTGCCGTAGTAAGCGCTGCAATTCACCAAATTCGGTTGAACGGCGGTAGCATAGTTTGCCGATGTTGCGTTGTAGATCGGCTGCCCGGCCGCCGCAGCCGTATCGATCAACTTCACCGTAGACGCCGCTGAAACAGAACTGATCTGTTGCACAACAGTCGATTCCAAAATGCTCGAGTGCATCCCCTGTAGGAAAAAGGCCATGGTCTCGCTATTCGAGTCACCAGAGACGCTCGCCACTGAAAATGTGCCGCCGGGCAGGTCCACGTAGGAGGACGCACCGGTATAACCTGCAACACCGATATCGTGATGAACCAGGAACGTGGTGTTGGACAAGCGCTCGCTTAGGGACTGCATCCGAGATGTTTGGCCAAGCCAATGTGCGGCGACAACAGCCAAAGTGGTTCCCCCCACCGCCTCCGATGTGTCGGCCGCGCCCGCCGCTCGAAGGTTGCCGAGCGCGGTTTGATAATAGTTCGGCAGGCCACGACCGGTCGGTCCCCACGCATTCGCAATCGTGAACACGTTTCCGGGTTTCGCGACAATCGTTTGATTGATGGTCAGGTTTGCAGCTGTCGTAGCATATGCGTTGTGCGTCGCTGTAAGGGTGAGGATCGTGGACGCACCAGAAGGAGGGGCCGTGCCAGGACTTCCCACTGCAGAACCGTCGAGGGTGAGGATCGGCTGATTAGTAGAGTTGTACGTGATGGTTAGCCGATGACCGTAGATCGCATCCGACGAGTAGGTCTGATCGATCCCCTGATATTGGATCCGCAAAGTCGGCTTCATGGATATCGGAACATCCGTCTGATCCTGAAGCGCATAGACCGTGTTTTGCAGCGGTGGCGATGTGTAGTGCGGAATCGCCCCGTAGATCAGATCGATTGATTTGCCGCCAACCACATCGTCGACCGTAGCCGCTGGCATGTTCGATCGCAAATACGTCGCGAGGTTATTGGCGTAGGTCGTCAGGTTGTTTCGAATGTTCGTGCGATTGATGTTCTGTGCATAGTCCGCGGTGATCGTCGCTCCGCTCTTCGCCGAATTCAGGAACGTCGGTGCGTCGTAGCCTGTCGTGCTCGAACTGGCGAGATTGATGCCGGTCTTGAATGAATGAGTTTTGTAGCTCGGATCGAAATAGTAGGTCGTACCGTTGATGACCGTCTTTACCCAGACGTGCCCCACTGACACGTCAACCAGTGCAGATGTGTTACCAGGACACTGCCCGGGACTCACTGCCGTCGCCCCATAGATTGGAAATCCGCCGTCGCCTAGCAGCTTCAGGATTCCACAAACATTTGATGTATCGACGCCGTAAAGCGTGTTGAATTGTGCTGCCGTGTACTTGATCACCCCTGTCGTGAAGCTCGCTGTATAGCCGGATGCTCGGAGGAGATCGACCATCAACATCGCTTGATCATAGACGGTCCCCTGATTGTCCAGCACGGCGCCAAATGAGCCCTTCTGAGTACCGTATACCGGATACACCTCGACGTTGTTGCGAACGTATTGATAGATGACGTCCGGGTTATAGTTGAGTGCGCGAGCAAGTTCGGCAATCGATGCCGGCCCTTGAGGACTTCCGTTGCCGCCCGCACTCATGACGTTGGCACGTGCGCTGCGCGTGGACGGTGCAACGGTTTTCGTATTGACCGCTGCGCCTTGATTGACGTTCGGCGGGAGGACGACTCGCGAGCGGGATTGCTCCCACTCTTTACCGGAGATCGGAAACATATTGACTGCATTTCTCCCCGGCCCCTGCGCATTAGCGAGTGCCGAAATATCCTCCGGAGAATACGCAATCGCAGGCTTCCCGCTCACGAAGGTCACCGGCTGCCCGACGCCAGAGGGAGGTGGCTCCTTTCCAACGTAGTGCTTCGAAGACTTCGGTGCAGTCGGCTGTGCACCCAACATCCAATCCGCTGGCACCTTTTTGGCGGTTGGTGGCAAGGCGGATTGAATAGGGCTAGCAAGAGTGTGAGATCCGAGAGCCATCAGGGCACTCAGAAGGAAGACACGCACTGACTGCCGGAAATCGACGCGCGGAAACGTGGGCATTACATCCCCCGATAGGATTCTAAATACTTCGAACTACGAAATTAGATGAGCTGTTGTTGCGTGCTATGTGCTGTGACTGCTTACCTCGCTATGGGGATGTGGTGGAGACGGACGTTCGGTTTCCCGCTGCGTCGTAGTTGTAGGTAACCGTTGTGGTAGTGGAGCCGTTATTGAAAACGGCCTTTGTCAACCGGCCCAGCGGGTCGTACGTATAGGTGATGGAGCCGGACGTTGCGATAGCACTGACAACCACTAACGCCAGGGCTATAGTCCCTCGAATGAAACGGTGCATGACTCGTTCGCCATGGCGAACGCCAAGCTCGAATTTCGGACGACGCATATTGCCCCCGGGTGCATCCGTTGTAATCGTTTGTCGCAACGCGCTTAAGGCAAGAAAGTGGAACTTTCCCTACGCCTGTTTTGCACTTCGGCTCTCAGAATTTCTTTTCTGAAACATTTTGAAATAAACATATCAAAGCATTTCGTTCCCCGATACCTAGGGTATACGCCCAAACAAACGGAGGCTTCGTCCAGTACCTAGTCTAGAGCCGTGCGCCGCGTGCTCGGGTTCGGTACTCTGGGGCCCACGCCGTTCGATTGGTTCTCGCATATCCTCGCAGCTACCGCAGGACGCAAGACACCGCGGCGCTGCGGTGCTCCCGTGTCGACATCGACGGGAGCACATTGGATTCGGCGATCGAAGGGCCGACAACGTCGGCGCCCGTGCGTCTCGGCTTCTCGCTGTTGCGCGGCATGCGCGAGGACGTCGCCGGCCGCATCGAGCTCGCACGCGCAGCGCGCCCGTTCGTCGACGTCGCGGACCTCGCGCGCCGTGCGCAGCTCGATCGGCACGACCTGCAGGTGCTCGCGGGTGCGAACGCACTTCGCTCGCTCGCCGGCGATAACCGACGCGACGCGCTCTGGCTGGCTGCCCCCGCCGTGCCTGATCGAGATCTGCTGCGCGGCACCGAATGTGACGACGCGGTGCCGGCATTGCCTCGGGCATCGGAGGGTCACGAGATCGTGACGGACTATCGCGCGATGGGCTTCACGCTCGGCCGGCACCCGCTGGCGCAGCTGCGCGATCGCCTCGCGCTGGATCACCTGCAGTCTGCCGAGCAGCTCGCAACGCTGCGCAGCGGGCAGCTCGCGCGCGCGTGCGGAGTGGTCACGGTACGGCAGCGGCCGGGCACGGCGAACGGCGTGCTGTTCTTGACGCTCGAAGACGAGACGGGCCAGGTCAACGTGATCCTGTGGCCTGGACTGCTGGAGAAGTTTCGGAAGGAGGCGCTCGGCGCCGCGTTGCTCGCGGTCTACGGTGTTAGGCAGGCCGAGGGGAAAGTGCGGCACCTGATCGCGAGCAAGCTCGTCGACAGGACTGAGTTGCTCGGCGCCCTACCGACCACATCGCGGGAATTTTGTTGAGATCTCTCTCTGTGGCCCCTACCGAGAATCGATCCGGTATTCTTCCGGCCGCTCCCCCTCTTCCGTCATAGCCTCATCCAGCCACCATCGACCACTAGCGTCTGACCCGTGACAAAGCGGGCATCGTCACTGGTGAGGAAAGCCACCGGGCCGGCGATGTCAGCGGGTGTACCGAGTCGCTTGATGGCCTGCTGCATGTAGACTTGCGCCTTCTGCTCGTTCGGCATGCCGCTGGCACCTTCGGTGTCAGTGATGCCGGGATGCACCGCATTGACGATAATGTTGTCGGCCGCCAGTTCGTTGGCGAGCGCACGTACCAAGCCGATCGCGCCCAGTTTGGATGCGTAATAGTGCGAGAAACCCATACCGGGCGGGGTCACCATGCCGACAGCATCCGATCCGATCGTGACGATCGCACCGCGGCCCGCCTTGCGCATTAGCGGCACGATGGCACGGGCGCCGAGCACATGCGCATCGAGGTTCACCGCCATCACGCGGCGCCATTCGGCAGGCGTCATCTGGTCGAGTGTCGCCAGGGGATAAATGCCTGCGGCATGGACAAGGATGTCGACCCGCCCGAATGCCTGTTCGACTTGGCTGGCGACTGCGGCCCAGCCGTCTTCGCTCGTCACGTCGGCTGCAATGGCAATGGCGTCATGGCCGATCGCCATGGCGGCTTCGTCGGCCTTCTCGCGATTAACAATCACCACCTGAGCACCGCGTTGTGCGAGAAGATTAGCGATGCCGCGACCGATGCCCTGCTTGCCGCCAGTGATGATGGCGATCTTGTTGTCATGTGTCTTCATGAATGTGCTCCTTGGTTGGGTTAAGAAATCGCGAGCGCCCGCAGGCGCGGCTCACCGATTTCGGAAAGAAGGTCGAGTCGGGTAGGCTTCCAGCCCAGCTCACCCCGAGTTCGCGGATCGCGTGAGCGGCTACACGCCGAGTGAATCAGTGCGCCGAAGGGGCCGAATACTTTGACGGCCTCGTCCATCGACAGGCTGCGCGTCTTGACGCCCAGGTCACGCGCCACGGCTTCGGCAATCCATCCGTAAGCAATTTCGCCGGCAGCAGCGTGGTACAGCGCGCCGGGTTGCCCGCGTTCGATGGCCAGTGAGAACAGGCGTGCCAGGTCGTCGCCGTGCACGTTGGAATAGGCGGCAAGCCCGGACCCGATGTAGCAGGCCGCCCCTGTGAGCGCGACCGAGCGATACACTTGGGCTACCGGGCCGTTGTCCCCCGGGCCCCAGATTAGCGGTGGCCGGATCACCATGCTGCGCAACTCACGCCGAGCGGCAGCGCGGACGATTTCTTCCGCCTCGACCCTGAGAAGTGCCAAAGGCTCCGGCACGAAGGAATCATCCTCCGCGAAGCTGTCCGGGCTCCACGCACCGCCCGTTCGCTGCATGAAGACACCGCTTCCTGAAAGAAAGATCAAAGTCTTCGCGCTGCCGGCAAGCGCGTCGCATAGCCTCCGGATAACAGCCGGCTCGCGCTCAAAAGCGACCTGGGCGGCATAGACAATGACGTTAGCCGAGCAAGCTGCAGCCAGTACCGGTGCGAGATCGGTGTCGAGATCTCCGTGCACGGGCTGGACGCCGACGGCCCGCAGAGCAGATTCTGCGTGGCTGGAACGCGCGAGCCCTGACACCTCTTGCCCTTGCGCAACGAAATGTCTTGCAAGGGTGCTTCCCACAAATCCTGAGGCGCCAATGACAAAAATATTCTGTGACATGGAAGACTCCTTTGCCATGCAGCGTAGGGTCTATCCATCCACCTGAGAAGCCTATATTATTCGATACAAACCATCTACGGAAAAGATACATTGCTGGACGGTGTTTCCCTCGATCACTTGCGTACCTTCGTCGCTGCAGCAGACGAGGGCAGTTTTTCGGCGGCGGGCCGAGCGATCAGCCGCGCGCAATCGGTAGTGAGCCAGACCATTGCCAATTTGGAAGCGCAGCTCGGCGTCACCTTGTTCGAACGCGTCGGCCGCTACCCCCGCTTGACGGCACACGGAGAGAACCTGCTGGTGGATGCGCGCCGCGTCGTGCTGGATGCCGACGCCCTGAAGGCCAAGGCCCGAAGCTTCTCCGCCGGCCTAGAGCCCGAACTCTCCATCGTCGTCGATGTCATGTTTCCGCAGCAATGCCTGACCGATGCTTTGAGCAGCTTTAAGCAACGCTTCCCGTCCACGCCGCTCAGGCTCCATGTCGAGGCGTTGGGTCGGGTGGCGGAACTTGTGCTCAATGGTCAGTGCAGTCTCGGTATAACCGGGACGCTGCCGTTCCTTCCCCCTGGACTTGCTGCCGAGCGGCTGTTCAGCGAGGAAATGGTCACGGTAGTGGCCCCAGGATCGCCCCTAGCCGGTAAACGGGGCGCTATCGTGTTCCGGGAGTTGTTGAATGAAACACAACTCGTCCTCACCGACCGCTCTACCCTGACTCACGGCGTCGACTTCGGAGTGCAGGGAAAGAATATTTGGCGGCTCGCCGATCTCGGCGCGAAGCACGCTTTCTTGCGCGCGGGACTCGGATGGGGGCACATGCCGCTCTGGCTTATCAAAGAAGACCTGAAGGAAGGACGCTTGGTGCGTATCGTATTGGAAGGGCCTTCGGCAGGTTTAATGCCTTTCCAGGCAACCTATCTCACTGATCGCTTGCCCGGCCCTGCTGGCAGATGGTTGCTGGAACGCTTCGCGCCAACCTGACCATATTTCGGTACACCCCTGCAGTCGAGCGAGCAGCTGGCAACGCTGGGCAGCGGGCAGCGCGTGCGTACGGACTGGTAACGGTACGGCAGCGGCCGGGCACGGCGAACGGCGTGCTCTTCATGACGCTCGAGGACGAGGCGGGCCAGGTCAACGTGACCCTCTTCCGGACTGCTGGAGAAGTTTCGGAAGGAGGCGCTCGGCGCCGCGTTGCTGGCCGTGTACGGCGTTTGGCACGCCGAAGGGAAAGTGTGTCACCCGATCGCTAGCAAGCTCGTCGACAGGACCGAATTGCTCGGTGCCCTGCCGACGACGTCGCGGGAGTTTTGCTAGTCGATCATCACCAAACTACAAGGCGCGTCGTTGGCCGGCGAACACCGCCTCATTTTCAGGCCGCAATCGCGCCACGCGACGACGCACGCACGACATGCACCAGGTCGTTCTTGTCAATCGTCCAGCTGACCAAGAAGCCCTCTTTCACGAGTTCGTCGAGCGCCTTCTTCAAGTTCGCGCGAAAGTGGAACAACTCTTTCGTCTGCGAACCGCATTGACGATGAAGGAAACGTACGGAATGCGCGAAAGGCACTGCATGGGTGTGGTAGTACGTATGCAACCATTTTGACAACTCATATCGCAGCCGCTGACGCTGCTCACGCGCCAGCCGCGTGTAGTCGTCGTCAGAGAAAAGCGCGACGATTTCCGGTTCGACGTACGCCACCCACCGCGTCTTGCCGTCAGTTCCCGTCTCGGTGCCTTCCTTCCACAGGAATTTACGGATCAACGACCCGACAAACCCCTTTTTGTTGCCCGTGAAGCGAACCTTAACTTGCCCCGCTTGCAACCGCTCCAGCGTTGTCACGAGCCTGTCGTAACACTTTACCGACGTGCCCCAGCCAAGCGACTTCAACACGCTGTAGCCTGTGAATTCCACCTTCTCGTTCAGCTGAGTATCACGGGCCAGGTGAAGCACTTCAAGAAAGACGTCCGCGTCGTCCTGTCTAAGCTCTTCCCCGCTAAACGAAATTTCGACGCCATCAACGCTAGCGATCAGCGCCTTCTCCATTCGGCTACGCGGCGCATTCGATTTGTTCACGTTGAACAGTGCCGAGCGCGCGAGCGCGTTTGGCATCCCACGAACGTTCGCCGGCCACAGTGGAATCTGTGTCGGATGGGATTGCGTTTCCACACCCGCGCTGCTAGCGCGGGCTGCGATCGCTTTCACCTGGTCGACGATGGAATTTGCCATGCGAGAAGTATAAGTACGTGAATTTCGCCATCAAGACCCTTGTCTCGTCTCTCCAGCGATGGTTCAACAAAAAAACTACGGGACTATCGTGCCTCCAGCGAGGTATCACGGTGCATTCGTCACTGCAGCGATGTTCCTCGTTCCTCCAGCGTGAAGCCCCTATCGTGCCTGCAACGAGGTCAATCGTGCCTCCAGCGAGGCACCACTCGTATCGCCAGCGATGGCACTATCGTTCTTCCAGCGAGCGAGCCTTACAAAAAACACCTTTGTAATCAATCGCCTACCTCTGTTGTCCACAGAGCCTAATCTTCTTTTAATCTTTTTCTAATCGACCGATCCATCGTTGTAAGCACGATACCTCCGCGCCAACAGAGTCGCGTCGGAGCGGCAAACCATCGCTGGAAGAACGACAATGCTGGAGAAAGTAGTCCTCTCGACCATCGCTGGAGAGACGACCCCCGCCCTATCAGCATCGCTGGAAGAACGAGACAATACCGTCAAGCGGCAGCGCTACAAGGTGAGTACACACTCTCACGCAGATGCCCGCCGCATATAGAGCATCGCTGGAAGAACGTCACCCTCCATCGCTCCAGAGACGAGTCCAAACGACTAGGCGACGCTGGCTTCCATCGCTGCATAACCGATAGTCGTTTTTGCTCGGTCACGTGAGCAATGTTCTCCAGCGTCATCCAGGGGACACCCCGATATCGACCCCAACTCCCTTCACGGTCTAACAGTCGCGCTATTCCTTCGGAAAGAGAGCCAAGATCTTTTCGGTGATCTCTGCCGCGACGTCCGGCGCCAAACCCTTCAGCTTCAACTCGATCCGGCCATCTTCCTCGAACGACTTGAACTCCCCCTTCGCTCCACGGAAGGACAGTTGCTCGCGCGTAGACCGCGGCCGCTTAACCGTCCCTTTTGCCGCAGCCTTTCTGCGAGCGGCGACATCGCGGTACCCGATCCCGGTCTTAGCAGCATCGAAGATCAATTCGAGGGTCTCTTCTTCCCCTTTCACTTCCCAGAACTCTCGAATTGCGTTCAGCATTTTGAGAGAGAGAAGTTCCGGATACTCGGCGGCGGCTTGAACGATCTTGCTCGGCAATTGAGCGAGCGACAGAGTCCGACTCACATGGTCTTCCCCGAGATTGAGCGCTTTGGCCAGAGCCACTTGTGTCGGATAAATCTTCCGCGAAAGCAGCTCTTTCCATTTGAGCGCGTCATCGAGCGGGCTTTGATCCTTACGCTCCACGTTGGCAGCGCGTGCTTCTTCATACAGTTCCCGCTCACTCGCTGGTTTCGGACGAATCTCCACCCGCAACGTCGGGAGCCCGGCCGTTCGAGCCCCGCGAAGGCGCCTCTCTCCGTCAATGAGCACGATGTCCCCCACTTCATCGACATACGCACTCGCCGACTGGCCTTGCCCCCGCGCCGCTAGCGACTCCGCCATCTCTGATACAGCAGAAGCTGTATAGATGGCTCTCGGATTGACAGAATTTGATTTAATTTTGCCAATCGGAACTTCATACGTTTGCCCGATCTCATATCTGGTAGGCTCTTGGCTCGAGCCAACTTCGCCTCCCCGAAGCTGCGAGATAGTTGCCACCGGCGGCGCCATGCGGGGATCGCCCACAATGGGAGCCAACGAAGCGGCATCCTCCACCGCCGCGACTCGCTCGACCGCTACTGATTTTTTCTTAAAAGTAGCCATTACTTGACCTCCGTACCGTTGATCCGTTCGATGATTTCCCGATAGACCGCCTCCATCTCGTCGATCGCCTTCTTCGATCGATCACGGCCCTTCAGCTCATGAACGGCCCGGCCAGTCTTGCCCGTCGCACGCCAAGCTTCTCTCTGCGGAATCTGTGATTCGAAAAGTCGAATGTCTTCGCTTTTCAAATATGCCCGCAATTCCGCAGTCGCCTTCGATCCTTCAACCGGCGACACCCGAGTGAGCACAACGTACGCGGGGATCTCACCGCTTTCATGCCGCGGCCCCATTTCTTTAAGGGTCGCGAAGACATTCAAGGTCGACTCCACTTCTTGTTGATCTGGCCCACAAGGGACCAGCACGAGATCGGATAACAGTGCACATTCAAGCATCGTCCGATAGTTCTGCGCGCCGATGTCCACCACGACGAGGGTGTACTTGTTGGCGAGGTTTGCGAGTTCCCGGGCCGGATTAGCCGGGAGAGCGAGCACTGGAATGGCTGGTGTAACGCCCTCCTCATTTCGGATTCGCGACCAACTCATCGCAGAGCCCTGTTTATCAGTATCCAGAAGAACGACATCCACGTCTTCCGCGGCAGCCAGGGCTGCTATGTGCGTTGCTAACCGCGTTTTAGCAACACCTCCTTTTTCCGCCCCAATCGTGATGACCATTTCACCTCCACTGGAAAGTGTTTGTTTCAACGCTCGGAGTTTTATTCCTCAGTCAAAATAAGTCAATCAAATAACTATATTTTTTTGTGATCTTTACAAAATGTGGTCAAGTAACAACGATTCGGAGCGAAAATGCTACCGACTTGGCCCGAGCCAAGATCGGAGATCCCATGTTGGATGATTCGCCATGAACCACACTTTTAAATAGTTTTGGCTCGAGCCAAGATTCGCGGAAGCAACTCACTGAGATTGGGGTGGCTACGATTCCCGCCGATCCAGAACAGTTCATTCACCCTCTGGACGGCTCGATCTTGGCTCGAGCCAAGATCGGCCTGGCCTAGTCAGGCGCCCCATGCAACAGGCATATAGATTGCCCGCATACCTGCAAAGCGAGGAGGGCATATGGGGCGGTGGACAAGTGAGCTCGGCATCCGTGCCCGGACGCCAGTAGCCAAAAATGAACGCATGCCGGAATTCATCGAGCCGTCGCTGGCCGTGCTTGCTGCAGAACCTCCAACGTCGGGAGAGTGGGGATATGAGATCAAATTCGACGGCTACCGGATGCTCGCGCGTATCGACGCTGGTGACGTTCGAATCTTCACTAGGAACGGCCACGACTGGACCGCCCGACTACCGCACCTGAGGTCCGTCCTTGAACGATTGCCGGTCGACCGTGCGTGGCTTGACGCGGAGGCCGTCTGGTTCGATACAGAAGGGCGGCCAAACTTCAACGGCCTGCAGAATGCGTTTGATAGACGTCGAACTGCAGGGATTTCGCTTGTCGTCTTCGACCTGATGTGGCTTAACAACAATGATCTCCGGCCGTGGAGGTGGCGTGAACGCCGAGCCACGCTAACGAAGCTCGTTGCCGATATTCTCGGCAACGAGGTGCGCTTCTCTGAGGCGGTCGATGCCGACCCCGACGCCATGCTGGCCTCGGCGTGTGCCCTTGGTCTAGAGGGAATCATGGGCAAGCGGGTGGACGCGCCGTATCGCTCGGGAAGAACGGACCGCTGGATCAAACTCAAATGCAGTAAACGCCAGGAGTTCGTCATTGGGGGATTTTCGCGCCGTAAGGGCGCCGCCGGGGGCGTGCGAGCGGTTCTGCTCGGCGTGTACGAGGAGGGCGGACAACTGCGGTACGTCGGGCACGTCGCGCCGCGCTTCGCGCCCCGCCAGGCACGGGAATTCGAAGACCGCCTTGCATCCTTAGGCCGCAAGCGCTCGCCGTTCGTCCGCGCGCCGGAACCCGAAGCCGATCGCGAGTTCCACTGGCTGAAGCCGGAACTCGTTGCCGAAGTAGCGTTTCTCGAGTGGACGCCGACCGGACAGTTGCGTCATCCGTCGTTTCGTGGGCGGCGCGCCGACAAGCCTGCACGGAGCGTGACTCGCGAAGACCCGCGCGCGCCGAAACGCCCCCACAGCAGCAAGAGATTGCCCTCCAAGCAGTAAGACCGATCAATCGGTGCGCTGAGCGCGTTGCGAACTCGCGTCGGTTTGTATATGCTGTGGCATATGCCATTCTGTTTGAATTGGAGCTACCCCGATGCCAAACCATGACACCCGCCACGCGCGCCTGTTCCGCAACGGGCGGAGCCAGGCCGTGCGGATCCCGCGCGAATTCGAACTGCCGGTGTCGGAGGTCACCATCCACCGGGAAGGTCGCCGCTTGATCATTGAGCCCGTAGAGGCCGCGCCCTTGCGCGAGCTGTTCGCCCAATGGACCCCGCTGGACGAGATCTTCCCGGACATCGAGGACCTTCCGCCTGAACCGGTCGATATCGAATGACGCTGTACCTGCTCGATACCAACATTTTGTCGAACGTGATCCGCGACCCGCGCGGCGCATGCGCCACCCGGATTGGAGAAACGCCGCCCGAACAAGTGTGCACCTCGATCATCGTGGCCGCGGAATTGCGGTTCGGCGTCTGGAAGCGTGGCTCGTCAACGCTCGCGCAGCGCGTCGAGCAGCTGCTCGCAAGCCTGACCGTGTTGCCGCTGCAACCGGACGCGGACCGCTGCTACGGGCGGTTGCGGGCCGAGCTCGAGAAGCAAGGCCAGTTGATCGACGCCAACGACATGCTGATCGCCGCGCATGCGCTGGCCGTCGACGCCGTGCTGGTCACGGACAACACGGCTGAATTCACCCGTATCGCGGGGCTGCCGGTCGAAAACTGGCTGCGGCCGGCGACGTAACGCGGCGTGGCGGCCGCCGGCGGTACGATGGGCGCCACCGACGCACGACAGCGCGCCTGAGAACAGAATAGGAGCGGGGATGAACGGATTCGGCGGTGCGGCGGTTTTTGCCTTTTCATTGACTGTCGGGTGCCTCGCGCTCGGCTGGAGCGTACCGGCGGGAGTAACGTTCGCCGCGTGCATTGTGTGCACGGTCTACGCGTCCCGGGGCGAGCACTGAGCGCCGGCCGACCGCCGGGCGAACCAGGTATGCCGATCGCCGTTCTGCGATACGTGGGCGTGGCGAAGGAGATGGCGAAGTGACAACGCCGATGACGGCTGTCCAGCAGATGTTCCTCGAGTGGTGCATCGGCTACATGAAATTCCGGATCGCGGATGCGATGTCGGTCGGCCTGATGTCCCTCGAGGCCGAGCGCTACGACGCGCTGTGGACCATGCTGCAGAAGGGGCGGTACGGCTTCCCCTGCGACGACATGATCGAGACCGGCCGGCGCCTGTTTCCGGACGCGCCGAACGCACCGGAGGGTTCCGGGCTCGACGCGGCCTACGAGCGCGTGTGTACGGCCCTGGACGACTGGTTGCCGAGCTTTGTCATCCCGCCCGGCCAGGTGTCGTTCCTGCCGGATCCCGAACTGCCGGACGGTGAGCCCGCTGCGTGAGTGGCCGGCACGATGGAATCCACCGGGTGAATGCAGAGGATCTCGGCAATGAACGTGACAGCATGGCAGTTCGAGGAAAGCGGGTGGGGCAGGGGCGTAGCGGCCGGAGGGGCGCTGATCGCGCTGGCGGCCGTTGACCGCGGGCTGTCGGCGCTGTGGCCGGCCAGCTACGGGCTGGTTCACCCGCTGGCGGCGATCGCCGCGGCGAACCTGCCGTTCATGGCCGCGTACCTGATCCTGCGGTCCTGAACGACGCCGAACCCGGCTGCGGCCGGGTTTTTATGGCGTGCCGTCAATGCCGATAACTCCCCTTATCGGCATTGCGTTTAATGCACGAATACCCGAAAGGGCGGTTTATCAAAGTGGCTTGACACGTCTTTAAGACGTGCTATGCTGGTTTATACGTCTTTAAGACGGGTTCTGTTCAGGAGGCATCATGTCCGTGCTGTACGTGTATCGCTGCCGAGCCTGCGGCCAACGCGGCGAGGTCCATCACCCGGACGACAGCTACGACGGCGCGGCCGCCACCTGCGCGAAGTGCTACGAGCCGGTCACGCTGGAGTGGGACGGCGGTGTGACGCTCGAAGTCGCGCCGTACGACGGCGGGCCGACGCCCGACGAGATCAGGGCGATGCGGCAGCGCGGCCGGCGCACCCAGGCGCAGGCGGCCGCGCTGCTCGGCGTGAAGGAGCGCCAGGTCCAGCGCTGGGAGGCCGGCCAGGCGCCGATGCCGATCGCCGCGTGGTTGCTGCTGCGCCGGTCGTGGGGCTATCGCTATCCGAGCGATTTTGAGCGCCACGAGGACTTCGAGCGGGACTGGAATCCTGACCGCGACGTCAAGCGCAGGACGATCGAGCGCGGCGACGTGGTTGAGCTACAGCCGGTCGACGGCCCGCTACTGCGCGCGACGGTGTGCCTGGATCGGGTGCACGACGGCTTGGTCGACGAGGACAGCTACGGCGCGATCGTCACCGAGTTCGTCGGTGCTGCCGGCGCCGGGGAGGAATACCGCGGCTTCTTCATCGGCGAGCGCGTGACCTTCGCGCGGTCGAACGTGATCCACCTCGAGCAGCGCGCGCCGAGGCGCTGAAACGATCAGGAGATCCCGTCATGTCAAAACTGACCTACGAACGAATCACCGCGCGTGCCGAGCAGGAGATGGTCGAGTACCTTGCGATCGCCGAAGCACATCGTGTGGCGAATGACCGGAGCCGCGCGGCGAGCGCATGGCGCGCGGCGCTTGGCGTGTTGTCGATGTGGAAGGTGCTCGCCAGAGACTTCCACGGGGCAGATGAGGCGGCCTATTTGGCCGATTGCAAGCGACTCGCCGTGCTGATCTGCCTGGACATCGCATCGCTCAACATCCCGCCGCGGCAGATGCAGTCCGAAGTGCCAGGGATGCGCTCGTCCGGCTGATGGCCTGACTCGTATTCAAACCCATGTCTAATAGGAACCCTGCGATGCGCAAGGAATACGAACTGCAGACCGACGTGCTCGCGACGATCGTCGCGGCGACCCCGGTCACGTCGAAGCACGCCGCGCTGCTGACGACGTTTGCGACCCGCACCGACTATCGCGGCGCGCGCTACGCGGTCACACGCGACGAGTTCTCTGAACGGCCCGCCCGCGTGATCGATGCCGACGGCCGCGAGATCGCAGCCGACTATCACGCGTGGATCGACGGCCAGCTCGACGTGCACGGCGGCTCGGTGGAGGACGTGTTGCTCGCGCACCGGGATTCCGGCTATCTACTGGTCGACGTCCAGCCGCTGTTGCACTACTTCGTATTCGACCGCGGCGGTGACCAGGACAATTTCGTGCAGCTCGAAATCTGGGAAGAACAGGAATTCGTCGAGCGCGAGGTGTTTCCGCGCAGCACGCCGTGGCGCTCGCCGGATGTGCATGAATTGCGCTCCGGCTGGCACGACATGCCGGTCGAACGGTTCGAGCGGCGCACGCTCGGCTCGCCGCGCTATCGGCTCGAGGCGGTGATCGACATGAAGCACTTTGCGGCGCTCGCCGAGACGACTTATAACGAGCGCCGGCAGCGCGACGGCGATCGGCAGTTGGTCGAGCGGAACCTCGACACGGGCGAATCGCGGGTGGTCAGTGTGCGCGAGCTCACGCCGGGCTACGACAACCAACAATGGCGCGGCCGCCGCTTCTTCGACGACTGGGCTGCGTCAAGCGCCGGCCAGGCGGGCGAGCGCATTTGTCAGCGGTGGGTTTTCATCACCCAGGACAACACCGATCCACGTATCGGCCGGGAGATGGACTTCATACCGCGCTGGACTCACACGCGCAAGATCGCGGCGCTGAAGAACACCGCGAAGCTGGACGTGTACAGCCTGTACGGGAAGCTGATGCAGTTCGACGAGCGCATCGGCCATCGCTTCGCCTGGTATTTCTACGGTCTGCACGGCAACCTGATCCTGAGCGGGCAGATGGAGCGCGTGCTCGAGGCGGCCGAGGCGGGGCTGATCGTGCTGCCCGAACATGATTACCAGGTGCTGCGTCGCTGGGGCGACGATCAGTACGGGTTTTGACGGAGCCTTGATGAAAACAACCGCCCGCTACACCAAAGGCCGCGGCGACGCGTCGGTCCACGCCAGGGCACGCGTGTTCGCGTGGGAGGACCATCAAGTGATCGAACTCGATGTCGTGGGCCAGCTCGACAGCGAACACCACTTCCGGATCCTCGCCACGGCGGACGAGTCGGAAGCGCTCGCGCAGCAGCTGCTCGATGCGGCCGCGAAGATCCGACTTGCGCGTCAAGAAACGGAATAGGAAAACGCGATGACGATCACGCTCGACGCTGCTAAGGGAAACGCTGATTTATTCGGCTCGGCGGTCATCGCAGACGTAGCCGAGGACGTTTAGAAGACAGCTCACGGAACGGACCCACGACGATGAAGA
>NZ_QKZF01000049.1:0-19075 GCF_003253915.1 Burkholderia sp. 28_3
GCGATCACGATCAACCGAAACGGGTGATCACGATCATTCGGAATCCATGATCACGATCCGCCGAAATGCGTGATCACGTTCGCCGGAATACGCACGTCCGACCGCTCAACTTCTGGCGGACGTGACGGAGTTCATGACACTTTCGCCCGGCGATATCCTGATGTTGGGTGCCTGTGCATGCATGCCATACGTGCGCAAGGGTCAACGCTTTGAGGTGAGTGCCAAGGGGATCGGCGAACTGCAGGGGGCGATTGTATGAAGAGCGCACGTGTTGCTTACGGCGGAGCCATCCACTGTGCTACGCCGCATGAGAAGGGCTTGAAGCTCACCGATGGCCGCGTGGTCAGCTAGGATGCCGTCGTATGGTTGACGCCGTTAGAGGTGGGTACGGTCGTCGCACTCGGCCTGAACTATGCCGATCACGTCAAGGAGCTTTCGAAGGAACTGACGGTGACGTCAAAGGACGAGCCACAGGTGTTCATGAAGGGGCCTGGCACCTTGGTTGGTCATAACGCACAGACGCGGCGACCGCGAGATGCCACCTTCATGCACTACGAGCGAACTGGCAGCAGTCATCGGCAAGCCGGCCAAAGGCGTGAAGGTAAGCGAGGCGATGGCGTATGTAGCTAGCTACACGGTATGCAACGACTGTGCGATCCGCGACTACTTGGAGAACTGGTATCGCCCGAATTTTGCGGGTCAAGAATCGCGATACCTGCACGGTGCTCTGACCGTGGTTCGTGGATGCCGCCGATGTGCCGGACCCGCATGTGCTGCAAATGCGTACGTTGGTCAACGGTGAGGTGGCGCAGCGCGGTACAACCGCCGACATGATCAATGATATCCCGGCGTTGATCGAGCACCTCAGCAGTTTCATGACACTACTTCCACGGGACGTGATTCTGACGGGCACGCCGGACGGTGTCGTTAACGTTAATGAGGGTGACGAGGTAGTGTGCGAGATCGATTGTATCGGTTCCCTGCGCGGCACTATCGTCGGCGACTCAGCGTTTGGTCGATAAGGAATTTCATTGTGCGGATCCAACATCTGATCGACGGCAAGGCCGTCGAGAGCAACCAATACTTCGAGACAGTTAACCCGGCGACGCAGGAGGTGTTGGCTGTGGTCGCCGCGGGTCGGCAGGCAGGCAGAGATACAGGCGGGGGGTGGACAACCTAGATGTGATCATGGTGGTACAGAGAGTCGACGGGGTGTGTTTCGTACCAGCTGATCTTTCGGCCGCTATGGGCTACCTCGGGCAGCCAGATCACCCCGAGGTCCAGCGAGCCATCCTCGACGGGATTGGCGCAGTGCGTCGAGCAGGCAAGGCGTTCTGCCGCCTGACGGTAGAGCGTGTATTGGCAAAGCGCTACGTCGAAGGCGGTGCGTTGTTTGCGGCTGTTTGTGTGGACACTGCGCTTCTAGCCCGCGCGGCCCGGGAACTGGCCGCTTACTTCGACAAGCATGAATCATCCGGAGAGGTTAAAACCTCGTCGGTGTACTAATAACATTCACTATTTTTTCCAATCCCATGATTAAACTGAAGGATGCAGATCTGCTGAAGACAGAATGTCTGCTAGATGGAAAATGGACCGGCGCGGAGAGCGGTGCGCATATTGAAGTCATCAATCCGGCAACCGGTGAATTGGTCGCGACCGTTCCAAGCATGGGCGAGGCCGAAACGCGTCGAGCGATAGCGGGTGCTGAGCAAGCGCTGCATGCATGGCGAGCTCGAACTGCTGAGTCGCGCGCAGAAGTGTTGCATGTCTGGTTCCGGTTGATGATGGAAAACCAGGAAGACCTGGCTATTCTGATGACTTCCGAACAGGGCAAGCCTCTGGCCGAGTCACGCGGCGAAATCGCGTACGCCGCATCATATATCCAGTGGTTTTCTGAAGAGGCTCGCCGTGTATACGGGGCTACAATCCCTTCGCCCTGGCCCGACAAGCGCATAGTCGTCACCAAGGAGCCTGTGGGGGTTTGCGCCGCAATTACGCCGTGGAATTTCCCAGCGGCGATGATCACGCGGAAGGTGGCGCCGGCTCTCGCCGCGGGTTGTACCATCATCGTCAAGCCAGCTCAGCAAACGCCACTGTCAGCGCTCGCCATGGCGGAACTTGCAGTTCGTGCGGGTGTTCCCGCTGGCGTATTTAGCGTGTTGAGCGGCAGTTCACGTGTAATCGGTGGTGTGCTGACGGCTAGCCCCATTGTTCGCAAGTTGACCTTCACAGGCTCGACGGAAGTCGGGCGGCAGTTGGCCGCCCAATGCGCGCCAACACTGAAGAAGATGTCGCTGGAACTCGGTGGCAACGCCCCCTTCATTGTGTTCGAGGATGCAGACCTGGATGCGGCCGTAGAGGGCGCAATGATTTCAAAGTACCGCAACACCGGACAGACTTGTATCTGCGCGAATCGGATGCTGGTTCACGACAGCGTCCATGATGCCTTCGTCTCGAAGCTCCATGCCACGGTTCGGGCGCTTCGCGTGGGTGACGGGATGGAGCCGGGTGTTGCACAAGGACCGATGATCGATGCTGACGCGCTTCGCAAGGTCCAGGAACTGGTTGACGATGCTACCCGCCGCGGCGCACGTGTGATCACTGGCGGCAAAGTTCATGCCTTGGGCGGTACCTTTTACGAGCCAACTATTATTACGGATGTGCTGCCGGAGATGCGTATTGCAAAGGAAGAGATTTTCGGTCCAGTGGCGCCTGTATTTCGGTTCCATACAGAAGACGAAGCCATTCGCATGGCGAACGACACAGAGTTCGGATTGGCTGCGTATTTCTACACCGAAAGCGCGCGCCGTACGTGGCGTGTTTCAACGGCCCTCGAATATGGCATGGTCGGAATCAATAGCGGCCTGATCAGTACGGCAGCTGCGCCGTTTGGTGGTGTCAAGCAATCTGGTATGGGGCGCGAGGGTTCCTACCTTGGTATCGAGGAGTATCTCGAAACTAAGTATTTATGCATGGCTGTCTAAGAAAATTATCGGATTATTTTAAGCAATTATTTAAATCGAGATTTTAAATATTCTGGATATGTCAAGAGTAGTAGTATTTTATTTCCGCACGGCACACGATGTGCCGGCGGTCTGGCCGGAATGGTAAGTTATTCGAATGCGAAAATGCACGCCGCAGGCGAGTTCTGCCGCAAAGTTCAGTGGGGAGAGTTTCGCCGGCACGACATTCAGAATATTAATATTGGATTTTCGCGCGTCAAGCGGCTCGATATGTTTACACGCATCTAGCGTAATGGAGGGGAATAATGGAATCAACGACGACTGGGTCACGAAATATTTCTGATGCTCCCCCGGAAAATTCTGCGTCGACGCCAGAGGGAACAGAGCAATCACCATACCGTTGGGTTATTCTCTTAGTTGTCTGGATGTCTTTTCTGTTGAGTTGCGTTAGTAGAGCTGCTTGGAGCACCGTGTCAGCACCAGTCGGACATTCTCTCGGAATATCAGTTGCAATGCTGGGTGCCTTTGTGACCGCGTTTTATGTTGGATATGTCGTTGCGAATGTTGGGGGTGGCTTTCTGACCGATGTGATCGGAGGCCGACGCACCCTGACGTACACATTGATTCTTCTCGGAATATCGACGTTTGCATTCGGGTATGCGAATGATTTGAGAACTGGGTTCGCAATTCAGACGATCATGGGGCTGGCTGCGGGAGCTGACTACCCCACGGGCGTCAAAATAATAACGTCGTGGTTCGGAAAGGATCGTGGCCGTGCTCTCGGCCTCTACACGACAGCCACGTCTTTCGCCGTCGTCATAGCTAACGCAACGATTCCGTTGTTGTCGAATGCATTCGGGTGGCAGAACGCATTCAGGGCCCTTGGGCTTTGCACTTTTGGTTGGGCTTTCGTCTCGAGCCGTGCACTGAGAGACGCTCCGACAAAGGCAGCCTTTGCCCACATTACCACGGACGAAATCAGAGCGTTGGTCAAGAACAGGAATCTGGTGCTGCTCGCATTGGCCGGTCTTGGCGCACTCTGGGCGACTGTAGGTTTCACTGCGTGGGGAAATGCGCTGATGATCAAACAGTATGAAATCGATCCGGTAACGGCAGGCCGGATCTTTGTGCTGTTCGGTGTAGGCGCTGTTCTGACGAAACCGTTGCTGGGTTGGCTATCAGATCTGTTTGATGGCGCAACAAAGCTCCTTGGAGTGCTCTCGCTGGCTTGTTTCGCCGGGATGCTTCTCGTGTTCAGCCGTTGTTCGACCGCGCAGGAATTCTATATCGCGGCCCCGTTTCTCGGAGCGGTTGCCTTCGGTTACACGCCGGTGCTCGTAGCGCAGGTCACGCAGACTTCAGGGGCGAAGGCAGCTGGTCTGGCGGCAGGATTGACAACTGCGGTCTGGCAATTGGGCAGTGCGATGGCGCCGCTTGTCGTCGGAGCAGTATATGCGCGATCACACTCCTTCTCGTATCCGCTGCTGACGCTTGCAGCAGGGCCAGTGCTTGGGGCATTGATATTGATTTTTACCCGTCGTCGCTCCAGTAACGTTGCTGCCGTTTCTGCATAGATGATTGGCTCTTTCCCTGGGAGAGTTCTAACCCGATCGGGTCCAGAGGGGAGTTGGAATTAATGTTGATGGGCGGGTTATAAAATTAAAAATGTGTCATTTTTTAAGGTCGATGTAAGGTCCGTGGCTGAAGATAACGAGATTGTTCGCCGGTGGTGATATCGATTTGAGCTGTGATATCGTCAGAGTCGGTCGCGATATGTCGAGAATAATCAAGAAAAGTGGATCTAATGATGAATGCCGGGAACTTGAAAATTGGCACTCGGATGGGGTTGGCAGCTCTGCTATTCCTTTCCGTTTATGCCCTCTGCACATGGTTTGGGATATCGGGATTGAGACTAGTAAGTGTTGAAAATAGTTCGATTATAAATGACGGGTACCGGGGCGCGGCTTATTCTTACGAAATAATTGATATAGTAAACCGTAATGCAAGAAGTATGCGGAATACGCTTATTTTTGATGATCCTTTGAGTTTTGAGAGGGAGAAGGTTGGGATATTAAAAAATAATAGCGAGAACGACGATAATTGTTCAAGGCTGAAGGTCTCTATAAATTCGGCGCGCGGTAAGGATTTGCTTCGGATCGTTCTGGAGACCAGGGATTTGTATGGGGTTTCGCAAAATGAGTTCATGGAACTCGTTGCTTCTGGAAGGAAGGCCGAGGCCAAAGAGTTACTGCTGAACAAATTGAGCACGGATCAGCGAAACTATTTTGATGCACTCAGGGAGCTGATCAGGTATCAGACAGAGCGCGTTCGAGTGAGCGGCGAGCGCGCTGAAAACGTCTTTCAGACTACACGGGCGAAATTGCTGGGCCTCGCAGTTTTGTCGGTTGTGCTGGGCATAGGTGTGTCAGCGTGGCTCAGCTTTTCCATCATCCTTCCCCTGAGGCAGGCTGTGAAGATTGCCGGCACAGTGGCTAGCGGAGATTTGAGCAGCCGGATAGAAGTAAAAACAAGAGATGAGACCGGCCTTCTTTTGAAATCTCTCAAAGAGATGAATGACAGTTTGGTCAGGGTCGTCTCGGAAGTGCGATCCGGTGCCGATACGATTGCTACTTCGACAAGCCAGATTTCCGCGGGCAATCAAGACCTTTCAGTTCGTACTGCTGAACAGGCTGCTTCGTTGGAGCAAACTGCTGCGAGCATGACCGAGCTGACCGAGACAGTCAGGCAAAACGCTGAGAATGCGAGGCAAGCAAACTCGCTGGCTGTCAGTGCTTGCGAGTTGGCTGGCACGGGGCGCCGTGACGTCGATGTCATGGTGGAGACGATCAATCAGATCAACGCCGATTCCGCACGAGTGGCGGAGATCACCGGCATGATCGAAGGAATTGCCTTTCAGACCAATATTCTGGCGCTCAACGCTGCGGTGGAGGCAGCCCGTGCGGGTGAACAGGGACGCGGTTTTGCGGTGGTCGCTGGGGAGGTTCGGTCGCTTGCGCAGCGTGCTTCTGCGGCAGCCAAGGAAATCAAGGACCTGATCGAGGTATCCACGCAGAAGGTTAGCCAAGGTACGCGTCGGGCTGGCGAGGTCAGCATTGCTATGGATCATATTCATCAGGCAGTCTCGCGAGTCTCTGATGTTGTCGCCGAAATCTCAGCTGCTTCTCTGGAGCAGACACAGGGCATCGAACAGGTGCATCAAGCGATCGACCAGATCGATGAAGTGACCCAGCAGAACGCCGCACTGGTGGAGGAATCGGCAGCAGCAGCACAGTCGATGCAGGAGCAGGCCGGCAAGATGAAGGAAGAGGTCATGTTTTTCAAGCTCGGAGTTGAATCAGGCGAATCTCAACAATTCTCAGTTGCTCAGGCTGCGCCGATATGAATGGCAGCGCTGGGGCGCGGCGACGACCCGGCTGGGTAATCCGTAAGCGGTCATTGGGCGATACCCTCTCGTCGCGAGACCTAATCACGGCGGCGAACTTTCCATGTTGTACGAACGTGGACACGCTTATATGAACGAACAAGCGGAGAGAAACAGGGCCGGCTGGTCACGGATCGTAAGCGAGATGGCAGCGCAAATACGACGAACTCGCTAAGCTTGAGGTGATCGAGGGATGCTTGAAACCTGGTGTCACGATAGCTGGAACGACCGTGGACCATGGGTCAATCCGAACCTTACGCTGACGTGGATTACTTAGCTCGCAATGGCGTCCTGAGAGCCGATCGCGTCCTACTCGTCAACATTGCCGAACCCGCTCCAGACGACCTTGGTAGCCTTGTGGAAGCGATGCCGCTTTGCGGCGTCGTCCTCATTCCAGCGAAGAAATACGATCAGGCCTTCCAAACTGGTCATGATGAGTGCGCCGCGCAATTCGCATTCTTCTGCCGAGAGCGCAGGATTGATCTCTTCGACAAGCTTTGCAAAGAGGCGCGTGAACTGTTGCTGTATGTCGACGGCAATATCGCGCGCGAACGGCTCATGCAGTCCGAGTCCCCAGCATTCCAGGACGGATGCGGGAAGGCCGGGTTTGGCAAATTCTACGAAAGCATCGTCAATGATCGCTTCGAGCCGTGCCTGGGGAGAGCGCCTCTTATTTTCGGCGAAGCCTCGAAAGCGTTCGAAATAGCGTTTGGCGATCTCCTCGAGCGTTGCGCGCAGCAGCGCTTCCCGATTCGAAAAATAGTGCTGTAACGTACTCAGGCGAATGCCCGCATCGTTGGCTACGCGATTGATCGTATACCCCGCATATCCTTCTGCGATCAGGACGTTGATCGAGACGTCGATGATCTCGGGTACGCGACTTTTCCGATTGCCACGCCGTCTTGCGGGCTCGTCTGCCAGTGGATCGAAGATCGCAGCAGAAGGAAGGGTCATTTTTCTCACATGGTCTCCGTACCGGCGCGATGAGCATCTTCTCTTCCGCCGCAATCAAGGTTTGCCCTCAGGTCGTGAGCGTTGGCTCGCGATCCTAGTCCCGCAAGCATCCATCTTGCCAGTTCGCCGCCTTTCGACCAGTGCACTGCTGGCCTCTGTGCGACGTTATCCGGGAAGTAGTGCCAGAAAGCAGGCTAAATAACCTATTATAAATATAGGTTGCGCTGCCGTGAGGGCAAGGGTGTATCTAAATTTATCATAAAAAACAATGTAATAGACGGTTAATCGTTTACCCTCGTCTAGCATGTGCGATCTTGCTTTATAGGTTGATTAACCTATAATTTGCGTGTGAGGAGATCAACCGACAGTGCGTTGTTCCCGCGATGCACAGGCGGCATGTCGGAAGCGTGTGCGATGAGGGGAATGGGAAATGAACTCCGGCAATAGGTCCTTGCGTTCGCTGGTTATCAAGTGGTTCGGGTCAGCGTCTGTGGCCCCGATCTGCGTGACGGAGTTCAGTCGAACTCGAACCGACCGAACGCGCTATGTGCGCATCGGAATAGCTCGGCCGCAGGGCTGGTTCGCAATTGTTTTCTTTCGGCACGATGACGGCTCATGGAATGTGTTTCCGCCAAATGTGAGGGGGCAGGCGCTTGGTGCGTACCGGCATGCCGCATGAGAGGCATGGTGAGATCGCGTTCGCGTTCTACAGGGGAACGTAATGAATGTTTTCGAGTTGGCAAGGGATGCGGGAATGCTGGTCGTGCTGGACGGCAGAATCGGTCGCACGGAGTATCGATGTGTCCACGGAACCCTGGACGCATTGGAGCGGTTTGCTCAAGCGCTGGAAATTGCGGTGATGAACGAACGGCTCGAAGCGGCTGCCCTTGATCGCGCCTCGAGCGGGTCCAGTGATGCTCGCTCAGAATTGTCGAACTGAGCATCTGACCACGCGCCGCAGTTCGCTTGTAGGTATCGAGCTGCACCTGGCGTTCGAGTCGGGCTGTGAGCGTTGGCCGAGAACTTTAAGGAATCGCCTGACTGCCATGCTCGCCCTGTGTGCCCAGAATCGAGTTCGGACCGAGGCCCAGACACACTTCCTACGCTTCCTCGACAGATCGCCGATTCTTCGGCGTTCGTGCGCCTTGACCGCCGTAGTGCGCCTGACGCGAAGATTAGATTGAGTCGGAATGTCCGCAACGTGGACATTGCGTACGAAGGAGGGGGGCGCCGCGTTCGCCGCCGTAGCATGAGCAGGAGCCACATTCTCGCATTCTTGTGCAGAGCCGGCTTTCCTTTGCAACGTAGCAGAGCAGAGCAACCATGAATACATCAAATACTTCTCAAAGCGAGATTATCGATCTCCCTCCGCTTCCCGCGACCCTCAATCCGTTTCCAGAATATGCCAAGCTGGCGGAGCGAGGTCCCGTGGTCCGGGTCAGGACGCCTGTTGGAACGGAGGTCTACCTGATCACGCGCTGGGCGGAGGCGATCGAGGTTCTCTCCAATCCCCTGATTGCAAAAGGTTCAGACCATATTCAGGCAGCCCTCGCCGCGCAAGGCCGCAGTGGGCCGGGCGCAGGGACCCCGATCGCCGGCTCTCAGGCTGGAAACCTTCTCAATACCGATCCACCCGATCACACGCGTCTGCGATCCTTGGTGATGCTCGCGTTCACGCCCCGGCGCCTCGAACAACTGCGGGCTACGGTGGAGCAACTGGTAGATCGTCTGATCGACCAGATGCGTGAAGGTCCCGAGGCAGATTTGATCGCGGATTTTGCTTACCCCATCGGTATCACGACGATCTGCACCATGCTCGGCGTACCGGAAGGCGACAGGTCCAATTTCCGGCAATGGGCCGAGTGGGCGATGACGCCTGGCCATAAAGAGCAGGACCATTGTATGGAACTGCTGCGAAACTATCTTGCGACTCTCATCGAATCCAAGCGTGAGGTACTGGCAGACGGCGCTGTTCCCGATGAGCAGCCTGACCTGCTAAGTGCCATGATTGCCGCGCGCAATGCTTCGAACGCGCTGACAATTGAGGAACTTCAAAGCATGTCGTATTTGCTTCTCATCGCTGGTCACGAAACCACGGTGGGACTGATCGGCAATGCGCTGTTGCACCTTATGCTGAATCCGGATCAGCAGCGGCTACTGGTCGAAGATCCTACGCTGATTAAAAACACCATCGAGGAGACGCTGCGTTACGACGGTTCAGTGCCATACACGACATTCCGGGCGACCACGGCAGATGTGAAAATTGGAGATACGGTGATTCCGGGCGGCAGTTTTGTACAGGTCGTGCTGCCTGCCCTCAACCGTGATCCTGAGAAGTTTGAAGATCCGGGCATCTTCGATATCCGCCGCAAAATCAAGCAGCACATGGCTTTCGGGCATGGCGTCCATTTTTGTCTTGGCTCTCACCTTGCTCGCCTGGAAGCGCAAACTGCGGTGGGGCGGCTCATGCAGGCATTTCCCAACGTCGAACTCAGCTGCGACCCAGCGGACATTCCTTGGCTTGGCACGGTGATCCGCGGTGCGCGATCGCTCCCGGTTCGCATCAACGGACAAGAATATAAGGAGTCCTGATAATGTATCGCGGATTCAATGTCAGTGCGGGGCGCCGCGACGTAGCTACGGAATGGTACGCTGTCGAGGACCCTGCCGTCCTCACGCCAATAGCAGAAGCGCCGATAACCACGCCGCAAGCGCTCGACGATGCCGTTGCCTCGGCTGCAGCCGCTCTCGGCAGTTGGGCGTCGGACCTCACGGCCCGTCGCAATGCTCTGAAGCGGTGCGCTGCGTTGCTGGCTGCCAATCTTGAGGAATTTGCCATCCTGCTCAGTCGGGAGCAGGGAAAGCCGCTGCTGGCGGCGACACGAGAACTTCTGTCTGCCAAAGGTTACCTGGAATATTTCGCCGAGAAGAGTGCGCATCAGGAGATCATCCGGTCTGATCCAGGCCGAACGGTTGTGGCAGTGAGTGCCCCGGTTGGGGTCGTGGGGATTATCGTGCCCTGGAATTTCCCTATTGTGCTTCTGATGATGAAGCTCGGCCCCGCACTGTGGGCAGGGAACACCGTGGTGGTCAAGCCAGCACCAACGACGCCGCTGACGACCTTGGCCATCGCAAACCTGTTTGCCGATTGCCTGCCGCCGGGGGTGCTGAACACGGTGACGGGTGGCACGGATGTTGGTGCGTCCCTGGTGAGTCATGCTGGCGTGGCGAAGATATCGTTCACCGGATCGACGCCGACCGGAAAGAAGATTATGGCCAGCGCCGCACAAACCCTGAAACGACTGACGCTCGAGTTGGGCGGCAACGACGCAGCCATCGTCCTTGCGGACGCGGATATCGACGCGTCCGTACCCTTGCTGTTTGAACGATCGTTCATGAACGCTGGCCAAGTGTGCTGCGCGGTTAAGCGCTTGTTCGTGCATCGATCGCTATACGAGCCGCTGGTGGAGAAGATGGCGTCGATCGCAAAGACATGGCGTGTCGGTCCTGGATTGACCGATGGCGTGCAGATGGGGCCTCTACATAATCGCCAACAGTTCGACCATGTGAAAGCGCTCTTGGACGATGCCGTTGCGACGGGCGGTCGGATTGTCACAGGGGGGACGAAGCCGGACGAATGGGCGGGTCACTTCCTGCGACCGGCAATCGTCGTGGATGTTTCGGACAGCAGTCGACTCGTGCGCGAGGAGCAGTTTGGACCGGCGCTGCCCATACTGACTTTCGACGATGAAGACGAGGCAGTCTCCCGGGCGAATGCCTCGGAGTTTGGTCTGGGCGGCTCAGTGTGGTCTACCAATATCGGACGTGCGACGGCATTGGTCCGCCGGCTGGAAGCGGTGAATCTGTTCGTGAATCAGCACGCAACTCCTCCCGATCCTGCGATTCCTTTCGGGGGAATGAAGTCGAGTGGCTTCGGGTACGAATTCGGTGAATGGGGTCTCGATGAATTCGTAGTGCGAAAAGTATTGCACAGCCAGACGGGAGGTTTGGCATGAGCAGGCTGATGAGGGCGGCTATTCTCGAAGGGGTAGGTCGACCCCTGCGCATTGCCGATGACGTGGAGATCGATGACCCGCGGGCCGGCGAAGTGTTGGTGAGAATCACGCATTGCGGGGTCTGCAACACGGATCTGGCGCTCGCCGACGGCAAGGTGGGCTACCCCGTGCCAGCGGTGCTGGGTCACGAAGCAGCGGGCACGGTCGCGGCACTTGGTGCGGGGGTAACTGATCTCGCTTTCGGTCAACGGGTCGTGGTCTCCATGCGACCGGCATGCGGAACTTGTTACTTCTGTGTGCGCAATCAGCCTGTTTTGTGTGTCGCGGCCGAGAGCCCTTCCCGTACGGCGGGACCCGCCGGCCACGATGTGCGCGTTCGGCATCGAGGGACACCGGTGGCTCGGGGACTTCGCCTGGGGGCGTTCGCGGAGTACGTGCTTGTGGAGCGCAGTGGTGTCGTTCCGGTCCCTGACTCCATTTCGTTGACGCACGCAGCGACGATGGGATGTGCAGTGCAAACCGGTATGGGATCGGTGGCAAACGTGGCCGCAGTGCCGGAAGGCGCCACCGCTGCCGTCGTGGGGCTCGGCGCGGTGGGGCTCTCGACGATTCAGGCGTTGCGAATTGCACGCGCAGGACTGGTGGTGGGTCTTGATTTCAATGCTGACCGACGCATTCACGCGCAGAGGCTTGGGGCGAACGCAACGTTCGACAACTCGGCCGCTGGATTTGAAGACCCCTGTCGGACGCTGACGGGGGGGATCGGTTTCGACTTCGTATTTGATGGGGTCTGTAGTCCTGACAGCTTGAATCTGTGTGCTTCCCTGGTGCGCAAGGGGGGGGTGATCGTCATGATCGGTGTCGCCAAGCCAGCGGAATCGGTGTCGATCGGAGCGCTGGACATGGTGTTGCGGCAATTGCAGGTCAAAGGGTCCTACCTTGGTAACTGTCATGCACAGCGAGACCTTCCGCGATATTTCGATCTGTGCTGCCATCGAGCGCTGGACCTGAGCAGCCTGGTCACGAACGTGAGGCCATTGGAAGAAGTTAATGAGGCTCTTCAGGATCTCCGCGATGGCGTTGGCATCCGGACGGTGCTGACAATCTGATTCAAAGCGGGGAAAATCTGATGACTCAACTCAAGATGCGAGTGGCCAGAAAAGAGCGGGAGGCAGACGGAATCTGCAGTCTCGAGCTCGAATCGATCGACGGCCAGGCGCTGCCGCCGTTTCGCGCTGGCGCACATATTGATTTCCATTTGCCGGGCGGCTTGATACGCCAATACTCGCTGTTTGGATCTCCTTTCGATCAGCGGCGTTATCGCATTGCCGTATTGTTGGACGCCAATTCTCGTGGTGGGTCCAAGGCGGTTCACGAGAGCGTCCATGCGGGAGATGAGGTGATCATCTCGTCGCCACGTAATCACTTTCCGCTTGTCCCGTCCGAGAAGTCGATTCTGATTGCGGGTGGCATCGGGATTACTCCAATGCTCTGCATGGCTGAGGAATTGAGCGTTGAGGGAAAGGCGTACGATCTGCATTACTGTGTTCGTACTGCAAATCGCGCAGCCTTTCTCGGTCGACTTGGCGCAGCTCCGTTCGTCGAAAACACTCACGTCCACTTCGACGACGCCTCCGGATCGCAGGGGCCACTTGATCTGGACGCTCTCCTTGCACACCCGAGGCAAGGTGTCCACCTCTACGTGTGCGGACCGAGCGGGCTTATCGATTCAGTTGTTGAAGGCGCGAAGCGCCACAACTGGCCTGACGATCACGTTCACTTTGAGCATTTCGCTCCGCCGCCATCGTCTCAGAAACAGGGGGGGCATGGCTTCGAAGTGCGCATCGCAAGCACGGGTCAGACTTTTCTCATCCTGCCAGAGGAGTCTGTTGCACAGGTCCTGGCCAGAAATGGCATTGATATCCCGGTTTCTTGTGAGCAAGGCGTGTGCGGAACTTGTGTCACAAGAGTCATTGAAGGTGAGCCCGACCATCGAGATCTCTTTTTGACAGAGGCCGAGCAGGCGGCCAATGATTGTTTCACGGCATGTTGTTCTCGTGCTCGCGGACCCCTGCTCGTTTTAGATCTCTAGTGCGTTCGTTCGCGCCGGTCAGCTCGATCTGTCCGCACCCCGAACATGTACGTGTGATTCGTTCGGAAAGAAAAATGATAGACGTATTCTTGGTTCTATCGCCATCGTCAATTTGATGACAACAAGACTCGGTCGGCTACCGAGCGCGTTGTCCGACAGATCAGTGCACTAGGCGTAATAGCCATTGATACCGCCGAAGGCATAACTGACGGCGTAACGGTGGCACGGATTATCACCTGGGCAGGGGATATCGTGCGGATCGAGTGCGTTGGCGACAACGCGAGGGTCTCGAGCGATCGCTTGCCTAATTGACCATGACAACATCAAGGAGAGATAGGCCATGGGCCAGACCATCCAGATCGGCTGCGCAGACGGCAGTTTCAGCGGATACCTTGCCACCCCGGCTGCAGGGAGGGGGCCTGGGATTGTGCTGTGCCAAGAGATTTTTGGTGTCAATGCCAATATGCGCAAGGTCGCGGATTACTACGCCGAAGAAGGTTATACCGTGCTGGTGCCTGATCTGTTCTGGCGCCTCTCGCCCGGCATCGAATTGGAAGACCATGGTGAAGATTTCCAGCGCGCTTTGGGGCTGTGCCAGCAGTTTGACGAGGCCAAGGGTGTGCAGGACGTCGGCGCAGCACTGACGACGCTGCGGCAACGTCCGGAATGTGTCGGCCACACTGGTGTGCTGGGTTTCTGCTTGGGAGGCAAACTGGCTTACTTGGCAGCATGCAGGCTCGAAGGCGTCGCGTGCGCGGTTGGCTACTATGGCGTGGGTATCGAGCATGCATTGAGCGAGGCTGCCAATCTCAAGGGCCGGCTGGTGCTGCATATCGCCCAGAATGATGGTTTCTGTCCGCCGGACGCGCAGGCGGCCATCGTGGAGAGCCTGGGTGGCAAGGAGAACGTCGAACTGCACGTTTACCAAGGGGTTGATCACGCCTTCGCCCGTGCCGATGGTGCGCACTTCGACAAGTCTGCGGCCCTGATCGCGCACCAGCGCTCGATTGCAGCACTGCGTGGAGAGATGGGTCCGCATTACGATCTTTCGGCGCTTTGGGACAAGCACTGCGAGCACGAATTCTTTACTCGCGACGTGGATGCCACCATGGCCACCATGGTCTCCGAGCCGTACGTCAATCACATCCCGACCATGACCGGCGGCGTGGGCTATCGGCAGTTGAAGCGCTTTTATCAGCATCACTTCGTGCACGGCAATCCGCCCGACATCAGCATGATCCCGATCTCGCGCACGATCGGCGCGAGCCAGGTGGTTGACGAGAGCCTGCTCTGCTTTACCCATACCACTGAAATCGACTGGATGCTGCCCGGCGTGAAGCCGACCGGCAGGCGAGTGGAAATCCCGCTTGTTGGCATCATCAAGTTCCGCGGTGACAAGCTATACCACGAGCACATCTATTGGGACCAGGCCAGCGTGCTGGTGCAGATCGGTCTGCTCGATCCCGAGGGTTTGCCGGTGGCCGGAGTGGAGACGGGGCGCAAGCTGCTGGATGAGTCGCTGCCTTCGAACACGCTGATGGCGCGCTGGAAAGAAAGCGAAGGGAAGTAGGCTGACTGGCATCTCCGCCAGAGCGGGGATGCCGAGATTCACCAAGAAAGAGGAACCATCATGAAAGGACTGCAGGACAAGGTCGCCATCATCACCGGGGGCGCGACACTTATTGGTGCCGGTGTGGCCCGCGCGTTCGTCGCGGCAGGCGCGAGCGTGGCGATCCTCGACATCGACGTGGTCGGCGGGGAGCGCGTGGCCGCCGAGTTGGGAGAGAAGGCAATCTTCATCGCCACGGATATTACCAAGGACGATCAAGTCAGCGCAGCGGTCGCCAAGGTTGTGAGTCGTTTCGGAGGCGTGGACTTTTTGGTGAACCTGGCCTGCACGTATTTGGACGACGGCTTCAAGTCTCCCCGCGCTGATTGGCAGACTGCCCTCGACGTCAACGTGGTGTCCGGAATCATGTTGGCCCAGAAGGTTCATCCAGAGATGAAGGCGCGTGGGGGCGGTGCAATTGTCAACTTTACGAGTATCTCGGCAAAGGTTGCCCAGACGGGGCGTTGGCTCTATCCGGTTTCCAAGGCGGCAATTTTGCAGCTGACGCGCAGTATGGCGATGGACCTCGCGCCAGACCGCATTCGTGTGAACGCGGTGTCCCCGGGCTGGATCTGGTGCAGGTTGATGGACGAAATGAGCGGTGGCAATCGAGCGGGTATCGACGAACTCGCCACACCGTTCCATCTGTTGGGACGGGTTGGTGATCCGGACGAAGTTGCGCAGGTGGTGCTGTTTCTGTGCTCCGACAATGCCAGTTTCGTCACCGGCGCCGACTACGCCGTGGACGGGGGGTATTCGGCGATGGGCCCCGAACAGAATGTCCCGCCATACGGCAAGCAGGCCGGCTAAAAATTAACGATATCCTCCAGGAGATATATCATGAGTCAACGTATCGCCATCGTTGGAGCCGGGCAGTCCGGGCTGCAAATGGCCCTCGCTCTGCAGTCCAAGGGCTACCAAGTGACCTTGGTCACCAACCGCACACCCGATCAGATCCGCGCTGGCAAGGTTATGTCCAGTCAGGGCATGCTTCACAGTGCACTGCAGATCGAGCGCGATCTTGGGCTGAATATGTGGGACGACACGTGCCCGCCTGTGCAGGGTGTAAGCCTGACGGTGTTGCAGCCGGGGAAGCCCGGCGAGAAGATGCTTGAGTGGATGGCTTCTCTGGAGCACCCGGGCCAGTCTACGGACCAGCGCGTGAAGATGCCGATCTGGATGGAGACCTTCGTCCAGCGCGGGGGCGATCTGCGCATCGTCGACGCAGGTTTGGAGGAGCTAGAGGATCTGGCGCAACACCACGATCTTGTGCTGCTGGCTGCCGGTAAGGGCGAGATCGTCAACCGTTTCGAGCGCGACGTCGCAAACAGCCCGTTCGATGTGCCGCAACGTGCGTTGGCACTGGCCTACGTGACCGGTATGACGCCGCGTACGCCGTTCTCACGCATTGGCTTCAATGTGATTCCTGGCGTGGGCGAGTACTTCAGCTTCCCGGCACTGACGTTGTCCGGCTTATGCGACATCATGGTTTTCGAAGGTGTGCCGGGCGGCCCGATGGATCGCTGGGCAGAGGCCCGCACGCCGGAGCAACATCTGGCCGAATGCCTGCGTGTCGTGCGTACTTATCTGCCGTGGGAAGCCGAGCGATGCGAGCAGGTCGAGCTGACCGACGAAAACGGCATTCTCTCTGGGCGCTTCGCACCGACCGTGCGGAAGCCGGTCATGACCCTGCCGTCGGGACGACATGTGTTCGGAATGGCAGATGCGGTGGTGGTCAACGACCCTCTTACGGGGCAGGGCTCCAACAACGCTTCCAAGTGCTGCAAGGTCTATCTCGACGCGATTCTTGATCATGGCGATCGACCGTTCGACGCGGAATGGATGGAAGCCACCTTTGCCCGCTATTGGGAATACGCGCGTCACGTTGTCACCTGGACCAATTCGATGTTGGCGCCTCCGCCCCCGCATATTCTTAAACTGTTCGGCGCGGCCAGCGAGTCGCCGGCGTTGGCGGCACGCATCGCTAATGGCTTCGACAACCCGCCGAGCTTCTTCCCTTGGTGGACGGAGGCGCAAGCGTGCGAACAGATGATCGAGCAATACGTTGGACAGGCAGCCTGACATGAATGAATTACCGCAAATCGCCCCTGAGCCGCAAGCGCTGCGCCGGGTGTGCGGACGCTACGCAACTGGCGTGGCGGTGATCGGAGCCTGCGGACCTGAGGGGCGGTTGGTCGGCATGACGGTCAATTCGTTTGCTTCGCTTTCGTTGACGCCGCCGCTGATCCTGTGGAGCCTCGCATTGCATTCGCCGAACGCTGCACTGTTCGCGCCGGGGGAACGCTTCGGTGTGAGCATCTTGCGAGCTGGGCACGGCGAGCTAGCTCGGCACTTCGCAAGATCGTCACCCGATAAGTTCACTGGCGTTCCGCATCAGCGTTGCGAGCGAGGCGTTCCCTATCTTGAAGAGGCGCTGGCACAACTGGCTTGTCGGGTAGAGCGCGCCGATCCGGTCGGAGATCATCTGCTGATCGTCGGTGAGGTCGAGAGGGTGGCTGTGTGTGAAGGTGAACCATTGGTGTTCTACGGCGGCGACTTTGTCAGCCTGGCGGCTTGATCAAGAAGCGCAGGAATTTCGCAGAAGGACCACCCGTGAACTCGCACGCTCGTGCGAGTTCCGGCTTCCCTCTATCGAATGTTGCCTCGACCGTCGAGTCCTGTTTTTACAGATGCTTTAGGGTCGGCCCTGCCAGGGGTGTCGTCTCGTTCCGGCGAGCGCCGGCATGTGCTCGTGATGTACGTTTGTAGCATGAGGAGACACGATCTGTCCGGAGTCCGAACATGCATGCAACTTCTGAGCGTGGTGCGAAACACCCAGCATACGCTTGATTGTCACTCTATTCACGCTTTCAAATCCAAGCTCGAAGCAATCATATGAACAAGATTCTGGAAGACAAAGTTGTCGTAGTCACGGGCGCAGGCCAAGGTATCGGCCGTGCCATCGCAAAGCAGGCCGCCGCCGCCGGTGCCCGCGTTGTCGTCGCGGATATTGCCGTCGCTAAACTCGACGACGGCAGCACTCGATCGGTCGCGGAGAGCGTCGTTGAAGAGATCGTCGCACTCGGTGGAAAGGCCGTCGCTTCCACGGAGGATATCTCGGAATCCGCGGCGGCAAGTCGAATCGTTGAACAGGCGGTCGACACGTACGGGCGAATCGATTGCGTTGTCAATAACGCCGGCATTCTGCGGGACCGCATGTTTTTCAACATGGATGACGCGGAATGGGATGCAGTCGTCAAGGTCCATCTGTACGGGTACTACAACGTATCACGTGCGGCCGCACCGCATTTCAAGGAGCAGAACTCCGGCAGCTATGTCCACTTTAGCTCGTCATCCGGAATTATCGGAAACGTTGGGCAAGCCAACTATGCCGCCGCCAAGATGGGGGTGGTCGGACTTTCCACCAGCATCGCGTTGGACATGGCCCGGTTCAACGTGCGGTCGAATGTGATCGCCCCATGGGCCTGGAGCCAATTGCTCGAGAGTGTTCCGATTCGCACTCCAGAGCAGGGTGAGCGGATGCGCAAGATGAAAGAGACCATGAGAGCCGAACAGATTGCCCCGCTTTGCGTGTTTCTCGCGAGCGATCTGTCTTCGTCTATCTCGGGGCAAATCTTCGGGGCCCGTGGCAACGAAGTCTATTTGTTTAGCCAGCCGAGAATCGTTCGATCCGTGCAAAGATCCGACGGATGGGATGCCGAGAGTCTTGCCGCCACGATGCTCCCGTCTTTCAAGAATGACTTCTTGCCTGTCCAAACGCATCGCGACGTCGTCGGCTGGGATCCGATCTAAAGGCCGAAAATGCTCAATCTGGAACAAATCAGGAATCTCCCGGACACAGAGATTTCGCTCGACTACACCGAAAAGGACGTCGTCCTATATGCCCTAAGGAAACGCTGATTTATTCGGCTCGGCGGTCATCGCAGACGTAGCCGAGGACGTTTAGAAGACAGCTCACGGAACGGACCCACGACGATG
>NZ_QKZF01000050.1:0-16332 GCF_003253915.1 Burkholderia sp. 28_3
CTGAATTGAGCGCCGATTCGCTTCGTCATCCAGAAAATTTGAAGCCATCTCGCCTGCAACTTCGGAAGTTGGTCCATTGATCAGCGTTTCCCTAAAGGCGGCAAGCACCTCCGCCCGCGCGAACAGGGCGGACACGGGGATACCGTTTCCCATTGGCTTGCCCATCGTCACCACGTCGGGAACGACGCCATGGCGTGCGAAGCCCCAGAAGGCGTCGCCTGTCCGTGCGAAACCGGGCTGAACCTCGTCCGCGATGAAAATACCACCGTTGCGATGTACCACGTCAATCGCTGGCTGAAGGTAACCTGCAGGGCCTGGCAAAACGCCATCCGACGAAAAGATGGAATCCGCCATAAATCCGGCGAACCTGATACCCTGGGCAGCCATGTCGTCGATCTGCTTTTGCATCTCTGCCGCGAACCACAGGCCCAGATCGGGCGTGTCGACGCGATAGCGGTCCGGCGCTGGGATGAGGCGGGTTGTCGGGTCAATCGGCTGGCCGCTGCCCAACGCAGGCGAGGCGCCCGAGGTCAGGTAGCTGGTGCCATGGTAGGCCTCGCGGCTGACAATGATTCCCGTGCCGCCGCTATAGGCACGTGCAACCCGCATCGCCAGGTCGTTTGCCTCTGAGCCCGTACACATGTACATGGCCCTGCTGATTTCGGAGGGCATCGTGGTCAGCAGTTCCTCCGTGTAGGCGAGGATTCGCTCGTGCAGATAACGGGTATGCGTATTCAGCTGCTTCATCTGCTCATGCACCGACGCTATGACGGCCGGGTGACAATGACCGATGCTGGCGACGTTGTTATACATGTCCAGATACTTATCGCCGTGAACGTCCCAAAGATATTGCAGCTGGCCGCGTACGAGATGAACGGGCTTTCTGTAGAACAACCGATAGGAACCCCCCAGCAGTTGCTCCCGCTTCTGCGTAAGTTGGCGGGTGTATTCATCCAGTGTTGCCGCGTTCTCAGGACGGAAACTATTCGTGTCCATAATGGTTGACCGGGTACCCATGACTAATTGCTCCACATTTAAAAGCGGTCTGAGATCAGGATGACGTTTCACGCGCTCGATAGACGAACGGGAACGAGAGTCCGCCTGTCAGACCCGCTTGAGTATTCAGAAAAAGTTGCTCCATTCCGCCGGCGATCTGTCGAACGGCGACGAGCGGAAGTGGATTCGGAACTGCCGGTGTGGGTCAGTGCAGCGCAGGCGCGCAGGCAGGACCCTTTGCGCCGGTCGTGACCTGTCTCGAGAACAAGCGGTCCACCCGGGCAATTTCCTCTGGCGACTGTTTGATCGCGAGCGCAAAAATCACGAAGACGATAAAGTTCGCGGCGAGCCCGACGATCCCGCTTGTCAGCGAGCCGAGTGCCCGAATATCGTCCGGATAAATGGTCGTCAGTACGATTGCGATCGCAATGCCGACCAGCATGCCGGCAATCGCCCCCTGCTTGTTTCCGCGCTTCGAAAAGATCCCGAAGAAAAGCGGCACTGCCAGCTGGATAATCCCTTGATACGAGATCTGCGCAAGCAATTGCAGTCGACTGTAATCGAATGTCAGGTACGCGATCACGGCAGCAGCAACAATGAATACGACCATTCCGGCCTTCGACAGCACCATGAGCTGCCGGTCGGAGCGCGGAGTATTCCAGGTCGCAATGTCATTTGCGAATTGTGTGCCGCACACCTGCACGCAACCGTCCACGTGTCCGATACTGGCTGCGAGTACGATGACGGTTGCGAGCGCAAGCAGCCACGGGCCGCCGATATCCGCGAGAGCGACGAACCAGCCGTCCTGCGGATGTGCTGCAACCTTGGGATCGTGGCTCGCCGTCGCGGCAAACAGCATCAGGATGCAATAGAACCCGCCAACCAGCAACATCGTCAACAGCGTGCCCTTCTTGACTGCGCGTACACCGCTCGCCGTGTAAATCCGCTGGAAGCTCATCGGCCAGCACATCGACCCGATCACGCCTGTGAAGATCAGGCTAAACATGTACCAGGGACCATATGCCGTGCGAGCGTCCCCCGGGATCAGGAGCATCCTGGCCGGAAGCTGGGAGAGGTTCGAAAAGGGCGCGTGGTTGCCCATCAACAGCAATATGCAGACTACCGCGCATACCACATACGCGACGATGCCTTGAAACATATCGGTCATGATGAGCCCGCGCATGCCCATGCTGACCGTCCAGTATTGACGGATGAGAACAACGGCAACGCCCACGATCAGACAGGTCGTAACGGACCACTGGCTGAAGCTGGCGAACTGGAACAACGTCCCGAGCGCCTGGATGCCCATCACGACCCACGGAAACACGGAGATAATTCCGATGATCGACGCAATCCGCTTGACGACCGGGCTGTTGTAGCGCATTCCGAGCAAATCTGGTTGCGTCGTCAGGTTGTACTGCGACCCCCACGACCATGCGCGATTCGCCATGAGGTACATCACCGTAACCCCGAGCGTGGCGTACACCATTCCATAGAAGCCGAGCACGCCGCCGACGGACAAGGCAAAGAATGCAGTGAACGTTGACCCCGGCCACCAGGAATTTGTATAACTCATTGCAACGTACCACGGACCGTAGGAACGTCCGCCGACCGCGTAGTCCGCGAAACTCGTGCTCCTCCGGTTGGTCGCATACAGTATCGCGATCATCACGACGAGAAAAATGGCAATCGTGCCAAACGTTATGAATACGGCTCCATTCGACGCGTTCATGCCAGCTCTCCTTCTTTCACGCAATCTCCGACCTTCCCTTCAACCAGGTACAGCACCCAGACGCCGAGTAAGACCAGAACCACATTGACCATCCAGTAAAAAATCGGTAGCGGTATACCGAGCACCAGAAGCGTGCTACCGCTGACACTGAGATAGAGCGGCGGAAACAGTGCCATCAGCAGTAGCAGGAAGAAATAAATACCAAACACGACTCGGATCAGGCGCCGCGGTGGTGACAGCATTGGCGTATTCACTTTCAGATGCTCCTTAAAGTTAAGGTTTTCTTCACATAAATTCAGGAATACTAAGTACAGTAGTTGTAATTAGCCGGTGATGACTTCGTCCTGCTACCCTCAAATCCTGTTACCTACCAGCCTGCCGATCTGACCATCGTCGAACAGCAGGAGAAGCTCATACCTGCCTTAGCCAGCTTTCCCATCTGATATCCTGCATGACAGTGCGAGCTCGCATGTACTTCCATATCCCGTACTTATAGAAATCAAAATCGATTCTGGAGACTGAACGCTGCACCATCGCCCATGCCGACCATTTAAGGTCAGCCAGCGCTTTGTAGAGCTGTACACGTGCAATTTCCCTGGGTCCAACGCGCCCAAAATATTCCTCGATCAGTTCCAGCTCCACCTGCTCATCGAAGAACATCTCGCCGAACCACATCGCAAGCTCGTAGTACCGGTCGTTATTCGACGCGTATTCGAAATCGACGAGCATGACTCGATGTGCTGCATCGAGCATGAAGTTGCCCGCGAGCGTATCGTTCATGCATGGCGCGAGATCGACGCCGGATGCCTCGAGCGCCCGCCGTGCGCGTGCGTATTGCCGGCACAACCATTCGTGATCGAGCGGACACGCCGCGCGTAGTGTGCCGCGCTGGTCCTCATGCTCGTCGATCATGTTGAATACGGTTTTCGTCTGCGTTAGCAATGGCTGGTCGTTAAACGCCTTCAGCGCCCGTAACGCGTTGTGCCGTACCGTGCCATTCAGAAAGTCGAGATTCGAAGACGAGTGCCATCCCTCCATGAACTCGAAAATTTCGACGCCGCAGTCTTCCATAAATGAGAAGACCGGAGCACCGTAACCACATTCAGCGGCGCGCACACTTGCCTCATGCGCGGTGCGGCGATCGATGAACATTTCCGTCCCGATGCCAGGGACCTTAAGGAAATACGTGGTTTTCTCGTGTCCGTTCGCAACCTCCACGCGCCAGTTCGAGTTGGAAATTCCACCGCTGACAGGCGAATAGCGGATCGCCCGCTCCGCCCAATCCGGCACGCGGCGAATGACGGACTCGATGTTGAATTCATCAGTTGTCTGTGCATCTCCGGGAGTTTTCATTTCACCTATCCTTTGAATGCTCGTAGCCAGCCCTCGAAACGCGGGTCCCGAATCGTCTGCCGACAGCGCTGTAGTGTCCATTGAGAAAGCTTGGTGAACTCAAGGCGGCGCGAGGACGTCGTGCCAAGCCATAGTCCCCACAACGTCCAGTACCAGTCGTCAACAAACGCATAGAGACGGCAGCGTGCGTAGTCGGCTTCTTCACACTGACCACTCCAAAACCTGATTCCGTCACGCCATTGCGGTTCAAACTGGTAAAGCTCATTCAGAACGACAGCGACGTCGTACCAGGCATCGCCCGTTCCACCTCGATCAAAGTCGACCAGGGCCAGCGTATCGTCAGGGCCAACCATCACGTTTGAAGCTGCACCGTCACCGTGTAGCGGGACAGGGGTGGTGTCGCGTCCACTTTCGAGCGCGCTCGATGCCATTTCGACGCACTCGTCGAGCCATTCATGACCTGACGGCAGAACGACGGCGTCGCGATCACACAGTGCGCGCAGGCGGGCAATATCGGCCACAAACGAGCGGTGAAATCCGGGATCCGGTCCGCAATGAACCTTGCGCTTGAGATCCCACAAACGCTCGAGTCGGTCAGGCGCAGTGAGATCGTCGACCCGTGCCCACCGCCACGCATCGTCCGGGAGCGCATCGAATAGCAACACACCGCGCTCGACATCGGCCAGATAGAGAGCTGGCGTGACACCGGTCAACGCTGCCGCCCGGCTGGCGAGTACGGTCTGCTCCACATCGATCAGCGGACGCATATCGTCGTACAGCACTTTCGCGTATCGTTTCTCGCCGTCGCCTGTTTGAACGAGAAATCCCGCCCATTCGGTCCGGAGGCGCATCGGCGACGCGACACCGCCAAGTCCGCTGCAGCTATACTCGAGCGCAGTCAGGTCCGTATCGGCGAGTGCCTCGATCAGGCGTGCCTGTTCGGAGGAGGTTTTCATTTCCCAACCCTCACCGACTGTTCTGCGTTGTCACGCAGAGCGTTTCCAACAGCGCACTTAGCGCGCGCAGGCCATTGTGCAGATCTGCCTCTTCCGTGAACTCAGCTTCGTTATGAGCGATGCCGCGATGGCTCGGTATGAAGAGCAGACAGGAGGGAACCGTTCGACTTAGACTGATCGCGTCGTGCCCGGCGACCGTCACGCTGTCGACGGACCGCAGCCCGAGCGATCTGCAAACGTCGTGTGCGCACTGTGCCAACCTGCTATCGAGCGCAACCGGCGCGCGTAGCTGACGGCTCTCCACTTCGACATGCGTGCCGGTCTGCGCAGCGATGTCGTCGAGTATCTGGGCAAAGCGTTTGCCGACGTCCTCGAGTCTATCTGTGGACAGGGAGCGGAATTCGACGTAGAGCGTCGCCTTCGATGGCACCACGTTTGGCGAATTTGGATAAACGTCGAGACGTCCCACCGAACCATGCATCTGGTCGCCGTGCTTCCCGACTTCCGAGTACACGGCCGAAATCGCGCGTGCAGCGGCCCGTAGCGCGTCCCGCCGCTGGTCCATCGGCGTAGGACCCGTGTGGCTTTGTTCGCCGTCAAAGCGCACGCGCAGCTTTAGGGCCGCCCAGGTTTCCCTCACTACGCCGATTGAGATCTGCTCCCGCTCGAGTCTTTCGCCCTGCTCGACATGCGTTTCCACGTATGCGGCGACCGGGATGTCGAGCATCTCTTCGCCGAGGTAGCCGATGCGCTCGAGCGCCTGGCACAACGTGATGCCCTGTGCATCGGTACAGGCGAGCGCGTCGTCAACCGATAACGCGCCAGTGAATACGCTGCTGCCCGTCAGGCTGGGCTGGAAGCGGGCGCCTTCTTCGTTTGTCCAGTCGACGACAGCGAGATTGCATGGAGGGCGAACGCCACGTTCCCGTAGCCGTCTTGCAATGCCGGCAATTGCGACTGCACCGGCAAGCACGCCGTAGACCCCGTCGAAACGTCCCGCACTCGGCTGACTATCAAGATGCGAGCCGCACAGCACGTAGGGCGCTGACGGGTCGAACGTGACGAGACCGAACAGGTTGCCGACGCGATCGACTTGCACATGGAAGCCATGGCGGACTAACCAGTCGCGCAGCAGGTCGCGTACACGGCCATCTTCCTCAGATGCGGCAAGTCGATGCAGACCTCCCGCGCTGGTTACGCCGATCGCCGAGGTGGCTCGAAACAGCGCATCGAACTCACTTATTGCATCGGCATCAGGCAAGTTGACTGCGATTGGAGAGCTAGGGATAGAGTATGTCGACATGTTCCTGTTCCATACGTTGACGATAGTCTCCTGGTGGCGGGAGATTCGTGACAAGAGTCGTGACTGCGCTGAATGGCAGGGTGTTGATGAACGTGCGATGGCCAAACTTGCCGTAGTCGGCGAGAATCACGCTTCGTACGCAATGCCTGGCGAGCGTCCGCCTCAACACTGCCTCGGGTTCCTCGTAATCCATGAAACCGAGTTCCAGGTCGATGCCGCCGATTCCCATGAACGCGATGTCGTAGTGGAACTGCCGGGAAAATTCGAGCGTATGAGGACCAATCAGCGCATTGTCGTTACGGCGAACATCACCAGGCGTGACGACCACATGGTTGTCGCTTTGCTGCGCGACGAGTTGTGCGATATCCAGTGAGTTCGTGACAATCCGTAACCGGCTGAATCTCGTCAACGCCTGCGCCATCGCAAATGTCGTCGTGCCGGTATCAAGAAAAATTGCCATACCCTCCTGGACAAATCCTGCCGCACACGTGGCGATCTGGGTCTTCGCCTTTGTCTGAAGTCGGCTGCGCACCTGCAGCGGCTGCTCCTCGCTGCTCCTTGGCGCAATCGCGCCGCCGTGAATCCGGCGGAGTTTGCCGATCGACTCAAGATATTTGAAATCCCGTCGAATGGTTTCTTCGGAAACCAGTAAAAGTGCTGCCAGATCAGATGCTTTCACGCGCTGCTGCGCGTCCAGCAAGCGCAGGATTTCCTGAATACGTGGCTGAGTGAGCATGAAGTGGTCGATCCCGGTGACTAGAGTCCTAGCAGTGTAGCGAGACCGTCGTGCCCTGCGTGAGGTACGCCCATCACGATGTGCGCGATGCGCGACCGTCACATCACGGGCGTCGGGCGCCGAAGTGACCCATCTCACTGATCGATCGTGAACCACGAAGCGTTGGCAACGTAGCATGGTGGGCCTCAGACGCCGAGCATCGGGGGTAGCCGATGCGCCCATGGCATGATTGCTTCGATGGCGGAGCAGAACTGCAGCACATCTGCGTCTGCGAAACGCGGACCCACGACCTGCAATCCAACTGGCAAACCCGTGTCGCTCCAGCCGCACGGCAGGCTCGCGGCCGGATTACCGGATAGATTGAACGGGTACGTGAAGGGCGTCCAACACGCCCAGGGCAACGCACTGTCATGCGTATCGAGTTCAGGCGGAGCGATGAGATCCGCGTCGAACGGAAGGATTGGCAGCGTTGGCGTCAGCAGGAAATCGTACGTGTCGAACAGCGCATGAACCTGGCAGGCGAACGTCGCTCGCCGCTGGATTGCAGTGAGATAGTCCTCGAGACTGTAATCTGATGCCCGGCCTATCAGCCTGGCGAACCCGGGGTCGAGCTGGTCCGCACAGTTTTTCAAGGTCTGGCCATACACGATACCGCGCCCGGCGACCCAAAGCGTTTCGAACGTGGGGAGCGGATCATGCCAGCCGAGCACCGGCATTTCCAGGTCGATCGGGAGCGCACGTGCAATTCGCTCAACAGCTGCGCCGACGACACGCGATATTTCCGGATCAACATCGACACCAAATAGCGTTGGACAGAACGCGACGCGTACCCGCTTCAACGGCTCTTCGCAGCGTGCGAGATACGATCCGGTCGCTGCAGGCAACGCCTGGTGATCACGCGAATCGGGCCCGGCAAGAACGTCAAAAAGCAGCGCGCTGTCACGTACGGTCCGGGTGATGGGACCCGCGTGGCTCAGCATTTCTGTCGCCGACCAGGGCCACGTTGGGATGCGACCGTGGGACCCCTTCATCGCGAATACGCCACAAAACGCGCTGGGGATTCTGACCGATCCCCCTCCGTCCGAGCCGAGTGATGCAGGGACCATGCGCGCAGCAACCGAGATAGCCGAACCGGAACTCGACCCCCCACTTGTGAGGCGCGCATCCCACGGATTGCAGCCATTACCAAAAACCCGCGAATAGCTCGCCCCACTCCAGCCAAACTCGGTCGTCGCAGCTTTTCCGAGCAGGATTGCCCCCGCTTCCTTGAGCCGCCTGATAACGGGAGCATCTTCCTGCGGTACCCAGTTCATAGCGGTCAACGAGCCTCGCGTAGTGCGCAGCCCTGCGGTGGCAAACAGGTCCTTGATTGCGAACGGGACGCCGTGCAGGCCTCCACGCGTCCGGTTCTCTTTAGCCTCGCGCGTGAGGGTTTCCGCGTAGCGAAGCGCCTCTTCCGCATAGACGTCACCGAACGCATGCAATGTTGGATTGTGGGTTTTGATCGAATCCAGACAGCGCTGAACGAGCTCAACCGGCGTCAGTTCGCCGCATCGTATCGATGCGGCCGCGTCGGCGACGGTCGGCATTAAGTTCTTGTTTACTTGCGGATTCATGGCGGAATGGGGCGTCGTCATCAGCATTGATAGGGCGATTCCATTACAGGCAAGCCAAAAATCCGCGTCAAGAAAAATTTGTTGGGAATGTTGTGATTGTTGGTTTTGTTGGTTTTGGTTTGGTGCATAGATTCGACGTACAGCCGCAGATCTCACCCTGGTCGCTCTTGACGTCGATCGACGGCCAGTGGCATGAGCCAACCAGTCCGCGCGAGTTACCGGAGAGATTTGTCCCCAGGAGGGGTTCTGAAGCTGTGTCCGGGAGGCGGCCCTCCATCATGGACGCAGCGACCTGACGCGCGGCCGAAACTGTTCGTGGGCAGGCTTATGGCGCTCAAGATCAAGAGGGAGCGGAATTGTGTAGCTGTCGTCCACGAACGACCGGCGTTGCTATGACGGGCGTGGCCTTCGAAAGCGCGGGTAAAGTCTGGGATCCGGGATCCGTACCGCAGGGCTGAGTATGAAAACGATGAAAGAGCCTCAAAATAGCGCACGAGCTGCGTCGTAAGCCATTCATCATTCGATAATCAGCTGGGGACTCCTTACGACGTGCACCCGAGTGGCAACCAACAGTTGCCAGGGCAACTGCGTCGATCATTGCCTCACCTGGAGCAACCCAATAAAGTTATTGAGCGGCAGGCATTTCCCGCGCCGCGATGTGTGTTTTGAGGGCTCCGGTGCGCGCATTGGAGCCCTTTTTTCTCCACATCAACTGAAGAATTGACGACCGACGCCTGATTCGGCTATCTGCTGACCCGATGCTCATGGATTCGTCATTGTCCGGGAGCCGTGGTACCCGTCACACGCAGCGCGTTGGCAACCAGCGAAAACGCCGGAGAAGGCTGACGCCGGCTTGGGTAATACAGGTAATAGCCGGGAAAGGAAGCGCACCACTCGTTCAGGACGCGCACCAGACGGCCTTCCTTGATGTGCGGCGCGAATTCATCCTCGGGGAGGAAGGCGATGCCCAATCCCGCCAACGCGGCGTCCACCATGCCGGGCGACGTGTTAAAGATGAGCTGTCCGTTGACCCGCACATTCTGCCTCTTGCCCCGGCGCTCGAAATCCCAGACGTACAACCCACCTGCCGTCTGCATGCGCTGGTTGATGCAATTGTGGCTCAACAGGTCACGCGGCGTTTTGGGAACCGGGCGGGCAGCGAAGTATGCCGGCGACGCCACAACAGCCATGCGCACCGGCGGCCCGATGGGCACCGCAATCATGTCCTTGTCGATGGTGTCCCCCAGGCGCACACCCGCGTCGAAGCGATCGGCCACGATGTCCCTGAACCCGTAGTTGACATCGAACTCGACATTGATATCGGGATAGTCGCGCAATAGCGGCTTGAGCTTGGGCAGCAACGTTGTCCGCAGGACATGCTCACCGCAGGTAATCCGCACCGTGCCGGCTGGCTTGTTCCGCATCTGCGTCAGCTCATCCAGTTCGGCTTCGATTTCCTCGAAGCGATGGCCGATGGCCTTCAACAGACGTTCGCCCGCAGCCGTGGCCGACACACTGCGGGTGGTTCGCGTCAGCAGCCGGATCTCAAGCCTTGCCTCCAGGCCGGCGATGGCCTGACTGAGTGCCGACTGGGTCACGCCCAGCAAAGCAGCGGCACGCGTGAAGCTGCCTTCCCGCGCCACTGTCACGAAATACAGGAGATCGTTGAGGTTACGTCTGACCATGAGGGCCATCCTCAGAGGTGATTAATTAGCCGATCTTATATCCTCTTTAAGAATTCATTAGCTAGTCGGGCGCACCGTCCTGAAGGAAGATTCAGCATATGACCGCCAATGCGGCATCTATCTGAAAGTGAACGCCCCGAACATGAGCAAGCCATTCAACTGTGCGGAAAAAGAAGCTGCAGATCCCACGCGCAGCCAGGTAACGGATCGACGCGGCTTTCTGAAAGTGGCTGGAACCACCCTCACCGCACTGAGCGTTCTGTCTATCACTGGCAACATCGCCTTTGCTGCAAATACGAAAGCGAGCCCCGATATGTCCAATGGCGCAGACAATTTTTACCGGAGCGACAAGGTGACCTTGCAGACAGTCTCCTTCGACAACCAGTACAGGATGCAGGTCGCAGGCAATCTGTTTGTTCCAAACGGGTTCGACCGGAACGTCAGGCATCCCGCGATCATCGTCGGCCATCCGATGGGCGCGGTGAAGGAGCAAAGCTCGAACCTGTACGCGCAAAAGCTGGCCGAACAGGGCTTCGTCACCCTGGCGATCGACCAGTCGTTCTGGGGAGAGAGCGAGGGCCAGCCGCGCAACGCCGTCGCACCGGACATCTATGCCGAGGCATTCAGCGCGGCGGTGGACTACCTCGGTACGCAACCGTTCGTGGATCGCGAGCGCATTGGCGTTCTCGGTATCTGTGGCAGCGGCAGCTTCGTCATCAGCGCGGCGAAGATCGACCCGCGCATGAAAGCCATTGCAACAGTCAGCATGTACGACATGGGGGCGGCCAACCGTGACGCCCTGAACCACTCGCTGACGCTCGAGCAGCGCAAGCAGATCATCGCGGAGGCAGCGCAGCAGCGGTATGTGGAGTTCACCGGCGGAACGACACGGTACACCGGTGGGACGGTGCTGAAACTGGACGCCCATACCGATCCCGTGCAGCGCGAGTTCTACGACTTCTACCGCACTCCGCGCGGCGAGTTCACGCCGAAGGGCGTGTCGCCGCAGACCACCACGCGTCCGACGCTGACCAGCAACGTGAAGTTCATGAACTTCTACCCGTTCAACGACATCGAGGCGATCTCGCCGCGCCCGCTGCTGTTCATCAGCGGTGACCAGGCGCATTCCAGGGAGTTCAGCGAGGACGCCTACCGGCGCGCCGCCGAGCCGAAGGAACTGGTCTGGGTGGCGGGCGCCGGCCATGTCGATCTCTACGACCGCGTGGACCTCATTCCCTGGGACAAGCTCACGTCCTTCTTCAGCAGGCATCTGGCGCAGACGGTAACTTCATGACGGCACGACCCTGTGAGGCCCGAGATCAAGGCAACTTCTCCGCGGATACGACGAGCGAACGGGCCGGCTGTTGGAGCGGCGTATTCGCGATGTCGCTGTGCGTGTTCGCGCTGATCGCTTCCGAGTTCATGCCTGTCAGCCTGCTGACGTCCATGGCGAACGACCTCCATGTCACCGAGGGAATGGCCGGGCAGGGCATTGCGATCTCCGGGGCGTTCGCTGTACTGACCAGCCTGTCAATCTCCGCGCTGGCCGGCAGCCTGAACCGGAAGACCCTGCTGCTGGGATTGACGGCACTGATGGCCGTCTCCGGTGCCGTGATCGCGCTGGCATCGAACTATCCGGCGTATATGGCAGGCCGTGCGCTCATCGGCGTGGTCATCGGCGGTTTCTGGTCCATGTCGGCCGCGACGGCCATGCGGCTGGTGCCAGCCCATCAGGTGCCGCGCGCGCTGGCGATCTTCAACGGTGGCAACGCGCTGGCCACGGTGATTGCCGCGCCGCTGGGCAGCTATCTGGGCTTGGTCATGGGCTGGCGCGGTGCCTTCTTCTGTCTGGCGCCGGTGGCGGCGGTCACGCTGGTCTGGCAATGGGTCAGCCTGCCTTCGATGCAGCCCGAGGCCCGCGCAGCCGGCTCCCCCAACGTGTTCAGGTTGCTCAGGAGCCGCTCCGTCGCGCTCGGCATGGCCGCCTGTGGCGCTTTCTTCATGGGGCAGTTCGCCTTGTTCACCTACGTGCGGCCGTTCCTTGAAACGGTGACGCATGTCGGCGTGTCCACGCTGTCGCTCATCCTGCTCGTGATCGGGGTGGCAGGCTTCATCGGCACCGCGCTCATCGGGGCGGTCCTCAAGCTCGGTCTGTACAGGACCCTGATCGTCATTCCGGTTCTGATGGCGCTGATCGCCCTGGCATTGATCCCCCTCGGAGCTTCGATCGCGGACGTTGGGGCGTTGCTTGGCGTGTGGGGTCTGATAGCGACAGCAGCACCCGTCGGCTGGTGGAGCTGGATCGCCGAAGCCATGCCGCAGAGCGCCGAAGCGGGCGGCGGGCTGATGGTGGCCGTAATCCAGTTGTCCATCGCCCTGGGTTCGACGGTGGGCGGTCTGCTGTTCGACACCAGCGGCTACCGGAGTACCTTCGTGGCAAGTGCCGTCGTGCTGCTGCTCGCGGCCTTCCTGACCTTCCTGACCTCACGCTCGCTGACGTCCCACACCGCTTGAGTATGCAATGAAGATCGAACATCGACGAAATCGAAAGGGGTGGAGCCTGCGTGGACTGAGCCTGGTGCTCGGGTTATTCATTTTTAGCAGCAGCGGCGAAGCCGGCCAGCAGTCGGTTTCGGGCTCACTCGCCGTTACTGCTGCGGATGCCAGTGCGGCGTCCCTGAAACCGGAGGAATCACGTATGTGGATGACAATCGGCGAACATCGTTTCGCCATTACGCTGGCTGACAACGCCGCCGCCCGCGCGCTCGCAGGGCTGCTACCCCTGACGCTGGATATGGCGGAACTCAATGGCAACGAGAAGCATGGCGAGGTATCCAAATCGTTGCCGATAAACGCCAGCCGCCCAGGGACGATTCGTAACGGCGACCTGATGCTGTACGGGTCAAGGACCCTGGTCGTTTTTTATCAGACCTTCGACTCGTCCTATTCGTACACCCGCATTGGTCGCGTGGACGATCCCACTAGCCTTGCCCAAACGCTCGGCGACCGCAATGTACGAGTTACGTTTTCCAGGGACTAATCGGGCTCTGCCAATTCCCCCCAGCAGCCTCAAGGCTGGCTTGCGGAACTCGCCCCGCGTTCGTGATGAAAGAGCGGTGACGCCGCGGATTCCCAGAACGTCAGCGAATGACAGCTTCTCCGCTTTGACGCGGCCACAGAGTTGTGGTGATCGAAGCTCGCCAATGGGTCGACGCGCGCCGATCGAGCGCCGCCGCGTCGGCATAGAATCATCGTAGTAGCTGAGCGTGACCGTCGTCGGGCTGTTCAGGCCGAACGCGACGGACGGCGCGACGCCCCACCGCTTGCTGTAGACGTTGTTGCGCCCCGCCTGATTCGCATCGAAGCCCATCGCATTGAAACGAAATGCGTTATCGCCTGCGAACTTCTGGTTGACGTCGAGCGTCAGGCGCTTATATGCGTCAGTACCGATGCCGGCACTGCCCGTGATGAAGTTCTCGTTCTTCGGCATCTTGGTTTCGATGTCGATCGAACCGCCCACCGCGCCGCGGCCGGCATAAACCGAATCCGGGCCCTTGATGACCGTGATGTTCTCGATGTCGAAGGTCTCGCGATTCTGGACGCCGGAGTCCCGAATGCCATCCACAAAGATCGAATTGCGCGATTCGAAGCCGCGGATCACCGGTCGATCTGCCGACGGGTTCGCCGCCGCATCGCCGCCCAGAAAGGTGATACCAGGAACGGTCTTGAGCGCGTCCGCGAAGGTTGTTGCGTTGGTTTGCCTGATCAGTTCTTCGGGGATGACCGTGATCGAACGTGGCGTGTCCAGCAACGGCGCGGTGAATTTATAAGACGGTAGCGCCTTAACCTGCATATCCGATTGGACCGCAGTCGCATTCACGGTTACGGCAGGCAATGTTTGCGGCGAGGAATCGCCCGACTCCTGCACAGGCGCGGCCTGCGCGAACGCTTGCGAGGGGGAGAGAAAACTTGCGCAATAGAGGGCGCCGACGGACGCGAGCAGGCGCGTCCGCGTGTTGAACAGAGCGGGCATGGTGGCGGTCTTGAAGATGGATGATCCCCACGTTGCATGGGGCACACGGATGCGAAATGGATCGTCTTAATCCAGTAAATGAGAAGCATCCTCATTTACTTTTAGAAGCGAAGTGTAATGTTTCCTTTACAATCGTGTAAACAACTTTCGTCGCAAAGGTGTTGTATCCGGGAGGGTTGGCGCCGAACGGTCGCGTCGAGCAAAAACGGTCAGCCCTATCCCACCGCCTATGGTGGCCTGGCACTCTAGCCCGCTATTGATCGGAGCTATTGCCATTATCGAACGATATATCCTGATGTCGGGCTTGTTAGCTCTCGTGTTCAATTCATAGATCGTCCCGCCGTACGTCAGGAAATCGCCCCGTGTTAGCGCGGCGCTGCCGTGGCTGTGTCTGTGTCTTAAGGGCCGCTCGGCGGGCAATATGGGCGAAGCGCTGCGTGTGCTGCTGACGCGAAGGGCTTGTCGGGGAGTGTCGTGAGTCGGCTGAAGGCGTAGGGCCGAGGAGCATGCCACGTGGAGCCGGCGTGATCTGTCGAAGTCGTACTACGTCTATTGGCGGGTCGACGGTATACACCCCGGGCTGCGCAGCGAGAACTCCGATGACCAATTCATGCTAGTGATCATCGGCGTGAGGGGATTGGCGTAAAGAGCGCGGGGCAATCGGTGACGGGTATCGGGAAACAAAGGCATCATGGCTTGAGCCGCTGCTTGATCTGAAGCGCGGGGCTTGCAAGCGGGTCCACGACTGGCCGTCGGCGATAGTGCAATGGGCTTCTGGGCACGCGCAAAGGCGGACATGTAGACGATCTGGATGGCTGCCACACGAGCCGACGCGTACGCCGCTTTCGCCCCTTTCGTGTCGATCCATTCAGCGAAATATCCGAAGGCAACCGAGACGCTGAAAATGGATCGCGAGAGCCTGTTGGCGTTCTACGACCTCCCCGCTGAGGACTGGCAGCATTTGCGGACGACCAACGCGATCGAGTCGACATCCGCGAAGGTACGTCATCGAACGACGCGTATGCGTAACTGCGTGTCGCGGCCTACCTTTCTTGGTCTTGCATTCAACCTGATTGAGGAGGCGGAGAAAACTTGGCGCCGCATCAACGGACCGGAAACGATCAAGCAATTGCTGGAAGGCCCCCCTTCGAGGACGGCGAACCGGTGCAAGACGATCGACCAGTCCAGCAGAAACTCGCCGCTTGAAATCGACCGTAATGATGCGGCTCATACACCACTCTTGACGTTAGCTCAGCTAGCTGACCTATATGTCGGCGTAGATCGTTGCCGACTGCATATCGCTGCAAGAGATCAAGATAATTCACCACACGATGGACAGGGCCAAAAACTCTCAATTGCCCTAGCTTAGCCGGCAACGGCAATCCGGCCGGCAAACCGCAGGTGGATTATCCATGGCCGGCAGCAAAACGGGTTCAACAAAGGTTCAACGGCGTAGTGACGTAACCGCGCTTTCTTGTGAGATGACAATTTTCAAGTAGTTGATTTTTAAGACAAAGTTATGTGAAGTGACGCGTCGAAGGGGACTCTTAATCCGTAGGTCGAGTGTTCGAGTCACTCACGCCCCACCAAGCATTTTGAAGCCCGGTTAGCGCAAGCTGGCCGGGCTTTTTGCTTTGTTCCGGTGAGGGTCGATTGCCTTGGCTTGAACCGCAGACATCTGGCCGACGCGCTCCTTCCAACCAGCCGAATCCCCCCGGCAACAGCCTTGTCTTTCATCGATTGGACTCGCGACGGATCGGAATCGCACTGATTTCCGTGCTTATGCCGATGAAATGCGCCAATTGCTCAAACTGATGTGGTGTTCCACTGTCACGGGGCGGCGCTATGGAGCCAATGCGGGGTCGGCATAAGGGCGCCACTTGAGGGGCGGCACATAGGCGCCAGTCCAAGGGCGGCGTAAT
>NZ_QKZF01000051.1:0-14158 GCF_003253915.1 Burkholderia sp. 28_3
GAACCAGTTTGCTATCCTGTTCGGCGAGCGATTCACGCAGGCACGCGGATAACCTGTTGTTCAACCGCCTCGCCCACAAAAATGCGGACATGTTCATGAGGTTGGACAGCACGATCGCGAGCGCCGACCGGTTTGCCAGCACACAAACACCGCGTTCCACAGCATTGACGACCGCCAGGTCCTTTCGGGCAAAACGGTCGGCGAAACGCGTCAGCGACGTTTCAATCAGGTTCGCGAGCGCCATCGGCTCGACCTCGCGTGCCGAATCCTCTCTCGCGAGCGTCAGCAGCGCGTTGCCGAGTTCGCGCATGTTGTCGGCCGCACGCTCGATCTGCTGCAGACGTGTGCGCGACTTGCCGCTGATCGCCGGATCCTGTTCAAGCAGTTCACAGCTCGTCTTGATTGCCGTAAGCGGCGTTCGCAGTTCGTGGCTCACATTCCCCGTGAACTCCTTCTCGCGAGCAATCATGTCGGCAATGCGCCGGTGGTAGTCGTTGAAAGCCTCCACGAGCCCGACGAGTTCCGTCTCATCGTACCTGCCGGGCTGGATCGGTACCGCCCCGCCGAGCCGCAGTTCCTTGACCTGCCGCGCGAGACCGGCAACCTGCCGCACCAACAGACCCGACAGGCCGAAGGACAGCCAGATCGTGAGCAATGCAAAGACACCTGTGCCTGCCATCAGGGCATTGATGACTTCCTTGAAATGCTTTTCGTAAATACTGAAGTTGTAAACGCGGTACAGCCGCGCCGCGCCGAGCGGCTCGATCGCGACGTGGATCTCCCGTCCGTCAATGATGATTTCGTGCGTGCCGGCAGGCAGACTCCCGATCGTCACCGGCAGCGTAATGGTCCGGCTGTCCGCGCCCGAAACATAGCCATTCATTCGGACATCGAAGGGCGGCAGCAGGGACGGGTTGGCTTCGTAACTCTTGAGCACATTCGTCATGTCGTCATGGATGAGTGCCGTGATCAGCCGCTCTTCCTGTGCCTCGGCCAGTGTCCTCACGCCGAGCGCCTGGGCGACCAGCAACGCGATGGTCAGCACCGAGAAGAAAAGCGCGACCTTGAAGCGCAGGCTATTTCGCATCTTGATCAGGTGCAACGAGCCGGTAGCCGACGCCATGGATGGTCTCGACAAGGTCGGCCTCGCCCTGCTCGCTGAGCGCCCTGCGCAGGGTGTAGATGTGCGTGCGCAGTGTGTCGCTGTCGGGCAGCTCCTCACCCCAGACTTCAGATTCAAGCTCGGCGCGAGTGAACATGCGCGCAGGCGACTGCAGCAGGATGCGCAGCAACTGAAGACATTTTGGGGGAAGCTTGACCGGATGCCCGGCCCGTTCGACGGTCATCGTCGACAGATCCAGTCTTACGTCGGCGAATAGAAGATCCATGGTGGCGACCTGCCCGCGATAGCGCTTGATCAGGGCCCCAAGACGTGCACCGACCTCCTTCAGCGAGAACGGCTTGACCAGATAGTCATCGGCACCGTGCACGAAGCCCTCCAGCTTGTCGTCCAGTGCGTCCCTGGCCGTGAGCATCAGCACCGGTGTGTCCCGCCGCGCCTCTTCGCGCAACCTGCGGCAGAGCGTGAGTCCGTCCATGCCGGGCAGCGCCAGATCGAGCAGGATGGCGTCCCACGAGTCGGCGATCGCCATCCGCAGTCCTGCCTTGCCATTGGAAGCAATGTCGACCTCATAGCCGTTACCTTCGAGATAGTCGTAGAGGTTCGCTGCGATCGCGGAATCGTCTTCGACAATAAGAACCTTCATGGACTTGCGTTCGTCACGTCTCGGCTGGAAGAGAGCTTGATGCTACCGCAGACTGCGTGTACTGGAGTCGGGAAAGCCGGATAGACGATGGGCACATCCCTATTGTGGCAGCGCTGGGGCATCCGTGGCCTGTGGTTCATCAGTGTAACGAGCGGACTGGCGCGGCCGGATGACATCGCATCTGGTCAGTCTTCTGCATCACGCCCACAAAGTTAACTTGTAGATATCGCTACATAAACGTAGCATTGTCTACATGAATACGTTGATGACCTGGTCCGTCCTTGTCCTGACGCTACCCACCGGGAATGCGACAGCCCGCATGCGCTTCTGGCGCGCCCTGAAGGGGAAAGGCTGCGCGGTGTTGCGCGACGGCATCTATCTGCTTCCTTACAGTCCTGAAGGGGAAAACATGCTGCGCGAGCTGGTCGCGGCGATCGGCGAGAGCGGTGGCGCAGCGCACCTTCTGCGCGCCCCCAGTCTCGATGCTTCGCAGGACGCGGAATTCCGCGGACTCTTCGACCTGGCCGATGAGTACGATGGCTTCATCCGGACACTGGCCGAAGCGCGCAAGACCGTGTCCGGGCAGTCCGCCACCGAACTGACGAAACTGCAGCGACGCCTGCGCAAGGACTACGAGACCATTGTCGCGATCGACTTCTTCCCTGGGGAAGCGACTACGCGCGCGGAGGTGGCGTGGCAGGATTTCGTGGCCCACGTCGATACGGTGCTCTCGCCTGGCGAGCCCCACTCGGCGGACCGCGCAATCCGCCTGCTGTCCGTCCTGGACTACCAGGGGCGCACGTGGGCAACCCGCCGACGGCTGTGGGTGGATCGCGTGGCAAGCGCCTGGCTGATCCGCCGGTTTATCGACGTGCAGGCCCGCTTCGTCTGGCTGCCCTCGCCGGACGATTGCCCGAAGGACGCGCTCGGCTTCGATTTCGACGGCGCGGTCTTCACGCATGTGGGAGAACGTGTGACGTTCGAAGTGCTGCTGGCGAGCTTCGGACTCGAAGGTGATCCGGCGCTCATGCGGCTTAGCTCAATGGTGCATGCGCTCGACGTGGGCGGCACGCCGGTGCCGGAGGCCATCGGCTTCGAAGCGATCATTGCGGGCACGCGCGAGCGTGCAGCTGACGACGACCAGTTGCTCAGTGACATGAGTCCCGTCCTCGACTCGATGTACACACACTTCGCCGCGGTCGAAAAAGCGCGCGACACGGGAAAACGTTCATGAGCACAACCACCGCACACGCGCCCGGATACAGCCTGGGCCAGATGGCGCTCTACATGCTCAAACTCGGCACGATCGGATTCGGTGGCCCGGTCGCGCTGGTCGGCTACATGCGCCGCGATCTGGTCGAACAGCGTGGCTGGATTACCGAGGGAGACTATCGCGAAGGGCTGGCCCTCGCGCAGATGATGCCGGGCCCGCTTGCGGCGCAACTCGGCATCTATCTCGGCTTCGTGCACTACCGGCTGCTGGGCGCGACCATCGCCGGTCTCGCCTTCGTGCTGCCGTCGTTCCTGATGGTGGTGGTGCTGGGCTGGGCCTACGCGCATTTCGGCGGACTGTCGTGGATGCAGGCCGTTTTCTACGGCGTCGGCGCGGCGGTCGTCGGCATCATTGCGATGAGCGCATACAAGCTCACGACGAAGACGCTCGGAAAGGACCGGCTGCTCTGGGCGGTCTTCCTGATCCTCGCGGCAGTGACCGTCGTGACCGAGTCTGAAATCGCCTGGCTTTTTATCGCCGGTGGCATCGTCAACTGGCTACGCCGCGCGCCGCCTCAATGGCTGGGCAAAGGCGGGATCAACGCGCTGGCCGCGACACAGGCACCGGCCCTTGCCGGGCCGCTGAGCGGTCTGGACCTTCCGCTGCTCGGTCAGATTGCGCTTTTCTTCACGAAGGCGGGCGCGTTCGTGTTCGGCTCAGGCCTCGCGATCGTGCCTTTCCTCTACGGCGGTGTCGTGACGGAACACCACTGGCTGAACGAGAAACAGTTTGTCGATGCGGTGGCCGTTGCGATGATCACGCCGGGGCCGGTCGTCATTACCGTGGGCTTCATTGGGTATCTCGTCGCCGGGCTGGCTGGCGCCTGCATCGCTGCCCTAGGGACGTTCATCCCGTGCTACCTGTTCACGGTGCTGCCTGCGCCGTACTTCAAGAAATATGGGCGGCTCCCCGCCGTCAAGGCGTTTGTCGACGGCATTACCGCCGCAGCCGTGGGGGCGATTACCGGCTCGGTCATTGTGATCGCAAAGCGCTCGGTCATCGACTGGCCGACCGCGCTCATCGCGCTCGCGACCGCGTTGCTGCTCTGGCGTGTGAAGAAGCTTCCGGAACCCGCAATCGTGGTTGCCGCGGCCCTGACGGGTCTCGCCCTCTATCCGCTTGTCCATCTGCACGCCCATTAATCGGGTGCGTTCACGAAAACTGTGAGGATTGCAAATGAAGACACGTCGCACGTTTCTGCATGATTCCGCCACAGTGGGGGCAGGCATGATGCTGGCCCAGGCGCAGCTGGTTCACGCGGCTAGTGCGTCGGGCTTTACCGACAGACTGGTCAACGCGGACGGCAACTACGCGGCGGCACCGCTGCCGTTTGCGTACGATGCGCTCGAACCGGTAATCGACGCCCACACGGTGGAACTCCACTACAACTTCCATCACAAGCCCGCCGCCGCTGCGGCGAACAAGGCGGAAGAAGGCTTGGCCCGGGCACGGGAAACCGGCGACTTTGCGCTGGTGAAATTCCACGAGAAAGAACTGGCGTTCCAGCTTTCCAGCCATATCCTGCATACGATCTACTGGACGAGCATTTCTGGCAAGGTTGGTGAGCCGGGAGGCGAGCTCGCCAGAACGATCGACCGCCATTTCGGCTCGTATGCGAAATTCAAGGCGCAACTCGTCGCTGCGACCATTGCCACCGAGGCCTCGGGCTGGGGTGTCGTCGGCTATCTGCCGGCGACCGGCAAGCTCATGATCCTGCAGTGCGAGAACCACCAGAAACTCACCGCGTGGGGCATCCAGCCGATTCTGGTGCTCGACGTGTTCGAGCATGCCTACTACCTGAAGTACCAGAACCGCCGCAACGAATACGTCAACCAGCTGTTCAGCATCCTCAACTGGGACAACGCAGCGTTGAGACTGCAGGCCGCAATGCAGTCGCACGCCCTGGCCTGACAAGGGGGGCGGTACAAGGCCGCATGCAGGCCCGAATGTGGAGACATTGATGCCCCCTGTCCGTGCACCCCTGTCGGACCTGCTGTGGCCGCCGGGCATCGATCGCAGCGCGCGGCTGTTGCTCGCGGCGCGAGGTTTGCGCGGAGTCTGTGATGGTTTCGTTGCGGTACTGCTGCCCGCGTATCTTCTCGCCCTCGGCTTCGAGCAACTCACGGTCGGCCTGATTGGCACGGCCACATTGCTGGGATCAGCTCTCGCCACGATCCTGGTCGGCGTGACCAGCGTCCGCTACCCGCACCGCCCGCTGCTGCTGTTCGCCGCGGCCTTGATGGGCGCGACAGGGCTTGCGTTCGGCTGCCTCTCAACCCTGTGGCCGTTGCTCGTGGTGGCCTTTATCGGCACCCTCAATCCCAGTTCAGGGGACGTCAGTCTTTTTCTGCCGCTGGAACACGCACGCCTCGCCGAAGCGTCGCACCCCGATTCCCGGACAGCGCTGTTCGCGCGTTACAGCCTCGTGGGCGGGCTGTCGGCGGCGCTCGGCTCGCTGCTCGCAGCTTTGCCGCAATGGTTCGCGGTGCGCTCCGGCATGTCCGGACTGTTCGCCATGCGCGCGATGTTCGTCGTCTACGCGCTGACGGGCAGCGTGGTCTTCCTGCTGTATCTGGGTTTGCCAAAGGAGACAGTGCACGCCGCGAAGGCGCACGTGCCACTGGGTCCATCGCGCGCGATTGTGACGCGTCTGGCGCTCCTGTTCAGCGTCGATGCGTTCGCCGGCGGCCTGCTTGTCAACTCGCTGCTGACGCTGTGGCTGATCCAGCGCTTCGGACTTTCGCTGGCTGCGGCCGGGCAGTTTTTCTTCTGGTCGGGGCTGCTCAGTGCCGGCTCGCTGCTTGCCGCGGCGCCGATCGCGCGCAGGATCGGGTTACTCAACACGATGGTGTTCACCCACATCCCGTCGAGCGTGTGCCTGATTGCCGCGGCATTGACGGCATCCCTGCCGCTGACCCTGACGTTGCTGCTCCTGCGCAGTGCACTTTCCCGGCTGGATGTGCCGACGCGTAGCGCCTACGTGATGGCCGTCGTGACGCCCGCTGAGCGGCCTGCTGCCGCGAGCTTCACGGCTGTGCCGCGCAGCCTTGCCGCGGCCGTGGCGCCGTCGATTGCCGCAGCGATGCTCGCAGCCGGATGGCTTGCTGCGCCGCTGATCGCGTGCGGGACGCTCAAGATTGCCTACGATCTCGCCGTGCTTGCCGCCTTCCGCCATATCCGGCCGGATGGAGGCGCGCCATGATTCGCGGCAGTTCATTGTGTGGGCAACTTGCGGCGAGGGTCGCCATGGTCGTCTGGTTCGCGGTGATCGCCGGGGGCGGCACAGGGTGCGTCGCGCACGGTTCGGATGACCCGGCCATCGATACCCTGCCACTGAAGCTGATCGGCGATGTGCCACTACCCGGCTGCGCGTCGCGGTTCGACTACGAGAGCTACGACCCGCAGCGGCACCTGCTGTTCATCGCTCATCTGGGCGACGGCGAAGTCGTCGTTTTCGACACGCTCGCTTCGCGCGTTGTCGCGCGCATTCCGGGTGTGTCCGCCGTACATGGTGTGCTGGCTGTTCCGGCGCTGTCCCGTGTCTACGCCTCGGCCACCGGCACGAACAAGATCGTCGCGATCGACGCGGACACGCTGAAGATTGTCGCGAGGACGCCCGGTGGCGTCTATCCCGATGGGATGGCCTGGGTGCCTGACGTTCAGAAGCTTTACGTATCGGACGAAACCGGCGAGACAGAGACCGTGATCGACGGCTCGACGAACCGGCGCGTCGCGACCGTGTCCCTCGGCGGTGAAGTGGGGAACACGCAGTACGATCCAGTATCGCGGCACGTTTTCGTCAATGTGCAGTCGCGACGCCAACTGGTGGAGATCGATCCCCGCACCGACACCGTGGTCGCCCGCACTGAGCTGCCTGGCGCGCGGGGCAATCACGGTCTGCTGATCGTGCCGGAATTCCGTCTGGCATTGATTGCCTGCGAGGACAACGATCGTCTGCTAGTGCTCGACATGCGCACAATGAAGGAGATCGCGGCGTTCGATGTCGGCGGCACGCCGGACGTGCTGGCGTACGATCCGGCGCTGCGCACGGTCTATGTCGCGGGCGAGGCGGGCGTGGTGTCCATGTTCCACGTGGACACTTCGCACGTGGTGAAAATCGGGGATGGCCGTGTGGGACCGGATGCCCACGTCGTCAGTGTCGACGCAGCATCACACGATGCCTGGTTTGCGCTCAAGGACGTCGATGGACATCCCGTGTTACGGATCATGGCGCCGCGATGAGGGACAGGCGCGGAGCGCAGTTTAGATTGCCGCATGAGGCGCATCGCGATCGAGTTTTGCCTGGCGCAGGAACCTTTCGTTGAGGATCTGGGTGGCGACGGTAGCCGCCCCCGCCAGCCAAGGATCACCAGACGCCGAGCTTGATTTTCTCTCGAATCGCCTTACGGCCGACGTTGATAGGCACGCCCTCCAATGGCTCGGCCTTGCCACGCGGGCGGCCCCTCCCATTTCGGCGTAATTCCCGCTTCAGACAGCTTCGCCAGCGCATCAAACTTCGCAGCAAGTGGCAACACAGGTTCCCATCCGCAATGTTCAATGATTGCCTGGGCCGCGTAATGGCCAACGCCAGACAAGATCACGGCTTCTCTCGCCGGCGCGGCGTCGCCCCGTGCGCTCATCAGTGCGTATGCCCACCACAGTCGCCGCGCCCTGAAGTGCCACGTGGATTCCCGGTTATCCGTGACCCGCGTTAGCGTGTCGGGATATCGCTCGCGTTGCCGGGGCGTGTCGGCAATGCGCACCGGAAGAACCGCGAGTAATCGCTCCTTTGTCACCTGTTGCGGCTTTCCCGGCCTAGCGAGCATCGCAACGGCGGCCTCGTCGACGAGTGCGGCGAAGCGCTCGTCGTCCGGAGATACGGTTTTCGCTGCGGACTGACCACCGCCCACTCTATCTGCTGCCGAAATCGAGAGGGTCTCCTGTATCCACTCCCGGTCATGCTCGTAGAGCCACGAGGTGACACGATATACCTTGCGCCACAGATCCTGGATGGTCGTTTGCGGGTTTCTTCTCAGCTCGTCCCGTATTCGACGCCGGTGCGCTATACGCGGCATCGACACCGCCGCCCCCTCAAGTGTCGGGCCTTCCTCAACTGTCCTGGTGCGTCTAATCGCAGTCTCTTCCTGGGACACACGCTGCAGGCTCAATGCAAGTTCGTCCCGCGTACCAAACAGATACATCGCGAGCAACAGGTGCCGCGTAATCGGCATATCGCATACCGTGCTGTTGCCCGGTGCAAAGCGTATCCAGAAGCTCATCCGCTTCGCGGCGAACGCCGGATCCACTGCAGAGAGGAACGTTTCGCCCAGTTCTTCAATCAGGTGTTCCTGGAACGCTTTCGCCTGTAGCCTTGCCCCCCATTTGAAGCCTAGCTCTCGAATGCGGTTCTGGTACGCCACGCGCAGGCGAAAGGGGTCCACCCGGCCCAGGGGACGGTTAAGCAGATCGCGAGCAAAGCGCGCGTATTGCAGCGGGATCGGTGAGCCTGCCATGCCATCATCTTCCGCCGCAGTCACCTGCCAGCCACAGCGGCAAGCTAGCCACGGTTGGCGTAGTAGTCGCTGGCGAAACTGGAAAGGCCGGTGGCACTGCGGGCAACTCGAAAGCAGGCGCGCGCCATGCCGCCAACACATGCTCACGCCCGGGACGTGGTGCGCCCGGTGCCAGTACCCCATCCCGAACGCATGAATGTCCTCTTCAACGCAGGCCGGGCAGAGATGCGCTTCGCCGTAGAGGCCGACAACACGACGTGGTAACCGGCTCATCATCGCTCCAACGTCAGCCGTCAGCGGCTGCAACACGCCGTCCAGAAACGGCTCGAAAAGCGGCCACAGGGTGTTGCCTGCCAGAAGCGTTTGCAGGGCTGCCTGCGAGCCGTCGTTCACACGATCCGCAAGCCGCATGAGGGATGGCGGTACGATTTGCTCGAGCGAAAACGGCGCACTGTCGAACAGGTCAAGAAAGGTGTCGCTCTCCACCCGGTTGCCCGACAGCACATGATGTCGGGCAACGCGCGACTGGATGGTCTCGTCAGGTAAAGACGGGACAAAGAACAGCAGATTCCGCATCGGCACTAGCAATCGGCATATGCCGTGGAGAATTCCAGCGCGTCTGCCTGCAGCCATCCGGCATCGCGCAGGGCGACAAACGGTGCATCGCATTCAACGAGGCGCCGGGCTTCGGAAGGAACCGGAACTCCCGATTGCTTTACACCGGTCGATGGAATTCCGCTCGTTACCGCGATGGGGGACAAGGATGCCTCAGCGTTTCCGGCGGGAGGACGCCGCATGTCCTGAAGCATCGCCAGGCGCGACGAAACGCGCGCATCCCCATCGATCGCTCCCATCATCGCGGCAATCTGGCTGTCGGGTGGAAGCAGATCCTCGAACTTCGACATGCGCTTCGTGTCACCGCTTCGCAACGCGTCGAGCGCCGGCTTAAGCAACTGCATCCTGGTGTCGGCAATCGTACGCAACAGCTTGAGCGTCAGCCGCTCTTCACCCGTGTGAATCGCGTGTCGCTGGGCGAGCACGAGCAGTTTGATCAGAAAGTCCGTCACCCCTTGAGTTAGATCGTACAGCACCTTCCGAAGCTCGTCCGTCAGGGGTTCGACATGACGAACCCACTGGTATTGCCACGCGGCATCGACTAGCAGTGCCCACGCCGGATCATCGCGCTTCGGTTGCCGGAAGTCGCTCAGCCCCAGACCTGTGGCGCGTCGCGCATTACGCATCACGTCGGAGAATAGTTCGATCATGGAATTGGTCCCCACAAACACGACCGGAATGCCGATGCTGTTGATGAGGTTGACGAAGAAATTAAGCATGTTCTCCTTGCCGCCCGTCTTTGCAACCCGCAGATGCTGCAATTCGTCGATGATCAACACGCCGACGAAATGGGTACTCGCGATCTGCTCGATCTGATGGACGAGTTGGACAATGCCCCGGATCGAACGATAGCGTCTGGCATACCGTTCCTCTCCGATGGCCCGGTCGAGAGCGCGAAAGAACGCGTGGCATAACCCGGTAAGCGAACCGTCGAATGGACATTCGATCTTCAGCCACGGGATCTGGACCTGAACCAGTTCCTGCCTCCGGTATTGCCGGTGGCGAATCGCCTGCGGGTAGAGTCGCAGGATGGACTCCAGTGCCGTCGATTTGCCGATCCCGCTCAAGCCCACGACACTCAGCGTGGAAGCCGTCGAACGGAAGCCGCTTTCTTTTGCCTGACCGAGGGCAAGCGAATACACGTGCCGCCACGTCGACTGCGACAGGGGATTGCGGCCGACATAGCCGCTGCGTATCAAAGCGGACAACGCCGACTCAAGTTCCAGATGAATCGGGAGTGGCTGAACCAGGTGCAGCAACCGGTCGATACAGTGCAGGCGGACTTCCTTCGACAGCCCGGTTTCGCCGCCGGGCTCATCGGGAAACAGCGCCATGCAAGCCGCGGCGTCCGCTTCCGAGCGGATCGGCGGCAATGCCTCAATGAGGGGATTGCCCTGATATTGCGCAATGGGCGAATCGGCATATTCGGCGGCAACGAGTATTCCGGCAGGCGTCATGACCTCGTCCCCTTGTCGCGTAGTCGTCCAAGCAGGCTTAACACTTCGCCGCCGCGCTCGCCAGCATAAGCCTCGGCCACACTCGACGAAGCCGGCGTGGTTACGGGCACATCCACCGCATGCTGATCGGGGCCCGGCAACGTCACCGGGCGTTGCCGCTCGGCTGCCTTTTCGAACGCCCGATGCCTTTTGATGTCCGCTGCCTGGTTGCTGACCGGCACTGGCGCGACCGGCTGCGCCGCTCGCTTGTCCATCTGGGCCTGTCCAACTACCGCACCAATATGCGCGTCCAGGCGGATCCTGTCGTTGAGCGCCGCATATGTGCTTTCGCCTGTCGGCGATCCAGTCATTTTGAGCATGTCCAGCACTTCCTCCAGCCGGCGTTGTGCGACCCGCTCCTCCGAAGCGAGCAGGTCACAGCGCACAAAGTTGCGCTTGCTGTCCTGGAGCCACACGTGCGTCGTATCATTCGGGTCGTACCAGACGGTTACGGTGCGGCGCCCGTCTCTGCGCGCCCTCGCAAACCAGTTTTGCTCAATCGCGTAGGCGCACGTGTAGTACATGCCCTTGAAGCAGATCCCACCGCGCTGGATCGAGGCGCTTTCGCGTGGCAGCAGATGCAGATACACGAGGTCATGAGGTTGCGTATTGGGAGTTGCCAGCCCATTTTCCATCCCCCAACGCCACAGATTGATGGGCGATGGTTCGAGTTCCTCGTGAATCATGTCCGTTGTGAGCCGGTCCGGTCGGCGGCTGTGGTGGTTGTAATGCAGCACGCTGCTGATCATGATGTTGGTGAACTCCGCCAGATCGAGGACGGCATCCAGGCGGTAATCGCGCTGGCCGCGCTCGGCAATCCGCTCCCTGACTGCGCCCGGGATCCAGTGGATCTGCGACGTCTTGTTCAGCAGGCGAAACCGGCTCTCCACGATCGCCTTCCAGTCGGGCCGGAACGGTGGCGCGATCGCTATATCAATGCCCAGCCCAGCCACAAGGCCCTCGGCCGCCTGCCCGAGCATTTCGCCCCGGTCGGCCATCAGTTCGTGCGGAAGATGGTGCGAGGGCCACGCGGACGACTCAATCTCGATGCCGTACGTGCGGCAAAACGCGACCTTGTCGGTGAACGCGTTAAACAGCGCGTGACGGGCGCCGTTCCAGCCCGGTCCTTCCAGGCCAACAAAGATACCGACGATCATGGTCGAAAACACGTCGACGACGACGTAAATCACAGGACGACCGATCACCCAGTTCCGGTTGTACCGGCTCACGAGATAAATGTCGGCGATCGTCGCATCGATTTCGAAGCGGTGACAGGGGCCATACACCCCGTCGCCAGCGCGTCCCGTCAGCCCGCGATGATCTTTCTGCCAGCGCCGCTCGCCCGCACGCGAGCGCTGGACGGTCAGATCGTCAAACGCCTTTTTCCCCCAGTAGCTGAACTGCCGCAGACTCGGCAACTGGTCTAGCGGCTTGAGCGTGAGATCGTCCGTCGATGTGCCGGGTACAACGTGTTCCTCGACGTAGAATCGTCTCAAGGTGCGATGGTAAGCGTCCGTCACGGACGCCACTTCGTTGTTCTTGAAGAGGGAGTACCCGATCCTGATAAAGCTCTTGTCGTCCTCGCCAAGAATCTTTCCGCAATGTGCGCCGCGCGTCGCGGAATGCCTCGGCGGACGCCCGGGGCGCTTGCCGGCAGCGAACACGCGAGCCTTACCAGGTGCTCCGACGTTCTCGTAGTTCGGCAACAATGCATTGCGAATTTGCCCGAACGTCCAGTATCGATAGAGAAGGCGGTACAGGGTCTTGCGTTGCGCCCCTGTCGCTTCGGCATGCAGCGCGACGAGCGCGCCCATCGCGCGTCCCTCGAAAATTTCACCCGGTACTGCCGTGTCGACCAGACGAGCAATGCGCTCCCAGTTGCGATCCCGTATTTCCCGTTCGCCCTTCGGGATATCCTCTTCAACCTGAAGCATATAGGCCGGCAACCGGAACTGACTGGGCCGGACGTCGCCGCGCCGGAACCACATGCGAACATCCTCACTCGCGACGACCCACGGCTTCCTTGGCGTCTCCGCTATCGTAATCAACGTGGTCTTTGCAGCCGCTTCGTCGATCCAGAGAATACGGGCGATCCCTTCAAACGGTAGCTGATCAGACAGTGCTTCGATAACCGTATTGGGCAATGCAATCGTATTGGCCATGTCACGCCGCCCGCTTTATGGGCGCCGCACCACTCGCCATGACCTGAATCTTAGGTGCTTGCGATGTCAACAACATCGGCGTCCTGAGATCAACCAGGAGTACCTTGTGCCAGATCAGATACTTGAAAAGCTTGACGGCATCCGGATAAGGCATGCGCAGCCGATAGCTGACCGTGCGCAGAAGCGACGACAGGGTCCGGTCATGGCTTCCGGCATCCCCAATGCCCTCAACGAACCGGGCGCGTAGCTCATCACTTTGCATGTCTCGCTCGATCTGCGCGCTGCCGCGAAGCCAGATGAGATTTCTGGCGAGCACGGGATCCACGCTCTGCTCGGTGACGATCTGCCAGTCAACCCCGCGCTGCAACCACCAGGCTCTCTCGAGCTCGAGCTTTTCCAGAGTGCGCAGGAGCCTGTTCCCTGACGACAGTTCGTCCGCGTATTTCACGGTACGAGCGTATTCACGCGCCAAACCGTCGTCTGTCCTGACGGTGACGACGAAATCGGTCGTCATCACGAACGGCACCGTTGTTTGAGCATAACGCGGATATCGAATGCCACGCTGCGTCGCGACATCCTGGATCGGCGAAACTGGGAGCAACGGGAACTGCTCCCGGATATCGATCACGCGCTCGGAGAATTCGAGTACCACAAGGTACGCGTATTCGAGATCGGAGAGCACGTGGTGGACGCGCCCAGTCTTGAGGCCCTTAACCTTTCGAGAACGGCCACGCGATGGCACGTCCTGTACGCGAAGCCACGGCTTGTAGTCCACACCGGAACCCTGTCCGTAGCCTTGCGCCACGTACCTGTCGATGTCGTTCTGCGTCTTGAAACGTCGCCCTCGCATATCCGCCCGGTCGAACAAAATCGTGCAGTATAGCGAGGCATTCGTTTGTGTCAAACTCTATTGTTTTGTGTCAAGAACTATTGTCTTGTGTCGAGCTCTATTGTCGGTTCACAACGCCCAGATCGAGAACTTTCTTCCGGGTTCCGGCCATGGCGTTTTCCTATGCTCGCAGGCGCATCGCTCGCGCCGCGTCTCGAATACGCGTGGCCGCCCGGCGCGGCGTATCGTTGATGCACGTCCAGTCGTGATGCCACCACGCAATCAGGTCCGCCGCGATGCTGATCGTTCGTGCTGCGACGACGTCGCGAATTTCGTCGGCTACCTCATCCCACCAGGCCGCGCCTTCGCCGTCGCCGGCCCGCGAGTCGATTGCTTGACGGTAGATCGCCTTAGGGAAACGCTGATCAATGGACCAACTTCCGAAGTTGCAGGCGAGATGGCTTCAAATTTTCTGGATGACGAAGCGAATCGGCGCTCAATTCA
>NZ_QKZF01000052.1:0-13673 GCF_003253915.1 Burkholderia sp. 28_3
CGATCACGATCAACCGAAACGGGTGATCACGATCATTCGGAATCCATGATCACGATCCGCCGAAATGCGTGATCACGTTCGCCGGAATACGCACCATCCTACCCGGGTGGGTCAAATCCAATGTGCTGCCGCTGGGTCATTTTCAACGTGCTGCTGACAACGTCCCGACCACGCCAATCGCTGGAGCGGCACCGTTGACCGGAGTACCCCCTATATCGTTGAGCTGCGTACTCGTGAGAAGTGTTCCGATTGTTGCCTTTCCGATCTGGTAAGAGGCACCGGCGCCGAATACGCGTTGTGATGCGGCTGCCGCGTAGCCGCTAAAGACGGGGCTGGTGATGTTCAATGCGTTGGCAGCAGCTGGCGCATTGCTGGTGGCGCTCGTCCCGAACAACGAGAAATTAGGGTTTTTCGCGAACAGGTACCCTGCACCGAACGCAAAAGGTCCGTTGTTGTACGCAAGCCCCAAAGACATAACCTCATTCTGGGTGAACGCCCCTGCTACGCCCCCAAAGCCCCATGTAAAACCAACACGAAGGCCGCGATACGACGCGCTGGTGCCCAAGACTGCGTTCCCGATATAACCTGCTTCGCGCAGCAACGTCCGTCGTTCGGCCCGGCTCCGGCACACCCTGACTCGTCAAGTTTTGGCTAGCCGAGCAGTCGCTCCGGCACATCGGACGCGCCGTGAGCGAGTTAGCAAAAGGAAATTGGGCGTGTGCGTTCGATGCGAAATGCGCTTCCAGAAGGACGGGGGGAACGTTCTTCGCCATTTGCTGGGTCGATTCGCCCACGAATACCGCACCGCAGAATCTGCGTAGGCGGGGGCGGACGTCTTAACTTGATCCAACTCGGTTGTCCATCGCTGCGCTTATCCTTACGTCGCATCGTGCGACTATAACGGCCATCCATCGGAGAGGCCGTACTTGTCTCGCCGTCCCAAACCTCTCCATAGCCAGGCGTGCGTCCCGCGCCGTTGCCGTCCAACGGTCCGCTCCTGCTCCTCCATTATTGCCGAGGCTAGGCCTTGCGTTGATAACCCGTCTTCAGCGCTTCGATTACAAGTTCGACCGCCCGCGACGATTTACGTCGATTCGGATAATAAGCATGGTGTCCAACGAACGTGGGATACCAGTCTTCAAGCACCCAGCACAACCTGCCAGCACGTACTTTATCCTCAACGAGGTCCTTGGGTACGTATGCAAGCCCAAAGCCGCCGAGCGCTGCCTCGACCATCTGGTATACATTGTTGAACGTGAGTTGCCCTTCAACCCGCACCTTTAGTTCTCGCCGGCCTTTGCGCAATTCCCAGGGAAGCAGCGATTCCCGCGTCGGCAAGCGAAGGTTGATGCAGTTGTGCAGCGTCAAGTCTTGCGGCGTCCTGGCGTGAGGCTTTGACTGCAGGTAGCTCGGCGAGCCGACGACCGTCATCGTCATGTCGGGGGCAATGCGCACTGCAACCATATCTTTGGCCACCTGATCGCCTAACCGTACGCCGATGTCGTATCGATCCGCAACGATGTCAGACAGCCCATAGTCGTTGACCAGTTCGATCTTCAGCTCAGGATACTGACGCAGCAAGGATTGCAACCGTGGCCAGACATATGACTTAGCGGCGTAGTCTGTGGTTGTAATTCGCACGGTCCCGCTTGGCTGGTTCGTCATCGCGCGCAGTGAGTCGACTTCCGCCTCGATTTCTTCGAAACGTGGCGCTATCGCTGACAGTAGCCTATCACCGGCCTCGGTTAGGGAGACGCTGCGGGTCGTGCGCGTTAGAAGCTGCAGGCCCATTCGTCTTTCGAGTCCTGCCACTGTGCGGCTAAGAGCGGATTGCGAGACGCCCATTTGCGCCGCCGCGCGCGTGAAATTGCGTTCGCGCGCTACAGTCATGAAACCGACCAGATCGTTGAAATCCTCCTTCAATTCATGCTCCCATGCATAAGGGCATGCCGATATTGCCATCTTGTCGCATGAATGACCAGCAGTTAGATTATCGTCATGTGGCACTCTGCCCTCAACCACTCCGATGAGGAAGTACATGGAACTTAAACGCGCAGGCTCACAGCCTTCCAGGAAGGGGCCGGAAGAATGGTTCACTGGCACGGTACGTCTCGACCCAATAAACGCGCCCCCTCCGCCGGCGCGCGTCTCCTGCGCAAGCGTTACCTTTGAACCCGGCGCACGAACCAACTGGCATACCCATCCGCTTGGTCAGACCCTCATCGTTACGGCCGGATGCGGCTGGACTCAGTGCGACGGCGAACCCCGCGTCGAAATCCGTGCAGGCGACGTTATCTGGTGCCCGCCCGGACACAAGCATTGGCATGGAGCGACGTCGACGACAGCGATGACGCATATCGCCATCCAGGAGGCACTCGACGGCAAGAACGTCGAATGGCTCGAGAGAGTAACGGACGAGCAATACCTCGGTAGCGGCGAGAGCAAGTGACAAGGCGCACCTCATACATAGCTACGTTCGCATCGATGTCTTCGCGAAGCGGGCGACATAACCGTCATTACTTCAGATGGTCGGCTGGCCGGTAACACAATAATCAACCTTCGCCTAAGCCCGTTGGCTTGGCCGCGTCGAAAGTGCAGAACTGGATGGGAACACATCAACGAAGTGCTTTTCCGCCCTACTACCAAAGCGTTCTGAATATTGCCCGACCGGGTGGAATTCGGCCGCCCGGCCAACCTACCATAGGGGAAAGACTCCATGCCGCATGTCATCGTCAAAGCCTGGCCGGGAAAGACGGAAGAACAGAAGCGACGTCTGGCCGAAGCAATCACCCGCGATGTGATGGACATCCTGGGCTACGGTGAAGAATCCGTCTCGGTCGGATTCGAGGAAATCCCGTCTGACCGATGGAAGAAGGAAGTCTACGGTCCAGACATCGAGGCGCGATCTGAAACGCTGTACAAGAAACCGGGATACAGGATGTAAAGCGATGTACAAGTCACCTCCGGCGGAAGCTGCCAGGCAACCCGTCCTCGCGACGCTGCTGCCGGTGATGACCGCAGTGCTCGCTGGCTTCAGCATCATCGGCGTAGCGCTTCCTGTACTCCCTTTGTATGTGAACAACGATCTCGGCTTCGGGCCGTTCATGATCGGGCTCGTGGCGGGAGCTCAGTTCGCCGCAGCGCTTGTCTCACGCATTTGGGCAGGATCCTTTTCCGACAGGCGCGGTGCCAAACGTGGCGTGCTCGCAGGCCTTGTCGCTGCTGCTGCGGCGGGCCTCCTGTATCTGCTTTCGCTCGCTTTCCAGAGACTGCCGGCGCTGTCCGTCGCAATCCTGCTTGCCGGTCGTGCAATCCTCGGCGGAGCCGAAAGCTTTATCATCACGGGCGGCGTCGCATGGGGGCTCGGACTTGTCGACAGACAGCATGCCGGAAAGGTAATCGCCTGGGTCGGAACAGCAATGTTCGCTGCAATGGCTTTGGGCGGGCCCGTGGGATCCCTGCTATACACATCGCTAGGCTTTTCCGCAGTCGCCCTCATAACCGTCGTGTTGCCAATGATGGTGCTGGCGTACCTGGTCCGGATGCCCGCAGTCACGCCGCACATTCACGGTGAGCACGCCACCTTCGCAACGGTCTTGAAGGCAGTTTGGCTACCGGGTCTGGGCGCAGCACTCTCGAGTATCGGCTACTGCGCAATTCTCGCGTTCAGTTCGCTGTATTTCACTGATATGCACTGGCAACCCGCATGGATGGCCTTTACCGCCTTCGGTGTCGCCCTGATCGCAGCCCGCACAATCGCCGGGCACCTTCCCGACCGGTTCGGAGGCGCGAAAGTCGCCGCCATCTTCGTCATTGTTCAGACGACCGGCCTGCTGCTCATATGGCTGGCCAGGACCACGCTCCTCGCCTCGGCAGGCGCCGCCCTGGCAGGCTTCGGTTATTCTCTTGTCTATCCGGGACTTGGTGCCGAAGCAGTCAGCGGCATCGCACCCAGGAATCGCGGGATGGCGATGGGCATTTTTACAGCTTTCCTCGACGTTGCGATGGCCGTCGGTAGCCCCGCTTTAGGATTCGTCGGCGCACACGGCGGCCTTCGAGTTGTCTTCCTCGCTAGCGCCATCATTGTCGCGTGCGCCGCTGGCGTGGCTACCCGACTCATCCGAAAGCCCGGCGTCGCTATCTAGTTGACCGTCTGGCATGGTGCTCTGCTTTCGAAACAGAGCCTTTCTAGACTGTCGCAGGTGCATCGATGCGGGCGGCGACCCCGCGGCAGACGCGGCCAGCGCTTTCGCTCAGCCACGAATTCGCAACGCATCGAGCACCATCGAGAACGCCGGCGAGGGCTGGCGCCTGCTTGGATAGTACAGGTGATACCCGTCAAACCGCGGACACCAGTCCTCCAGCACGCGAACGAGCCGGCCGGAGACGATATGAGGCATCAGCTCGTCCTCGGGCAGTAGAGTGAGTCCCAGGCCGCCAAGCGCCGCATCGACCTGCGGCTGCGTCGTATTGAAAATCAACTGCCCGTCGACGCGCACGTTTAATTTTTGCCCGCGACGCTCGAAATCCCAGACATAGAGGCCGCCAGAGGTCGGCATGCGCTGATTAATGCAGTTGTGGTGCATCAGGTCCTGCGGTTTCTTCGGGATAGGTCGATTCGCAAAATAGGCTGGAGATCCGACGACTGCCATCCGCAATGCAGGGCCAATGGGCACCGCGATCATGTCTTTATCAATCGTACTACCTAGGCGCACTCCCGCATCAAAGCGGTCGGCCACGATGTCCCGAAACCCGTAGTTGACATCAAACTCCAGCTTGATTTCTGGATATTCCTGAAGCATCGGCGCCAGCTTGGGCAGCAGAATGCTATGCAGCATGTAGTCGCCGCAGGTGATGCGGACTGTTCCGGCCGGTTTTTCGCGCAATTCTGTGAGCGCATCCAGCTCGGCATCGATTTCGTCCAGGCGATGACCGATCGCCTGCAGTAGCCGCTCCCCCGCGGGCGTGGGCGAGACGCTGCGCGTGGTGCGGCTCAGCAGGCGAATCTGCAGGCTTTCCTCCATTGCACGAATCGTTTGACTCAGCGCCGACTGCGTCACGCCCAACGTGGCGGCAGCACGCGTGAAGCTGCCTTCGCGGGCTATTGTTACGAAAGCCAGAAGGTCGTTCAGATTGCGTCGAGCCACGGCAGTATCCCCAGTCTATATACATTAGTGTATCTAATAAGCGCAATCAGCGGTGATTAGCTAGTCAAATGTGCACTGGGTCAGGAAAATAATGGTTGTCGCTTCTGCGTCGGCTGGAACTCGTACTCGATGCAAAGGGCTGAACCATTAGTCCTCGCGTCGGGGCATGGGCGCCTGCAGCCGCGCTTCTCGAATCCCTGGATCGCCAATGTCTACCGAGCTATGTGATACCCCTGCGCGAGAGTTTCCTGCGCAACAGACGTCGCCCACGCAGCCCGCATTCTGGGGTGGCGTTTTCGCCATGACCATCTGCGTCTTCGCTTTGATTGCGTCCGAGTTTATGCCCGTGAGCCTGCTGACGCCGATGGCAACGGATTTTCACGTCACCGAGGGCCTTGCGGGGCGTGGCATCGCAATATCGGGAGCATTTGCTGTCTTGACGAGCCTTTTCATCTCCAGCGTCGCTGGCAGCATGAATCGCAAGACTCTGTTGCTTACGCTGACAGTCTTGATGGCCTTGTCGGGCGCAGTAATCGCCGTCGCGCCGAACTATGTCACGTATATGGTGGGGCGCGCGTTGATTGGTGTAGTGGTCGGCGGATTCTGGTCGATGTCCGCGGCGACCGCCATGCGGCTGGTTCCCGCCGCCGACGTTCCACGTGCCCTCGCCATTTTCAATAGTGGGAACGCGTTGGCCACGGTTATCGCCGCGCCGCTCGGCAGCTATCTGGGCTCGGTCATCGGTTGGCGTGGTGCGTTCTTCTCTCTCGTGCCAATCGCGTTGATTGCGCTTGTCTGGCAATGGAAAAGCTTGCCCGAGATGCCCGTCAACGCGCGACGCGCCCAGTCGGTCAGGATCTTCTCGCTCTTTCGGCGCCGCATCGTGACGCTCGGCATGCTTGCCTCCGGCATGTTCTTCATGGGGCAGTTCGCGCTTTTCACTTATGTCCGGCCGTTTTTGGAGACGGTGACACGCGTCGATGTTTCCACGCTGTCTTTGATCTTGCTCGTGATTGGCATCACGGGATTCATTGGTACAGCGCTGATCGGTGGCGTGCTAAAGCGCAGCTTCTACCCGACTCTTATTGCGATTCCCGTCCTCATGGCGGCAGTCGCGGCCGCACTCATGATTGTCGGCGACCGGACCACTGCCGTGGTCGTGCTGCTCGGATCATGGGGGCTACTTGCGACCGCTGCTCCAGTCGGCTGGTGGGGCTGGGTTGCCAGAACGTTTCCCGATAACGCGGAAGCCGGCGGCGGGCTGCTGGTCGCCATCGTGCAACTGGCTATTGCGTCCGGTTCCACCGGAGGGGGCCTGCTCTTCGACAGTCACGGCTACCGCGGGACCTTTCTCGCAAGTGTCGTGCTGTTGCTGATTACGGCTTTCCTGACTTTCCTGACGTCCCGCTCCGACACCGCGTCGGCGAGTTGATCAACCAATTACGAGGGTTCAAATCATGACGGTCAAAGCATACGGAGCCTATGCCGGCGACAAAGCTCTTGAATCGATGGACATCGTCCGCCGCGCGCCGGGCGCGCACGACGTGAAAATCGACATCGCGTTCTGTGGTGTCTGCCATTCCGACATCCATCAGGTACGCGCCGAGTGGGCTGGCACGCTGTTTCCCTGTGTGCCGGGACACGAAATCGTCGGGCGTGTTTCGGCGGTCGGCGCAAATGTGTCGGGCTTCAAGGTGGGCGAGCTCGTCGGAGTTGGCTGCATCGTTGACAGTTGCAGGCACTGCGCAGATTGCGACGAAGGGCTGGAGAACTATTGCGACCACATGGTCGGCACGTATAACGGGCCGACGGCTGACGCGCCCGGTCACACTCTGGGCGGCTATTCGCAAGAGATCGTGGTGCATGAGCGCTATGTTCTGCGCATCCGGCACGACGAAGCGCAACTCGCCGCAGTCGCACCGTTGCTCTGCGCAGGGATTACGACGTATTCCCCGCTGCGTCACTGGAAGGTGGGGCCTGGACACAAGGTCGGCATCGTGGGTATCGGCGGGCTGGGCCATATGGGCATCAAGCTGGCCAATGCAATGGGCGCATATGTGGTGGCGTTCACGACCTCCGGGTCGAAGCGCGAAGCAGCCAAAGCGCTGGGGGCGCATGAGGTGGTAGTGTCGCGTAACGCCGATGAAATGTCCGCGCATGCAAAGAGCCTCGACTTCATTCTCAACACGGTAGCGGCTCCGCATGATCTTGATGCGTTCTTCACCCTTCTCAAGCGCGACGGCACCATGACCCTGGTGGGCGCGCCCGCTTCGCCGCATCCTTCACCGCAGGTCTTCAACCTGATCATGAAGCGGCGCAGCCTGGCCGGTTCGATGATTGGCGGCATTCCGGAGACACAGGAGATGCTCGATTTCTGTGCCGAGCATGGCATCGTCTCCGACATTGAGATGATCCGCGCCGACCAGATCAACGACGCGTACGAACGCATGCTGAAGGGCGATGTGAAATACCGCTTCGTCATTGACAGCTCGTCGCTGGCTCAGTGACCCATCGATTCAGACCGCGGATTCGTTTTGAAACATCGGAGCTTGAGCTATGGAATACAAGCATCTTGGACGAACAGGCCTGAAAATCAGCCGGCTCGCGCTCGGCACCATGAACTTCGGCGAACTGACCGATGAAGCCACCAGCTTTGCGATCATGGACGAAGCACTGGGCGCGGGCATCAACTTCTTTGATACCGCGGATGTCTATGGCGGCCCACAGGCGCCGGATATGGACAAAGGCTACGGCGTTTCAGAAGATATCATCGGCCGTTGGCTCGCTCAGGGCGGTGGCCGTCGCGAGCGGATCGTGCTCGCGACCAAGGTCTATCAGCCGATGGACACCGGGCCAAATGACCGGCGCCTGTCCGCTTATCACATTCGTCGCGCGTGTGAGGCGAGCCTGCGCCGGCTCAAGACCGATCACATCGACCTCTACCAGATGCATCATGTCGATCGCTTCACACCGTGGGACGAGATCTGGCAGGCGATGGAGACACTCATCCGCGACGGCAAAATCACCTATGTCGGCAGCAGCAACTTCGCCGGCTGGCATATCGCGACGGCGCAATGCACGGCTGCGTCACGCAATTTACTGGGGCTTGCCTCCGAGCAGAGTCTGTACAACCTGACGCAGCGCGCGATCGAACTGGAAGTGATCCCAGCTCTCCGGCACTTTGGTATTGGCCTCATTCCCTGGAGCCCAATCGGCATGGGCTTGCTCGGAGGTGTGCTGAAGAAGCTGGCCGACGGGAGACGAGCGACTGCGCAACTTCAGCAGCAGATTGACGAACTGCGTCCGCAGCTCGAAGCCTACGAAGCGCTGTGTGCACAGTTGAACGAGGCCCCATCGGACGTTGCGCTTGCCTGGCTGCTTCACAACCCTGCAGTGACGGCTGCCATTAGCGGCCCACGGACGGTGGAGCAACTGCGCCAAAACCTTAGGGCGCCGTCGCTTACGCTCTCGGCTGAAACACTTGCCAAGCTTGATGCGATCTGGCCAGGTCCCGGTGGAGAAGCACCCGAGGCATATGCGTGGTAAGGATGCAACATAGCGTCTAACGACGATACACGACTGGGCATATTTCGTCGGCATGCTCCGATTTCAAAGGGAAATTATCGGTGTCAGCGGATTCCAGCGGCTACAGGGCTTCAAGACCGATGGCTCGATGCACTGCTTTTGCGTTGCGAGCCTGCCATGCGTTCTGCGAATAGTTCGACTATCACCTGGCGCAGCCACGCCAAACCGACGGCCGTCTTATTCCAGCTGTCCAGAAGCAATGCGTTTCCAGTACAGCAAGCTTGTAGGGAGCCGTCGCAACATAGTCGGAACCTGCCGCAATGAACAGTGCCGTAACGAAGTTCGACACCTGGTCGTGCGACGCTACTTTAATCGGCATGCGTGCGATTGAAGGGCGCCGTTTTGCGCATCACTTTGTCCAAGGCGTCTGTAGGCCCATTCTGGTGTGGTTTTTCCGTCAGTGGAGGCTGCCATATTGCGCGCACCGGAATCACGACGAGCATGCAGAAGCTTGACCAGGGGAAGGTCATTGGGGCGGTTACCGAGGCACGCCTGATGACCTGACGCGCCGTTGCACGCGTGGTGGAGTCGGCGCGGTTTCGAACAGCTCGCGAGGCGATACGGCCACGAAGGCGTCGCCTGCCTCGTGTCGCGGCCAAGCAGCACGCGTGACAATCGGCAGTTGCTGCAGCTGGTACTTGACCGGGCGCGTGGACTGATCCGCGAGGACGCGACCGGCCGACTGAGGCCCCCTTACCTCACGATGAGGGCAACGACGTTCAGCTATTTCGAGGCAACGCGCGTATCTGGAGCGGTACGGCGGCCGGTCGCGTTCTGCAGCGCCGGGGCCCGCGTGTTCCGCAGTACCGCCTCCCAGAAGAAGGCGCAGCGTCACGCACTTTTGGCCGAGCGATATACGCACTGAACATCGACACGTGGTGCGCCAATAACAGTGCCGCCAACAGCCGCGTCGAGCGCGCGTCTGACGCTGCAGGACCGGCTTCCATGAAAAAATCGCGGCTGCCAGGCAGGCCTGGCGTAACACCAGGCCAGCACCCTCGGACGGAAGGATCGTCTGTTCCGTATCACGAGGTATCTGCGCATGCTGCTGATGCACGGCACCGATCGGTTATCCAACAATCCGCGAAGCAACTGGATCCGATCACCAATGGAGATTCGGGGTTCAGGCGAGGCAAGGAACAAACATCGACGCCGTCGAACTGCAACTTGAGAGGTCCGGCGTGTCCGGACGGGACCCGAGGACCGTTATTCTTGCCAACACAATTCAAAAGCTGACGACATCACAGTTTTCAAGCTCAAATCGTCCGCCTTAAGACGACCGGTTTTCCACCCATCGTCTGTTTCGTCATCCACGCGGCGAGCGCCGAATCCAGGTAGTCGGCGTGCCCCGGAAACCAGTTGTACAGATGCATGCCGATATCATGCACCAGCCCACAACCGGCCTGCCCTGCTTCGACCGCTGCTTTAACGTCTCGGACTGACTTCAGCACGGCTTCGTGCTCATCGATGTGACAGTCGCGCGGGGGAAAGTTTGTCGTGCGCATCCATTCGTCTTCCTGTTCGAAATGGCTGACGGCGTGTTTTTCGAATTCCTCGATCGCGGCAAGGGCGCTCGCATCGGTGCAAGTCACGAGCCGTAGCGCGACTTCGTAGAATTCCTTGTGCACGTCATCCATCGGTGTGAAGCCGAGTAGCCGTGCGTCTGACCACACAAGGCTGTTGTCACTCTCCCGCACAGGGGCTTCGACGTCTTTCAATACAGAGTCTGTCATGTTCGAGCAATCCGGCTTTATCAACAGCTATATCATAGCCCGTCGCCGCGATCTTGAGGACCAGTCGCCACTTGCCGTTGGACGTACGACGTTCATCTCCTGCCTGCGGAGCACCACGGAGACCGCATCGACGAGGAACCCAGCATGTTTATATTAGGGATCGATAATCGTCATTCAGCCGAACTCCCGACCTACGTACTTTCCCGGATGCCTCAAAAAGGTTCTTGCCAATTTAACTAGATCTCTAATATAGTTGAGCGACACCTGTTGATAAGGCGATCTTTCGCCGGGAGACATTACATGCTGACCCACCAAGAAAACGAATTGCTGTGCCGCGTCGAAGGCGATGCCCCGATGGGCCAGCTGATGCGCCGACACTGGACGCCGGTTTGCCTCATCGAAGAGGTCAGCGAGCCGGACGGCGCGCCGGTCAAAGCGCGCGTGTTCGGCGAAGACCTGGTCGTATTCCGGGACTCGGAAGGCAACGTTGGCGTGCTCGACGAGTATTGTCCGCACCGTCGTGCGTCGCTGGTCTACGGCCGCAACGAAGACTCCGGCCTGCGCTGCCTGTATCACGGCTGGAAGTTTGACGTCGCAGGCAATGTGCTTGAAATGGTGTCCGAGCCGGCAGCGAGTAGCATGACCGACAAGGTCAAGCACAAGGCCTATCCCGTGCAGGAATGGGGCGGCATGGTGTGGGCTTATATGGGTCCGCAAGACGCCATCCCCGAATTCGTGCCGCCGGCCTGGGCGCCGACCGCCGACACCCGCGTGAGCATCGCGAAAGCACTGCTGCCGTGCAACTGGGCGCAAATCCTCGAAGGCGCGATCGATTCCGCGCACAGCTCGAGCCTGCATTCGTCCGACTTCGTGCCGGCACGCGTTGGCGGCGCCGAAGCGACTGACAAGAACTGGCTGCGCCCCTCCACCGACAAGGCCCCCCGCCTGCAGGTCGAGCGCACCGACTACGGCTTCCGTTACGCCGCGCTGCGCCGCCCGATCTTCAACGCCAACACGCACGACTACGTCCGCTGCACGGTGTTCGTGGCGCCGGGAACGGTGCTGATTCCGCCGAACAATCTGTACAACGTTGCGAACATCAACGTGCCGATGGACGACACGAACACCGCGTTCTATTTCATCGCCTGGGGCGATCCAGAGACGACGCCGGAAAACGAAACGTGGCGCAAGTTCCTGCGTCAGCAGGTCGGTGTTGACCTCGATCAGTACTATCGCCCGTTGCGCAATCACGACAACCGCTTCTGGCAGGACCGCCAGGCGATGAAGGCTGGCAATTTCACAGGTATTTCGGGCTTCCCGAACCAGGACATCGCGATGTGGGTCACGATGGGTCCGATTGCGAACCGCTCGGACGAGCGCCTCGGCGGAAGCGATCTCGCCATCGTCGAATTCCGTCGCCGCATGCTCGATGCAATCACCGAGTTCCAGCAGGGCGACGGCACCATCGGCACGGGTGCGAAGGCAATTCCCAGGGAGGTCTGCTCGTACCAGGCTGTCGTGCCGAAGGAAATTGACTGGCGCACGTACGCGGCGCGTTACGTCAGCAAGAAGAATCCGGAACCGGCCGACCAGCCGTCGGCGCTCGCAACGGACTATCAAGTCAAGCAATAACGGGAGGCACACGGCCATGGAGCAGCGCCGTTTGCGCATCGGGGTCGCGGGACTGGGACGGGCATTCTCGCTGATGCTACCGACCTTCCTGCGCGACTCCAGAGTCCAGCTCGTCGCTGCGTGCGATCCGCGTGACGAAGCGCGGCGGCAGTTCGCCGCCGACTTCGCTGCGCCCACCTACGCGGACGTGGCGGAGCTGGCGAATGATCCCAACGTCGAGATCATCTACGTTGCAAGTCCGCACCAGTTCCACGCGCAGCACACTGAAATTGCCGCGGCAAAAGGCAAACACGTGCTGGTCGAAAAGCCGATGGCGCTCGCCGCTGCGGACTGCGACCGGATGATTGCTGCATGCCGCGCAGCGAACGTGCATCTGATCGTCGGCCATTGCCACAGTTTCGACACGCCGTACCTGCGTACACGGGAATTGATCAGTCTTGGCGATTTCGGCGCGGTGAAAATGATCCAGGCCGTCAACTATACCGACTACCTGTACCGTCCCCGCCGGCCGGAAGAGCTGGCGACAGCCGAAGGCGGGGGCGCCGTCTTCAGCCAGGCAGCTCACCAGGTCGACATCGTGCGAATGCTCGCCGGCTCGCGCGCGACGCGGCTTCGGGCCAGTGTGGGACGGTGGGATCCGTCACGCCCGACCGAAGGTGCTTATTCCGCGCTGATCTGGTTCGAGAATGGTGCTTATGCGTCGCTCTCGTACAACGGTTATGGCCACTTCAACACTGACGAGTGGAGCGGCTGGATCGGTGAAATGGGCGATCGTACGAGCCCTGACACGTACGGGAGCGCGCGCCGCCGTCTGGAAACGCTCGCATCCTCCAGTGACGAGGCCAGGCTCAAGGCCGCCGGCACCTACGGCGGATCGGCATACAAACCGCCGACAGCCACCGCTGACGAGCCGCAGCGATTTCATCAGCATTTCGGTCCGGTGATCGTCTCATGCGAACGCGCCGACCTGCGACCGCTGCCCGACTCGATCGTCGTCTACGGCGATGAGCTTCGGGAAACGCTGCCGCTGGCTGCACCCGCCGTGCCGCGCGCGGAGGTCATTGACGAGTTATATGGCGCGGTCGTTGACGGACGTGGGCCACTACACGATGGCGAGTGGGCGAAGGGTACGCTGGAAATTTGTATAGCGATTCTGAAGTCGAGTGATACAGGCACAGATGTAACGCTTTGATAGTCCTGGGTAAGCGCACAAGCCCTCGTTTTGAACTGAGCCGTCTACAGTTAAAGCGAGGGACTTTTTTGTCTGCGCTTCCGGCCCTCTGGACCGGCGGAAATCCGGTAATCGGCGCCGACCCCGACCTTTAGGGGAGGTATCCGGAATTCCGTGTGTGAGGCGGGTTGAGATTCAGATTCCAATGTTGAATCGTTCCGGGTAAAGCAGCGCGAACTGGGTCATCGCGCTCTTCCAATCGTGCCGAGAGCCGGTCCACTTGGCCACGACGTTGCGCAGCGCCAGCCAGATCAGTTTGAGCGCGGCCTCGTCCGACGGGAAGTGGCCGCGCGCCTTGATGATCTTTCGAAGCTGCATGTGCAGCGACTCGATCGCGTTGGTCGT
>NZ_QKZF01000053.1:0-13644 GCF_003253915.1 Burkholderia sp. 28_3
ATCGGGCAACCGCGGATGCTCCTGCCGCTTTCCAGGAGCTGGTTTAAAGGGACTTTGCTAGAAGCCCATTGGCCCTATTGATGGGGGCAGGTCAGCTTCTCATAATTCGCGGCGAGTCCCTCAATGCCTGAGAGCGGTCGGGTGCGGGCGTTCAGCGGCGAAGGGTGCAGGCTCGAATACGGCACGGCGATGACGGGTTGTTCATTGCCGAAACTGGTTTCAAGCGGCGTGGCCGGTTCGGCGGGGTCAACGACAGGGGTTTCGACTTGGGCTTGCATGACTGACTCCAGAAAGTTGGAAAGATGATTCCGGGTCGGTGTTGCAGAAGTGATCAGGACTTGACCCGGAAAGGAGTCCTGATCAATGAATGGTGGGTGGCGCGGTACGCCGCCCGGTGGTCGCTACGACTTCATCTGCCGCATGGCGTCAGCGAGCATCCACAGCGCGCGATTGAGCTTCACGTTCTGGTCGATGCCGGTGATGGGGCGCGTGGACATGGAGCGTCCGCTGCGCGAGCGTCCATGCAGGCCGCCCTTGGTGAGGTTTTCCTGCGTTCTCTGGAATACGGTCCAGAGGTCGTCCCGGCGGTCCTCGAAGCGACGCGGGGCGAGCAACTGGCTTTCGGTGACGGGGGCGGGTGCTTCGGTGTCGGACGGGTCGTAGCGCAGCGCGAGGGCGGAGCGCGCGAACGCGTACTGTTCGTCGCGGTCGAGCGTGACGGCTTTCATGCCGTCCTTCTGTTCGCGGATCAGGTCGAAGCCGTCGAGCACATCGAACGCGCCGTTGATGACGTTCTGCACGATGTTGCCCCTGTGCGGGACGCGGACCTCGCCGATGGTTTCGCCCGCAACCATCCCGTTCTGGCAGACGAAGCGATAGACGCCACCGAGTAACTGGAATCCGCTGGACCCATCGTGCGAATTGAGGAGGATGACTTCGTTGACATCCTCGCCGGTAATTTCGCTCGCAGGACGCATGCGGATCAGATGCTTGGTGAATTCGCGCTTGTCCTGGGCGCGCACGCGGGTCTGGCACACCATGAACGGCTGGAAGCCTTCGTTGCGCAGACCGCGCAGCACGTCGATGGTGGGAATGTAGGTGTAGCGGTCGGAGCGGCTTTCGTGCTTGCCATCCGCGAAAATCGAGGGAGCAACACGGCGGATCTGGTCGTCCGACAGCGGCGAGTCGGAACGGAGCATCGGGGAACCGTAACGGAAGGAAGAAGCGAGTTGCATGACACTCTCCACAGCAAAAAGGTTGAGGGGTGTTGCGCTGACCGGGCCCCAAGATTCCGCCCGCCTCGTAGGGGTTGGGCTCGTCCCGGTGGAACCCGGGGTTTGGCAGTGGTGCCGCCAGTCCCCTGAGTTCGCGCCCGTGCGACTCAAGGAGCCGATGGCCGCCCGGTGTCAAGGAAAAAGGCGAGGGAGGGGTGCGGGCAACACGGTCCCTCGCCCCTTGACGCCGGGCGGCCATCGGCTACGGTCGCGGGTGTCGGGCGGGAACTCAGGGGGCAGGCGGCTGCGAAGCTCCGGGTTTGACCGGGATGAGCCGCCTCGCGGCGAGCGGGATCGTGGTGGCCGCCTGTGCGGCCACCACCTGATCAGGCTTTTCAGGGGTTGAGGTGTTGCGTCAGGGATTGAAGCCCGGCAGGGCCGGGACGCCGCAGGCGGCCCGGTGCGAATGCACGAAAGCCCGGCCCGAAACGTGAGTGAAGGGAGACGTCCGGCTGGCCGTCATGTGCAATACGATCGCCCGTCAGTCGGGTCGTTGTGGGCGATACGGTCCGCCACGCGCAACCAGAAGCCGGTGCCGCGTATGTCGCCAGACGCAAGGCCCGAAATGCCGGGCACGTCACATCGTTCAGGAGAACGAGTCTGGTCGGCCCCCGTGTGCAGCACGACATCCGCACGGCTGCGATCCAGGCGCTTGCTACAATGGCGGCCCCGGTCAAGCAACGACATAGTCATGCCTGTGCAGCCTGAGACTGAATCAACGGACGATGTCGATGTGGCGGACAAACCCCGTCGCCTGACACTTGCGGGCGCGCTCGCGCAACGGGAGCGAACGAGTGCGTTCACCGGCTCACGCATCCAGGTGGACGGCCTGGCGCTTGAGGTCGTGGAGATCGGGCCTTATACGGAAGAGGATGGCCGCATGGTGACGTTCCGCGCCCGTGCGGTTGGAAACGTCCGGCTGCAGGCGGGGGAGATCCTCACGACACCCTGGGGTGTCTGCCGGATCGTGAACTGATCTTGTACAGCGACGGGTGCCAGGCCGGTCGCAGGATTGCGGTACGGCATACGGGATATGAAGGTCAGATGCTGCCTTCGTGTTCGATGTCGAGAACTGCGCTTCGCCCGGGGGACGCACGACATGTTCGCATCCCACCCCGGCACGGAAAACGTCACTGGCGTGCAGTCTGCACCCTATGCGCCTGTTCCGCCTCGCGTTGATGCATGTCGACCGTCCCGTCGAGAACGGCGAATCCCTCCTCCCTATCGTTCACGTGCCACTTATATGGATGATCAGTCCCGTGCAGACGCACGCTGATGTCCAGCATCGTCGCGATGTCCAGTGCGCCCCATGCACGGCTAGCCCGGACGCCAGCGACTGTGCTTGAAGCGGCCGCGCGACACGACGGGTGGTGAGATAGCACAAAGGAGCTTCGGGGACGGTTCAGCGCCGCCGCGTGGCTGCCGTGCCTGTGAGCTGCGAGGGTGGAAAGCCAAGGGCATGCCGGAACATGGTGGAGAAGGCCGGCGCATTCGCATAGCCGAGTTCGGCGGCGACCACATGCAGCGGAACGCCCCGGCCGATGAGGTCGATGGCACGTGAGAGTCTCAACTGACGACGCCAGATTGCGAAGCTCGTATTCAGTTCGCTCTGGAAAAGCCGGGCCAACGTCCTGTCGCTTGCGCCGACCACGCGGGCCCACTCCTGGAGCGTGCGCTGCGAGCCCGGCTCTTCCATCATCGCCGCGCACAGCGTGCGCAGCCGCCGTTCCGTGGGCAACGGCAGGCCCAGGGGCAGCGTCGGTGCACCGCGAATTTCCTCGAGCAGCAACTGCATGGCGAGTTGCCGGTGGCGGGGCGAAGCCTGCGTGCTGGCGGCAAGTGACCCGGTCAGCACGCGCATCAGGTCTGAGACCTCGATGACCGAGCACGCATCAGAGGGTAGCGGGGACGCCCCCGGTTCGATGTAGAGGGCATGAAACTCGACGTGTCCGAGCATCACCACCTGATGATCAATGCCGGGCGGAATCCACACCGCACGCCAGAGCGGCACGATCCACATCATGCCGGGTGCGCTCACCCGGATGCTCCCCACGCGAGGGCAGGCGATCTGTCCCCATGTATGCCGGTGCCATTCGATGATGCCGTCCGACGGTGGCAGGCGCAGGTGCGCCATGACCGGCTCCCTGCGTGTCGGCACCAGTTTGGGCTGCGGGTCCCAGGCATCACGGCTTGGCATATTTTCGTAAGAAGATGTCTGTCAGTCGAATCATCGCCATTGTACGACTGCCTATGATGAAAGCAGTTCAGGAGCGAGACTTCAGACGGCGAGGGAGGAACGGGAATGGGTGATCTGAAGGCTGTCAGGGTCGACGCGGAAGGACCTTCGCACAGTCCGGCGCGCCGGTCACTGCATGCGCGTTACGGTGAGCTGATCGGCTCCGGCCTGCTGATCCTGTGGGTGGTCGCGGCACTTGTCCTGACGCGGTATGTGCCGCTCATCCGCGGTTATCCGGTGGCCATGTCCCAGGCGGCGATCCTTGTGTTCTTCACGGTCTGTTCATGGGCGCTGGGCCTGCTGAAGGAGCCTGTGACGACACTGCTGTTTTTTCTCCTGGCGATGCTGTTCAGTGTTGCGCCCGCACAGACCGTCTTCGCGGGGTTTTCGTCCCCCGCCTGGTGGCTGGTGTTCGGCGGCGCGATCACGGGCGTGGCGGTACGCGTGACGGGGCTCGCGGGCCGTTTCAGCAATTTCCTGCTGGCCGCGCGTATCGAGACGTACGGTCACTATGTTGCGGCGCTCGCGCTCGGCGCCGTCGCACTGGCATTCGTAATGCCATCGACGACGGGGCGGGTCCTGCTGCTCACCCCGCTCGCGCTGACCCTGGCCGACCGTCTGGGTTTTGAGGCCGGACGTCGCGGGCGCACGGGCCTGGTGATGGCGGTCGCGGCCGGAAGCTATATGCCACCGACGACGATCCTGCCAGCGAACATCCCGAACTCGGTGCTGCTCGGCGCGGCGCAGTCACTCTATGGCGTCCACCTGCATTATGGTCCGTACTTCCTGCTGCATTTTCCCGTGCTCGGCGCGCTGAAGACCGTCATCCTCGTCTGGCTGATCTGCCGGCTGTTTCCCGACCGTATCGAGCGCAGCTGCCGGCCGCAGCAGAACGGCGAGCGTCTGTCCCGACGCGAGTGGGCGCTCGCGGTCATCCTTGGCCTGTCGCTGCTGTGCTATGCGACGGACTTCTGGCACGGCATTTCGCCGGCGTGGGTGAGTCTCGCGGCCGGCGTGGCCTGCCTGCTCCCACAGACGGGCATCGTCCCAGTGAAGGACTTCACTGACCAGGTCCACCTTACCCCGCTCGTGTACGTCGCCGGGTTTCTGGGACTGGGCGCGCTGATCTCGGAATCGGGCCTCGGGGGCTGGGCCGCCGGTCTGTTACTGCAGTGGCTGCATATGACGCCGGGCCATGCACTCGCGAACACGATCTGGCTTGAGCTGATCGGAGGATTCATCGGACTACTGACGACGCTGCCGGGGCTGCCTGCGGTCCTGACACCGGTGGCGGGACAGTTCGCGCATGCGAGCGGTCTGCCGCTGTACACCGTGCTGATGCTCCAGGTACCGGTGTTCTCCACGGTCTTTCTGCCGTACCAGTCTCCGCCCATGATGATTGCGATGCATATGGGCGGGGTTTCCCTGCGGGACGGGACCAGGTTGTGCGTCTCGCTTGGCGCAATCACGGTGGTTGCCCTGCTGCCACTGGACTGGACATGGTGGAGGCTGCTGGGGGTGCTGTAGATGCACGGTGTGAGATGTTCCCCGCGGTGAGCGCGTCTGTTGCGTCAGATGTCCGGGCCGGAAAGGCCCGGGACCGGCGAGGGGCGAGCGTGCCTGCTCATGCACGCCGCGGCGCACCGCATGAGCAGGTGATGATCGCGTGGGCAGAACGCTATGCTGGATCTGAGACGATTGCGCTATTTCGTAGCTCTGGCAGACGAGTTGCATTTCGGGCGTGCGGCGCAGAGACTGCATGTCGCACAGCCGCCTCTGACTCGCCAGATCGGGCTGCTGGAGGCCGAACTGGAATTCCCGTTGTTCCAGAGAACGAGCAGGACCGTCCAGTTGACGACGGCCGGCAAGAGATTTCTGCCGTTCGCGCGAGCAATCGTAGAGGACTGTGTGAGGGCTGAAGACTACGCGAGGAAGCTCTCGCGGGGCGCCGCAGGACCGGTCACGATTGGGTATTCTGCCTCCGTATCCCTGAATGCCGGATTCGGCGCTGCACTGAGATCTGCCGCGTTACAGTTTCCCGATATCGAATGGACTCTGGTGGAGATGCCATCAGGCATCCTGAATGAGCGGGTTAGGGGCGGGCAGGTCGATATCGGCATATCGCGTCTCGCCCCACCGGCTGACCTGGGAGGCGTGCGCATCGAGCGGCACCTGCGGGAGCAGGTCGTCGCCGCCATCGCGCTGGATGATCCGCTGTCGATGCACGACACGCTGCGGCTTGAGTCGCTGGCGGACCGTCACATCGTGCTGTCGTCGGCGGGCCAGGCTTCCGGTTTGAATGCCCAGGTTCACCGTCTGTTCGAACGTCACGGATTGATGTTGAAGCCTGGCCCGGCTGCACCGCAACTGTCGTCGATGATGACACTGGTATCGGCGGGCCTTGGCATCGCCCTGCTGCCGGCATCGGCTGCCATGCCGTTGCGCGCGGGCGTGCGGTACATGGCTGTCTCGGGGGACGAGGCTCACATCGACGGATTTGTGATTTGCCGCGAGGAGCAGTTGCCACCCCCGCAAGCTACCCTCCTGCGATTCTTCTTCAATCACACAGCGCTGGACAATCTGCCTTCGGCGGAAGTGGTAGCGGCGGAACAACAGGGTTCCCGCCCGGCCTGCTGCGATCAATCGTGACTGCATTAACAGATGCCCGCATGCCAACGGGCTGTTAAAGCAGTCACAGAAAAAGTATCGATCCCGACGAAATCTGTATTGGTCGTGACTCTACCCGTCCTGCTATAAAGATCTTGCCTGCTTTCAGTGCGTTTTATGCGGCATCACTGAGCATGAAAACCGCGACATTCGTTTTGAATGAGAGTTGGGATGAGACAGGCATGCGGGTCAATGACCACGCCATGGACCGTTCCGAGGCAATCATTGCTGGTCCCGAATGAGAAAGGGGTATTGTCATGAATGCGCGTGTGAGAGAGCGCGACCTTCGCGCGCCAGCGCTTACAGAGAGCGATTGGACGCAGGTGTTCCATGCTCTGCTGGCAGACGCGGAATCGCCTATGGTGCGTGCAAAGGCGAGGGAAGCGGTCAGCCGGGAAATCGCAACGGTCGGGTTGTCGTGGACAGGAGGTGATGCAAAGCGCAGCCTGAAGCCGGGTTCCCTTGAGGACATGCTTGAGGTGAGCAGCGCTGTGTGCAATCAACGCGCGGCCGGCGTCAGTGGATGGGTGGACAAACTTGATGATCGAGGCTGGCGGTTGCTGCTTCGCCAGTATGCCCCCATTGCCGTGACCGAAGGGAGCTGGATCCAGTATGCCTTTGGGCCGTTGCGATCCCATACTGCGTCGAGTGCAGCCTTGCTGCGTGCTCATTCGCTTTATGCCGGCTATGGTAGCTGCTCGGCCAATAACGGGCATCGATATCTGGAGTCGCTGTACGGACTGGGCATCGCACTTCCGCCCGTAACGACATGGGCATTTGCGAACGACGACCAGATAGCGACTGCGGTCTGGCGCGAACCCGCCATTACACTTGCATTGTCGGAATTTCCCGAAACGTTTTTGCCAGAAATACTCGGCTATAACCTGTTTCGCGCAGTGTATGGGCTATGCCCGCTTATCCGTGCCGCCGAAGGTTTTGTCCGGGGACAGGGCGCTGCCATTGCCTACTGGCAGTTTCACAGTTCGGAAGCGATGAGGATGCAACTGGTTGAGGCCGCAACGGTGGCGATCCAGGCATACCTCGAAACGGGTACCGCAGTGAGCGGACTGGACGAAATGAACCGGTCTGCCATCGAACGCATCGGGACCGGTCTCGCGCTCGCAGAGTTGTTGACGGGACACTGGCTGGACACGGTGGCGGGCTTGGTTGATCGGGGTGGGCTCTCGCCGCGTGCACAGATGTTGGCACTTGTCAGACGCAAGGCGTCGCACGCGTTTGGCTACCATCGTCATCCCCGTCTTCGAGGACACACCATTGACGACTATCTGGACCCGCAGCATACCGATGCTGCAGCGTTGCTCGATGAACTGGCCAGGTCTCCCTATGTGAGGCCAGGTGAGTCGGGAAGAAGCCCGCTACTGACGAAGCTGGTGCAGTTCGGCGGTCCGATGTTCAGGATATTTACCCCGGCGGAGCTCGACACGATAGCGGTCTGGATCGACAGCCTGTCGAACGCAGATGCGTCTGCGGCCCAGGTGCGACGCGAAGCGGCTGGTGACATGCCGCGCAGCGTGCCTACACCCGCTGCCGGGATCACGCCGGCGCACAGCAGCAGTGCGCGCTACACAACCGCTTCCCCGGTCGACCGGGCCGATGGGCGTCGATACAACGTGCGGGAACTCTATCACCGCCTGCTCAATGTCGAGGCCTACCCGCAGGCACTCGAGGCGGGGGGGCAGTTTGCGTCCGAATGGCTCATCCGGACGGGCCTCGGGTTGGGCAGTGATGACCGCGGGCTGCCTTTCGAATCGTACAGTGCGAAGGCGCTAAAGACTTGGCTGGATGCGAAGCATCGGGAGCAGGTCGATTCGTATCAGGCTGACGCGGGCGCCATTACGCAGTCACGCGAGGAGGTCATCCACCAGTCGGTTCAGCTCTGTCCGATGGTGTTCATCGACGGAGGCTGGCTGCAACGGTTTTCGTCTGTGGTGTCCTGCGGGAGTGCGATCGGTTCATTGCTGTATCACATCTATGCAGACGAACTCGGCAATGGATCGGTCACGGAAAATCACCCGAATGTGTACCGTGAGCTCATGCGTCAGATGGGCGTCGAACTGCCCGGATTCGGCACACGTGAATTCGCGTTCTGGCGCGGCTTCGACGACGAGGCGTTCGATGTGCCCGTGTTCTGGCTGTCGATATCGAGATTCCCGCGGCGCTTCTTTCCTGAGTTGCTGGGCCTGAATCTGGCGATGGAATTGTCGGGCGTCGGAGGAAGCTACCGGCAGGGGCGCGATCTGCTCAGAAAGTACGGGTACAGCTCGGCGTTTGTCGACCTTCACAACACGATCGACAATGTGTCGACTGGCCACACGGCAATGGCTCTGCAGGCGATCACCCTGCACCTCGACGGTGTCGCGTCGCACAGTGAGGGGCGAGTGATTGACCGCGAGTGGCATCGCATATGGACAGGTTATCGCGCGTTGAAGCCCCCGGAAGGGGTTCGCGGCTGGGTACGTCTTGCTAGACACCGGGCAGCCGCATTACTCACGCGACAGCCGTAGCCAGAGCGAGTGCAGGCCACGAAGATATTTCACCGACCATATGGTGACTGCCATGACGGGAAAAGCGATCCTGGGTATCTCTGCCTACTATCACGATAGTGCCGCGGCCCTTGTCGTCGACGGGCGTATCGTCGCGGCAGCCCAGGAGGAGAGATTTACGAGGAAGAAGCAGGACAGCCGCTTCCCGACACACGCGGTCGAATATTGTCTTCGTGAGGGTGGAATCGGTCTTGGCGAGGTGCAGTCGGTGGTCTTCTACGACAAACCGCTGGCGAAATTCAGCAGGCTCATGCAGACGTACCTCGCGTTTGCACCACGCGGCTTCCCGTCGTTCTCTCAGGCACTACCGGTCTGGATGAAGGACAAGCTGCATGTGCGCTCGTCGCTGGCAAGGGGGCTCGCCGCGGTGTCCGGGTTGCCCGAAGCGGAACTGCCGCAGGTGCTGTTTTCGGAGCACCATCTTTCGCATGCGGCATCGGCGTTCTATCCGGGACCGTTCAGCCGTGCGCTCGTCCTCTGTCTGGATGGGGTGGGAGAGTGGGCGACGACATCCGCGTGGCTGGGTGACGGGACATCGCTCACGCCACTCTGGCAGGTCAATTTTCCGCATTCCCTCGGCCTGTTGTACTCGGCATTCACCTATTACTGCGGCTTCAAGGTGGATTCCGGCGAGTACAAGCTCATGGGGCTTGCGCCTTATGGTGTGCCGCGTTACCGCGATGTGATCCTTTCGAAGCTCATCGATCTCAAGGACGACGGCACATTCCGGCTCGACATGGCGTATTTCAACTTCGCCACGGGCCTGACGATGACGAATGACCGCTTTGCCCGACTGTTCGGTGGACCGCGCCGTGAGCCGGAGAGTCCGCTGACCCAGCGTGAAATGGACCTCGCGGCGTCGATCCAGCTTGTGACCGAGGAGGTCGTACTTCGCCTTGGCCGGACCCTGCACCGGGAGACCGGGGAGCGCTATCTGTGTCTGGCCGGCGGAGTCGCACTCAACTGTGTGGCAAACGGCCGGCTGCTGCGCGAAGGACCGTTTGAGGACATCTGGGTCCAGCCGGCGGCAGGCGACGCTGGCGGCGCGCTCGGCGCCGCGCTCGTAGCGCATTACGAGACGCCGGGTGTGACGAGAGCTGTGTCCGGGACGGCGGACGCCATGCAGGGCAGCTATCTGGGACCGGCCTATACCGATGAAGAGATCATGCGCTACCTGCAGTCAGTCGATGCGCCGTATTACCGGCTTGATGAAAGCGATCTGCTGGAATACGTGGCCGAGCTGCTGGCTGAAGGCAAGGTCATCGGCTGGTTTCAGGGGCGCATGGAATTCGGGCCGCGGGCGCTGGGGAGTCGCTCGATCATCGGAGACCCGAGAAGCCGGAGCATGCAGACGACGATGAACCTGAAAATCAAGTTCAGGGAGTCGTTCCGGCCATTCGCGCCGTCGGTGCTTGCCGAACATGTATCCGACTGGTTCGGGCTGGACCGGCCGAGCCCCTACATGCTCATCGTGGCGCCCGTTGCAGATCAGCGGCGCCTGCCGGTCGACCATGGTTACGAGAATCTTTTCGGGATCGCGAAGCTCAACGTTGCGCGCTCCACCATTCCGGCAATCACGCACGTCGATTATTCCGCCAGGATCCAGACGGTGCACCGCGAAACGAATCCCAGGTTTCACGGCCTGCTCACGAAGTTTTTTGAACGCACCGGTTGCCCGATGGTGGTCAACAGCTCCTTCAACGTGCGGGGAGAGCCGATCGTCGAGTCTCCGTCGGACGCCTATCGCTGCTTCATGAGGACGGAGATGGACTGCCTCGTGATGGGGAACTGTGTGCTACTGAAAGACCAGCAGCCGGTCCGCGAGACGGATACGGCATGGAAAGAAGAATTTGCATTGGACTGACCAGATCGCGGAGGCCGTGATATGCATGCATCCATTTCGATATCCGGGCGCCTGCTCGCGGGCGTCGTGTTTTTTCTGCTGCTGTCTCCGCTGGCGATCGTGTGTCGGCTCTGGTCCGATCCGCTGGCGAGGAAGTGGGAGCCGGCGATGGACAGTTATCGTGTGCTTCCCGACCGGCTGCGCCGGCTGGACATGTCGAGTATGTCGTAGCGGGAAATATCGCTCGAGGACAGAGGAGCATCATGACAGACGCTGCGGACGACATGGAGCGCATACGGTACGGGCTGACACCGCAGATGCGGGAGTATGACCGGCTGCTCGCGCGCGCGGCATTGCGCTGGTCTCCGCATATCATGTTCTTTCATCCGGCGCGTTATGTCTCCCACGTCGTGAATACGGATGAATTCGGATTTCGCCTTGGCATGGGCCCGGCAGGCGAGGCGAATTTCTCCCCTTCAAATCTCGCGGGTGCGCCCGAGGTAAACCTGCTGATCGGCGGCTCCGTCGTGATGGGGCTGGGCTGCTCGGGTGACCTCTCGACGATCCCCTCGATCCTGACACGCTCGGGTGTGGGCGAGGCACCGTGGATCAACATGGGAGGACGGGGCTTCACGTCGGCGCAGGAACTCATCCTCTTTCTGCTGATGCGCGATCGGCTTCCGGCGATCCGCCATATCGTCGTTCTCAGCGGCCTGAACAATCTCGTACTCGCGGATCCACGGAGTGAATTCGCAACGTCTCTGGGTGACTTCTTTTTCTCGCACGACTTCGCCACGGCGATGGCCGATATGAATGCCCGCTATCTGCCCCGCCGCCCGTTCTGGAAGCGGACGCGCAGACATGAGGTTGCGCTTCAGCGTGACGATGCGTGCCCCGGCGAAGAGTCCGATCCAGGCGAGCGCCTTGCGCTGGCCGTCCGGCAAATCGGGCGAGACCTGGGTCACTGGAGCTCGCTTGCCGCCGGGCTTGACTGCACGCTCACCTACGTGATGCAGCCCTTTGCCACGTGGATGGCGCGTGAGCCTCATGAACATGAGCGGGTGATCTTTGATTCGCTGGACCGCCATACGGGCGAGTCGGGCACCCTGGCTGGGATCCGCGGTGCGGCGACAGGAAAGCAGTTCAGGCGTGCAGTTGAGGTGCTGTGCAACAGCCACCGCGTGTCGTTCATCGACATGAATACCCGTTTGACGGCCGATCCGTACCGCGATCGCTGGCTGTTCGTCGATCGGGCGCACCTCACCGATACGGGATGTGAAGCGGTGGCGGAAACGGTTCACGAAGCGCTTCTGCAACTTCATCACCGTGCGTATTCATCGACGTAAAGCTCACTCCACAGGAGGGTATATGAACAGCTCAGGCCAGAAGTCCCAGGTAGCGCAACTCAGGTCAGCAAAGGACAATACGCCCCCCAGGCGGTCCGTGCTGCAGACGCTTCTTGACCGTATCCTGCGTCGCCGGCGGAAGAACGACAAGACGATCTATCCGCTGTTCTGATCTGCTACCCACGTCCGCTGCATGGAGTCGCCAATGAACGCTCTCAAACTCGAACGGGGGTTTGCACTCGCATACGCGAAAATGCGCGAGGAGGCTGCCCAGTGGTGGGTCGTGGTCGGGGAGCATGCCGTTGCGCTGCGGGATCTGGCCGGTGACGGCCTTCTCGAACTTCCGTCGCAAGGTACGGCCACTGTCGACAGCATTTACCCGCGCCTGGAAGCACTGATCGGGGAGTTGTCCGCTCTGCACAGCCAGGCGTTCAGCCACGTTCCGCGCGGTGCATGGCTCGCCGTCGGGCAGTTGCACTTCCTTGCTCCGGTCTCGCCTGCGGCGAGTATCTACTGCTCGGCGGCCAATTACAGGAAACAGCTCGTCGAGCTGATCGTCACGCGGGGCGGTGATCCGGAGATCGATCGGCTGCCGGTTGGCGAGCGACGCCCGGTTGCGCAGCGGATGGTTGAGAAGCGGTCCAGACAGGGTGAGCCTTATTTCTTCCAGCGGCCGAATTCGTGCATCGCACCGCCGGACGGAGAGATCCATGCAGAAAGCGGCACTGAGGAGCTGGACTGGGAACTGGAGCTCGGCATTGTCATTGGTCGTCGTGGACGACATGTCGCACGCGAGGACGCGCCAAATTTTGTGGCCGCCTGTCTCATCCTGAACGACGTTACCGATCGCGCTCTCATATACCGTCAGGATTTTCCGGGTGCCGACTGGCTGAGGGGCAAGGGGATGCCGGCCTCAATGCCCGCCGGGCCATATCTCGTACCGGCGAGCGTGATTGGCGAGATCGACGCGCTGCGACTGCGCCTGTCGGTCAATGGGGAAGTAATGCAGGACGAGCTCGCGGGCGACATGATCCTTGATGTGCCACGCCTGATCGAATATCTATCGTCCCGGGTCGAGCTGCGTCCCGGAGACGTGATTGCAACCGGAACCCCGGCTGGCACCGGAGCCGAGCGCGGGCGTTTCCTGCAGGACGGCGACGTGATACGGGCAGAGATCGACGGACTCGGGTGTCAGATGAACAAGGTTGTGTTCGGACCGGGAGCTGGACCGGGCGACCGGTCCTGAAGACGATCTTCGGGGGCACGCATATGCAGATCAACACGCAGGGAGCGCCACATGCAGTGGCGTGGGTGATACGGGATGCAGAGTACTTCGACTCGAAGTCGCATCAGTTCACGAGGGCCGACATCGAGATCGAGGGCGCATACATCGGGGATATCAAACCGGCACGGACCTCAAGGCTGCAGGATGGTGTCAGCGCCGCCGGGTACGTCTGCACGCCGGGCGTGATTCATCCGTGGGTTGATCCCAGAATGGCCTGTCTCCCTGGCGCCTCGCTTGCCGGGTATGGTGTTACCGGCCTCGGGACGATCTGCGAAAACGTCAGCGATTGCCTGCTGGTGATGTCCGCATTGCGGGGCATGCCGATGACCGTGCATGCGGATTTCGGCGATGGTGATCAATCGTTTCGGCGAACGTGATCAGTCTGGAAGGTGGTGTTGCGCGGTCAATGGATTATAGCGACGGTGATCA
>NZ_QKZF01000054.1:0-12232 GCF_003253915.1 Burkholderia sp. 28_3
CGCGCTCGGCACGGGCAGCAACGACGGCGGCCGCTCGAACGTCGTTGCGGTCGGCTCGGCCGATTCGGCGCGGCAGGTCGTGAACGTCGCGGCGGGCACGCAGGGCACGGACGCCGTGAACGTGAATCAGCTGAATGCGGTATCGAACCAGTTCACGCAGTCGCTGAACACGGTCAACAACCAGCTCACGCAGATGCAGCAGCAGATCCAGCAGACCGATTCGATGGCCCGCGAGGGGATCGCCGCGACCGCCGCGATGGCGTCGATCCCGCACATGGACCGTGATTCGAACTTCGCGATGGGGGTCGGCACGGCGACGTTCCAGGGCCAGAAGGCCATGGCGGTCGGCGTGCAGGCGCGCGTCACGGAGAACCTGAAGGCGACGCTGAACGGCGGTTTCGCCGGCAGCCAGCGCGTCGTCGGCGCGGGCATGCTGTATCAGTGGAAGTGATCGCGCGCAGCGGTTCGTTCCGGCACGCGCTGCCGGAGCGGACCGCGCCGAACGCAAACGTGCGCGGATGCGTCGCGACCTCGCGCCGCACGCGCCGTGCTCATCGCATTCTCGGAGTCATCAAGTGAAAAAACACCATCTTGTCCTGCTGGCGTCCGTCGTTTCCCTCACGGCCTGCTCGAGTGCGTCGGGGCCGACGTACAACGCATACGAACTGCAGTCGCGAAACGGCATCCGGACGTTCCAGGTCGACTGCCACGGCATCCTGTCGACCGCGAAGACCTGCATGAAGGTCGCGACGCGCATGTGCGGCAACGAACCCGTGCGCCTGGTCGACACCACCACGCCGTACCGCGACGGCGCCGATCCGCATTCGATCGTGTTCCAGTGCGGTGCGGCGCCCGCGCCGGCCGCCGCGGCCGTCGCGCCGGCGCCCGCGCCGGTCGAGAAGGTGAGCCTGACCGGCGATGCGTACTTCGCGACCGACTCGGCCGCGCTGACGCCCGCGGCCACCGCCGCGCTCGACAAGCTGCTGAACCAGCAAGGCGACCGCCATTTCGAGCGCGTGGAAGTGGACGGCTATACCGACGCGACCGGTTCGGATGCGCACAATCAGGCGCTGTCGAAGCGCCGGGCGGATGCGGTCGCCGGATATTTGCGCGAGCACGGGCTGAAAGCGGATTCGTTTGCCGCGAACGGTCACGGCGAAGCGAATCCGGCGGCATCGAACGATACGGTCGAAGGACGGGCGCGCAATCGTCGCGTGGAAATCTCGCTGCAGAAGTAGGGCGGCGCGACAGAATTGCCGCAAGCGTGGCCGTCGAAGCACGACGGCTCGCTTGCGGCGATGATGCACGACGCAGACGGCGGCGGGAGGAAGATCCGTCGCGGCGTGTGCATGCGGAGTCCGTCGCCTGGCGACGACGCCCCGCATGCTGCCTTGCGTCCGGCACGCGGATCGCCATTCGCACCGGGCCGTGGATCGACGCTCAGTGCCTGATCACGCAGACGGCCACGATTTCGTAGCCCGGGTCGGCATGTGCGCTCGCGGCCTTCTCCGCTTCGTCATACGAACCAAAGGAGGCGGCATCCTCGATGGCCGGCGCCATGCCGATGTCGCCGTCCTCGGCGGTGCAGAGGAACTGCTCGCCGGTCTTCACGACATAGATGGACGTCATGATTCCCTCCAGGGTTTGCAGGGGGAAATCTCAGTCTAGCAGGCCGGACGCGGGGCGGCGGCCCGCTTTCAGCACGCGCGACGGGGCGGTTTTACGACCGTCGGTCGACCCAGGTCGGCTTGCATGCCATGGCAGCGGAAAGCCGTGCACAATACCCGCATGCGATCCCTCGACCTCGAATGCCTCGTCACCGTCACAATGCCCTTCGGTAAGTACAAGGACCGGCTCCTTGCCGACCTGCCGGGCAACTATCTCAATTGGCTAGCCCGCGAAGGGTTTCCGCGCGGCGAGCTCGGCCGACAGCTCGCGCTGATGCACGAAATCGATCACAACGGCCTGAGAGGCTTGCTGGACCCGCTGCGCAAGCGCGGCTAGCTGCACGGCGGCGCGCCGCTGAAGCCGCACGCCGTTTCGACCCCGCATCGCAGGCAACGCGATTCCGGATGGTCGATGCCGACGGGGATCCCCCGCCGCCTGTCCATGACGCCCGCAGGGTCGTCATGGAAAACTGTATGAATATACAGTATAGTACCCGTCGAACTCGAGCCGCGCAGGTCCAACCCTTGCGGCCCGTGCGCCGCGCCTGCGGGCATCCACCGCAGCGTTCCCGGCACCGTGAACTCTGGCTAACTCATTCAGACGGGCAGGCAAATTGTCATCCAGCAATCTGATCCGCATTCGCGGAGCACGTCAGCACAACCTCAAGAATCTCGATCTCGACCTGCGCACCGGTGAAATGACGGTCGTGACCGGCCCGTCGGGCTCCGGCAAGTCGAGTCTCGTGTTCGACACGCTGTACGCGGAAGGCCAGCGGCGCTACGTCGAAACCTTCAGCGCGTACGCGCGGCAGTTCCTCGACCGGATGGATCGCCCGCAGGTCGAGCGCGTCGACGGCGTGCCGCCCGCGATCGCGATCGACCAGACCAACCCGGTGCGCAGCTCGCGGTCGACCGTCGGCACGATGACCGAGCTGAACGACCACCTGAAGCTGCTGTACGCGCGCGCGGCCGAGCTGTTCGACCGCAAGACCGCGCGGCAGGTGCGGCACGACACGCCGGAGACGATCTACGCGGAGCTCGTCGCGCGCACGCAGGCGGACGATCCGCGCGTCGTCGTCACGTTCCCGGTCGAATTGCCGGAAGCGGTGTCCGACGAGGAAATCGCGCAGTGGCTGTCGGCGAGCGGCTACACGCGCGTGCAGGCGCAGCGCGAAGTCGCGTCGCCCACCGGGCCGCGCAAGATGCTCGACGTGGTGGCCGACCGCTTTCGCGTGCAGCAGGCCGACAAGGCGCGGGTGGTCGAGGCGATCGAGGCGTCGCTGAAGCGCGGCGGCGGCCGCGTGAACGTGTACGTGCTGGCGGCGGAAGCGGAAAACGCGACGGCCGAGCCGTTGATCTGGCGCTTCTCCACCGGGCTCCACGATCCCGACAGCGACCTGCGCTACGCGGAGCCGCAAGCCGCGCTGTTCTCGTTCAACTCGGCGTACGGCGCGTGCGAAACCTGCCGCGGCTTCGGCCGCGTGATCGGCGTCGATCTCGGCCTCGTGATTCCCGACGCGCGCAAGACGCTGCGTGGCGGCGCGATCAAGCCGATGCAGACGCCCGCATGGAAAGAGTGCCAGGACGACCTGATGCGCTACGCGGCGAAGGCCGGCATCCGGCGCGACGTGGCGTGGTCCGAGCTGACGGACGCCGAGCGCGACTGGGTCGTCAACGGGTCGCCGGACTGGAACGGCAAGTGGCAAAGCCAGTGGTACGGCGTGAAGCGCTTCTTCGGTTATCTCGAATCGAAAGCGTACAAGATGCACATCCGCGTGCTGCTGTCGAAATACCGCAGTTATACGCCGTGCGACGTGTGCGGCGGTGCGCGCCTGAAGACGGAATCGCTGCAATGGCGGCTCGGCTCGAAAGAGAACGCGGACGCCGTGCTCGCGCCGGCCGACCGCTTCATGCCGCGCGGCGTCGACTGGAGCCGCGCGCAGCTCGAAGCGCTGCCTGGCCTGACCGTCCACGACCTGATGCTGTTGCCGATCGAGCGCATCCGGCGCTTCTTCGACGATATCGTCCTGCCGAGCGCGCTGCTCGACGACGCATTGAAGCTGTTGCTCGCCGAGGTGCGCACGCGCCTGAAATATCTGTGCGACGTCGGGCTCGGCTACCTGACGCTCGACCGGCAAAGCCGCACGCTGTCGGGCGGCGAGGTGCAGCGGATCAACCTGACGACGGCGCTCGGCACGTCGCTCACGAAAACCCTGTTCGTGCTCGACGAACCGAGCATCGGGCTGCATCCGCGCGACCTCACGCGGATCGTCGAGGCGATGCAGCGGCTGCGCGACGCGGGCAATACGCTGGTCGTGGTCGAGCACGATCCGTCGGTGATGCTCGCGGCCGATCGCTTGATCGACATGGGCCCCGGCCCGGGCGAGCGCGGCGGCACGATCGTCTATGACGGCACGCCGGCCGACATCCGGTCCGCGCACACGCTGACGGGCGAGTATCTCGGCGGCCGCAAGCAGGTCGCGCATGCGTCGAACTGGGCGCGCCGCGTGGTCGACGCCAACACGCCGCGCATCGTGCTCGAAGGCGCGACCGAACACAACCTGCGCGACGTCACGGTCGAGATTCCGCTGCAGCGGCTCGTGTGCGTGACGGGCGTATCCGGCTCCGGCAAATCCACGCTGCTGCAGGACGTGCTGTATCCGGCGATGGCGCGGCACCACGGCAAGGCGACCGAGTCGCCGGGTGCGTACCGCAGCCTCACGGGCGCCGACCAGGTCGGCGACGTCGTGTTCGTCGACCAGTCGCCGATCGGCAAGACCACACGCTCGAACCCGGCTAGCTACGTCGGCGCATTCGACGAAATCCGCAAGCTGTTCGCGAAGGCGCCGCTCGCGCTGCAGCGCGGCTACGGCGCCGGCACGTTCAGCTTCAACTCGGGCGACGGCCGTTGCCCGACCTGCGGCGGCTCGGGCTTCGAACACATCGAAATGCAGTTCCTGAGCGACGTCTACCTGCGTTGCCCGGATTGCGACGGCAGCCGCTACCGCGCCGAGATTCTCGAAGTGCGCATCGAGCGCGACGGCCGCGCGCTGAACATCGCCGACGTGCTCGATCTCACCGTCAGCGAGGCAGCCGCGTTCTTCGCGACCGACGCCGAGGTGCTGCGCGTGCTGCAGCCGATCGTCGACGTCGGCCTCGAATACGTGAAGCTCGGCCAGCCGGTGCCGACGCTGTCGGGCGGGGAAGCACAGCGCCTGAAGCTCGCCGGCTTCCTCGCCGAATCGGCGGCGGCGGCCAACGGGCGCCGGGTCGCGACGGAAGAAGCGCGCATCGCGCGTGCGAAGCTGTTCATGTTCGACGAGCCGACCACCGGGCTGCACTTCGACGACATCGCGAAGCTGATGCAGGCGTTCGGCAAGCTGCTCGCGGCCGGCCATTCGCTGATCGTGATCGAGCACAACCTCGACGTGATCCGCGCGGCCGACTGGCTGATCGACCTCGGCCCGGAAGGCGGCGACGGCGGCGGCCTCGTGCTGTGCGCGGGCACGCCCGACGACGTGAAGGCCTGCGCCGCATCGCATACCGGCGTGGCGCTGCTGCAGTACGACCGCGAGATGGATGGCGAGGCGGTGCGCGCCGACGAAGGCGTGCCGCTGCAGGCCGTGCTGAACGCGGCGCGCGCGCGCCGGGCGATCGAAGGCGAGGACGTCGTGCGGATCGTCAACGCGCGCGAGCACAACCTGAAGTCGCTCGACGTCGACATCCCGCACGGCAAGTTCAACGTGATCACCGGCGTATCGGGTTCCGGCAAGTCGACGCTCGCGTTCGACATCCTGTTCCACGAAGGCCAGCGCCGCTACCTCGAATCGCTGAACGCGTATGCGCGCTCGATCGTGCAGCCGGCCGGCCGCCCCGAGGTCGACGCGGTGTACGGCATCCCGCCGACCGTCGCGATCGAGCAGCGGCTGTCGCGCGGCGGGCGCAAGAGCACGGTCGCGACCACGTCCGAGGTGTGGCATTTCCTGCGGCTGCTGTATGTGAAGCTCGGCCTGCAGCACTGCATCCACGACGGCACGCCGGTCACGTCGCAATCCGTCGAATCGATCGCCGCGCAACTGCTGCGCGATCATCGCGGCGAGCACGTCGGGCTGCTCGCGCCGCTCGTCGTCAACCGCAAGGGCGTGTATACGGATCTCGCGAAGTGGGCGAAGGCGCGCGGCAGCACGCATCTGCGCGTCGACGGCGAGTTCGTCACGGTCGATCCGTGGCCGAAGCTCGACCGTTTCCGCGAGCACACGATCGAATTGCCGGTGGCCGATATCGTCGTGTCGCCGGACAACGAAACCGAGTTGCGGCGCAGGCTCGACGAGACGCTCGAGCTCGGCAAGGGCGTGATGCACCTGCTCGCGCCGCTCGACGGGCTGCACGATGCGATGCGGAACGATCATTCGACCGCGCAGGTCGGCGCGGTCAAGGTGCTGTCGGTCAAGCGCGCGTGCCCGGTGTGCGGCACGAGCTATCCGGAGCTGGACCCGCGGATGTTCTCGTACAACAGCAAGCACGGCTGGTGCACGACCTGCGTCGGCACCGGCGTCACGCTCACGCGCGAACAGCGCGCCGCGTACGACGACACGGTGCTCGCCGGCGACGATCGCGGCCGCGAGCAAACCTTGCCGTCGGACGAACAGGAACCGGAAGGCGTCGGCAACGAGCCGTGCCCGGACTGCCACGGCACGCGGCTGAATCCGTCCGCACGCGCGGTCACGTTCGACGCGCATCCGATCGTCGAGGTCGCGCAATGGACGGTGTCGGATACGCGCCGCTGGATCGATGCGCTCGAACTCACCGGGCGCGACGCGCAGATCGCGCGCGACATCGTCAGCGAGATCGGCAGCCGCCTCGCGTTTCTCGAGGAGGTCGGGCTCGGCTATCTGAGCCTCGATCGTGCGGCGCCGAGCCTGTCGGGCGGCGAAGCGCAGCGCATCCGGCTCGCCGCGCAGCTCGGCAGCAACCTGCAGGGCGTGTGCTACGTGCTCGACGAGCCGACGATCGGCCTGCATCCGCGCGACAACCAGATCCTGCTCGACGCATTGCGCAAGCTCGGTGACAAGGGCAATACGCTGGTCGTCGTCGAGCATGACGAGGACACGATCCGCCGCGCGGATCACATCATCGACGTCGGCCCGGGCGCCGGCAAGCGCGGCGGCACGCTGGTCGCGCAAGGCGCGGTCGCCGACCTTGCGGCGCAGGCCGATTCGGTGACGGGGCGCCTGCTCGCGCAGCCGATGACGCATCCGTTGCAGCCGCGCCGCAGCGTGAGCCTGCCGGGCAAGAAGGGCGGTGCGGCCGTGCCGGAAGCGTGGCTGACCGTCCATGGCGCCCGGCTGCACAACCTGCGCGACGTCACGGTCGGCATTCCGCTCGCGCGGCTCGTCGCGGTGACGGGCGTCAGCGGGTCGGGCAAGTCGACGCTCGCGCGCGACGTGCTGATGACGAACCTGCTGGATGCGGTCGGCCGCTCGGTGCTGTCGTCGCCGGCCACGCGGCGTGCGCGCAAGGCCGCGCAGCAGGACGCGCCGGCCACCAATCGCCGTTCGAGCGTCCTGGCGCGCAGCGCACCGCGGCCGTCGCTGAACGTCACGCACGCATGGCAGGGTTGCGAATCGCTGAGCGGCTGGGAGCAGATCGATCGCGTGCTCGAAGTCGACCAGACGCCGATCGGCAAGACGCCGCGTTCGTGTCCGGCCACCTATATCGGCGTGTGGGACACGATCCGCAAGCTGTTCGCCGATACGCTCGAGGCGCGCGCACGCGGCTATACGGCATCGCGTTTCTCGTTCAATACCGGCGATGGGCGCTGCCCTGCCTGCGAAGGGCAAGGCGTGCGCACGATCGGCATGAGTTTCCTGCCCGACGTCAAGGTGCCGTGCGACGTGTGCCACGGGCAGCGCTTCAATCCGGAAACGCTCGCCGTCACGTGGCGCGGCCGGAACATCGGCGACGTGTTGACGATGGAGATCGACGAGGCGGTGGAGTTCTTCGCGCCGATTTCGAACATCGCGCATCCGTTGCAATTGATGAAGGACGTCGGGCTCGGCTATCTGACGCTCGGTCAGCCGTCGCCGACGCTGTCCGGCGGCGAAGCACAGCGCATCAAGCTCGTCACCGAGCTGACGAAGGTGCGCGACGACATCACGCGGCGCGGCCAGAAGGCGCCGCATACGCTGTACGTGCTCGACGAGCCGACGGTCGGCCTGCATATGGCCGACGTCGCGAAGCTGATCCGTGTGCTGCATCGGCTGGTCGATGCCGGGCATAGCGTCGTCGTGATCGAGCACGACCTCGACGTGATCGCGGAAGCCGACTGGATCATCGATCTTGGGCCGGAAGGCGGCGTGGGCGGCGGCACGATCGTCGCGGCGGCGCCGCCGGAAGCGCTCGCGAAGGTGAGCGCGAGCCATACGGGGCAGGCGTTGAAGCCGGTGCTCGCACGAACGGCCAGCGAAGACGATGAAGCGGAGCAGCAGGGCGCGGCGCGGGTCGGCTGAACGCATCGTGTCCGGTGAGCGGCCCCGGTGCCTGGCGAGGCATCGGGGCCGCGCGTGTTTCGTCGTTCATGCCGACGCGCTCAACTCCCGTTGACGCCGATCGTCTCGATGATGGTCTCCAGTTGCGGGCTCATCGGCAGGTTCAGACTCAAGCCCGACGGAAGCGGGCGCAGGAACCAGCGCTTGTACTGACGCGCGATCTCGCCGTCGGCGGCCAATTCCTGGAACGTGGTTTTCACGACCTGCGCGAGTTGCGGATCGTCCTTGCGGAACATGATTCCGTACGGGTCGTACGAAAGAAAGTCGCCGACCACGTCGTACTGGCCGCCCTTGCCCGCATTCTCGGCAATGAGGCCGTACAGCAGCACGTCGTCCGTCGCGAACGTGTCTGCGCCGCCATTCGCGACGAGTGCGAAACCCTGCGCATGGTCCGGCACCACCTGTAGCTGGATCCCGAGCCGGAACTTGTCGTTCAGGTCGCGCAGCGTCTTCTCGTTGGTCGTACCGGCCGTCACCGCGACTTTCTTGCCCGCGAGGTCGCGGAACGAGCGGATCGGCGCGCCGCGTTTCACCATCACCTTCGTGCCGGCCACGAAGATGATCGGCGAGAACGCCACGCGTTTCTGGCGCTCGAGGTTGCTGGTCGTGGAGCCGCATTCCAGATCGACTTTCCCGCTGACCACCGCGTCGATGCGGGTGTCGGACGTGACCGGCACCCAGCGGATCGTCAGGCTCCGGTTGATCGCATCCTCGATCGACGACACGAGCGCCTTGCATAGCTCGATCGAATAGCCGATCGGCTGGTTGCGCGCGTTCAGGTACGAAAACGGTATCGACGCGTCGCGATAGCCGAGCGCGATCGTCCCGCTGCCGCGCACCTTCGCGAGCGTGCCGGTCAGTTGGGCCGGCGCGAACGGCTCGACGCGCGGCAGCGTCGAAGGCGCATCTTCCGCGCGCGCGGTCGCGCCCGTCGCAAGCAGGCCCGCGAGCGCGAGCGCACGCCAGAATCGCTGCATCTTCATCGCCGGGCCTCCGTCAGACTTCCGTCGGATGTGCGATCGTCGCTTCCTGTTCCGCTTCGATGCGCGCCGCGTTGGCTTCGGCTTCCGCTTCCGACAGGAGCTGGCCTTCCCATTTCGCGACCACCGCGCTCGCGATCGAGTTGCCCACCGCATTGGTGGCCGAGCGGCCCATGTCGAGGAACGTGTCGACGCCGAGAATCAGCAGCAGCCCGGCCTCCGGAAGCCCGAACTGGTGCAGCGTGGCCGCGATCACGACGAGCGATGCGCGCGGCACGCCGGCCATCCCCTTCGACGTGAGCATCAGGACCAGCAGCATCGTGATCTGCGTGCCGAGCGACAGGTGCATGTTGTACGCCTGCGCGATGAACAGCGACGCGAACGTGCAGTACATCATCGAGCCGTCGAGGTTGAACGAATAGCCCATCGGCATCACGAAGCTCGAGATCTTGCGCTTCACGCCGAAGCGGTCGAGCGCGTCGAGGATCTTCGGGTACGCGGCTTCGGAGCTGGCCGTCGCGAACGACAGCATGAACGCTTCCTTGATCAGCACCAGCAGCTTGAACACGCGCGGCCCGAGGAACACGAGCCCCGCACAGACGAGCAGTGCCCAGAGCAGGAACAGGCTCACGTAGAAGTCGCCCATGAACACCGCGAACTTCAGCAGTACCGACAGCCCGTTGACCGCGACGGTCGCGGCCATCGCGGCCATCACCGCGAGCGGCGCGAGCTTCATCACGTAGCCGGTGATCTTGAGCATCACGTGCGACAGCTGGTCGATCGCGGCGATGAGGACCTTGCCGCGGTCGCCGAGTGCGGCGAGCGCGACGCCGAAGAACATCGAGAACACGACGATCTGCAGGATCTCGTTGTTCGCCATCGCCTCGGCGAACGACTTCGGCACCATGTGGCCGACGAAATCCTTCAGCGTGAACTTGGACGTCGCGAGGTTCGCGGAGGCGCCGATGTCCGGCAGCGGCAAGCCGAGATTGTCGCCGGGCCGCAGCAGGTTCGCCATCAGCAGCCCGAGCAGCAGCGAAACCAGCGACGCGGTGATGAACCAGGCGATCGATTTCGCGAACACGCGTCCGACCGACGCCGCGTCGCCCATGTGCGCGATGCCGACGACCAGCGTGGAGAAGACGAGCGGGCCGATCACCATCTTGATCAGGCGCAGGAACACGTCGGAGACGAGCGAGATGTACCCGGCGACTTCGGCGGCGGCCTTCTTGTCCGGAAAGCTCGTGAAGACCATGTAGCCGATCGCGATGCCTGCCACCATCGCGATCAGGATCCAGACGGCTGCAGCATTCTTTTTGCGCATCGTGAGCCTCCCATGCAGCGGTTTCGCAATCGGGGGATGGAAGGACGATACAGGACCAGAATGACGATGAACAGTGCAACCGGGTTCGGGTTTGCGCTAGCGCCGGGTGATGGCCGGTCCGGGCGACGGCGATTGCACCGGTGGCGCTTCGTGCCCGACGCCGGTGCAACCCGATGCCGGTTTGTGCGGAGCAGCACGTCGCCTGTTAGACAGCCGGCGGATGGCGGTGAGAGCGCGCGTCATTCGCACATGTCTTGCACCCGTCGACCGACGATGTTGCGTTGCCGCACCCGGGTGCGAACAGGCCGCGGTCATGCGCGGACCCGGCAGGCTCGTGCCGGAATCGCACGCTTGCGCCGCGGACCGGACGTTCCCCGCGGTCGGCGAATGGGCGCGTTCGGCCCGCTGACGCGGCAACTCAGCGCTGCCCGTACACGGTAAGCGTCACCCGCCGGTCTTTCTGCAGGCACGCGATGACGGCGGGCGTTTCACCTGGCGGACAATGCGATACCGGCTGCGACGATCCGACACCGTCAGCCCGAATGCGCGCGGCGTTGATGCCGTGCGCCGCCAGATAGCGTTTCACGGTCTCGGCCCGCGCGAGCGAAAGCGCACGATTGCTTTCTTCCGAGCCGATGCGATCGGCGTGGCCGACCACGTCGATGCTCGTCATGCCGGCTTGGTTGCGGATTTTCGCGATCGCGGCGTCGAGCTCCGCGCGACCGCCCGGCAGCATCGAATCGAGGCTCGACTGCGCGAACGGAAACAGGGCCTCGCCTTCGATCGTGAACTGTTCGAGCGGCGCGGGCTTCGCGACGGCCACCGCAGGCGCCGGGTCCCGTACGAAGTCCGCGCACTGCGGATCGCGCCAGTACGTCGCGCTCACGCGCATGGTCTTGTCGAACTGCACCTGGTACTGGCACGACACTACCTGGTCGCCGCGGCGGAAGTCGAACAGGTAGTTCCACACGTGGTTGCCCACGAACCATTCGTGAAAGTGCGGCGGCCCAATCAGGTCGTAGAGCTGATCCTTGTTGAGGCCCGTACTGACGTTGCGCAGGTTCGCGACGTTCACGAACGTGCCGCCCGCGGGCGACGCGGACGCCGCGTCCGGAAACCGGGGCGGCGTGTGGGGCACCGCACATCCCGTGATTGAGACTGCAGTCGCGACGCACGCCGCGAGCAGCACAGCCTGTCGAGTTTTCATGGTTCGCTTGTTGTTCCGTTTCATGTTTCGCATCGAATCGCCCGTACGCTTACCACTGGTAACCGGCGCCGACCACGGCGCCGTACGTGCCGCGCGTGTTGGTCGACACGGCCGCCTTGTAGATCCAGTGGTTGTTCTCGGAAATGGTCGAGATGCCGAGCGCCTGCCCAGACTGACCGCGGTACACGCTGCCCGCGATCGCGACCATGCTCTTGCCGGGGCCGGACGGTTGCGGCAGACCGGCCACGGCCATTGCCGTCGCGGTGCCGCCGTCCGCGTCGCGGCGATAGCTGTCGAGGCTGTTGCGCAGGTTCGCGACCTGGCCGTCCGTGTAGCTGTTCGCCTGCGACACCGCGGTGCCCACGCTCGCATTGAGCTGATTCACGTTCACCGCGTCCGTGCCCTGCGTGCCCGCCGCAACGTTCACGACCTGCCGCGCCGAATCGGCCGAGCCGACCGCGACGACGTTCGAGCGGCCGCCGTCGTTGCTGCCCGTGCCGATCGCC
>NZ_QKZF01000055.1:0-10780 GCF_003253915.1 Burkholderia sp. 28_3
GCAGCGCGGGGCGGCTATTCGGTGCGCGGCGCGCGCGGACTCACGCAATGGGCGATCGCGCAGCTGCTCGCGGTGATGTCGGATCTCACTGAGTCCGAACGGCGCAAGCTGGCCAGTACGTCGATCTACGTGTCGCCGGAAGAGGCACGGATGCGGCGCGAGGCGGCGAAGTACCACGCCCGGCTGACGAGAAAAACCTCTGCTAGAGAGAACGATCAACTGGTGGGTTGGGGGATGCGCCGCCCAAACCCTAGCACAAAATAAAATTGTCGCCGTTTGCGAAGTAAAAAAATTTCACTTCGACGCCCGGGCCGCAATGAATGCAATTTTCATGAGACTTATTCGCCCGTTCGTTCAGATCATCGGTAACGTTTGCGTTTGCGGTGCTGCCGACGACGCGGACAGGTGGCGTTGGTAATAAATAAATCCACGACGAGCGAAACGGCTTGCGACAACTCGCAGTTATCCGAGCCCGTTTGATGACGCACACATGACGTTTACTTCATCTTAATGTCATTATTTGCGGGCCCGTAGCCGGTCCGTGGGCCACATCATGCGCTGGCAAATGACGCGACATGTTGTGCACAACTTAGAGAGTTAAGATTTTCGGTGCTCAGCATTTCCATCGGTATCCTCGGGCATATGTACTGCTCGGTATCGGCGGGCCATTATCACTGATACTAGCGAATCGTGCCCTGCGACTTCCGGTGATGGCCCTACTTCGACGGAGGCGATATGGAAAGCATTGCAAACTTGAAGGGTGAGCGACCGCGAGCGCGCTTGACGAGCCTTAGGAGAATTGTGCGACTCCCGCTACTGGGTCTGATGGTGGGAACATTCTTGGGCCCTACTATGGCGTTCGCGAGCGCGCCCGGTCGTGGAATTACAGCGGAATTTGAAGTCGCGCTAATGGAGCAGGTAATAGATCATCATTATTCTGCACTCAGAATGACCGAGCTCGCCGCAGGCACGGATACTCGGCGGAGTACCGAACTGTCTGCATATGAAGGGACATCGCCGACGCCGTCCTATCCGGCGACAAACGCGAAGGCCTCAATGGTAGAGATTAGGTCTAGTGCGCGGATGGAAAACCGTGGTCAGCGCGAACAGATCATTCAGCTTCAAAAGTTTCTGCGTGTCTGGTACGGAGTCAACTACCAGCCGAAGGTCCGTTCAGAACAACAAGCAGCAATTGCAATACTTGAGCATGCGCAACCAGGCAGAGCATTTGACCACGCGTACCTCGAGATATTCGCCCGGCACCATTATGAGCTTTTTGAACCGCTGAATGCTTGCATGACCGGTGTTGACCGGCGTCATGATGCTCTGATTCGGCTGTGTTCCGAAATGTGGCATGCACAGACATCGGCGGTCGACGAGATGCGTGAACTGCTGGAGCAGGATTTTGGGGTTGTCGATTATCAGCCGTTCAGCGATGCCCGACCGCTTCAGACCGAGCATGCGAGTCCTCGGGGACAACACAGTGGGGGCGACTGATCCGCCGGGTGGATAGACAATTTCCGTCTGAACTGCCCGAAGATGCCGCCGCACGCCGCATTATCGGGAGCGCAACGTGTGCGTGGGATCGAACGAATGAGCATGGCACCGCACATCCGTAATTGCGATCCGGGGTCAGCATTAGTGCGTACCGGAACCGGAGAGAACCACGCGATGTTCCTCGCCGATGGCCACCGTCCAATGGCCATTTATGCCCGACGTTGATACCGGTGATGAAACGATAAAAAGTACGCGATGGCGCGGGAGCAAAGGACAGCAGACGATCAATTTACCGACGGCTTTCGCGCCGACGCGGAAGCCGTCGTCCTTCATTTTGTGGTCCGAGTCTATTGTGCCATCGAGCGGCACTCTTGGGTACATCTTCGACATGCGAGTGCGCATTCCTTGCAATGTTCGTGAGGGTGCTTCTCGCACTCGGCCGCGCAAGCTTCGCAGATATTTGCACAGCTCGAACATAGCGCCTTTGTTTGCCCGCTTCCGCGCGCCATCGCGCCCGACGCGAGTCGGCAGAAGGCCGCGCAATCGAGGTCTAGTTTGATGCAATCCGCGAGTTGCGCAACTTCACTCTCATTGAGGCATGCAGTTGCACAGTGATAGCATGCGGCTGCGCAATCATCGCAGGCGGAGATGCCGGACTGATACTGTTGGTGTGCCATTTGATTCTCCTTGACTGGGCTGCCCGGATCGGGCCGGGCGCATCGCGCAAGCGCCGTACCCAAATCCAAGACGAACGCGTGACCGTGCACGTGTTGACTGCATGTTTAAGGGCGGAAACATAAGTACAATTCCGATGCAAGCGCCGGTACGGGCGGACTATAATGCGCGTTATGAAATTGCTCCGGACCTTCATCCTCTTGCTGCTTTGCGCGATGCTGCCCATTAGCGGGCTGGCAGCGAGTGGCTTGACGGGCGACTGTCCGATGCAGCAAACCATGTCCATGAACACGGACTCGAGCATGTCAGCCGATATGCCCGGCTGCGACTTGATGAAGTCGGCATCCGCCGGCCACGCCAAAATGAAGGGCGTCTTCTGTAAAGTGACCGCCCAGTGCCAGTTCGGCAGCCTTTACCACCCAACGGTGCAGGTCAGTGTCAGTCGGCCGGCTGCGCTCGTCAGCCCGGTCATTTTCCACTACGCCGACTCCCTCCCGAGCCGTGACCCGAACGGGTTGTGGCGACCTCCGCGTCTCGTCTGATCCCACGCTGACAGGTTCACCGCGTATGCGGTGAGGTTCGTCCTTTGCCAGGACGTGGAATCCCTATGGGATTCCGTCGTTGGGGTTAGAACATGCCATTCATTTTCGGCACGCCGCGGGGTCGGCGAGCTTCGATGCGCGCGCATTCTCTTGTTGCCGCGCTACTGCTTGCGGGCGTCGTTCACGCCGAGCAAGCACCTTTCACGCTCGACGCCGCGCTGCAATCGGCGACCGACCATTCCGCATCGATGCAGGCGGCGCAGGCGTCCGTTCGCGCCAGCTCCGAGGCGGCCGTCAAGGCCGGCCAGTTGCCCGACCCGATGCTCTCGGCCGGTGTCGACAACTTGCCGATCAATGGCGCGCAGCGCTTCACGATCGGCCAGGACTTCATGACGATGCGCCGCATTGGCATCCAGCAGGAGTGGGTGTCGGGCAAGAAGCGGCAACTGCGTTCAGCGCTGGCCGATGAAATGGTCGGTCGCGAGCGAGCCGGTTATCTGATGCAACTCGCGACGGTCCGTCAGCAAACCGCGACGGCGTGGCTGAACGCCGTCTACGCCAAGCAGGCGGTCGCGCTTCAACAGGCTTTGCTTGACCACATGACGCACGAACTGGCAGCCACGAAAGCGTCCTACCGTGGAGCGAAGGCGAGCGCTGCCGACGTCGTTCAGGCGCAAGCGATGCTGGCGCAAACCCAGGATCAGGTTCTCAAGGCGCAGCAGACCTACCAGACGGCGCTGATCGGCCTGTCGCGCTGGACTGCCGTACCGGTGTCAGACGTGACGGGGGAGCCGCCGGCGCCCGAATCGTTCGTCTCCGCGCTGCCGCCGGACGAACTGCGCATTGCGCACCCGACACTCGTGGCGGCATCCGACGACGTGGCGGTGGCCGAGGCGGATACCGCGGTGGCCAGCAGCGAGCGCAGCCCGAACTGGACGTGGCAAATCGCCTATCAGCAACGTGGCGGGGCCTATTCGAACATGGTGTCGATCGGGGTCACGATTCCGCTGCCGCTCAATCGGAAGAATCTTCAGGACCGTGATCTCGCGCAGAAGACCGAACTTGCGACGAAGGCGCGGCTGACCTACGAGGACACGCTGCGCCAGGTGCAGGCGGACATCCGCACGCAGTCCGCGACGCTGGCAAGCGGGCGCGAGCGCATCGCCAACCTGAGCCAGTCGCTGCTGCCGGCCGCCGATCAGCGCGTGCAGCTTGCCAACGCGGCTTATCGCGCCGGAAGCGGCTCGCTCGCGGATACGTTCGCGGCCCGACGCGCCCAACTGGAAGCGCAACTGCAAGTGCTCGACCTCAAGCGCGAGGTATCGCAAACCTGGGCACAACTCGAATATCAGGTCGTGCCATCGACGATGGCCGCCGCACAGTGAAGGAGAACAACATGACGAAGACCACGCTCGTGCGCGCAGTGTTGATGCTGTTTGCCGGGGCGGCCCTGCTCGGCGCCGGCTACTTTGCGGGTACTCGACACGCAGGCGACGGCTTTCCGACCAGCGCTGCCGCGCCATCGATGTCCGCGGCGGGCGACAAGATCGACCCGAAAACCGGCCGAAAAGTACTGTACTGGCACGATCCGATGGTGCCGAACCAGCACTTCGACAAGCCGGGCAAATCGCCCTTCATGAACATGCAGCTCGAACCCGTCTTCGCGGACGAAGGTGGCGGATCGAGCGGCATCAAGATTGACCCGGGCTTGCAGCAGAATCTCGGCATACGCTACGCGACCGTCCGTCGCCAGGATACGGCCGGTGGCTTCGATGCGGTTGGCACGACGCAGTTTGACGAGTCGAGAGCGGACGTCATTCAGTCGCGTGTCACCGGCTACATCGATCACCTGTATGCCAGCGCGCCGATGCAACGCGTCGCGAAGGGCGCGCCGATCGCGTCGCTATTCGTGCCGGATTGGCTCGCGCCGCAGGAGGAATATCTCGCTCTCAAGCGCGGCGGGATGGATCATAGTCTGCTCGATGCATCACGTGCGCGCATGCGCGCGCTGTCGATTCCCGACGGCATGATCGCGGCGCTCGACCGTACCGGCAAGGCGCAAACGCACCTCACGCTGGCATCGCCGGAAGCGGGTGTCGTCAGCGAACTGAACGTGCGCGACGGTGCGATGGTCGCGCCGGGGCAGACGCTCGCGAAGATTTCGGGCCTCTCGAAGCTCTGGCTGATCGTCGAGATTCCGGAAGCGCTCGCGCTCGATGCGCGTCCGGGCATGACCGTCGACGCGACGTTCTCGGGCGATCCGACGCAGCATTTCACCGGGCGTATCCGCGAGATCCTGCCGGGCATCACCACCAGTAGCCGCACGCTTCAGGCGCGCCTTGAAATCGACAACAGTGCGCTCAAGCTGACGCCCGGCATGCTGATGCGCGTGCGCGTCGGCGGCCAGAAGGCCGTGTCGCGGTTGCTCGTGCCGTCCGAAGCGGTCATCACGACCGGCAAGCGTTCGATCGTCATCGTCAAAAACAGCGACGGCCGTCTGCAGCCCGCGTCGGTGACGGTCGGCAACGACGTCGGCAACGAAACCGAAGTGCTGAGCGGCCTGAACGACGGCGACACCGTCGTCGCGTCCGGTCAGTTCCTGATCGATTCGGAAGCCAGCCTGAAGTCCGTGCTGCCGCGGCTGGAGGGCGGGAAGGGTGCCGGTGCGGCGACAGCGGCGTCCGCGCCGGCAGCCGCTTCACCAACCTACGAGACCACCGGCAGGGTCGAAAAGGTGACTGCGGCCGACATGACGTTCTCGCATCAGCCGGTTCCCGCGCTTGGTTGGGGCGCGATGACGATGACGTTCAACAAGCCGGCGTCGAACGCCTTTCCGGACGTGAAGGTTGGCCAGGCCGTGCACTTCGCCTTCAAGCAGACGGATGACGGCTACCAACTGACGAAGGTTGAGCCGGCCGGAGGCGTCCAATGATCGCGCATCTCATACGGTGGTCCATTCGCAACCGGTTCATGGTGCTGCTCGTGACCATCCTCGTCGCGGCGTGGGGTGTCTACTCGCTCAAGGAGACGCCGCTCGATGCGCTGCCCGACCTGTCGGACACGCAGGTCATCATCAAGGCGTCGTATCCAGGCAAGGCACCGCAGGTGATCGAGGATCAGGTGACCTATCCGTTGACGACCACGCTGCTCGGCGTGCCCGGCGCCAAGACCATCCGCGCGTATTCGTCATTCGGGGATGCGTTCGTCTACGTGCTGTTCGATGACAAGACCGATCAGTATTGGGCGCGCTCGCGCGTGCTGGAATACTTAAATCAGGTGCAAAGCCGCCTTCCGCAGGGTGCGACGGTGTCGCTCGGCCCAGATGCGACCGGTGTCGGTTGGGTGTACGAGTACGCGCTCGTCGACAAGACCGGACAGCACGATCTCGGGCAACTGCGCGCGCTGAACGACTGGTTCCTGAAGTTCGAGCTGAAGGCCGTGCCGGACGTGTCTGAGGTCGCCAGCATCGGCGGGATGGTGCGCCAGTACCAGGTCGTGCTCGATCCGGACAAGCTGCGCGCGTACGGCATCACGCAGTCGATGGTGGCCGACGCGCTCGGCAAGGCCAATCAGGCGTCGGGCGGCTCGGTCGTCGAACTCGCCGAGTCGGAATACATGGTGCGCTCGTCCGGCTATCTGCGCTCGCTCGACGACTTCCGCCACGTCGTGCTGCGCACGAACGAAGCGGGTACCCCGGTACTGCTCGGCGACGTCGCGCGCATCCAGATCGGCCCGGAGATGCGCCGCGGCATCGCCGAATTGAACGGCGAGGGCGAGGTCGCGGGCGGGGTCATCGTGATGCGCTCCGGCAAGAACGCCCTGACGACCATCGACGCGGTCAAAGCGAAGCTCGCCGAGCTGAAGCGCTCGCTGCCGCCCGGCGTCGAAGTCGTCACGACGTACGACCGCTCGCAACTCATCGAACGCGCGGTGGACAACCTGAAGGACAAGCTGATCGAGGAATTCATCGTCGTCGGGTTGGTATGCGCAGTGTTCCTGTTCCACCTGCGCAGCGCATTCGTCGCAATCCTGTCGCTGCCGCTCGGTGTGTTGGCCGCATTCATCGTGATGCGCTACCAAGGCGTGAACGCGAACCTGATGTCGCTGGGCGGTATCGCGATCGCGATCGGCGCGATGATCGACGCGGCGATCGTGATGATCGAGAACGCGCACAAGCATCTTGAGGCCTACGAACATGCCCATCCTCGCGTGCCGATAAACGCAGCGCAGCGCTGGGAACTGATTGCCGCGTCCGCGGCGGAAGTCGGGCCGGCGCTGTTCTTCTCGCTGCTGATCATCACGCTGTCGTTCATCCCGGTCTTCTCGCTCGAAGGGCAGGAGGGCAAGCTGTTCTCGCCGCTGGCGTTCACGAAGACCTATACGATTGCGGCCGCAGCCGGGCTGTCGGTCACGCTGGTGCCGGTGCTCATGGGCTACCTGATCCGCGGCCGCATTCCGCATGAGAACGCGAACCCGATCAACCGCGTGCTGATCCGGCTGTACCGGCCACTGCTCGAAGCGACTCTGCGTCGCCCATGGTTGACGATCGGTTTTGCCGTCGTCGCACTGGCCCTGACGGCGATTCCGGTGTCGCGACTAGGGGGCGAGTTCCTGCCGCCGCTCGATGAGGGCGACTTGCTGTACATGCCGACCGCGCTGCCGGGCATTTCGGCTCAAAAGGCGTCCGAACTACTGCAGCAGACCGACCGGCTCATCAAGACAGTGCCGGAGGTCGCGACCGTGTTCGGTAAGTCCGGCCGCGCCGACACGGCCACGGACCCGGCGCCGCTCGAGATGTTCGAGACGACGATCCAGTTCAAGCCTCGCAGTCAATGGCGGCCCGGCATGACACCCGAGAAGCTGGTCGACGAGCTGGACCGGACCGTCAAGGTGCCGGGCCTGTCGAACGTATGGGTGCCGCCGATCCGCAACCGGCTCGACATGCTGTCCACCGGCATCAAGACACCCGTCGGGGTCAAGATTTCCGGACCTGACCTGACGCAGATCGACACGATCGCGACGCAGGTCGAAGCTGCGGTGAAGCACGTGCCGGGCGTGACGTCCGCGCTGGCGGAGCGTCTGAACGGTGGACGGTACATCGACGTCGACATCGATCGGCTTGCGGCCGCGCGATACGGCCTATCCGTCATGGACATCCAGTCCGTCGTGTCGTCGGCTGTGGGGGGAGAGAACGTTGGCGAGGTAATTGCCGGGCGCGAACGCTTCCCGATCAATATCCGTTATCCGCGCGAAGTCCGCGATTCGCTCGAGAAGCTGCGGCAGTTGCCGATCGTCACGGATCGGGGCGCGCAAATCCAGCTCGGCGACGTCGCGCATGTCACGATCGCCGACGGGCCGCCGATGATCCGCAGCGAGAACGCACGGCTGTCCGGCTATGTGTACGTCGACATCCGCAATACGGACCTCGAATCGGCCGTGCAGGCGATGCAGAAGGCCGTCGCGCAGCAGGTGAAGCTGCCGCCCGGCTATTCGATCGCATGGTCCGGACAGTTCGAGTACCTGGAGCGGGCGGCGGCGAAGTTGCGCACCGTCATTCCGGTCACGCTCGTCGTGATCTTCGTGCTGCTGTTCCTGACGTTCAATTCGGCGGCCGACGCATTGCTGCTGATGTCGACCGTGCCGTTCGCACTGGTGGGCGGCCTCTGGTTCATCTGGGGCCTGGGCCACGCGGTGTCGGTCGCCACCTCGGTCGGCTTCATCGCGCTGGCGGGCGTCGCGGCAGAGTTCGGCGTCGTGATGCTGCTGTACCTGAAGGGTGCGTTGAACGGTCGGCTCGAAGCCGGCGCGCCATTCACGGAGGCCGTGCTGGCCGACGCGATTCGTGAAGGGGCGGTGCTGCGCGTACGACCCAAGGCGATGACTGTTGCCGTCGTGCTGTCCGGCCTTGTGCCGATCATGATCGGGCACGGCGCCGGTTCTGAAGTCATGCAGCGTATCGCTGCGCCGATGGTGGGCGGTATGGTCACCGCGCCGCTGCTGTCGATGTTCGTCATTCCGGCAGCCTGGTTCCTGTTGCAGCGTCGTCGTGCGCGCAAGGTGGACCAGGCGGGAATTCACCAAGCAGTTCCTTCCGGCACGAAGGTGCCTTCAATCCAATCTGGAGAAGCTCAATGAAGAAATTTGTCATTACTGCCGCTGCAGTTTGTGCAATGGGCGCGTTCGCATCGTCGGCATTCGCCGGCGACGACATGTCCGGCAAGGGGATGTCGATGAAACCGTCCGCATCGAAGAAAGCCTCGGAGTCGGCACTGACCGATGCGGAGGTGATGAAGGTCGATGCCGCAACCGGCATGGTCACGCTCAAGCATGGCGAATTCGCCAATATCGGCATGGCCGCGATGACGATGGCGTACAAGGCCAAGGACGCCGCGATGGTCAAGCAGGCTCACCAGGGTGACAAGGTCAAGGTGCGCGTCGAGGATGTCGGCGGCACCCTGACCATCGTGAAAATGGTGAAGCAATCGTCTTGATGGGGTAAAGCCGTGCCTGCGGGCCGGCCATCGATGGCCGGTCCCGCATGCGGCGTCTCTGAATGGAGGCGGCAGTGCACACATGGCATTCCACGGCGAGGGCGTTCGGTGGACGCTGGGCGCATGCGCTCGTGCTGCGCATCGCGCTTGGCGTGCTGTTGATGCTGGCATCGTTCGCCGCCCACGCGCTCGGCGAGGCCGATCTTCTACCGCCTGAGAGTGCCTTTCCTCTGAAGGTGTCGCTCGGCGGGCCGCAGCAAGTCGATCTCGACTTCGATACCCATCCGGGATACTACCTTTATCGAGACCGCTTCAGCTTCGCGGCGGACGGTGTGCCGGTCAAGCCCGACGCGCTGCCGCCGGGCGAGGTCAAGAAGGATCCGACGTTTGGCATGGTCACGGTATACCACCGGCCGCTACATCTTCGCATTACGCTGCCTCGTGCCGTCGCAGCAGGCAGTGTCACGTTGTCGGTCACCTCGCAAGGATGTGCGGACGCGGGCGTCTGCTATCCGCCATTGATGCGCACCTTCCGGATTGCCACAGATGGAACGGTGACGCGTGTGGCCACCGGCGATGATGCCGGGGCGGCTGCTGCTCAGACCGGCGGCTCGAGAAGTCATTCGACACTCTCGGTGTTCGGAATCCATCTGCGTCCGGCAAACGGAATCAGCCTGCCCGAAATCGCCGGTTTTCTGCTTGGCGGTCTGCTGATGGCGGCCACGGTCTGCATGTATCCGCTGATTCCGATCGTTGCAGCCGTTATCGGCGCGGGCGCGCGACCGGCTTCGCTGTGGCGCGGCTTCAGACTATCGTTCGTCTACGTGCAGGGACTCGCGCTCACCTACGCCGGTGCCGGCACCGTCGCGGCGCTCGCGGGTATGCCGCTCGTCGCATTGACGCAGCGGAGCTGGGTGCTGGCCGCGTTCGGTGCGCTGATGGTCGTATTTGCGCTCGGCATGTTCGGCGTGTTCCGGCTGCAGATGCCCGTCAACTGGCAGACCCGCTTCGCGAACTGGAGCCGCCGGCTGCCGGGCGGGCGCGCGGGCCCCGTGTTCGTGATGGGCATGCTGTCCGCGCTGATCGTCGGTCCGTGCTCCACGCCGGTGCTCGCGGGTGCGCTGCTCTATATCGCGAACAGTCGCGACCTGATCGGTGGTGCGGCGGCGCTTTACGCAATGGCGATCGGCATGGGGCTGCCGTTGCTCGCGTTCGGCACGTTTGGCTCGCACGTATTGCCGAAAGCCGGCCGTTGGATGATCCCCGTGCAGCATACGCTTGGATTCATGCTGTTGGCCGCGGCGCTCTGGTTTGTCTATTCGCTGTTGCCTGATTGGCTGTTGATGATGGTGCTCGCGATGCTGTTCGCGAGCGCGGGCATGACGCTGCGGGGGATCGATCCGTTGCCGCCGAACGCGCACGGCATCCAGCGGATCGGTAAGGCTCTCGGTGTGTTGCTGTTGGTAGTGGGCGTCGCAGAGCTAGGGAAACGCTGATTTATTCGGCTCGGCGGTCATCGCAGACGTAGCCGAGGACGTTTAGAAGACAGCTCACGGAACGGACCCACGACGATGA
>NZ_QKZF01000056.1:0-8833 GCF_003253915.1 Burkholderia sp. 28_3
CTAGGCAAGGGTCGATTCCACGCGTTCAGCGCAGGCAGTCACCCGTCAGGCGCGGTCAATCCGTTTGCGATCGAGCGCTGCGAGTCGCTGGACTACGACACGGCCGGGCTGCGCAGTAAGAGCTGGGATGAGTTCGGTGCACCCGACGCGCCGCAAATGGACTTCGTGATCACCGTGTGCGACCAGGCGGCTGGCGAGGTGTGCCCGATATGGCCCGGTAAGCCGATCACCGCGCACTGGGGTTTTGAAGACCCTGCCGCATTCGTGGGCAGCGACGAAGAGAAGCGCGCGGTCTTCACCAAGGTCTATCGGCAGATTCTGACGCGGGTGAGCCAGTTTGTGAACCTGCCGTTGCACGTACTCGATCGCAATGCCGCCCAGAATGAAGTGCGCGCGATTGGCGAACGTCCCGCCGAGGAATCCAATGGGCAGCACTGATTCGGTCGCTCGCGCGAGCCGTCCGGTCATTGGCTTCTTCGAGCGATACCTGACGGTGTGGGTTGCGCTGTGCATCGTCGCGGGCATCGCGCTGGGCCAGTGGTTGCCGTCCCTTTTTCAGGCGATCGGTCGCATGGAATTGGCGCAGGTCAATCTGCCGGTGGGCGTGCTGATCTGGGTGATGATCATTCCGATGCTCATCAAGATCGACTTCGGCGCGATGGCGCAGGTCAAGGGCCACTGGCGCGGGATCGGCGTTACGCTGTTCGTGAACTGGCTCGTCAAACCTTTCTCCATGGCGCTACTGGGCTGGATATTCGTGCGCCACGTCTTCGCCGCCTGGTTGCCCGCAGCGCAACTCGACAGCTACATTGCCGGCCTCATTCTGCTGGCTGCCGCCCCCTGCACGGCGATGGTGTTCGTCTGGTCGCAGCTTTGCAAGGGCGATCCCTATTTCACCTTGTCGCAGGTGGCGCTGAACGACGCGATCATGATTGTCGCATTCGCGCCGATCGTGGCACTGTTGCTTGGCCTGTCCGCCATCACCGTTCCCTGGAATACGCTGATCGCGTCGGTGGGTCTCTACATCATCATTCCAGTCGTCATCGCGCAGTTATTGCGTCGCGTGCTGCTCGCGAAGGGTGAGACCCACTTCAATCGCACGGTGTCCCGCCTCGGGCCTTATTCGATTTGCGCGCTGCTCGCCACGCTGTTGCTGCTGTTCGCGTTTCAGGGGCAAGCAATCGTCCGGGAGCCGCTGGTCATTGCGATGCTCGCAGTCCCTATTCTCATTCAGGTGTTTCTGAACTCCGGGTTGGCCTATCTGCTGAACCGCAAGCTCGGGGTCGCGCACTGCGTGGCGGGTCCGTCCAGTCTGATCGGCGCGAGCAACTTCTTCGAACTGGCCGTTGCTACCGCCATCAGCTTTTTCGGGTTCCAGTCTGGCGCGGCGCTGGCGACAGTCGTTGGCGTACTGATCGAAGTGCCAGTCATGCTGCTGGTGGTTGGCGTCGTGAATCGCTCGCAGCGCTGGTACGAGACGGCCTGAGGAGCGAGTGTGAGCGCCATAATCATTGCACACGAGACCGTCGGAAGTGACGTCGGTCTGGTCAAGGCCCTGGTCCGTGACGGCCTCCCGGTCGATGACCTCAACGAACCGCAGCGCCGCTTTTTCGGGTTCACGACGCTTGCCGGTTCGCACGTCGGATACGGCGGCTTCGAACAATACGGGCGCGATGTGCTGATCCGCTCGGTGACAGTCGAGCCAAGCTGTCGAAGCAAGGGCATCGGCCGGAATCTCGTTGCGGTGCTGCTGCGTCAGGCCTTCGACGCGGACGCCAGAACTGCGTGGCTCCTTACGACTGACGCACAAGCCTTCTTCGAGAAGACCGGATTCAACCTTGTGAGCCGCGAGACCGCGCCTGCCGCGATCCTCGCCACGCGCCAGGCCGTTGAACTGTGCCCGGCCACAGCGATTTTGCTCTCACGCCCCATCACCCCGTAGCTCTTTAGCCGCTTCCATACGATGTCCACCGATCTTCCGAACGTCAGTCTTTCTCATCTCGACACGCCCGATCTCACAAAGCTCGAACCCCGGACGATCTCGGATCATCCGCCGCGCATCTTGCTGCTCTACGGTTCGCTCCGTCCGACCTCCTATAGTCGCTTGCTGACACTCGAGGCTGAGCGCATCCTTCGCAAGTTAGGCGCCGAGACCAGAGTGTTTGATCCACATGGTCTGCCACTCGCCGACAGCGTGCCCGCCGACCATCCGAAGGTCCTCGAATTGCGCGAAGCGTCCATCTGGTCCGAAGGCCAAGTTTGGTGCAGCCCGGAACGACATGGCGCGCTGACCGGCGTGTTCAAGAACCAGATCGACTGGCTGCCGCTCGACTCCGGAAGCATCCGGCCGACGCAAGGGCGAACACTCGCGGTCATGCAGGTGTCGGGCGGCTCGCAATCCTTCAACGCGGTGAACGCTTTGCGCGTGCTCGGCCGCTGGATGCGCATGGTGACCGTTCCCAATCAGAGTTCGGTAGCCAAGGCGTTCCAGGAGTTCGATGAGAGCGGTCGCATGAAGCCCTCGTCGTACTACGATCGTGTGGTCGATGTGATGGAGGAACTGTATAAGTTCACGCTACTCGTGCGCGACCGCTCAGATTACCTGACCGACCGGTACAGTGAGCGTAAAGAGAAGGCTCCGGCATCAGTTTCCGTCCTCGCCAATGCAGCCATGAGCCATGAGCACAGCGCACAGAACGCCGACACCGACGACAGTGAAGTCGAGTAACTCGACGGATCGCGCCGAATCGCTGGCCACCTGGGCGCTCGCGCTCGCCCAACTGGTGTCGTGGGGCTCGGTCTACTATTCGTTTTCGCTGCTGGTCGTACCCATGGAGCAGACCATGGGCTGGAGCCGCACGTCCACGAATGCTGCCCTCTCGCTCGGACTGCTGGTCTCGGGTTTCGTGGCGTATCCGGTGGGCAAATGGATCGACCACGGGCTCGGACGTCGAATCATGGCCATTGGATCGCTGATCGCGGCCGCCATGCTTCTGATGTGGTCGGCCACATCGTCGCTCACGATTCTCTTCGTAGCGTGGATCGGCTTGGGCCTGTCGATGGCTGCGACCTTCTATGACCCGCTCTTCGCCGTGCTCACGCATCGCTATCCGCTGCGATACAAGACCAAGATCACACTGGTGACGCTCGTTGCGGGATTCGCGAGCACGGTTTTCATTCCGGTCACGCAGTTCCTCGTGGATCTGGCCGGTTGGCGTCTCGCGCTCGTCGCACTTGCCGCGTGCAATCTAATCATTTGCCTGCCGATTCATGTCTTCGCAATCCGCTCCTCACGAATCGACCCGAACGCTGCCCAGCCGAGCGCGGAGCGCACGGCGGTCGATGCTGCGGCAACGCGACGTGCACTGCGCACGCCTACCTTCTGGGCGCTCGCACTGTGCTTCACAACCTACTACGCGACCTTCGCCGCGCTCACATTTCATCTGGTCCCGTTGATGGTCGAGCGCGGCGTCACCAACACGGTCCTGGACATCACCATGGCGCTGATAGGACCCGCGCAAGTCATCGCCCGCGCGGTCTGGTTCGCATTCGATCGCAAGGTCACCATCACGACAGTTGGTTTCATCGTGGTGACACTCTTTCCCGTCTCGACGGTCGTCCTGATTGTGGCTGGCAAATCCGCTGCGCTTTTGTGGATCTTCGCGCTCTGCTATGGCGCCGCCAACGGAATGATGACGATCCTGCGCGGCACGATCGTCCAGCAGTTTCTGTGGACGGAGGGCTACGGCGCGATCAGCGGCATGCTGTCGTTTCCGTCGAACATTGCGAAGGGCATCGCGCCCATCGCAGCGGCCAGCATCTGGGGATTGACGGATGGATATGTCGCCGTCGAATGGACGGTGTTGCTTGTCTCCGCGCTATCCGCCGTCAGCTTTTTTATCGCAGCGAAGTGCGCGTCGGCACGTCCCTCTTATCGGTGAGTCGATTCGGGAGCAGCGATGACTTACAACGGTCAACGTGGTGACTTAAAGCGTGCGTAGAGTGTTTGCTTTTTCTGTCGAGCGATGTTCGTCAGCATCAAAGCAAAGGTCCTCACGGACGAAACCGGCGTCTACACTGAGATCCCCGCCCTGCTCGCCGCGACGGGGATACTCGAGCCGCTGATTGATTATTTCCTGCATAGAAGCCACGATCGCAGTCTGGAATGGATGCGCAAGGTGACGCGATCGGTGCGGCTCTTTCTTGAGTACATCCAACTCAACCCCGCCGAACGCGACCCTCATCGACTGTTTCAGAATTTCGCGAAGCGCCTGTATACAGGAACGTTCAATCGCGAAACAGGAATCGACGCCACGGGCCTTTGCTGGCCGCCTCGCTCGCCGCACGACGCGGCACGCATCATCATCCATTTGAGCGACTTCTTCAATTGGTTGGGCGAAGTTCGTCCTGAAGCAGCCAGCGTCAATCCTCGGTACGTCGGCAGCACGTTCGATCGACAGATCGATGAAGCCGCTTACCAGTATCGTAGAAGCAAGGCCTTCCTTGGGCATACGTGGGCGTCGAATGCCACCGCGCGCGCCACAGGATATTGGCTTCGCTACCGGAGAATCCCGAAGGTCGCGCGAGGTGAGCCGCCAGCTTTTCCAGAACGTCACTTTGAAGCGTTGCTCTTCAAAGGCTTTCGCAACGGCGATCGTTACGACTATCGTGGCATCTTGATCACGCTACTGCTCCATGGCGCGGGATTTCGAGAGTCGGAGCCTTTTCACCTTTACGTTCAGGACGTATTTCCAGATCCACAGGACCCGCGTCAAGCCAAGGTCCTCATCCACCATCCGCACTACGGGGCCGCGCCTGCTGACTGGTGCGACGAGCGAGGACGACCACGTAAATCGAACCGAGCAGAATACCTCGGCCAGCGCTTCGGCCTTGTGCCGCGTACAGACTTGATGGACCGTCGGCATGCTGGCTGGAAAGGCGGCATGCACGACGGTCCGTACTACAAGCAGGCGTACTGGTTCGTGCCGGAGTACGGCGAGTGGTTTCTGGAACTTTGGCATCGCTATCTGAAGCAGCTTGCGCATTTCGATCGGGATCATCCGTTCGCTTTCGTGAACCTGCGGCGCGCACCCTATGGTGCGATATACACCCTCACGCAGTACAACAAGGCTCACGCGGCCGCGTGCAAACGCATTGGCCTCGAAGTTGGCAAGGCGCTTGGCACAACTCCGCACGGGCACCGACACGCCTACGGCCAGCGTTTGAAGCACGCGGGAATCGACAAGCCGATGATTCGCCGCTTCATGCATCACGCATCGATCGAGAGCCAGGAGATCTACACACAAGCAAGCTTTAGCGAAGCCCGAGAAGCACTTCAGCAAGCGGCGCACCGGCTGGATGGACTTCTTACGACGCCTCTGTCCGATTTGGTCCGTTCATCTGACTAGCCACATCTCCACGTGACCGAGCAAACACATGTACAAGACCTCTCCAACTAAACCCAAGGGGCGTCGCAAGGCGGCAAGGACCGAGCGCAGCATGCGACGCGATTCGGATGCAACCCTGACCTGGGTGGTGGAGTTCTATCCAGAACTTGCAGCCTGGAGAGGCTTCGCCTTGGAGTGGCTCGGTGGGGAAACGCATGGTCTACACCAAAGGCTGCAGGCCCTATCGACTTTCTTCGAGCGCTACCTCATTCTGCAGAGCCTGCCGCTGGACCCGAGTGTATTCCTGGCGCAAACGACACAGGTTCCAGAATTTCACCGAACGGCGTGTCCTGACTCTCCTTGGGGCATCAGCGCGAACAATCTTATCCACGCTTTTCTGCAGTTTGTGTTGCTTCGGCATTTCAGTCAGATTGGTAAAAACGATAACGCCGTATTAATGCAGGGCTATCACAACCCGGTACGTCGTATGTCGAAAGCGGGGTTGCCGAAGCGCGGCGAGAGCGTTTATTCACCACTGCCTTATGGCTACATCGACCAACTTCGGCAGATGCTGGCGGCGGGACCCCATTTTCGCGATTGGCAATGGGCACATGGTGCGCTCGGGAGCAAGATCGGCCATATGGGTGCGAGCGCGCCTGATTGGCTCGACGTGACTGAAGACGAGATTGATCGCGACGATCCGGATTGCGTCTGGCGCATACGTAAGCTGAGTCGAAACTATCGCGGTGGTCAAGTGTTGCAGATGTGGAGTCCAGTCCGATGGGTTGCACTGCTTGTGAAGCTTATCTTGCCCTTACGAACTAGCCAGGTCCGCGTACTTGACTCCGGAGAGGCAGACACCTGGCGCTATGCGGCAGGACGTTGGGAGCGAAACAGCAGCGAGATAGCAGAAGGAAGCGAATCTCGGCCGCTACAGCAGGGTGTGTTCCGGCGCGACTATGATCGCAACAACAACGAGAACGCACTGGCGATCCTCTATATCAACACGAACAAGACCGCCGACGTCTCTAAGTCAGGGCCAGAGAAGGGCTATTTACTGCCATGGACGCACGGCGGGGCGCTTCACCAGAATGTTTTCTACTGGATCGAGAAGCTGCGCAACTGGCAAGAGAAGTACAACCCCATCTCGCGTCGGACCTCATGGGCAGAACTTGATCGTCGACATATCATTGCCAAGACTGATTTTCAGTTGGCGCGCTATCCTGACGCGTGCTTTCTCTTCCGATTGCCAGAATATCCAACGGCACGAATGCGTAACTTTCCGCTTCAGGATCAGGCGCTCAATTCGTGCTGGTTCTATTTGCTGAAGGCATTCGAATCACGGCTCGCCGGGCGTTCCGAAACTCACCACAACGGAACACCGATTCGGCTGCTGCCGCCCCAGTCCAAGAAGAGAACGTTGTTCCCACTTCACAGTTTGCGAGTCTCCCTTGTCACTGCACTGGCCTTGGAAGGACAGGTGCCGTTCCCTGTGCTGCAGAAGCTTGTCGGTCATAGCCGGTTGGTCATGACCTTGTACTACACCAAGCCTGGAGCCACCCATATTCGCGACGTCCTCCTCGATGCGAAGGCTCGCCTGGATGCAAATAAGAATGCGAGCATTCAGAACTTTCTGCTCGATACCGCACACGACGAACTTGTCCGAAGTGCGATCTGCAATAGTGTGAGCAGTGTTTCAGATGCAATCCCTGAGCATCCAGCGGCAAGAAACGCGTTGGGCTGGATGCCAATGCACCACGGCCTTTGCCTCGCTGGAGGAAACGCCAGCGATTCGATGGAGAATCGTTCGATTGGCGGATGCCACAACGGAGGTCCGATGGTTTTGCCGGGGACTGCCGTTGGCAACGCAAAGCACGCTCCCGTTCCGGGAGGGAATCGCAACTGCGTTCGATGCCGCTGGTTCGTGACGGAGCCTCACTACCTTCCATCGCTCGCCGCGCACTTCAACACGATCGCCTACCATTTCGACGAGGCCCGCAATGCTTGCCTCGCGAATGAACGCGTGCTTCTTGACCTAAAGAAGCAGAAGGCTGACGCTGAAGACGCTGGCGAGGTCTTCCTTCATCTCGATGCCTTTCGGCAAGCTGAGCGCGTGTGGGAAGGATCGATGAAGCGATTTAACGACTTCGCGGAGGATCTCACCGCTTGTTGGCGGCTCATTGAGCGCTGCAAGGCTGCGCTCGACCGGGCCGTCGAAGACTCTACTCAACTAGTGGCGGTGGGCACCGCGAGCGATGTGCACATCGCGTTCGAAGAGACCGAATCGGAATTGCTTCAGCTCGCTGGAGTTTGCGACGATGTCGAGCTCTATCCGGATCTCGATGCAGGCAAGGCAGTATTCCGTCGTAGTCAGTTGCTCGATGCCGTGCTTTATCGCGATCACCTTGCGCCCGTCTTCATGACGCTGGGCGAAGAAGAACAACTCCGCGTTGGCAACGCATTCATGCGCCGTCTCGCGCGGCAGATGAACCCCGCTAATCCAGTGCTGGGAACGCGGCAGGTCATCAACCTGATGGACGCCGGCCGGAGTCTCAGCGAGCGATTTGGCATTGATTTCGCCACGTTTCTGCCGGAATGCAATGCCACCGGCATGCTCAAGCGCAAGCCTCAACGAATCGACGAGTCGCAAGCATGAACAGCGCGACATTCGACCACCCGAACGTGCTTCTCGGCACGCTGCTCGCCAAGGGTGGTCGTGCCCATCGGCTTGCTAGGCTAAAAGCGCTGCACGAGATTTGTCGCAGGCATCAGGAATCAGGCTCGCGCGATTTTTCTCTCTCAACCATTGGTCGCCTGGCCGAGGCGGAAGGCGTCCTAAAGGGACGCGTCCTCTACAACATGCAATCGGCAGACTACCGCGAGCTGATTTCGGCCTGGGCGACGTATGCCGGGCCACCGACACTTCGACCATCGAAACCGCTGGCAAGCCACGAATACCTCATGCGTATTCACGACCCCGCGATCCGCTCCATCATGCAAGCAATCATCGGGGAACGAGACAAGCTCCGGGCCGAGGTCAACCTTCTGAAATCCAACGCGCAAGTCGTCGTGGATCGACGCCCAATCGGTGTGCGCGCGTCAGGAGACGCCATCGCGTTGCCAACAACGACAAACGGCCACAACGCGCAGCTCACTCCTTCAGAACGTGAAGCGCTGGGGAAGGCGGTCTCTGCCGACTACCTCGAAAGACATGGCTTACACGAAGGCAGCCATGGCGAGATCGTGAACGAACACGGTCGGACAGTGTTCGATGTCGGCTTCGCGCGTGCAATACGAAAGATCCTCGGAGCCTGAACAGCCGATAACCGAAACGATGTATTTCGATGTATGCATACATCGAAACGGAGAGTCCTTGGCGACCCCACCGCAGAACGCTTTCACGCTTTTCGCCCTCAAACTATGTACTCCACGGGTATAGGTCCAAA
>NZ_QKZF01000057.1:0-8539 GCF_003253915.1 Burkholderia sp. 28_3
ATTTTTAAAGAGCATGTCTGCGAGGGATCTTGAACCCCTCAGCAGCGCTGCGTTTTCAGCAGCAGAGAAGCGAGATTATGAACCGTGTTTCGCAGCTCGTCAACAACTTTCTGAACGACTTCGTTGCGACTGCGGGGCTCAACTTCCGTACCGCCGAGGCTCGCTACCTCCGAACCCCAACAGCACTGCTTCCCTTCCCTCCGCGCCGCGTTTCCGTTAGCGCGAAAGAGGCGTGATTCTAAGCACCTGCCCCCATCCTTGCAAGCGCTTTGTGAAGAAAGTTTGAAAAAGCCTCCGTGCGCTACCGCGCACGGAGGCTTTGGGCTCGACGGGCCAGGAAGCGCAACGCGCGCCGCCGTCCAAAGATATGACGAACACGTCTCTTTCCCCCTATATGAGGGGGCGCGGAACGGCCAAGGAACCCGGCGCGGTCGAGTATCATGCCGCGACCGAACCACGCACTCATATTGACGATGGACAGCACGACTCAACCCGGCGACACCGACCTTCGCGACGAATATGCGGCACTGCGCGAGCGCGCGATCCTGCTGGAACAAGAGGTCCCGCCGCTTCTGCAACGCATCTCGGACATGCTGCCGCGCATCAGCGGCGAATCCGAACTCGCGGATACGCATCGCGAGCGACTCGTCGGTGCGCGCAACGCGGCGCTGGTCTCGATCGAAAACTATCAGCAGGCGATTCCATTCCTGCAGACCGCCGACTCGATCATCGAGCAGCTGGACAAGACGCCCGAGCGCGACGAAGACATCGAGTGGCGGGAATCGCTGCTGCAACGGCTGGACGAGTTGATCGATGTCGCGGTCGTGATGATCGACGATGCGGACAGCTACTTCGCGCATGCCCAAGCATGCGACCTGTCCAGCGTGCCGACATCCATCCTCGAGGATTGAACAGGCTCGCCCGGCATCGCGCGGTGCACCGGCCTCACGTCGTGCCCGCCGACAGCCGCTAGCCGCCCGCTGCATCGCCGGGCCTGCGGCATTCTTCCCGCACGAAGCGTTCGCCCTCCGACCGCCATCCCGCGCGGAGCCGCACGTCGCCGCTACGGCGAATCGAGCACGATCGTCTCGCTCATCACCGGCACGCGGATGTACCCGCCCGCCGCATCGCCATACGCATGCGCGTTCCCGTCGATCACGTACTGCGCCGTCAACGCGCACAAGGTGGCGTCTCGCGCATCGACGGTGCGCAGCGTCGATACGTCGATTCCCAGCCGCTCCAGCAATTGCCGCCGCTGATTGCGCTTCTGCTTCGCCGACGCCACGGCCTTGCCCAGCATCGCGCAGGTAATCGCATAAGGATAGGTTTCGAAGCTCGCACGGCCGCCCGCGTAGCGCGCGTCCGTCAGCAACGGATAGGCGTCCGAAAGCGCGCGGTAGACGCGCTCTCCCATGAACATCCAGTCGAAGAAGCCCGACGTGCTCGCGATGGCCTGCTCGCGCGACGGCGTCGGGAAGCACGAGATCCGTTCGCGCGCGAGCGCCTGCTCGGCCGCGCGGCGGCCGCTCCCTGTCCACCACAGGCTCGGCGCGTCGACGCCGACGGCCACGACGTCATGGACGAGACACAGTGCGGGCAACGACTCGGGCGCGATTCGCGCTTCCCGACAGACGACCGTCGAGCCACGCAGGATCACGAGATCGCACAGCTTCCTGTCGCCGCCGACGTCGACACCCGCGACTGCAGCCGGTCGTGGTGCGGCGGATCGGGCCGATCGCATGCGCGTGCGTCAGTCCGCCGGCCGTGCCGCGTACGCGGTGTCGAAGATCGCCTCGAGACCGGGATGGACGCCGCGCATCGGGTCGACGACCGACTTCGCCCAGTCGAAGTACGCCTGCTTGCGTTCGAGCGGCCAGTCCGCGGGCGGATGCCGGGCGATGTCGCGCAGGTTGCAGATCTTGTCGGCCAGCTTCACCAGCTTCGCGCGCCGGCTGATGGTGGCCGCGTGCTCGACCTGCAGACGCTTGCGCTCCTCCTTCGGCAGCGACTTGTCGTCGGTGACTTCCATCACGATGTCCGCCACATCCTTGCCGAACAGCCGCAGCAACTCCTGCTCGGTCGTCTCCGTATCCTCGACCGTGTCGTGCAACACCGCCGCGACGATCACGCGCTCGTCCTCGACGCCGGCCTCGTTGGCCAGTACGTCGGCGAGCGCGATCGGATGATTGATGTACGGCGACGCTTCTTCGTCCTTGCGCCGTTGATTGCGATGCTTGTCCGCCGCGAACGCAATCGCGGCTACCAGCTTCTTCATATTCACCCCTCGTGTGGCCAGACCGCGGCCGTTGAACCGGCCGCGTGCATTTCGGAACCGCTCATACTACCTGTACGCGACGACCCTTCCCGTGCGCCGGCTTCCCGGCGTGCCCGCATCACGCGCCGACCGGCGCGCGCTGCAACTCGACCACGTTGACCCGCGCGCCGAATACGTCCCTCACGAGCGGCAGCAGGTGGTCGTGGTGCGTCAGGAACAGCACCTGGGTACGCGTCGACAGATCGCGCAGCGCATCGAGCCCCGCCTTCGCACGCGCGTCGTCGAAATTGATGAACAGGTCGTCGGCGACGAACGGCAGCGCCGTGCGGCTGCCGAGCTGCAACTCGAGCGCCGCGATCCGCAGCGCGAGGAACAGCTGATCGCGCGTCCCTTCGCTCAACCCGGCGACCTCGACCGACGTCCCCTTCGTACGCCGTGCATACAGCGCGGGCGGCGTCCGTTCGGTATCGACGGTCAGCTTCGCGAATTCGCCCAGCGTGAGCCCGGCGAAGATCTCGCCCGCGCGCCGCAGCATCGGCCCCTGCTTCTGGTCACGGTAGCGATCCGTCGCCCACTTCAGCAAGCGGCTCGCCGTGGCCGCTTCCAGATACTGTTCGGCCGCGTCGCCCATTGCCGCGAGCGCCTCCTGCCGCTTCGACTCGGCGACCGCCGCGTTCGCCTGGCCGTCGATCGCGCCGAACGCCTGATCGGCCACGACCTGCTGCTGCGACAACGCGTTCAGCCGTTTGCCGACATCGTCCAGCGACTGCTTCACCGCTTCCAGATGCGCCGGCACGTCGGCAATGTCCTGTTCCGCCACCTCGGCCTCGACGGCGGACCGGGACAGCCCGTCGCCGTCGCGCACCAGCGCCTCGTGCGCGGCATCGACCGCCTGACGAAGCTGGCGCTGGCGATCCGAACGCTCGGCCAGCGGCAGCGCCGCATCGATCGACGCGACGCCGGCCCGTTGCAGCAGCGGCTGGATGCGCGCGTCGGCGCCGGCCACCGCGGCCGCCGCGTCCGCGACCTTGCCGTCGGCCTGCCGCACGGCCTCGTCGGCACGATCGATCGCACGCGCGATTTCCCGGGCGGCCGCGAGGCGCATCGTCAGCCGCCGCGCGACGTCCGGCCAGTCGCCGCTCGCCAGCCATTCCGGCGCGAGCGCTTCGGCAAGCCGCCGCGCGCCGGCCTCGAGCGCGTTCAACTCCGCGCGGATCGCGGCGATCCGGTTGCGCGGCGCGTCGGCATCGGCCAGTTCGGCCGTCACCGTATTCGCGAGCCCGAGCGCGCCTTCCGCCGCGGCCAGCGTCGTCGCGCTCGCGGACAGTTTCGCGTCGGCCAGCGCGTCGCGCCATTGCGCTTGCCACGCGTCGTAAGCCGTTTGCGCATGATCGGCCCGCAACTGCGCGGTCGCGCAGCCGCGTTCGGCTTCCCGCGCACGATCGTCGAGGCTGTCCTTCTGCGCGGCCGCTTTCTCGGCCGACTGCACGAACGTCTCGGCGACGGCGACGAGCGCGGCCAATCCGTCCGCCTCGCCGCCCCGCGATACCGGCAGCAGCGCCGCGCGCAGCGCGGCTTCCGCGCTGGCACGGGCAGCACGCATCGCGTCGAATTCGCGACGCTGACGATCGAGCTCGGCCTGCGCGGCGAACACCGCGTCGCGCTTCGCGAGCCAGTCGCCCATCGCCGCCAGCGGCATGCCGGGCACCGCGGCCGTCGTCGCGAGCGCGGTCCAGGCGTCGCGATGTGCGGCGAGCTCGCGCTCGCGTTCGTTCAGCGCGGCTTGCCGGCGCGTCACGCCTGCACGGGCGGATTCGACCTGCTGACGCAGCGATTGCAGCGTCGCCGCGGCCTGGGTCGCGCCGAGCTGCGCATCGACGAGTTCGTCGGCGAGGCGAATCGCGGCGTCGACCGCCGGTGCGCCCGTTGCGAGATCGACGGCCCCGCTGCGGATCTCGCCCCACGCGCCGTCGCGCCGCGCCCGCGCCGCCAGCACGTCGGCGGTCGTGACGACCTTGTGGTTCTCCGCGAAATGCTTCTCCTGCAGCACAAGCCGTTCGAGTTCCTCGAGCGCGCCATCCCGCGCGTCGCGCGCGGCAGCGGCCGCGCTGGCGCGTTCGCTGTCTTCCTTGAGCAACGCGCCGAGCCGCGCGGCCGACGGCACGTCGAGGGCGCGCAGTGTTTCGACCGGCATCCGCCATTGGCCGAGCGCATCGAGCGCGCCGGTCAGCGTGCGCTCGGCAGCCGCGATGTCATGCGCCAGCGCCTGCTCGCGCGGGCCGCTGTTGCGAAAACCCTGTGCATCGGCCAGCGCCGCGCGCAATGCTTGCGGCACGTCGACGGTCGACAGGCGCGCCTGTTGTTCGCGGACCTGCGCCAGCTCGCGCGTGCGTTCGTCGAGCGATTCGCGCGCGCCGGCGAGCGCCTGGTGCAACGCGCCATGCTCGCGCAGCAGGTTCGCGACGGTCTGCAGCGACAGCGCCGTCGGCAACGCGGCGCGCAGCGACGCTTCGTCCGTCGGCCAGCCGAGTTGCGCGGCCGCCGACAGCGCGGCGGACAGGTGCCGCTCGACGTCCGCACCGAGCAGCAGCAGATCCTGCGCGTGATTCATGCATGCGCCGCGCAGCCGGTCGAGCGCCTCGATATCCGCTTCGAGCGCCAGCGTGTCGGCGTCCGCGGCGATCGCATCGCGCGCCTGCCGCTTCGCGAGCAGGTCGGCGCGCCGTTCCTCGAGCACCTTCTGCTCGGCCGCGAGATCGCCTTGCGCCTTCAGCAGATCCGCATACGCGGTCGGCGGCAACTCGACGACCGCGCCGAGTTCGGCCAGCGCCGCGTCCTTGACCGTCAGTTCCTTCAAGTACGGCGCGAGCCGCCGCACGCGTTCGAGCTTCGAGCGCAGCGCTTCGAGCCGGCGCTGTTCCGCGCGCGCCTGCTCGATCTGCTGCTCGACCGCTTCGCGCGCGTCCTTGCGATCGACCCAGTCGCGCGTGCGCACCTGGACCGTCTTCAGTTCGGCGACGGCTTCGTTGAACGCCGTTTCGGCCAGCGCAAACGCGCTGCCGCTGCGACGCGGCGCCCACAATTCGAGCGCGCGCGCGTCGAGTTCCTCGCGCACCGGCCCGAGGCTGCCGACGCCGGCCGCCGATTCGAACAGCACCTGGCCGAGCTTGTCCGATGCGTCGAGAATGCTGCGGCCGCCATCGACCAGCCGCCCGTGATCGAGCCCGAACATCTGCTCGAAGAATTCGCGCGTCGCACCGTCGAGGATCGCGGCCAGATAGTCGTCGGGCAGCTTGTCGTCGGCGGGCGTGCGCAACGAACTGCGGCCACGCGCCCGGTGGAACGCGAGTTCACCGGCGCCGCTCTCCAGCACGCCGCCGATTCGCAACTCGGGTGTGCTGTGCAGGAAATCGAGCGGCGTCTGCAGCTTCATCCCGAACAGCAACTCGGACACGGCCGTGCGGATCGTCGACTTGCCCGCCTCGTTCGGCCCGACGATCACGTGAAAATCCTCGCTGGCCGACGGAAAACGCAGCGTCTCGTCGGTGAACTTGCCGTACTTGATCAGATCGAGCTGGCTGATGCGCATCGCTTACTCCCCCCTCGCCAGCCGCGCAAGCAGTGCGGGCCCGACCTGCTCGACCAGCGCGGTCAGCTCGCCCGCGCGCACCATCGTCAGCAACGGCACCTCCTCCTTCACGTCGCTGCGGACCTTGCCGACGAACGGCTTCAGGTCGCGTTCGAGCAGCGCGAGGAAATCCGGATCATGCGCGGCGTCGGCCAGGATCTGCTTCAGGTCCTCCAGCGCCTCGAGCGGTTCGCTTTCGCCCGGCTGCCGATCGGCAGCGGACGTCGCGAGCCGGACCTTCTCCAGCCACAGCCGCTCGTTGCCGATGATGCCGATCTGGTTCAGCACTTCCGCACGCAACTGCGGCGCGCGGCCGAAAAAGAGGCCATGCGCGGGCGTGCGCCCGGTGACGGTGACGCGCACCGCGCGCGGCACGTGGCCGTCGACGGTCAACAGCGCCTCCAGCGACTGGCCGATCTTTCGCGACAGATCGGCCACCGACAGGCAATCGGATGCATCGACCGACACGGCTTCCCAGCGCAGCACGTCGAGATACAGTCGCTCGACCTGCGTGTTGCCTTGCTCGACCGTCACGAGCACCGCGCCGCGCCGGCCGGTTTCGCGGATATGGCGCCCTTGCAGGTTGCCGGGAAACACGACGGTGGACGGGCCCGTCCATTGCTGGAATTCGTGCACGTGGCCGAGCGCCCAGTAGTCGTAGCCTTTCGCGTGCAGTTCGGCCAGCGTGCACGGCGCGTAGTTCGCGTGCGCCGCATACCCTTCGAGCGCCGTGTGCAGCACGCCGATGTTGTAGTACCCGGGCACCGGGTCCGGATAGCCGACCGCGAGATTGTCGACGACGGCCTTGTCCTTGAAGCTCTGCCCGTGCAGCGCGACGTCGAATTCCGGCAGCCTGAAGGTTTCCGGCTTGCGATGGCCGAACACCGTGACGTTGTCGGGCAGCGTCAGCTTCTTCGTCATCTCGCTTTCGGCATCGTGGTTGCCGCCGAGGACGAACGCACGGATCCCGGCCTTGCGCAGGCGGCCCATCTGCTGGCCGAAGAAGATGCCCGTGTTGTGATCCTTCCAGTCGCCGTCGTACAGGTCGCCCGCGATCACGAGGAACGCGACTTCCTCCTCGATCGCCCGATCCACGAGTTGCCGCAGCGCCTCGCGCGACGCGTTGCGCAACTGCGCGGCCGGCGCGTCGGGGTACGCGCTCAGGCCGTGCAACGGGCTGTCAAGGTGAATGTCTGCCGCGTGGATGAACTTCACGAAGGTTCCTCTGTTTCATGGCGAAGGGGCGACGCCGCTCGCACGGGCCCGTGCCGTCAGGCGTCACCCCGGTAGCCGCCGGGCCTGCCGCCGCAGATGCGACACGCGCCGAGCCGGATCGCGCTGCCCGTTGCAAGCGGGTCGCGATGGTACCTGAAAGCGGGTAACGACATGCGTTCTCCGTCGGTCCGGACGGCGGGGAAGCACGCGATACCGATGCGAACCGCCATTGTGCCGCAGCACGATCGCGTGACAGCGAAACGACGCCGGGAAAGCGCCGAACGGGGAGCAGGAACACACGCGGGATCGCCCCGCGTGCGTCGCGACGCACGCGCCCGGCTTGCGCTCACTCGCCGCGCGGAACGGGCGGCGGCGCATAGCCGTTGTCGTTGCCGGGGAATGGATTCGCGTTGCGGCGCAGCGCATCCTCGTCGCTCTCCTTCTGTGCGAACAGCGCCACACCGATCACGCCGACGTTCGCGGCATCGCCATACCTTGAATTCGCGACATAGCTGTCGGGCACGGCCGCGAAGCGGAACGCGGCGACTTCGTCGCGGCTCTTGCGGAAACCCTCGATCGTCAGCGTGCGGCCCGGATACAGCACGTAGCCGCCGTTCGTATAGCTGCCCGGCCGCCCCGACCGCACGTCGAGTCCATCGACCGTCGACACGACCTCGAACGCGCGGCGCCCCTGGTTACGCAACACGATCATGTAGCGCGAGCCTTCGACGCCGGCCATGTGCCAGCGGCCGTTGCTGCGCGCGAGACGCAGCGGCGCCCCCTTCTCGTCGGTAAACGACAGCGCGATGTCGCCGTTCGCGAGCGCGATGCGGGTCGGCAGCCGGCGCACCTGCGACGCGGGATGATGGCCGGGCAGCACGTCGTTGTAGTAGACCGACGCGAGGTCCGTCGGCTTCGCCGGATCCGCGCGTTCGAATTCGACCTGCCGGGTTTCGGATCGCACCGACTCGCCCCACGCGGTACCGAGCCCGCGGCGTTCGCTGGCGTCCGGCGCGGCGCTGGGCGCGGCGGTACTGGCGGACGGCGGGGGCGGCGCCGCGCAGGCAGCCAGCCAGAGCGCGCAGGCGAGCGCGAGAAGGCGGAACAGGAGGGTCATGACGTGATGCCTCGGAATGTTATCGGACCGCGCCGGGCTCGCCGGAACGGTGTTTTTGTATCGTCTGTCGTCACGGTGTCGATCGGACATGCTGGCCCATGCCGGCCGGTACGACCATCGCGGCGACCGGCTGTCGGGCGCCCTGCTATTTAAGCATGGCGCGCCGGCAATGGGCAGGGGGCCGCGCGCCGATAAAAAAACGGCCCGGCCTGAGCTGCACCCCAAAAGTTGGACTAGATCCAACCTTTGGGGTGTTTTTCATGACGAAGTACGACGAACGTTTTCGGCGTCGAGTGGTTCAGGC
>NZ_QKZF01000058.1:0-7519 GCF_003253915.1 Burkholderia sp. 28_3
CTGACGCGCTACGGTTTGTCTTTTCTTCTTCATCGGCATATCCATGGCTTTTACACCTCATGATATGCCCCGCCCACAAAATGACGGATAGGTCCGCGTGAACAGATAGGATGCGCCTACCGAGAACGAGTCATTGCGATAATCAGCCGGATAGACGTGACTGAAGATGTATTGCGCGTAGATTTTGGCTTGGGCAAGCGCATAGGTCGCACCCACCATCGCAATCTTTTGAGAGCTGTCCGGAATGGCGATGCCGAAATAGGTATTGCCGTACTGCGTGCTAGCTGGCGTTGCTCCGCCAATGTTGTTGACCTGCTGATACACCGCGCCAATGTTCAAAGGACCAACGTCGTAGCTCAAACTGACGGCCGGCGAGGAATAGCGATGTATATCGCCCGCTACACCGCCAAACGTGTAGGCGCCACTTACCGTGAACCCAAAAAGCTTGTCGGATGTGTATTGAACAGTGTTATCGAGACGCGCACCGCCCACTAGGCCGGCAGATTGAAATCCCCACGTTGCTGCGTAATTGGCGAACCCAAATACGTCATGCGCGGACCCCATCAGATAGGCGAGGGCGTATTGCCGACCGAAAGTTACCGTGCCCAATCCTTGGTGTGAAAACCCGACGAATGCTTGTCGTCCGAACAGACGCTGCTGCCCTCCCGGCGTCGAGAACGCAAGTGCGCCCGTGTTCGCAACGAAACCAGATTCCAGCACAAATATCGCTTTGCTGCCGCCGCCCAAATCTTCGGTACCACGCAGCCCCCACCTGCTTCCAAGGAGCGCGCCGCCCGTACCCATGGTGATGTTATGGCCGCCGTCGCGTGTCTGATGGTTGTCGTAGCGGATTGCCTCGTCGATGACCCCGTACAGAGTTACGGCTGACTGACTCCACGCGGCATGCGCATGCAAGCCGACAATGCCGACCATCGACAATCCTGCTAGTTTTCCGATACCTCTACGCCGGTACCCCGATGTAAGTGAACGCTCGGACTGAGCATGCGCTTTATTTGAATATATTTTCACGAAAAGTCTCCAATTTAATATCGTTGTACTAATTGATGTGAAGCGTTGAATATCTTATTGAGAGATAAGATTCCGGTGTTTTCAGGGACGCTGCGTCTCGCAAGACGCAGCGTCAGGGTGGTGCGACGTTGCGGGAGACTTCAGTGACCAATGTCGGCAATCCTCGGCTGACCGGCGGTATGTTCCAAATCGTCGGGCATATGGTCGAGACCCACGCCGCTTGTCTCGATGCGAAGCGCCCAAACTGCAACGGCAAGCAGTACTTGAATGGCAACGACCGACGCGACTACCATGTTGACGCCGCCCATGGTGAAGAGCCACAGGACGAAGAACTGGCAAAGTGCGCTGGCCGCCCGCCCAGCCGTGCCGCATACGCCACTACCTCTGAGGCGATAAGACGTTGCGAAGAGTTCCGGAACATAAGCGCCTTGCCCTACCGCGACGAGGACGTAGATGCCGCAAATAAGACAGAGCCCGGCTACCAGGAGCATCGTGTTCGAAGCAGCGTGCTGATAGAACAAGCCCATCGCCGCTGTCACCAGTGCGGCACCGATAATTGCGGGCCGACGGCCCACGCGGTCGGCGAGGAAAATGCCGATGATTGTTCCCGCCGGCGCGCCCAACGACATCACGGTGCTGTACGACAACGACTTGACGATGTCGAAACCCTGACGCACGAAGAAGGATGGGAGCCAGTTAATCAGACCATAAACGCTGTAGCCGATAGTGACCATAATCAGCGAGCCGACCAGCGTCCGCCACACGACAGGTGACCTGAAGAGGACACCGATGGGAACGTGCTGTGGCTTTACCGGCTGCTCCCGCACGAAGTCGTCGAGCTCATGATTGCGTGAGATGTCTGCCTCAATCGACTGCAGCACCGCTTCGGCTTCGGCATATCTGCCCTGACTGACAAGCCATCTCGGCGACTCTGGCATCTTCTTTCGCAGCAGCCAGATGACGATTGCCGCGACCCCGACGATGGCGAACATGTAACGCCACCCGAAGTTCGGAATAATCCACAGACTGGTCAACGAAGCAATAAGAACTGCGGAGTTCGCGAACAGGGACAAGGCAGCCAGGAGTCGGCCTCTATAACGGGGCGGTACGAACTCCGACAACATGCCGTACGAGATAACAATCTCTGCCCCCATCCCGATGCCCATGATGAATCGCAGCGCGATGAGCCAGTACATGTTCGGCGCGAGCGTCGCAGCAAGCGACGCGCCACCGAAGATGATTAGATTCACCTGATAGGAAAACCTGCGCCCAAACCGGTCGCCAAGCTCACCCGCACTCCAGGCGCCCACCGTAAGCCCCGCGAACGTCATCGTGGTGAACCATGCGTTCATCTCAAGCGTGGACCAGCCAGTCTTGAGAAGCGAGCCGGTGACTACGCCGCCCAGATAAACGTCGAAGGCATCGAGGAAAAGACCGCCGCCGATGAGGAGGAACAGACGCCAGTGAAAACCACTCAATGGCAGCCTGTCGAGCCTCGGAGCGGCATAAACCGAATCCGACATGTTTGTCTCCTGAATTTGTTTTAGGAAGCTCGACTGAGCTAGTCTGCTGTGACTTCTACGGTCAAGGCAAGTAGCAGGAAGCTGAACGATTTACCGTGAAAATCAAGATTCAACGAGGCGTTTACACCGCCCTCCAGCGCGTCGCGAATCACAAAGTTGAATCCGTGAAGCGCAGGTATCTCGTATCGTTTGACCTCCCCTCGGAACAGGTCCGGGTAGGCGGCCGATACCCGTTCTGCGGTTAGCGAGGCCTTGATGTCGTCGTAATGCTTCGGGTCATAAGGCCAGACCGAGATGCACGACACATTTCCCTTGTCACCGGTACGAGCCGACGCGACTTCTCTGAGCGGAACAGTTTTCTTCATGACTGCAAGACCTCAACTTTGGTCTCAATCGCGTCGCGATTGACAAAAACAGCGTGGGTTTTCACCGAGGAGTCGATGTTGCCGCGATAGCCTCCGCCACCAGCCGGACCTGACACCCACAGACTTTCGACTTCCGATAACAAGGTTTCAGCCATCTCGCGGTCCGTCGTGCGCATCGCAGCGCGCACCCGAACATCCTGAGTGATGGCCTCACGCTGAATGGCGGTCGCATGCAGCGAGTTGATACCAATCAGGTCCAGACGAATCTTGTCCGCGCACCCATGGAGATTGCGCATGCGCTCTTCGATAATGGAGGCCGCCAGTCGGGCACGGTTCTCTGCGCCGGGACCGGCGTAGCTGATGCCAGCCTCAGCCAGAAAGCCACCGTCGAAGCCGACAATTGTCTTCAGTTGAGCAGGACGTTCGCGCCCGATGCCACCGCGAACAGCCACCCGGTCTTTGCCCGCCACTTCGATTTGCACGTTCGTGAAATCAGCTGTGACGTCCGGGGTGAGGTAAGCACGAGGGTCGTGTACTTCGTAGAGCAACTGCTCCTTCACTGTGAGTTCGTTGACAAACCCTCCCGTGCCGTCGAGCTTCGTGATGATGCAACTCCCGTCAGGCTGTACTTCCGCCAACGGAAAGCCGACATAGGCAAGGTTGGGCACTTCCTTGTATGGCGGGTCAGCGAAATATCCACCCGTTACCTGCGATGTGCATTCGAGCAGATGCCCGACCACCGTGCCTGCACCGAGTGTCATCCAGTCGTCGAGTTTCCAGCCATTGCGGTGCGCGATTGGCGCAAGGAAAAGCGAAGGGTCGGCCACCCGTCCGGTGATGACGATGTGTGGTTCTGTATCGAGCGCCGGGATGATGGCTTCCGCGCCGAGATACGCATTCGCCCCAACCATTCGCAGTCCCGCTTCTCCGACCGTTTTACCGATTTCGGGAAGGAAGGTTTGGTCCGAAATCTGACTGGTGACGTCATCGCCTTCGACGATTGCCACGCGGATTTTCAATCCCATGCGGCGCGCGAGGTCCACTGCGAGAGCGCCCGCGGCACGCGGGTTCGCGACACCCATATTCGTGACGATAGTCGTGCCACCCCGAACACACGCCTGCAGAACAGCAGCGAGGCGCTTTTCGAGGCGCGGGTTGTAGCCCTTATTTGGGTCTTGGGACCTTGCGAGATGTCCATAAGCAAGCGTCCGTTCTGCCAGACACTCGAAGACGAGAAAGTCGAGATTGCCTCGCTCTGCCAGGTCGCGCGCCGGGTCAATACGGTCGCCAGCGAAGCCCGCTCCGGCGCCGATGCGCACGGTGCTTCCAGCCATGGTTGCCTCCTAGATTTGTTCCGAAAATATTTTATCGTTCTGCTTTCGGAACATTAAAGGCCGGAGTCGCGACGAAGTCAAGCAGTTTTGTTCTCATATCGGATTTGACGTGTAAATTCGGAACGACTAGCATTGAGTCGGGCCAGCAGACTGCTGTACCTGCTGAAAAAGGAGACGACCGTTCAGCATCCGCACACCATCAATGCAGGCTCGACTGTGGTCGGCCTGACCGCGAAGGGACTGAAAAATGACAGCCAACCGAACGCCTCCCCGGGCGAATCCACTGGGTGCACGCAGAGACACGTCGCGTCCCGGTTTCCCCATTCCGGCAGGTGCGTGCGACTCACACATGCATATCGTCGGGCCGTTCGACAGATATCCATTGCGCGAGACGCGCTCACTCGAACCGCCGGAGTCGACATTCGCCGACTATCTGGAAATGAAGCGGGCGACGGGCATCGAGCGCAACGTGATTGTTCAACCGAGCTTCTTTGCGAAGGACAACGCGTGCACCTTGGACTCGACCGAGCGCATGGGCGAGCATGCACGTGCGGTTGTCGTGGTAGAACCGGATGTCGATGAGGCAACCCTCGCCGATATGCATGCCCGAGGTGCACGGGGCGTCAGGCTGCAGCGCGTGGTTGCCGGTGGGACGAGCACCGAGCAGATTGCGGAGATGGCATCGCGTATCCGCGATTTCGGCTGGCACCTGCAGCTCTTCGTCGATTCTGATGACGTGGAAGAACTGGCAGAGCAGTTGCATCGCTTGCCGGTGCCTGTCGTCTTCGACCATATGGCACACGTCTATAAGGAAAGTCCCATCAGTTCGCGGGGGTTCCGGACGTTGCTGGACCTGCTCGCTAGCGGCAAAGCCTGGGTAAAGCTATCCGCATGGCGCTTTTCTCCGGACAACGCACGGGCGCGGCAACTGGTCGATGCGAATCCTGAACGCGTCCTTTGGGGGAGCGATTGGCCGCACGTCTCGTATGAAGAAGATGTGCCCGACGACGGGAAGCTGCTAGACCGATTGGCGACGTGGGCACAGGATTCAGCCACGATTCAGCGAATATTGGTAGACAACCCTGCCGAGCTTTACTTTCGATGCTAGTGACCGCAGGAGGCCGGAGTAAGGCCCACGGCGCGTCGCCACCTCAGGGCCTAGTCTTCACGCCACTCGTCAACGACTACCATTTGATAGTTACTCGCCGCGTTACTATCACGTTTTCCCAAGCACGCCAGGACATGACAATGGACGAACCGGTCGACGTTGAGACCACCTCCTCGCGGAAGCAATATGAGACGACGCGCTCGCCGGCTCGGGTGCTGCAAATCATCTATGAGCTTGCGACCAGTGCGAACGGCCTGTCGCTCTCCAGGCTTGCCGCTCTGACGCATCTACCGAAAACAAGCTTGCTCACCCTGTTGCGTTCCCTGGAAGCGGCAAACTATGTTGTCAATGTGTCGGGCGCGTACAGGCTGGGAAGCGAAACGTATGCGATTGCTACGGCAATCCTGGCGAAAGAACGCTTTCTTCCGTCGGCTCGACCGTCGCTACAGGCCCTGTTCGCCGAAACGGGAGAAACCGTTCAATTGGGCATCCTCGCTCAGGACGAAGAGTTGGCCGAGACCATCGAAATTATCGAAACACGTAAGGCGGTCAGATTCTCGCTTTCTGTCGGCCTGCGTCGCCCGCTGCATTCCAGTTCTATCGGCAAGCTTCTGTTGGCTTACCAGCCAGCGCAGTGGACAGAAAGGTATCTGCAGCGAAAACCACTCGAGGTCTTTACGCCACAGACCATTTCAACCGTTCCTGAGCTGATGGATGAACTGAGCCGGATTCGGGACGCTGGTGTCTCAATTTCGCACGAGAGCATGTTCGAAGGCATGAGCGGAATATCGGCTCCAATCTGGAATCAGGCGGGTCACATGCTCGCCGGCGTGAGTGTCACAGGTCCTACATACCGTCTGCGCCCCCTTGAGTCTGGCCTGTGCGATTTGGTCAAACATGCGGGAGAAGAAATTTCCCGAAAACTTGGCTACAAAGGGAGTTACCCTAGCAAGCTCCAAAATGCGGACGATGTCGACGGAGATGCTGCCCATGCAGAGAAGACTCAGGCAATTGGGTAAAGGTGTCGTTCACTGCAACCGCCGACGAGCCGCCTTCAGAGGTGACTGCGGCGGCCCATCACAAAAGCATCAACCCCATCCAGCCGCAACACGTCTGAACTTGGCCGCATCCTAACTCGACGGAGTTTGCCTCACTCTCCGCAATCTTGAGCATCGAGAGCAGGAGCTTCTCCGAAGTCGCTGGTCCGTGCCCTGGCGCAGGCTTTATCGACTTCCGCGAGGTGCGGCGTTCCCGCGCCCACCGCCGGATGGGTTTCCGGTCGTACTCGGCCAATTACCACCGGACGAAGCACCGCCCGACCGGCCGCCGCTTCCGGCCGATTTTGCCCCACCGGACGAGCCTTTCGATGGGCCGCTCGAGTTACCGCGCGCGCCACCTTGGTTGCCGCCTGTTCCTTTGCTCATCGCCGCCTCCTTTGACCATGTGGGGTGCTACAAGTCACTTCCGATTTGCAGTCGCATCAGAGCCGCGGCCGCGAGATTGTCAAACGCAATCTCAAGTTGATACAGCTTCGGACGCAAACGCAATTTGAATTTGATACACCTGCGCATACGGTTATTAGCTGAGTGCTGCCTCCTTCGAGTTGCGTTTGCGTTTGACATCGTCCGCGTCGTTCAGGTGCGGTGGTGGGATGCGGTTGATCATGCCGGCCTGACGTTTTTCCTTCAGCCTGTACGAGTCGCCGGAGATCGGCACGACGTGTGCGTGATGAAGCAGCCGGTCGAGGAGCGCCGCCGTGAGCGTTGCATCGTCAGCGAAGGTCTGGTCCCACTGGCCGAACGGAAGATTGCTGGTCAGGATGAGACTTCCGGTTTCGTACCGTTTGGCGACCACCTGGAAGAGCAGGTTCGCCTGCTCCCGGTCCATGGGCAGATACCCCATCTCGTCAATGATCAGAAGCCTGTATGGCTTCGTGATCCGCTTGATAGTTTCCTCCAGCTGGTTACGCCGCAACGCTGTCGTCAATTGCATCAGCAGATCGGCGGCAGTAATGAAGCGGGTGCGAAATCCGGCCTGCGTTGCACGATATCCAAGCGCGACGGCAAGATGATCTCGTACCGACTGTCAACGCATGTTCGCGGCTTCGGAGCAGGGCTCTACGCCGGTTCGGGCATAGGCTGGTTGCGGCGAGACTGGCGG
>NZ_QKZF01000059.1:0-7485 GCF_003253915.1 Burkholderia sp. 28_3
CGGGTCCATCACCGCGCCCGACAGGATGTGCGCGCCGATCTCGGAACCCTTCTCGAGCACGCACACGCCGATCTCGGCGCCTTTCTCGGCGGCCAGCTGCTTGAGCCGGATCGCCGCCGACAGCCCGGCGGGGCCGCCGCCGACGATCACGACGTCGTATTCCATCGATTCGCGCGGGCCGTATTGCGCGAGCAAGTCCTGTGTGGTCAAAATCCTGTCTCCTGCTGCGTCCCGACCGTCAGTGGGTCAGAACTGGTCTTCCGTCAACGCGAGCACGCTCTCGTTGCCCTTCGCGCCGACGATCGACGCTTCGAGCGCACCCGCCTGTACCAGCACGTGCTCCGCATAGCATTGCGCGATCGCGATCTTCGCGTCGAAGAACGCCGGGTCGCTCGCACGGTTCGCGTGCGCAGCCACCAGCGCGCGCGCCATCTGCCAGCCGCACAGCACCACACCCGCCAGCTTCAGGTACGGCACGCTGCCCGCGAACACCGCGTTCGGGTCCTGCTTCACGTTCGCGAGCACGTAGTCCACCACCGCCGCCAGCGAGCGCGCGCCCTTCTCCAGCTGCGCCTTCATCGACGCGGCCGCCGCACCGTCCAGCTTGCCGAGCGCCGTCACCGTGTCGCCGATTTCCGCGAGCAGCGCCTTCGCCACCGCGCCGCCGTCGCGCAGCGTCTTGCGGCCCACCAGGTCGTTCGCCTGGATCGCCGTCGTCCCTTCGTAGATCGCCAGGATCCGCGCATCGCGGTAGTACTGCGCCGCGCCCGTCTCCTCGATGAAACCCATCCCGCCGTGCACCTGCACGCCCAGGCTCGCGACGTCGTTCACCATCTCCGTGCTCCAGCCCTTCACGACCGGCACCAGATACTCGTAGATTGCCTGATGACGCGCGCGCGTCGCCTCGTCCGAATGGCGGTGGGCAATGTCGCTGTGCGCGGCAGCCACGTAGGCCAGCGCCCGCGCGCCTTCGGTCAGCGCACGCATCGTGCCCAGCATCCGGCGCACGTCCGGGTGATGGATGATCGTCACCGACTGCCTGGCCGAGCCGTCCACCGGGCGGCTCTGCACGCGTTCCTTCGCGAATTCGGCCGCCTTCTGGTACGCGCGGTCGGCCACGCCGATCCCCTGCATCCCGACCCCGAAGCGCGCCGCGTTCATCATGATGAACATGTATTCGAGGCCGCGGTTCTCCTCGCCCACCAGATAGCCGATCGCGCCGCCGTGATCGCCATACTGCAGCACCGCCGTCGGGCTCGCCTTGATCCCGAGCTTGTGCTCGATCGACACGCAGTGCACGTCGTTGCGCGCACCGAGCGAGCCGTCGTCGTTGACCATGAACTTCGGCACGATGAACAGCGAGATGCCCTTCACGCCTTCCGGCGCGTTCGGCGTGCGCGCGAGCACCAGGTGGACGATGTTGTCCGCCATGTCGTGCTCGCCCCACGTGATGAAGATCTTGGTGCCGAACACCTTGTAGGTGCCGTCGCCCTGCGGCTCGGCGCGCGAGCGCACCAGCGCGAGGTCGGAGCCCGCCTGCGGCTCGGTCAGGTTCATCGTGCCGGTCCATTCGCCCGAGATCAGCTTCGGCACGTAGCGCTGCTTCTGCTCGTCGGTGCCGGCCGTCAGCAGCGCCTCGATCGCGCCGTCGGTGAGCAGCGGACACAGCGCGAACGACAGGTTCGACGCGTTCAGCATCTCGATGCACGGCGTCGCGATCAGCTTCGGCAGCCCCTGGCCGTCGTACTCGGCCGGATGCTGCAGCCCCTGCCAGCCGCCCTCGACGAACTGGCGGAACGCTGCGCCGAAGCCCGGCGTCGCGGTCACGACACCGTCCTTCCAGCTGCTCGGATTGCGGTCGCCTTCGACGTTCAGCGGCGCCAGCACCTCGCCGCAGAATTTCGCGGACTCGTCGAGCACGGCCTGCGCCGTGTCGTAACCCGCATCCTCGAAGCCCGGCAACTGCGCGACGGCGTCGATGCCCGCGAGTTCCTTCAGCACGAACAGCATGTCCTTGACGGGGGCGTTATAGCTCATGGTCGATGTTCCAATCAGGCGGTGAATAGGGCGCGACGCGGGCCCGGTACGGCAAAACCGGCCAGCGCCGCGACGTGATGGGCCATCCTAACGCCGGGACTCCCGATTCCGATTGTCATATCCGGCCCACATGGTGACAAAACCGGCCACGTCGCGCGCCGGCGGCGGCCGTCGCATCTGGCCGCGAAAGCCCGTCTGGCGGGCGTCAGCGCCCGTCCGGCTGCCGTTCCGGCCGGGTGGCGAAATAGTGCGCGGGCGAATCGCCGAGCGCCTTTCGGAACATCGCGATGAAGTTGCTGGGCGATGCGTAACCCAGCAGGTCCGACACCTCGGCCACCGGACAGCCGCGGGCGAGCAGGTCGAGGCCGCGCGCGAGCCGGGCCTGCTGGCGCCATTGCGCGAAGCTCAACCCGGTTTCGGCCGACATGAGCCGCCGCAACGTGCGCGGCGACATCGCACCGAACGCCGCCCACGCATCGAGCGTGCGCCGGCTGCCGGGATCGTCGAGAAGCGCCCGTGCCACCCGCGCGAGCCGCGGATCGGCGGGCATCGGCACGTGCAACGCCTCGCGCGGCGTGCGACGGATTTCGTCGTGGATGACCGCAGCCATCCTCGCGTGCTCCGGCGCCAGCGGCGCGTGCTTGTCCCATTCGATCGCACGATGCGCGAGCGAACGCAGCACCGCGCTGATGCCGATCACGCACGGTTCGTCCGGCAGGCCCGCGCAGAACGGCGGCGCGGCCAGCAGCACCCAGCCACCGGGCGCGCCGCTCACCCGCACCTTGTGCGGCATGCCGGGCGGCACCCAGCCCGCACGATGCGGCGGCAGCAGCCACGCACCGCGCGGCGTATGAACGTGGATCAACCCCGCCTCGACACACAGCACCTGACCGCGCGCATGCGCGTGCCAGTCATAGTCGCGTGTGCCGAGCCGATACGCGCTGGCCGGATCGTCATTGCCACGCAGCGCGATCAGCGCGGGGCCGTCCAGCCATTCGCTGTAGTCGGGAGGCGCCAGGTCGGCAGCGGTACGGTTATCCATATTGGCCAGTCTACGGCATTGAACGGCCAGATGCCGTTATCCGCCCACCCGTGACGCACGGAACAATGCATGCCGGACCGCGCACCCCGCGCGGCTAACGGAGAGCGTTCCATGCACGACATTCACGTGGCCATCGTCGGTGCAGGTCTCGGCGGCCTGGCCCTCGCCCAGGCCTTGAAACAGGCCGGCATCGCGTTCGATGTCTACGAGCGCGACGCGGCCATCGACAGCCGGAGGCAGGGCTACCGCATCCGGATCGACGCGACCGGCCAGCGCGCGCTGGCGGCCTGCCTGCCGGCCGGGCCGGCGGCATTGTTCCGGGCATCGGCGTCGCAGGGCACCGGCGCCGTGCGGCTCGCGACGCCCCGGCTCACGCCGGCCCACGGACATGCACCCGCCGGCTGGCACACCGCACCGGACACGGCGGACCTGAGCGTGAACCGGCTGACCCTGCGGGAAATCCTGATGGCCGGCATCGAGGATCGCGTGCATGTCGGCCATGCGGTCGACCGCTATCGAGTACTGCCCGACGGCCGCGCACACGTGACGTTCGCGAGCGGCACGTCCGGGTCCGTCACGTGCGACGTGCTGGTCGGCGCGGACGGCATCCATTCGACCCTCCGCGCGCAGCTCGTTCCGGCGGCCGCGCCGGTCAGGAGCGGCGCCCTGTGCGTCTACGGCAGGACCCGGCTGCCGACCGACGATCCCGCGTTCCCCGAAGCCGCCGGGTTGCGCGCCGCCACCACGGTGATCGTGGCCGACGGGTGCGCGGCGGTCCTCGAGGACATGCGGTTCCGCACCGACCTGCGGGCGCTCGCGGCCCATGCGCTGCCGTGCAGCCGGTTCACGCCGCCGGACGACTATTTCTACTGGGCCGCGATCGGACCGTCGAGCCGCTTCGGGCTGGATGACGCCGACCCGACGGCTGCGCTCGCGGCGCGAATCCCGGCCGCGCTCCGGCATGTCGTGCGGGACTGGCACCCGGTGCTGCGCCGCCTGCTGCTCGACACACCGTCCGACGCCGTCACCGCGCTGCCCGTGCGTCGCGGACGCCCCGACGTAGCGCTGCCGGCCGGCCCGGTGACGCTACTGGGCGACGCGATCCATGCAATGAGTCCCGCCGGCGGCGCGGGCGCCAATACGGCGCTCAGGGATGCCGCCGCGCTGGCGGCGCGGCTGGCCGGGCAGACCGCCAACGGTGGCGATATCCGGCACGCGCTGACGCGATATGCGGAAGACATGCGCGTGTGGGCGACCGACGCGGTGATCGCGTCCGATCGCGCGGCCGCGCGGCTGTTTGCCGGGAATTGAGCGGAATGTGTCCGTCGATCGGAAATCCAGATCGCCAATTGCGGCGACGCACGCCGAAGGAAACGATCGGCCGGGTGCGCGCCTGCACGGCCCGAGCTGTGAAGGTCGCCGGTTATGGGAATGTCCGCCAAAAACCGGCCGTGGAAACCGCAAAAGGAGCCGGTTATGGGATTCAATCCGCGAACCCGCGCATCCGCGCCACTCAGCGTCGCGCCCGCGTCACGCCCGCCGCCGATACGTCCCCGGCGTACTCCCGGTCCAGTGCCGGAACGCGCGATGAAACGCGCTCGGATCGTCGAAGCCGATATCGGCGCCGATCGCCGCGATCGTGTCGGGCGTATCGGTCAGCCGCTGGATCGCGATATCGCGCCGCAGTTCGTCCTTCAGCACCTGGAACGTCGTCCCTTCCGCCGCCAGGTGACGGCTCAGCGTCCGCACCGAACAATGCAGATGCTCGGCCGCCTGGTCGATCACGGGCAGATCCGGCAGCGCCGCCGACAGGTATTGCCGCACGCGATGGCACACGAGCTGTTCGCTGAACGATTCGAAGATCCAGTCGCCGGGCGCGCGCGCGAGGAACTTGCGCAGGTTGCGCTTGCTCTGCCGGATCGGCGCGTCGAGGTAGTCGGCGCTGAAGCGCATCAGCGTGCGCTCGCAGTCGAACTGCACGGCGCCGGTGAAGAAGTACAGGTGATCGACCGCATGGCGCGGCCGCGGGCACGCGAACTCGATCTGCAGCAGCGGAATCTTCTGCCCGATCAGCCACGAGCACACGCCGTGCACGAGCTTGAGCATCAGCTCCTGGCCGAGCGCGCCGATCGGCCCGATGGCGTCGTTCGGACGCAGCAGCACCTGCGCGACGAGATCGTCGCGCTTCGATTCGACGAAGAAGTCGTCGAGCAGGATATGGAAAAATTGGCCGAAACGGTGCAGCGCCGTTTCGAGATTGCGCGCGTCGAGCAGGCTCAGGCACAGGTACTTCAGCGTGCCGCCGCGCAACGGGCGCGAGAAGATGCCGGGCATCTCGTCGTCGAGGTCGATCGCGAGCGTGCGGTACAGCGTCGAGAACTGCTCCTCCGTCACGCGCGCGTGCGGCTCGCCGAGCAGCTCGATCGGAATGCCGGCGCCGCGCAGGTAGCGCTCGACCACGTCGCGCTGCACGCCCGCGCTCGCGAGAAAGCCGTTGACGAGCGAGATCGGCACCGTCGCGCTCGGCGACGGCAGCGCACGCCCGGGCCGGGCGGAAAGTGAATCTGAGCCGGTCATCGCGTCCCCGTCGATCGAACCGACCGCATTGTACTTGAGCGGCCCGCGCGCCCCCTTCGGCGTGGCCGGCGCACCGGGCCGCGCCGCCGCGGCCGCGCGGCGCGTCGTGCCCATCAGTCGGTGCGGCTGAGTTCCCGGCGCAGGATCTTGCCGACCGTCGACTTCGGCAGCCGCTCGACGAAACGGACGAGCTTCGGCACCTTGTACGCGGCCAGGCTCGCGCGGCAATGCGCGACGAGTTGCGCCTCCGTCACGTCGGCGTCCGCCGCGAGCACCACGAACAGCTTGACGGCCTCGCCCGTGCGCGGATCCGGCACGCCGATGCACGCGCATTCGGCGACGCCCGGCAGCGCGGTCGCGACCGCTTCCACCTCGTTCGGGTACACGTTGAAACCGGACACGATGATCATGTCCTTCTTGCGGTCGACGATCCGCAGGAAGCCGGCCGCGTCGAACACGCCGACGTCGCCGGTACGGAAATAGCCGTCCGCGGTGAACGCGGCCGCGTTCGCGTCCGGCTTCTGCCAGTAGCCGCTCATCACCTGCGGCCCCTTCACGCAGATCTCGCCCGCCTCGCCGATCGCCACCTCGCGATCCTGGTCGTCGAGCAGCTTCACGTCGGTCGACGGCAGCGGCAGGCCCGTGGTGCCCGTGAACCGGTCGATCGACTGCGGGTTGAACGACACGACCGGCGACGTTTCCGACAGCCCGTAGCCTTCGCGAATGAAATTGCCCGTCACCGCCTTCCAGCGCGACGAGATCACGTCGATCACCGCCGCCCCGCCGCCGGCCGACAGCTTCAGCCGCGACCAGTCGACCTCCTTCAGGCGCGGATGGCCGGCGAGCCCCGCGTACAGCGTGTTCACACCGACGAACACCGTCGGCCGCGCGGCCTTCAGCACGTCGATGAACCCGTCCATGTCGCGCGGGTTCGCGACGAGCCAGTTCTGCGCGCCGATCGCGAAGTAGGACAGGAAGTTCACCGTCAGCGCGAAGATGTGATACAGCGGGATCGCCGTGACGACGACCTCCTCGCCCGGCCGGCGCGCATCCGGCACGATCGCCGCGAACTGCGCGATGTTCGCGACGAGGTTGCGATGCGACAGCGCCGCGCCCTTCGACAGGCCGGTCGTGCCGCCCGTGTATTGCAGCAGCAACAGGTCCGCGCCGCTCAGCGCCACCGGCTCGCATGCGAGCGATTCGCCGGCGGCGATCGCCTGCGCGAGCGCGGTCGAACCGGGCGGCAGCGCGTCGCAGGTGCCGGCCGGCGCATCGACGACGCCGAGATCCTCGCGCCCCACGCTCAGCACGGTGCGCACGCGCGTGCCGCCGACCACGTCCGCGAACGTGCCCATCGACCCGCCGCAGACGATCGCCACCTCGACTCCCGCGTCGTTGAGCTGATGCTCGAGCTCGCGCGCGGTGTAGTGCGGATTCACGTTGACCTGGATCGCGCCGATCCTCGCGACCGCGACGAACACGACCGGGAACGCGAGCACGTTGGGCAGCATCACCGCCACGCGATCGCCCTTGCGCACGCCGACGACCTGCTGCAGATACGCGGCCAGCGCGGTCGACAGGCGCTCGACGTCGGCATAGGTGAGCGTGCGGCCGAACGCATGGAGCGCCGGACGGTCGGCGAAGCGGCGCATCGCGTCGTCCAGCAGCGCGCTGACGGAAGGATGGCGATCGGCGTCGATCTCGGCGGGGATCGAGCCATACGACCCGGTCCAGTGATCTCGTACCGACTGTCAACGCATGTTCGCGGCTTCGGAGCAGGGCTCTACGCCGGTTCGGGCATAGGCTGGTTGCGGCGAGACTGGCGGACC
>NZ_QKZF01000060.1:0-7369 GCF_003253915.1 Burkholderia sp. 28_3
GGCTATCGGCTCGAACTGACGCCGTTCGGCGGCGTGAAGGATTCGGGGCTCGGCTACAAGGAGGGCGTGCAGGAGGCGATGAAGAGCTTCACGAATACGAAGACGTATTCGCTGCCCTGGTAAGCGGTGTGTAAGATCCCGCGCCGGCCTGGCGGCCGGTGCGGGCGTTATTCGATCGGCTCATATCGTTAGCCGATTTGCGTTTTTGCCGCGCCTCGACGCGTCGGTAGAATTCGCGGACCTCTCGAACGGCGCACGCATGCCGGCGGGATGATTCTCTCCAATCATTCGGGGTCCGCACCATGAAATTCCTCCGCTCCCTCCTGGTCGTCGCGCTGCTGCAGGCCACCGCGGCCACCAGTGCGCTGGCTGCCGACGACCTGTCGCAGATCAAGTCGGCCGGCGTGTTCCGCGTCGGCACCGAAGGCACCTACGCGCCGTTCACGTACCACGACGAGACGGGCAAGCTGACCGGCTTCGACGTCGACATCGCGACCGCGATCGCGCAGCGCCTCGGCGTGAAGCCGCAGTTCGTCGAAGGCAAATGGGACGGGCTGATCGCGGGCCTCGACGTGAACCGCTACGACGCGGTCGTCAACGAAGTGTCGATCACCGATGCGCGCAAGGCGAAATACGATTTCTCGACGCCGTACATCACGTCGCACGCGGTGCTGATCGTGCGCGCGGACAACACGACGATCCGCTCGTTCGACGACCTGAAGGGCAAGAAATCCGCGAACACGCTGACCAGCAATTTCGGCAAGCTCGCGGCCGCGCATGGCGCCGACGTGGTGCCGGTGCAGGGCTTCAACGAATCGATCGACCTGCTGACGTCGGGGCGCGTCGATGCGACGATCAACGATTCGCTGTCGTACCTCGATTTCCGCAAGCACAAGCCCGACGCGAAACTGAAGATCGCGGCGACCGACCAGACCGGCGCGGGCGACGCGTCCGGCGTGCTGCTGCGCAAGGGCAGCCCGGCGCTGGTGGCCGCGATCGACAAGGCGCTCGCGAACATCAAGGCGGACGGCACCTACGCGAAGATCTCGCAGAAGTACTTCGGCCGCGACGTGTCGCAGCCGTGACGCGAGGCTGAACGATGCCGGCCTGGCTGCACCTGATGGCGGAATCGCTGCGGCCCCTGCTCGTTGCAGGGCTCGTGTTCACGGTTCCGCTCACGCTCGCGTCGTTCGCGATCGGTTTATTGCTTGCGTTCGGCGCGGCGCTCACGCGGCTGTTCGGGCCGCGCTGGGCGCAGGCCGTCGTGCGGTTCTACATCTGGCTGTTCCGCGGCTCGCCGCTGCTCGTGCAGTTGTTCGTGATCTTCTATGGATTGCCGAACGTCGGCATCGTGCTCGATCCGCTGACGGCCGCCGTGATCGGTTTCTCGCTGAACGTCGGCGCGTACAACGCGGAAGTGATTCGCGGCGTGATCGAATCGATGCCGAAGGGGCAGTGGGAGGCCGCGTACTCGATGTCGATGACGCGCGCGCAGGCGCTGCGCCGCGCGATCCTGCCGCAGGCCGCGCGCGTCGCGCTGCCCGCGCTGTCGAACTCGTTCATCTCGCTCGTGAAGGACACGTCGCTCGCGGCCGTGCTGACGGTGCCCGAGATCTTCCAGGCCGCGCAACGCATCGCGGCCGTGACCTACGAGCCGCTGATTCTCTATACCGAAGCCGCGCTGATCTATCTGCTGTTCAGCTCGGTGCTGTCCACGCTGCAACGTCGCCTCGAAACCCACTTCGGCCGGCACGCGCTGTTCCACGCGGAGTTGCGATGATCCGCCTCGAACGCATCGACAAGTCGTTCGGCGCGCATCGCGTGCTGAGCGGAATCGACCTCGCGTTGCAGCCGGGCAGCGTGACCGCGCTGATCGGGCCGTCCGGCAGCGGCAAGAGCACGCTGCTGCGCTGCGTGAACCTGCTCGAAGTGCCGGAGGCGGGTGCGCTGGTCGTCGGTGACGCGCGCATCGATTTCGTGCCGGCGCGCCGGCCGTCGCGCGACGCGGTGTTCGCGGTGCGCAAACAGACCGGCATGGTGTTCCAGAACTTCCAGTTGTTTCCGCACCTGAGCGTCGTGCAGAACGTGATGGAGGGGCTCGTGACCGTGCAGCGCTGGCCGCGCGAGCGGGCCCGGGAGCGCGCGCTCGCGCTGCTCGACAAGGTCGGCATCGCGGACAAGGCCGACGCATGGCCGGCCACGCTGTCGGGCGGACAGCAGCAGCGCGTGGCGATCGCGCGGGCGCTCGCGCCGTCGCCGCAGGTGCTGCTGTGCGACGAACCGACGTCGGCGCTCGATCCGGAGCTGTCCGTCGAAGTGGTCGAGGTGCTGCGCCAGCTCGCGCGTGAAGGCACGACGATGCTGATGGCCACGCATGACCTGCGCCTCGCCGCGTCGATCGCGCACGATGCGGTGTTTCTCGCCGATGGCCGCATCGTCGAAGCCGGCGCATCGCGCGACCTGTTCGGCCGGCCGCGCGACCCGCGCACCGCGAAGTTCGTCGCAACGCTCGCGCAAGGCGTGCCGGCGTTCTGACGACGCGGCGCGATGGGGGCGCGCTCAGCGTTGCGCGTGCGCGTCGAGCACCGCGGCGACGATCGCTTCGGGCGCATCTTCCTGAACCAGATGGCCCGCGTGCGGCACCCGGATCAACTGGCCGTTCGCGATGCGATCGGCGAGCGCCTGCCCTTGCTCGAGCGGAATCCACGCGTCGTCCTCGCCCCACACGATGCGCACCGGAAAGTCCGGCGGCGCGTAGCGGGCCTCCGCTTCCTCGATGTAGCGCTGGCGCATCTGCGCGATCTGCCGATAGAACGCGGCCTGGCCGGCCGGCGTGAGCCACGGTGCACGGTAGATCGACAGCGCGTCGTCGCTCAGCGGGCGCGCGACCGCATTGCCGAGATAGGCCGACAGAAGCGCGTGATGCGCGTACGCGGGCAGGCCGGTGAACGCGGCTTCGTGCTGCGCGACGTGGCGGACGAACGGCGAGCCTTGCGGCGCGATCGCGACCGGGTTCACCAGCGTGAGATCCGCATATGCGATGCCGTCGAGAAAGTGCGCGCGCAGTGCGGTTGCGCCGCCGTAGTCGTGCGCGAGCACGCGCGGCCGCGCGAGTTTCCATTCATTCAGCAGCGCGCCGAACAGCGCGTTCTGGCGACCCAGCGACACGTCCGCGTCCGGCATGTCGGACTGCCCGTAGCCGAGCAGGTCGTAGAAATACACGCGATGGCGCCGCGCGAGCCACGGCGCGATCCGGCGCCATACCTGCGACGAAAACGGCGTGCCGTGCACCAGCACGAGCGGCGGCCCTTCGCCGAGCGCGCCCCATGCAATCCGGTGGCCTTCGAAATTGAAGCGGTTCGGGAGTTCGAGCATCGGCTTCTCCGTGCTAACCTGTTTTGGTTGTTAACAGGTTACGCCGGATTGTCCGGATGTGAAACCGAATAGGTGAAAATAAATGGTTACTCGATCCGACCCGGTGCGACCCCGGCACGAATGGCGCGCGGCCGATTTCGTCGGCGGCCATCCGGCGCTCGACTTCCTCAACACGGTGGCCGACACGGGCAAGACGCGCGCCGAGGACAAGCTCGTCGACTGGCCGGCCGTGCGCGCGTGGGCCGGGAAAGCGGGGTTGCCGGCGCCGGACGATCTGGCGCGGCTGCTACGTCATCCGCGGCAGGACGGCCCCGACGAACTCGCGGCGCTGCGCCGCTTTCGCGAAGACGCGTACGTCGCGATCGCACATCTGACGGCTGAAGGTGGCGGCAGCGCGGGCGCGCGCGCGGCGGAGCGGCTCGCGGTGGCGATCCGCGACGCGATCGGGCGCAGCGCATTCGATGCGGTCGGCGGCCGCTTCGCGTGGCGGCCCGATGCGCGGGCCGCGTCGCGCTGGGTCGATGCGATCGCGCTCGGTTTCGAAGATCTGATGCGCAGCGACGATTTCGCGCGGGTGCGGCAGTGCGGCCGGTGTACGTGGTTCTTCGTCGATCGCGGCCGCGGCGTCGGGCGACGGTGGTGCGACATGCGCACGTGCGGGAACCGCGCGAAGGTGGAGGCGTTCAGGGAGCGGTGACGCGCGCGCTGCGGCGGTGGCCGCGCCGCGCGTGCGTCATTGAGCAGTGCCGTGCGGCCGATGGTCGGGCCATAGCGTCGCGGCGACGAACAGCCCGGCCGCCAGGAACGGCGCACCGATCGCGAACAGGATGGCCGTCAGGCCCCAGCGATCCCAGAAGCGGTCGACGAGCGCACGCTCGGGCGTGACGGGGTCGTACAGCACGTTGACCGCGTCGCCTTCGTGCAGCCCGGGGTGCGACGACGCCGAGCCCTGCGCGAACGTGATCAGCCGCCCGCTGTCGGTCGTGAACGCGACGACGGCCGAATACAGTGACGTGCGCGACCGTGACGACCGCCCGTTTTTCGCGATCTCGACCACATGGCCGGTCGAGCGCGCATAGTGATGGACGATCTGCCACTGACGCAGGCCGGCTGCGCCGGCGCCGGCGAGGAAGCCCGTGCCGATCGCGATCGGAATCAGCACGATCGCGACATCCCAGCGACGCCGTGCCGGCGTGTGCGCGACGCGGCGCGGCGCCGGGTCCGATTGCCGGTGGCGACGCTCGCGGGCAATCAGCAGGCCGCCGATCGCGAACGACGCGACGGCGAGCAGCGCCGGCACGGCCGCCGGAAACCAGCGTTGCGTGAAATCGTCGATTAGCGCGGGGCGCTCGGGGTGCGCGGGGTCGAGCAGGACGTCGACGTTCTCGCCGATGTCGTAGGCGGGGACCGTCGACGCGGTATTGCCGGCGACTTCGCGGCGCTGGCCGTCGTTCGCGAGGTACGCGACGATCGGCCGGTACGCGTGCATCGCGTCGCTGTCCTGGACGATGCGCACGACCGTGCCCGGCGCGCGGACCAGATTGCCCGGTTCCCGGCCGGCCGTGATGGCGAGCACGCCGGCCAGCACGAACAGGACGACGCCGATCATCAGTGCGAGCAGCGCGTCCTTACCGGGCATGACGCGATCCGGTTCGTGCGCCGTGCGGAGTCGGGTGTGTCCGGATGCACGGCCCATCGCGACGGACGGGCCGATATCGGCGCAACCATGCCCTCTGAATGGTCGCGTCTCGTTCACATGCTTCCATGTCTGACGTCCCATGTTCTCTCAGTGCCGGCGGGCAAACGACGAACCCTGCGCCGGTCGTGTGATATTTGTCGGACGATTCTAGCGGAAACGATGGATGACGGGCGTGGGGTTGCGTACTGAGATTCGGGCAGATGGTGTGCGCGTCGGAATCGGGCGGCTCAAGGTACACATCGCACAAAACGAAACGGCGTGCTGCGGCAACGCGCCCTGGCGATTCTCTGCCATCAGGGGGTAATGTGCCAGGGATTCCGGTTTGCGTTGCCGCCGGCTCGCGCATTGAGCCAAACCCGGATGTTCAATTGCACGTTATTTCGTCGCGGGGATGCGGATTCAGCGCCCGAGCCGGTAGGCGCCAACGGGCAGGCGCGCGATGCGGTCGATGCGTGGCGATCGAGCGCGGACTCGCGCGAGTGGGGCGGGACCCGGCCGTCGTCAGCCGGGAGCCGCGGCCTCAGTCGGTCGAGCCGCGTTCGGCGACCACGTAGATGCTCGAACACAGGTCGGGATACACGCGGCCGAGTTCATAGCAGCCGTCGATATACGCCCGCGAGATGATGCCAGCCTTGAGCGCTGCATCGATCTGGAAGTTGGCGAGGCCCTTGAAGATGATTCCGCCGTGGTCGACGATCTGCAGCTTGGCCGCACGCGCTTCGGCACGCAGTGTGTCGAGCGAATAGGTCTTGCGATGACCGTGCGCGGCTTCGGCCGGCGTTACTGCTGCCGCATGCTCGATCAAACCCATGTTGACCGCGATCTGTCGCGACGCGGCGTGCGCGTTCGGCGTGGCGAGGAATAGGCGGCCACGTTCGGTCAGCCAACCGCGGATGCGGCCCAGCACGTCGACGGCGTCGTCGAGATGCTCGAGCGTATGGATCAGGAAGATGTTGTCGTAGCCGTATGTCGGTTCGAACGTCTCGAACGTCGAGTGATGGAACTTGGCCTCGCCCCGCACCTTTTCCGAAGCGACCGCAATGCAGTCCGATGACGCCTCGACTACTTCGACAGACGCGAAACGGCGCAGGAGTCGTTGCGTGAAGTTTCCTTCGAAGCAGCCGAGTTCCAGCGCGTTGCCAGTCAAGTAGTACGGCGCAAAAGTCTTGAGCATGTATTCATGCATCAGATAGTCGAAATCGTATGCGTAACGATGCTCTGGATGGTCTTTCGCTTCCGCGTTGTAGTCTCTGGTCACGATGTCAGTCCTGTCCACGTTGGTAAAAGCGCTGCTCTACCGGGCGGTAATACTCGTCAAGGGAGGCTGGAGTCCGTGCGTTGAATCCGATTACCTGCCGCAGATAGTCGCTGCAGTCGGCGGCGTTGGCATAGCCGAACAGCCGCGGATAGTCGAGTTGCTGTTTGAAGAACGGGCAGGTGAAGGTCAACGTCAGTGCGCGCCTGGGAAACGCTGTCCGGTTCGTTCCCGCCGCGTGCCAGATGCGCGAGTCGAATAGCAGAACCGCGCCGCAGCGCCCGGTGATCGGGTCGGCATGCGCGCGGAAAGTGTCGTCGGCGGGTTTCTCCGGTTGATTTTGCGAACCGGACAGAATGAGGGTTGCGCCGTTTTCGACAGTGAAGTCGTCCAGCATGACGAGGGTATTGAGCATGAAGCGCTTCGCCGTCGAATGAAAGCGAATGTCGCGGTGCGTGTGATGCGCGTAAGTCGACAGATCCGTATCGTTGATGAACCCGCCGTACGAATTCAGGATGTACTTGCCGCCGAAAAATTCGATCAGCAGCGAGTCGAGTTTTTCGAAATTCGCGAGCAGATCGACGTAGCAAGGGGCATCCGCCAGCACATGGTGCGCGGTCCCATTGCAGTTGTCCATCAGGCCGTTGCGTATCCGGATCGCATCGCGCCGCGCCAGCGACGGGACGAGCGCGGCGTTGAGCTCGTCGACCAGGGCGGGGGTGACGATGTCCGGCACGAGCGTCCACCCTTGGGTTTCGAGTTCAACCTGATGGCGGCTGGCAAACTGGTTCATGGGTGATTTCATTGCGATGGAGCGTGTTTCACCGCTTTGCCCCCGCTGTGTACGCATCGGCGATGAAGGTGCGCCTGGTTCGGGCAGATAGCGGCATCTGGCCAATTATCTGGGGAGATGCCGAGTCTCAAAGCGCGGAGATGAGGTGGAACTGTCGCGGGGCGGCGTAAAGGAGCCGGGGATGGGCGGCGTAATGGCGCCAGCAGAACCGGGGGTAAAACGCGGATTCGAACGGTTTCAAGGTTGC
>NZ_QKZF01000061.1:0-7064 GCF_003253915.1 Burkholderia sp. 28_3
GTGGATGTGCATGCGTTTCATGATTTAGCTCCTTGGCACTGCGACACAGCTTGAACGGAACAGTCAGCGCCCGCACAGCAGTTCTCGGTCAGAAAACCATCGTGATGGACGTGACGGCCAGCCTGCGTCTCTTCGGTGGTATCCGCCAAGTCTGCGCGTTGATGCGCGAGGTCGTGATGTCTATCGGCGTGACGATTCGCATGAGCGTGGCGCCGACTGGCCAGGGAGCATGGCTGCTTGCAAAACGCGGCTGGTGCCGCGTGCTCAAGATGCCATCGCTCGAGCGGAACCTCAACGCACTGCCGTTCACGGTCGTGCAGGAGCTGCGCGGGTTTGCCGACTGGTTTCAAGGCCTAGGCTGCCGGGTGCTGGCCGACATCCGTCGCCTGCCGCGGGCCGGCCTGAAGAAACGCTGTGGCGTCGGGCTGCTCGATGCGCTCGACCGCGCCTACGGCCTCTCGCCCGAACTGTACCAATGGCTCGAGATGCCGCCGACTTTCAGCGCGCGCACCGAGCTTCCTGACCGGGTCGAGCATGCCGACGCCATCCTGTTTTCGGCGAAACGCCTCATAGTCCAGTTGTGCGGCTGGTTGAGCGCGCAGCAGTTCGCGCTGACCCATGCCACGGTGTCGCTCGAGCATGAGCGCGGCCGCGAAGCCATCGAGCCAACCACTCTCGAGATAGCGCTTGCGGAACCGACATGGCACGAGGAGCACCTCGTTCGTTTGCTGAAGGAACGCCTCGGTCGCACCGAACTGCCAGCCGCCGTCCTGGCGGTCCGGCTGACCGCGTCCAGCGTGCAGCCCGCCGAGCCACCGAGCGATTCGCTCTTTCTCGACCCGGGCGGTTCAGCTGAAGACCACAATCGCCTTATCGAGCTGCTGGTTGCGCGGCTTGGCACGGAGAACGTCGAGCGCGCGGCGCCGACATCCGACCACAGGCCGGAGATGGCGAACCGCTGGGTGCCCATCCAGAACGATGCGAAGGTGCAGGCACCGCCTCCAGGTCTGCCACGACCGACCTGGCTGCTCGAGAAACCCATCAAGCTCATGATGAAGAACCATCGACCGTTCTACGGCTCGCCGCTCAGGCTCGTGTCGACTGGGGAGCGCATCGAGGCAGGATGGCACGACAGCGAAGCGGTGACGCGCGACTACTACGTTGCAGAGGCCGCCGATAAAAGCTGCTACTGGATTTATCGCGAACGGCCCGTCGTGAAGACGGAAGAAGTGCGCTGGTATCTGCACGGCCTCTTCGGATAAGACGGTGCAATCGTGGACTTCCCATCGTCGATGCTTCCAGAGTACGCGGAGCTTTTCGCCTTCACCAACTTCTCGTTCCTCCGCGGCGCCTCGCACGGAGAAGAGCTGGTGCTGCGTGCATCCCAGCTCGGTTATTCAGGCCTCGCAATAACCGACGAGTGTTCGCTCGCCGGCGTCGTACGCGCCCATGTCGAAGCGAAGAAAGAAAAGCTCCCCCTGGTCATCGGCTCGTACTTTCAGCTCGTGAATGCAGACCGGTCGCCGGCCTTCGGTCTCATCTTGCTGGCGCAAAATCGCGAGGGCTACGGCAACCTTTCCGAATTCATCACGCTCGGACGCATGCGTGCAGCGAAAGGCGAATACCTGCTCACGCCGCACGACATCTCGAAGCCAGAGAAAGGCTACACGCATCTGCGGGGAATGCCGGACTGCCTCGCCATTCTGGTGCCCGATTTCCCGGCGACCGAAGATGCGCTGGCCGTCCAGCTCGAATGGATGAACGACGTGTTCGCGGGACGTGCATGGGTCGGACTGACGCTGCACCAGCACGCGATGGACGACATCCATCGGGGCATCGTCGAGCATGTGGCGGACCAGTATCGCGTACCGGTCGTGGCGACGGGCAACGTCGTCATGCATGTCCGCTCGCGTAAGCCGCTGCAGGACACGATGACGGCAATCCGGTTGCGTAAGACCGTCGCCGAATGCGGATACGACCTCGCGCCAAACGCCGAGGGCCATCTGCGTTCTCGGTTTCGGCTGGGGAACCTGTATCCGACGCGTGCACTGTACGAGACGCTCAACATTCTTGAACGGTGTAACTTCTCACTCGACGAGCTTCGCTACGAATATCCCGACGAGCTCGTGCCAGAGGGTTTTACGCACGAAGCGTATTTACGGCAGGAGACATACATCGGTGCGCACCGGCGCTATCCCAACGGCATTCCGCACAACGTCCAGGAGCAGATTGAGCACGAGCTACAGCTCATCCGCGAACTGGAATATGAGGCCTATTTCCTCACGGTCTACGACATCGTGCGCTTTGCCCGCAGTCAGCACATCCTGTGTCAGGGGCGCGGGTCGGCGGCGAATAGTGCGGTCTGTTACTGCCTCGGCGTGACGGAGGTCGACCCATCACGCGGGAACATGCTGTTCGAGCGCTTTATCAGCAAGGAACGTGGCGAGCCACCCGACATCGACGTGGACTTCGAGCATCAACGTCGCGAAGAGGTCATCCAATACATCTACCGGAAGTACGGGCGCGACCGTGCGGCGATTGCTGCAGCGGTATCCACATACCGGCCACGCGGCGCGCTGCGCGAAAGCGGCAAGGCGCTCGGCGTCGACCCGCAAATTGTGGACAAGGTGGCGAAATCGCATCAGTGGTTCGACCATTCGGCCGACCTGCTTCAACGCTTCGCTGAATCCGGACTGGACCCGGAGAATCCGCTCATCGGTCTCTGGGCGAAGCTTGCTGCTCAGATTCTCAACTTTCCACGCCACCTGTCGCAGCACTCCGGTGGCTTCGTCATCAGCCGCGGCAAGCTCACGCGGCTGGTCCCCGTCGAGAACGCGACGATGGCAGACCGCTCCGCCATTCAGTGGGACAAGGACGACCTGGAAGCGCTCGGCCTGTTGAAAATCGATGTGCTCGCACTTGGCATGCTGTCGGCCATCCGTCGCACGCTCGACATCGTGTCAGAGCAGTGCGGTGAGCGTTTCGAGATGCAGGACATACCTCCCGAGGACGCGGCGACCTACGAGATGATTTCGCGGGCGGACACCGTGGGCGTGTTCCAGATTGAGTCGCGTGCGCAGATGAGCATGCTGCCGCGGATGAAGCCCCGAGAGTTCTACGACCTCGTTATCGAGGTGGCCATCGTGAGGCCGGGCCCGATTCAGGGCGGCGCAGTGCATCCTTACCTGCGCCGGCGCCAAGGACTGGAGCCGGTGACGTATCCGAGCGACGCATTGGAGGTCGCTCTCGGGCGAACGCTTGGCGTGCCCATCTTCCAGGAGCAGGTGATGCAGGTGGCCATCCTGGCTGCCGGTTTTACGCCGGGCGAAGCGGACCAGTTGCGCCGCGCGATGGCCGCCTGGAAACGTAAGGGTGGTCTCGACAAATACTACGACCGCATCGTCAACGGTATGACCGAGCGCGGTTACACGAAGGACTTCGCCGAATCCATCTTCCAGCAAATTCACGGTTTTGGCGAATACGGCTTCCCGGAAAGCCACGCGGCGAGCTTCGCGCTGCTTGTGTACGCGAGCAGCTGGCTGAAGTGTCATGAGCCGGAGGCGTTCCTCGCGGCGATGCTGAACAGCATGCCACTCGGCTTCTACTCCGCGTCGCAGTTGATTCAGGATGCGCAGCGACATGGCGTGAAGGTGCTCCCAGCCGACGTCACCATCAGCAACTGGGATTCGGTGCTCGAGCGTGAAACATCGGCATCCAGGCCATCAGTACGCCTTGGCCTGTCGCTGTTGAAGGGCATGAAGGACGGTGCAGCGGAGCGAATCGAAGCCGCGAGAGCCGTGAGGCAGTTCTCCAGCGTCAGCGACCTTGCGCGCCGCGCGCAACTCGACCGAAATGACCTCAAGGTTCTGGCAGCAGCAAACTCGCTGTCACTGCTCGCTGGCAATCGACGCGAAGCGCTCTGGGCGTCCGTCGCCGCTGTGCCCGACAGCGACATCCTTGCCGATGCTTGCGTCGATGACGAAACGCCTGCGTTCGGGGCGCCGTCGGAAGGCGAAGACATCGTCGCAGACTACAACTCGATGAGCCTCACGCTCGGCCGGCATCCACTTTCCCTTCTGCGGCCAGCCCTGCTAGAACAGCGCCTGATGCCAGCGGCAACACTCATGACCTATCGTAATGGCAGACTCGCTCGTGGCTGCGGGTTGGTCACAGTGCGGCAACGGCCGGGAACGGCGAAAGGCGTGATGTTTCTCACCATTGAGGATGAGACCGGCAACGTGAACATCATCATCTGGACATCGGTTCAGGAGAAGTTCCGGCAGGAGGTGTTGGGCGCGTCGCTCCTCGCCGTGTACGGAACGTGGCAATGCGAAGGCGAGGTTCGCCACCTGGTTGCGCAGAGGCTCGTCGATTTGTCTCACCTGCTCGGCGGGCTAACGGCAGTCAGTCGCAACTTCTGCTGAGCTCGTGCTGATTATGTCATCAATGTCTGTATTGCCTTGCTCAGCGACTTTTTGCTGCCGCGCGATTGACGAAGGAAGATTTCCGCAATCCCCTTAGTCGGAATGCTCGTGTCCAACTTCGCAAGGTCTTTCAGTTTGACCCACTGGCAGCGCGCTATTTCGTTCGACGGTATTGGTTCCGAGCCGTCCGTCAGCCTAACAATGAAGACGAAGTGCCGGGTTCGCAGACCCCGAAACGGAAGAGGTAGTGGTTATTTGAAACTTGCAGCCCAGTCTCTTCGTCGAGTTCCCGGATTGCCGTGGACGCGATGTCTTCACCGGCTTTCTGCCGGCCACCTGGGAAAGCCCAGCGACCACGCTCCCGGGCGACCAGTAGAACGTTGCCGTTGCGCTCACAAATTACTGTTGCTCGTCGCTTCATTGTCCTTTCGGCGCCTTAATGGGCTTGTTGGCAAATGGATTGATGGGGTACACCTTCTCCGGTTCCTTGACCCGCTCGAGCAGCTGGACCTTGGGCCACGCTGCGACCATCGACTCCAAGCCACGCACGACGTTGGTTTCCAACGCCTGGATTCCCGAGTCACCTTGAAAATTAGCGCTGAACGCTGCATGGAATCGGTACTGGAAATGACCCGAAATTTCCGTGATTCGCTCAGCCGTACCTGACTCCGTGTAGATGACCGATTCGGGCGAGAACGGGTCGTAGTAAATCACGTTCGGATAGTCGGTATTGACGGCAACGCGTGGCTCATCGGAGACCAAAAGCGAGCCCACGAGCTGAATTGAGCCTTTCATGCCCTTCGGCGTCTTGAACACCCAGATTCGCTTGGGCAAGCGTCCAGCGAGGTCTGTGAGCTTTGAGTTGTTGGAGCCGAAGTATCCGACCTCACGGTTCTTCAGGTTCGATTCCAGCTTCTGCCAGTAGTAAAAGATGTCCATGCAACTGCGCTTGATTGTTTGGTTGTTTGTCGATGTTCTTTGATATTACCAACTCCGCGTGGATAGTCTCCTTCGCCGGAAGAAGCCCGCTTAAAATAGGCGTATCGTTATCTTGTCGCGCGCAGTTGTAAATTGATACAGCAACGCAGTTAGGAATTGATACACCTCGTTGTAGGGTTGCTCCTTTTGGGCGGCCCGTGATCAGCTACGAGGAGTACATGGAAATCGAGATTCTGCGTCGCCAGGGAAACAGCCTTCGGGACATCGCGGTCGAGACCGGCATGGCAGTCAACACAGTCAGGAAGTATCTGGAATCGGGTCCGCCGCAGCGTAAGGCCCGTCAGCCAGTCGTCGGCAAGCTTGCGCCCTTCAAGGCCTATTTGCAGGGCCGTGTCGAAGCAGCGAAGCCGGACTGGATTCCGGCGACGGTGCTCAAGCGGGAGATTGAGGAGCGCGGCTACACGGGCGGTTTGCGTCGGGTGCAGGAGTATCTGCAGAAGCTTCGCCCCGCTGCACGCCCCGACCCGGTGGTCAGATTCGAGACAGAGCCGGGACATCAGATGCAGATGGACTGGATTGAGTTTCGTAAGCCGGGGCACAAACTCGGCATGCTCGCGGCGTTCGTTGCGACGTTGGGCTACAGCCGTGTCAGCTACGCGGAGTTTGTCACCGACATGCGTATCGAAACGCTGCTGGCTTGCCATGTGCGGGCATTCGAGGCATTTGGCGGCGTCACCAGAGAGATCGTGTACGACAACATGAAGACGGTGATTCTGAAACGCGATGCCTATGGCAAGAAGCAGCACCGATATCATCCGGGGTTCGCTGACTTCGCCAAACACCATGGGTTCGTGCCGCGCGTGTGCAAGCCATACCGCGCGAAGACGAAGGGCAAGGTCGAGCGTATGAACGGATATCTGCGCTATAGCTTCTGGGTCCCGTTGGTTTCAATGCTCAAACAGGCAGGGCTCACAGCCGACTGCGGCCTGTGCAATGAGCGCGTCAGGCTGTGGTTGCGCGACGTCGCCAACGTCCGGGTGCATGGCACTACCAAACGGGTTCCGGCCGAGGTGTTGCTCGAGGAGCGGCCGCATCTTCTGCCACTGCCGGCACCATACGTGGGACGATCGGTTCGAACGGGAGCGACGCCACATCAGCAGCCGAAACCAGCATCACGGTACGCGACCTCGGAGTGGAACAAACCGTTGCAGCACCCGTTGTCGGTCTACGACGCGTTCAGCCGCGCACAGGAGGTAAGCGCATGACGCCGCAGCTCGAACGACTGACTGTGTTGTGCAAGCAGCTCAACCTGCTGCACTTGCCGACACAGATTGCGCACCTCGGCCAGATGGCCGCCAAACGCGAGCTCGGCTATCTCGACTTCCTCGAACAGGCCTTGAAGGATGAAGCGATGGCACGCGCGGAGCGAATGCGCCGGATGCTGACGCGTCTGGCTGGATTCCCGGCAATCAAGACGCTTGATGAATTCGACTTCGAATTCGTGCTCGGCGTACCGAAAGCATTGGTTCTCGAACTCGGCAGTCTTGCCTTTGTGGAGCGTGCCGAGAATGTCGTGCTGCTCGGACCCAGTGGCGTTGGCAAAACCCAGGTATCTATAGCAGTGCGGGGTTGACGCCGAGGGGCAAGTCGATGATAGGGCTTCAGGGCGCCTCGACGAAGTGATCGCGGGTCGACCTTCGC
>NZ_QKZF01000062.1:0-6556 GCF_003253915.1 Burkholderia sp. 28_3
CAGACATTCACGGCGCGTTCCTCAAACTCGGTTGCTGTCTGATCTGCTGGAATACCCTTCGGCGGGCCGATCAGTCTTTATGAAACCGTCTCTAACCCAATCGAGCACCGCTGATGCCGCTCCGAGTGCCCAAGGCAAGACCCGTGCGGACGTTCGCGGTGAATTGTTGCAGGCCGAAGAAGCAGGGATGCTCCCCGTGCTCAAAAACGATTATCCGATCAGTGCGACGGCGATCGAACGCAACCGTATCCGGTTTCAGCAGATCCAGCATGCGTGGGGGACGAGCGGGTTGACCACAGCGCAATAGTCGTGCCGCGATAGGTCGGGAAGCGGCCATCCGCTCCGGAGTATGACGCCGCCGGTACACCGGCGGCGCCATACAACTGAAATGATGACCAGATCCCTGACGGGCGTGCATGCGAAAACCATACCTCGATGTCGTCGTCCAAGGCGCTCGACATCGAACCAAGTTCCCAGGAGTTCAAGATGAACCGCTTTTCCTTCATCAATCGTGCCGCTTTTGCAGTCCTGATGGCATCCGTATCGGTATCTGTGATCGCTGGCGGCGGTGGGCCGCGTGGCCAGGACTATACGCAGCATCCGTCCAACGCGGTGACGATCGCATCGTCAGTTCCACTGGAGCAAGTTTCCACGACGGCCGTACGGACCGAGACCCGATTGCCACTCCCCGTCGGCATCAGCGCGCAGGGCAAGACGCGCACCGAGGTCTACGCAGAACTCGTGCAGGCTGAACGTGCCGGATTCGTCCCAAGCGGAAATGCCGACTACCCGCCCGGGCCGGTGACGATTGAACGCAACCTGATGCGATTCAAGATCGCAGAAAGCTGGTGGCAGTCAACGAATCAAGTCACCACGGCAGGAAAGTAAGCACCACGACGGCTTCGCCGCCCTCGCCACACGATAGCCGCCTTTGTGTGGCGAGCGATCGGCGCACCCGTTCAATGGCCAGCCGGTCGCGAGCAGTCACGATCAAGGTATTTGAGAACCGCAGGTTACCGACGCCACTCCAACTTGAGTCAGGCGCGGAATTACGGAGTGTGTGATGAACGACGAACAACTCGTCAGGGTCGATACGTCTCGCCGACGCTGGCTGGTCGCCACAACGACCGCGAGTGGAATCGGGATGGTGGCCGCCACCGTCCCCTTTCTGGAATCGCTGGCGCCGTCGGAAAAGACCAAAGGGCTGGGTGCACCGGTCGACGTCGACATCGCGGGGCTCAAGCCGGGAGAAAGCCTCACCGCCGCATGGCGCGGCAAGCCCGTGTTCGTCGTGAACCGAACGGATGGGATGCTGGCCACAGTTGTTTCGTCCGATTCCCAGGTCGCCGATCCTGCTACCCGGCATCCCTTTTCGATGCCTCTGCCGAGCTACTGCCGAAACGAATATCGTTCCAGAGCGGAGCGCAAGAATATCCTGGTGCTCATTGGCGTCTGTACGCACCTCGGGTGTACACCCACCGCACGATTTCAACCGGGCCCGCAGGCTAATTTGCCCAACGACTGGCCCGGCGGTTTCCTCTGCCCCTGTCACGGCTCGACTTACGACCTGGCCGGGCGCGTATTCAAGAACAAACCCGCACCCCAAAATCTCGACGTGCCGAAATTCATGTTTCCGTCGTCGATCCACCTCGTCATCGGTCGGGACGAAAGTGGCGACGCATGACGGCGCTGCCTCTGTCTGACAGCGCGTGGCGTTTGCCTCAGGGTTTTGTCGGCAGTTCGGGAGGGTTCGCCGAACATTTTCCTGAAGTCACCATCTGCCGCTCGCCACCGATCCCGTCCAGGATCGGGCACGTCGGCCGCTCGTCCCCCGCACAATGGCGCGCGAGGTGCGCAAGCTTATCTCGCATCTCGACTAATTCCGCGATGCGTGCATCGAGATCGGCGATATGTTGCACCGCGATAGCCTTGACCTCTGCACTTGCGCGCCCCCGATCCTGCCACAGCGAAAGCAGTTGCCGAATCTGTTCGATTGGGAAGCCGAGCGTGCGCGCCTGGTGGATGAAGCGCAGCACCTGGACGTCGTCTTCCCGATAGATACGGTATCCGCTGTCGGTACGCCCGGCGGTTCCAACAAGCCCGATACTCTCGTAATAGCGAATCATCTTCGCGGACACACCTGCAGCCGCCGCGGCTTGCCCAATGTTCATGACTCTCCCAACAAATCAAAGGAATACGAGGCGTCGTCCCGTTCCGCGATGACGCGGTGCATCCGACCCCGCGCACGTCCGAGATCATTCAGCTTACTATATGCCTTCCAACAAAAGGAAGGATGGCGCGAACAGTTTCCGGCGGTCAGTCCGTCGAAATTTGGCGCCGGTATGTCTACGATTCTTTCGAAACGGCCATGCCATGTCAGACCTTCCAATGGCATCCGAATAGGGTCCGCCCCGCAGTGACCGCGACGACTGACGTCGCCTATACTGGATTCCATGAAATTCCTGTCTCGCCTTGTCGCCATCGTGCTGATCGCATGGTTGCCGATTCTCGGCTACCCGGCGACGGGCTCGGCTTGCCCGGCCATGTTCCCGGTATCCGATATCCAGGCCCGACACGCGTGCAATGCGCAGCCATGCAAGATGGTGCATGACACGAAAACGCACATCGCAGACGCCAGCGCCGCATGTCGCACGACGATGGGCGGACTGTCCTGCGGAATAGTTTTCATGGCATCCGTGCCGCTGACGTTTCAACCCGTTGCCGCGCCCAGCCCCTACGCACCCAGGAACAGTGTACTGATCACCCAGTACGCGCCGGAGCCGCTCCAGCGCCCTCCTCGAGCAGCCTGATTCCTCGCGGTTCCATCCCGCCCCCCGGGTACGCTCGTCCATGTCGCCGTGAAAATGCCTTCTGTGCCGTAACGCGCGCGTTCAAGCGCAACTTGGCATGAGTTCGAGGCACAGGGCGCATTCGTCAGCATCCCAACTAGCTTGCCCAGTGCGGCTTGCATGAACCGAATTCAATGGTTGCGGTGTCGATGCCCGTCGCCCCAGCATGGCAACCCGTTGCAGCAGATACGCGATATGAAACGCAATCAACCTGATCGAACACCACCAACGCAGTCTCGCCGCAGCGCGACAAGCCGCATTGACCGCAATCGTCGGCGCATCCTGTTCTGGGTCGTGCCGACCTTCCTGGCGGCAGGCGCATCATCGATACTCTTCGAGGTCGTTACGTCGAGACGCCCGGGTGTTCGAGCCAGTGCGCCGGCTTCGACTTCGGCAACGCGTGAATCCAACTGGCGTGTCGGCATGTTAAGGCCCAACGGATTGCGCATTGTCCCGAGCGGGCGCCACGACGCGTCACGCGTGCTCGCGCCCGAGCAATTCGCGGATCCCGAAACGCGCCATGCGTATTGGGTGGCCACGCAAATCCCCGCGACCCTCAATCAACTGTATTGCTGGTGCGGTTGCGAAAACACCGGCGAACATCGCTCGAACCTCCAGTGCTTCGAGGACAAGATGGCCGTTTCCTGCCCGGTTTGCCGCGGCACGGCGGAGATTGCGTTCGACATGAAGCGCAAAGGGATCACCGACGCGGGACGCATCCAAGCGGCGGTCGATGCGAAATGGGCACCAAAGGGATAGTCGGAATGCCTCGCGCGCGGCCCACGACATGCCTGCGCGACCCGTACATTGATGCACGCATCCTGTCACGGAGATGAACGATGACGACGATCGACCGCATCACGCGCCGTACGCTATTGCGAGCGTCGCTCGCATCCACTGTGATTGCCGTCGGCCCCCGGCCGCTTGCGACGCTTCTACAGCCGAATGCGCGTGCCGCCGGCACGCCTTTCATCCCCGATGTGTCGATCGAACTGCATGCGCGGCCGGATCGGCTGAACCTGTTGCGCGGCCCCGCAACAGGCGTATGGCGTTATGACGGAAAAGTCACGCACGGCGATCCACACGCCTTGTGGTTCGTCTCCGACGGCTACGCGCCAGTTGTGCACGTACGCCGGACACAGAAAGTGCGAATCGAATTCGTCAATGACCTGCCTGAACCAACGATTGTCCACTGGCACGGCTTGCTCGTGCCCGCATCGATGGACGGGCACCCGCGCGATGCGATCGCCACGAAACAGCGCTACGTGTACGAATTCGACGTCCTGAATCGCGCAGGGACGTACTGGTTTCACGCACATCCGGATGGCCGCACCGGTGCGCAGATCTATCACGGCCAGGCGGGCCTTCTGATCGTCGATGACGAGGAAGATGCCGCCCTTCCCCTGCCCCGCGGCAGCTACGACGTGCCGTTGATGATTCAGGACCGCACATTTGACGACGACAACCAGCTTGTCTATCTGTCGCAGCAATCCGGTGGAATGATGGGTGGTCGCGGGATGATGGGCAACCGGGGCATGATGGGCGGTGGAATGATGGGCCGCGGCATGATGAACGGCGGGCAAGGCGGCATGGCCGACATGATGGTGCAGATGATGGGTTTCCTCGGCGACCGGATTCTCGTCAACGGCCGGCCCGACTACGTGCTACCGGTCGCCACACGGGCCTACCGGTTGCGTTTCCTGAACGCATCGAATAGCCGCATCTACAAACTCGCTTGGCACGACGGTTCTCCGCTGACCGTCATTGGAACCGATGGCGGCCTGCTCGACCGCCCGCTGCGGCGGTCCTATGTGACCCTGGCACCGGCCGAACGGCTTGACCTCTGGGTGGATTTCAGCGGCAAGCCGATCGGCACTGTCCTGACGCTGCAGAGCCAAACGTTCTCCGGCGACGTCGCCATGGGGGGAATGATGACGCGTACCCGGCTGCCGCTGGGTGCACGCTTTCCGGTCCTGACCGTCAAGGTTGTTCGCCGCGAACACACGAACGACGGCTTGCCCGCTACGCTGGCGCGAGTTCCCGTCGCTCACCCGCGTGACGCGATCAACTTCATGCAGCCGCGCGCGTTCGGCATCACGATGGGCATGATGACGTGGGGCATCGACGGCCGACGATTCGAGATGGACGGCGTAGCGCCGGCGGAAACCGTCAAGGCCGGCACGACCGAAATTTGGGAATTCCGCAACGACGAATCGATGATGCTGATGGCGCACGCGATGCACGTGCACGGCGTGCAGTTCCGCGTGCTCGACCGCGTGGTCGATGCGGAGTTCGCCGGCGCGCGCCACACGCTGTCGGATGGCTATGTCGATGACGGATGGAAGGACACCGTGTTCATGATGCCCGGCGAACGCGTGCGTCTGCTTGTTTATTTCGGAGAACGCACTGGCATGTACCTGTACCACTGCCACATGCTCGAGCACGAGGACTCGGGATTGATGCGCAACTATCTGGTCGAGCGATAGCGGAACGCTTCGCCTGCAGGGCTCGGCTCAAAGCAACGCCATAGGAGGTCAATCGTGAGGATCACCCGCCGCACATTCATTTCGGTCGCCGCCGGACTTGCCTCGGTGGCGACGTTCGGCCGGCACGCGCAGGCGGATGCCGGCGTCGTGCAGGAAAGCGACGCGAATGCCGTCGCGCTCGGCTACAAGACGGACGCGAGCAAGGTCGACAGGACGAAATTTCCAAAGTTTCAGGCTGGACAAGCGTGTGCGAGCTGCCAGTTCTTTCAGGGCAAGACCGGCGACACCGCGGCACCGTGCACGGTGTTTGGCGGCAAGCGGGTCAGCGCGAAAGGCTGGTGTAGCGCCTACATGAAGCGAGCCTGATCGCTCAAAACCACCGGGAGCAGACCATGGAAACACAATGCGTTGTCGCGATCGTTCGACCAGAAACGCTCGATGCGATCGAGAAAGAGATCCACTCGATTGATACACACGGCGTCACGATCACTAAAGTAAAGGGCTTCGGCGCACACCTGAATCCCTATGCCAAACATTGGGAAACCGAACACCTGAAAATCGAGATCTTCACGCGAGCATCGGACGCCGACGCGCTCATCGAGGCCATCATGCGAGTGACGCACGTCGGCGCGCCCGGCGACGGTGTCGTTGCGGTCATCCCGGTCACCGGTTTCTACAGCATCCATACGATGAAACCGGTGGTTCCTTGACCAGAAAGAGGTTGCAAACCATGGTCGATTTTTACCGCGACATCAGGACGTTATCCGCGACCATGCGCAGCACGTCGTCTCGTCGGCCGTGAAACTCCGGCTTCGGATCTCGACGCCGCGCCCTCACGGCGGTGAAAATCGTGCCGACGGGACGCCGGTTGCGACACGGGCGCCGGTCAGCGCCTGGAGCGGCTCATCGGTTCCATCGTCGCAGATGCGCGAGAAACGTATCGGCGCTGACGAATCCAACCAGTTGCGCGTCGGGCGCCAGCCGGCCTTCCTTGCCGTAGAAAATCAGTGCCGGCGGCCCGAACAATCCGAAGCGCCGCAGCATCGCAGTGTCTTCCGCGGTGTTGCGCGTCACGTCGATACGTAGCAGCGTCCAGTGCATGAATTCGTCGATCACGCGCGAATCACGTAAGCGGCTCGGCGCGACCAGTTCCATATTCGCGCGCGCATGGGGCATGATGTGAGAGCTTGGGGAGTTCCGTGAGGATCACGTGAGATCGTG
>NZ_QKZF01000063.1:0-5499 GCF_003253915.1 Burkholderia sp. 28_3
TTCATCGTCGTGGGTCCGTTCCGTGAGCTGTCTTCTAAACGTCCTCGGCTACGTCTGCGATGACCGCCGAGCCGAATAAATCAGCGTTTCCTTAGACGCCGCATGGCCACGTCAACGACGTTCGTGTCGCTATCAAAATTCATATCCCACACTTGAGAGGTAATAAACGCACGGGTCAGAATTTCGCCTTCGCGCTCAGCGAGCAGCTGGAGGAGAGCGAATTCCTGAGCCGTGAGATCGATGCGTGTGCCAGTTCTGCGGACGCGCCGTTTGATGAGATCAATCTCTAGGTCGGCGATTTGCAAAACCTCCCGCCCGTCTTGCTGCGTCCGACGAAGCAACGATCGTATCCGCGCAAGCAATTCCGCGTAAGCGAACGGCTTCGCTAAGTGATCGTCGGCGCCAAGTTCGAGGCCCGCAACCTTGTCCTCGACACTATCGCGTGCGGTCAGGAGCAGAACAGGGGTCTTCTTTGTCTCCCGGAGCCGGCGTAACACTTCGAAGCCATCCATACATGGCAGCATGACGTCAAGGATGAGCAGGTCAAAATGCTCATTCAATGCTAGGAAGAGGCCGTCCTCCCCGTTTGTTGCGGTCGAGACGCCATAGCTTGCCTCCGTGAGACCTTTGCGGAGGTAGGAAAGCATCTTCTCTTCGTCTTCGACAATAAGGATACGCATGATGGTGAGCTGTCTCGTCTCGTAATGCGGCGGTCGAAAAAATGTCTGTCGGCCGGCGCGCTTTGACGAAAGAAGATATCGCCAAACGTGCGGAATTTCCAGACCTTACGTTCATGACAAAATGGTCATCTGGTGGCAATGTGTGTGACTACATGAGGGGGGTAGTCTCCTCATCAACGGTTTGGTAGCGTCAGAGCGCAGTGGCGGCGCAATTGTCTACTCTCAAGGTCGGTGCGCGAGGTCGCGTGTCGTCGTAACCCAAGGCCCGTCCTGCGCGTGCCGACGAGGGGCCACAATCCGATGGGCGTCGTTGAGATGGTTGAGCGAGGTCGCAGGTCGAAACGCCAGCTATGACTCTAGCGCTGAACGTGGGGCTCGCCGCTTGTTGATTTAGAATCCGTGGCTGCCAAGTGGTGAAACTCAAACCAATATCAACTGGATACTGATAGATGCGATCGAATATCAGCAGACGAACCTTCGTGAAAGGCCTAGGCGCAGCCGGCTTGGTCGGCGGTTTGGGGATCTGGCGCCCGCAGGTCTGGGCGATGACAAGCCCGGACCAGCCTCGCGTGCAGGCGGGTAACGACTTCGATCTGTCCATCTCCGAAGCGCCGATCAATATTACCGGCCGGGCGCGAACTGCCACGATGATCAATGGGACGTTGCCCGGTCCTGTTCTGCGGTGGAAGGAAGGTGACGTCGTTACCTTACGCGTTGCGAATCGTATGTCCGATCAAACTTCGATTCACTGGCACGGGATTATCGTGCCTGCCAACATGGACGGCGTGCCAGGACTGAGTTTCAACGGAATCGACCCCGGCGAGACCTATACCTATCGCTTCAAAGTAAAGCAGCACGGAACTTACTGGTATCACAGCCACTCGTCGTTGCAAGAGCAAACCGGTGTGTATGGTCCGCTCGTGATCGATCCGAAGGATCCTGAGCCATTTAAGTACGATCGCGACTACGTGGTCATGCTCTCGGATTGGACCGACGAGAACCCTAAGCGCGTAAAAGCCAAGCTCAAGAAGCAATCGAATTACTACAACTTCCATCAACGAACGTTCGGGGATTTCATCCGAGACGTCAAGAAGGACGGTCTGAGCGCGACCATCGCTGACCGGAAGATGTGGGCTGAAATGCGCATGAGTCCTACCGACCTCGGCGACGTCAGCGCGTACACCTACACCTATCTCGCCAATGGGCTTGCGCCGAATGGAAACTGGACGGGAATCTTCCGTCCTGGCGAGCGAGTGCGCCTTCGTTTCATCAATGCTTCCGCGATGACCTATTTCGATGTCCGTATCCCCGGGCTGCGAATGACAGTGGTTGCCGCTGACGGCCAACCGGTCAAACCCGTCAGCGTCGACGAGTTTCGTATCGCAGTGGCCGAGACCTATGACGTCATTGTGGAGCCGACCTCCGAACCGGCGTACACCATCTTCGCGCAATCGATGGACCGGACGGGCTACGCGAGAGCGACGTTGGCTGTGCGCCAGGGCCTCTCGGCGCCGGTTCCGATGCTTGATCCTCGTCCGTTGGTTACGATGGACGATATGGGGATGGGGGGTATGGCAGGAATGGACCATGGCTCCATGGGGGGCATGACTGGAATGGACCATGGGTCGATGCAAGGTATGTCCGGAATGTCAGGCATGAGTGATGACTCGATGCAGGGTATGAGTAGCATGTCGGGGATGGACCACGGTTCTATGCAAGGCATGAGCGGCATGTCCGGAATGGATGGCGGTGCAATGAAGGGCATGGGTGATATGTCCGGCATGGATCATGGTTCGATGCAAAGCATGTCCGGGATGGACCACGGCTCCATGCAAGGCATGAGCGGCATGTCCGGAATGGATGGCGGTGCAACGAAGGGCATGGACGATATGCAGGGAATGAGCCACGCATCCATGTCCGGCATGAATCACGGTTCAATGCAGGGCATGGGCGCAATGCAGTCCCATCCTGCGACGGAAAATGGTAATCCGCTCGTCGATGCGCAAGCAATGAGCCCAACCCCGCGGCTTGACGATCCTGGCATCGGTTTGCGAAACAATGGTCGGCGGGTGCTGACATACTCCGATCTGCGAAGTACGTTTGCGGATCCAGACGGCCGCGAACCTGCTCGAACGATCGAATTGCATTTGACCGGCCATATGGAGAAATTTGTCTGGTCGTTCAATGGCGTCAAGTTCGGAGATTCTCAGCCCATTCGTCTCAAGTATGGTGAGCGGGTCCGGTTGGTGTTGGTTAACGACACGATGATGACTCATCCGATACATCTGCACGGTATGTGGAGCGATCTCGAAGACGACCAAGGTCGTTTCATGGTCCGCAAGCACACCATCGATATCGCGCCTGGCTCCAAGCGTAGCTATCGCGTCACAGCCGACGCGCTTGGTCGTTGGGCCTACCATTGCCACCTTCTTTTCCACATGGAGACTGGCATGTTCCGCGAAGTGGCTGTAGAGGAGTGAGGGCTCTCATGTTCGAAAAAAAGCAATATGGGAAATTTGCCGCCACGGCCGCGACCGTAATGTTTGTCACCATGGCGCCCGTATCGGCAATGGCCGAGTCCTCAGGATCGAATCAATCGGCAGGAGTGGGGGAGCCGACCATGCAACCGATGGAGTCCTCGCCGAAAAGCGTGCCATCGCCGGTACCGCCATTGACGGATGAAGACCGTAAAGCGGTCTTCACCGGCGGCCACTTGCATGATATGGGCGATAAGGAGATCAACTATCTGTTCCTGCTCGATAACCTCGAGTGGCAGAACGGCAGCGATGGCGGTGTTCTGAACTGGAATGGAACCGGGTGGGTCGGAGGTGACGTCGATCGTCTCTGGTTGCGGTCGGAAGGGAAACGGACAACGAAGGGACTTGAAGACGCCGAAGTTCAAGCGCTTTGGGGGCACTCGATCGGCCCTTGGTGGGATGTGGTTGGAGGAGTTCGCCATAACTTCAAGCCGGGAAGGTCGCAAACGTGGGCGGCTGTTGGTATTCAGGGACTCGCGCTCTACAACTTCGAAACGCAAGCCACTGCGTTCGTCGGACAGAGTGGACAAACGTCGATGCGCCTCGAAGGGACCTACGATTTCCTGATCACAAATCGCCTGATTCTTCAGCCGTCGCTGGAACTCAACATATATGGAAAAAGCGATGCAGCAAGAGAGCAGGGGGCTGGTTTGGCGAACAGTTCCTTGGGTTTGCGTTTGCGATATGAGGTCGATCGTCAGTTTGCGCCATACATTGGCATTACCTGGGATCGTTCATACGGCAACACCGCGCGCTTTGTTGAGCACGAGGGCGGGCGCCGGAACGAGGTGTCGTTCGTGGCCGGCGTACGTGTGTGGTTCTGAAACGCAGAAGCTTGCTTGCCGTACGGTGATTGAAAGTAGGGCAACAAGATAACTATCACTATTTACTTGAAAGGGAGATTTACTATGTCGCTCCAACGTTTTGTTTCGAGAACTTTCGTCGCTGCTGCTGGCCTCGTAGTCGCAACGGCTGCATTTGCTCACCCGAAACTGCTCTCGTCGACGCCGCAGGACAACACTGAAGGCTCCGCACCTCAGAAGATCGAACTTCACTTTTCGGAGAATCTGATGACTCAGTTCTCCGGTGCGGGCCTTGTGATGACGAGCATGCCGGGGATGACGGACCATTCCGCCATGAAGATCGCAGCCAAGGTTTCCGGAAGCGATGATCCCAAGACGATGGTGATTACTCCTGCTCAACCGCTCACGGCCGGTACGTATCGAGTCGACTGGCGCGCCGTGTCGTCCGACACGCACCCGATCACCGGGAAGATCACGTTTATTGTGAAGTGAATATTATGGACAGCTGGGTAAACATCGCAATTCGGTTCATTCTTTACATGGACCTGATGCTGCTCTTTGGCCTCCCGCTTTTTGGTCTGTATGCCTTGCAGCATCACGAGCGTCGATCCCTGCACATCACGAGACAATTTTCCGCCATCCTCGGCGGAGCGGCCGTAGTCGGGATTGTGATGTCCTTACTCAGCATGCTCGTACTGGCAAAGATGATGACGGGCGCGGAAGATTATTTCAGCGTGAGTCGGCACGCTTTTGAGATGATTGTGTCTGGCACGGCGTTGGGCGCAGCATGGGTCCTTCGACTCGTCGCACTCAGTGTCGCCCTCGTAGTCACGCCGCTTTTGGTGCGTCGCCCGACGTACGGATTCGCGATCACCGCCAGTGCCGGATTGATCGCGTTGGCCACCTTGGCTTGGGGTGGTCATGGGGCAATGGACAGCGGTGGCAAAGGTGTGCTTCATCTGTCGGCCGACATTCTTCATCTTGCTGCCGCGGGCGGATGGGTGGGCGCCTTGACGGCCTTTGTATTGCTGCTTCGCGTAAACCATGCATCACCGAATCAACAATTCGAGCTTTTGCAAAGGACATTGGCCGGCTTTGCCGCGATTGGGACAATGATCGTTCTGACGCTCACCGCAACCGGGCTGATCAACTACGGCATGATCTCCGGACTCACACTTAGTGGTTTGACATCGACGTTGTACGGCCAGCTCTTGTTGACTAAGCTGGGGTTTTTCGCTTTGATGCTCGCGCTTGCTGGGGCGAATCGCTTTCACTTGACGCCACGTCTCGAAGAGAAAATGCGAATCGGAGATCATGTTGGTGCAATAGCTGCTTTGCGCAAGAGCTTGTTGATCGAGTCGGGTGCGGCGACGGCGATCCTCCTGTTAGGGAAACGCTGATCAATGGACCAACTTCCGAAGTTGCAGGCGAGATGGCTTCAAATTTTCTGGATGACGAAGCGAATCGGCGCTCAATTCA
>NZ_QKZF01000064.1:0-4725 GCF_003253915.1 Burkholderia sp. 28_3
TCATCGTCGTGGGTCCGTTCCGTGAGCTGTCTTCTAAACGTCCTCGGCTACGTCTGCGATGACCGCCGAGCCGAATAAATCAGCGTTTCCCTAGTCGGCAAACTCGGTCCCGTCAACACGATTCCGGCATAATCACAAATACCGTCGGTTACGTTTTTCGCGTCCAAAGGTACGCCGGCACGACGCACACACGATAACCAGTCAGTCGATTGAGAGCGACTAGAAAATGGAACAAGCGATGAGCGCAACTACCACCTCACTCGAAGCCGTCGTGGACAACATTTCCTCGAAGCTGCGCGACGAGATCAGGCTGCTCGTCGACGCAAAATACGAAGTCGACGAGCTCGCATGCCGCAGTGCGGCCGGTCGGCGTCTCATTGAACCGTTCCACGACGGTGCCTACGGCCCACGGATCGGAGCTTCTTTTTTCAGAACCGTCTTTCCGTTCAGCAATCTCGAACCGTGCGGCGATTCGTTTAGCGCGCTTGCGCCTGTTTCGCAGACGATCGGCGCGAGCTGGCGATGGACTACCTCCTCTGTCCCTGAGAACGAGCGACCGGCTCTGCTGGCCAGGTTGCAAGACCCGGCTCGCGCGACGGCAGAAGGCTACGATCGAGCCGAGTTCATCTGGATCAAACCGCTCGGTCTATTTCTGGCGCACGAGGGCAAGAATCGCGTGGGATTCTTCCGCGATATGGGTGCGCAATGGATCCCGGCGCACGTTGCGCCGTACGATTACCCGGCCGCCGATCGCCTCGCGACCTACGCGGCGAAGCACGCGCATCAGACCATGTATTGGGCCGTGCTAGACGGCCAACTGCTAGCACCGATCAACCATCCTGCCTGGGCGCTGCCGATCCTGCGGGCCTACGGTGTGGCGGAACATCATCGGTGGCCGCACGAGTTCCCTGCGGTCGACGTAGTCACTGCAGCGCTTACCGAACGCCTGGTCAATCCGGTCTCCAGTCGGCCGGCACCGCTCGACTTGGAGTTGGTCCGCGAGAAAGAGGAATACGAATCGGAAGAGATTCCGTGCTCGATCCTCGACATCGACGCGCTCTCCGCACCATGGTTCTTTCTGAAGGTAATGTTCGGCGTCAGCATCATCGCGATCATGTTGATCTGCATCATGCCGGCAGACTGGTCGAATCTGCGCATCGCGGCCGGAGTCGTCGCCGGCTTGGGTTTCGGCGGCTTGCTAACACCAGGCGTCAAGCTGCTTCGTGCGCCGCGACGGCTCGTCGATCCCTACGCGTCGCTACGCAAATTCTCGCCGCTCGAGCGTAAGGCAGCGGGGATCCGGTGACGTACAACCAAGCCGGCATGGCCGGCCACTTTTCTAACACAGTGTCGAGCTATGCCGATCAAATTGACGCACGAAACAGCGCCGTACATTGCGCGCGCCATCGTCGAATCCGGGTCGTTTATCGGCGGACCGATCCTCGGTGACGCAGGCATGAACGCCTACATTGATGGTGGCCTCTACAACCGCGACTAGGCCGAGCGAACCGGCGCTACCCTGGAATTCGAATGGACTGGACCGGTTTCCGCTGCGCCGGCGAGAGGTGTGCATGAGCCGGATGTGCTGTATGACGAGCGGCCGCACCGCGCGTTCATCGTCGTTTGTACACGCAAGCATCTTCGAGTCACTGGCGTGCGGTTCCGGTCGGGCCTCTCGTGGCGAGACGCGGTTTACGTGCCATCGAAGCCGACCGCGGCCGCCAGCCTTTCGCCAGCGGCTTGGCTCGCGTGGGCCCGAACGTGGCAGCCAGGGTGGTTGGACAACCAGGCGGCCGAACTCGAAAGCGCAATGTTGGCTCGCCTGGCGAGCAAGCCTTCCGTGTCGATCGTGCCGCCGGCGGATTGCCCCTACCTTTTCATCTTGCGCAATCGCGACCTGATCTAACAGTTGTTTTCATTGTCTCTGATCGATTTTCCGATGAATCGATTAATCTGATACCCGTTCGTTTGAAAAGTCGTTATTCAAGGCCCTATGCCAGACGTCAAGAAAGTCCCGTATTACCAACTGGAGTCCGGAGTTCTATATTCCAGCAAACGGTGGAAATGTTACTCTGGCGTGGTCGGATGCGTTCCCATCGACACGCAGCAAAAAATCTCGTTCGATAGACTTGCGCCGAACGAGCCGCCGTCACCGCCACCATCGAAGGCAGCCGCTCCTCTCGCGCCACAGAAGCCGCCTGCTCCAGCACCGGCCAAGCCGCCCGCCAAGCCACAACCGAGTGATAAGCCCCAAGACGCCGAGCAAGCGAACAAGCTGCCTGAGTTCGATCTGCAGGACATTCCCAAAGCGATGGACAAGATGGGCTGGCCGATCTCGGCCAAGCTTGCGCGAGAGTGGTTTGCAAGCCCTAAGCACGCCTATAACGACCAGCTCAACTCGGTGCAGCCGATCGACGACAGGACAGTCTCTCTGGAATGGGCGTTGCGGTTTCGCGGAGCACTTGAGCGTTTCAATCAACTCGTCCGACAAGCGATTTACACTCCGAATGCTGCTACATCGGCGAGGAATACGCTGACGCCCGTGATCGAGAAGAGTTTCGCGGCCGGACAAATGAACGCGGCAGGTATCGTGATCGACACTACGCCGTTTCTGACGGATCTGCTTCAGTTTCATGTCGCCTGGAGATTTCAGTACCAGTCAGTATCATCCGTCGACACACTCGACGGTACGGCGTTGACCGATCTAACCGGCGCACTGGCAAACTTCAACTTCTACGCTGCTGTTGGGAAGGCGACCGTTACCGGCGAGCGTTACTACAAGTACGAAGGCAAGAACAAAATATTCTGTCTCGAACCGGTTGCACAGATTACCCACATCTATGTCTACATCAAGGATAGCTATTCATTTAACGATGATTCGCCTTCCAAGAGCCAGTATCTTGGCCACTGGAACAAGAACGGAATGGTGCTGTCGTACGTCGCTGCAGCCAACGATTTCTTCAAGAGCAGCAACTTGAATGTCGGAAATTCAACCATCGAAAAGTGGCACTATCTTCCTGAAGGCGAAGAGGTCAACAAACCGATCGACAAACGGACAAGTCTCTTTCGGAAATTTATGGCGAAGGATGTGTACTGGCCAGTGCACAACAAGACATATCGCGAGTGGAGAGCGGCACACAATCGTGGCGGTGACTTTATGGTTTACAGTAGACCCAAACTCGTGAAACTGGACAACCCGATTGTTTTGAAACTTGATACCGTATGCAGACCCATCCCGGCGGAACAATGAAGATGATCCGCCTCATCCTCAGAGCGATCTTGGTAGTCGGGGCCGTGGCCTTGGTTGCCGCCATCGTGTGGCCGTTCCTGCCGCCTGGCGCCACGAACGCGATCGCGATTTTCGCGCTCAAGAACGGCAAGACCGCGATCTTCATCGTCACCGCGGTCATCTTTGCAGCCTACTTCTACTGGCTTCTTCGAAATATCGCCCATTTCGGCCGAGCGAAGCGCGCGGGACTGGCGATCGTGACACTTGGCTTATTGGCCTGCCTCGCGCTCATCAGTTTAGGCGGGGTCACGACAGACGACACCGATTGTCAGCGCTTCAACTACAACGCCAAGATGAATGGTGGAATCAAACAGGTCGACGGCACGACCTACATCGTCAACATCTGCGGAAGTGGTGCGCGCAGTCATGGATTTTTTGCAGATCAGAACGAGCAGGTCAAACTCGTCATCACCGATGCGAATGGCTCGACGCTCGCCACGCGCTTATTTTTCGTTTTTTGGGACGGCCGGCCGGGTGAAGACTCGATCAAGATCCGCGATGGCAAATTGATTTACTTCGACGCGTCCGATCAGTACGACAGCATGCGTTCGATCTCGCTGCCGCCCACCTTGATCGACTGGGTTGCCGCAAGAATTCCGATTTGGCTTCGCTGAGAGTAGCCGCCCGTACAGCCATCAAACGGCTCCGCCGTCCAATCCCACAAAAATCAGCCTCGGCGAAATATGCAGGTCACCAGAAAACATGTAATCGCGATCGCGCTTGTCTTGGTACTGGCGATTCCGGCTCTTGCGTTACGGAAGCCATACGAAGATTGCGAGAGCTATACGCAGGATCTTAACGGGGGAACGAAAGAGTTCGGTGGCAAGAAGTACAAGATCGAGCTATGTCGGGTGCCCCGCTCTTTTGCCGATGGTGACGAAATTCGACTCCGGGTGATGGGTCCGGCAGGAGACGTGCTGGCGGAGCGTTATTTTGCGGTGCGCACGCTCAACGATGCAGCACCCACGGAACTGCGGTACAGCGACGACAACATTTTCTACTACGACCAGTCGAAGTCGTCTCCGTTGCGCTTCATTGCCATGCCGCCTTCCCGGACGGACTGGTGGACGGCACGCATACCGTTGCTGCAACGACTGCTCGCGTTCTTTTCATAAGATCGGGAGACGCACTCAGCCGTCGCGTGTTAGCCGGGCATGGTACTTCGCCGCCTCGCGGCGCATCCGCGCCTCTTCCGGCGACACGTAGATCGACGTGGTGCCGAGCGACGCGTGGCCGAGCGTGCGCTGCACGACCTCGAGCGCGACGCCGGCGGCCAACATCTGCGTGCCGACCGTGTGCCGGAATGCATGGGGCGACGTGCTGGCCAGCTTGCGCCGTTCAGACTCAGTGAGATCCGACATCACCGCGAGCAGCTGCGCGATCGCCCATTGCGTGAGTCCGCGCGCGCCGCGCACCGAATAGCCGCCCCGCGCTGC
>NZ_QKZF01000065.1:0-4444 GCF_003253915.1 Burkholderia sp. 28_3
TCATCGTCGTGGGTCCGTTCCGTGAGCTGTCTTCTAAACGTCCTCGGCTACGTCTGCGATGACCGCCGAGCCGAATAAATCAGCGTTTCCTTAGTCTCTGTACTCGGCCTCCAAAGTCCGCAATAAGGTTTTCCTCCTATTGGGCGAAGGCTCGCGAGCTCGCTCAAATTTTGCCCCCTTAATCGAATTAAAACACAACGGCGTCCATATATATGAGCGCCGTTAATCGCATTCAAGAATTGGGGCCATGGAAACAATCCTCAATGGCGCTCAGATTTCAGAATCTTAATCTATCAGCCATGCATTCGTCGGGTGCGTTGCGTAGTATTCATTTGTAGTTCCCTGACATGGAGGATTGTATGAAAATCGCAACTATCTTGATCGCAGTCGCCAGCTTTGCGACGATTTACCCTGCGTTCGCTGATTCCGGTATGTCACAAGACAGCGGTGTCGGATACTCGAGTGCCGCGAATAGCCAATCGGGAAACCCGGTGCGCGGAAAAACGAGGGCGGAAGTATACGCGGAGCTGATTCAGGCCCAAAAGGACGGTCTAATCCCGAGTAGCAAATCGGATTATCCGCCGAGCGAAGCAACTATCCAGAGAAATCGCGAGCTTTATCGGTTGGGACGTTTTTCGTCAAACTAAATGATGCTGTAAATCCGTGGATCGGTGGTACTTGCATATGGCTATTTGGGAATTGTGGTGATACGAAAAGGCATCTCTTGCAAGTACGCCGATCGAAGTGAATTTGCTTTTATTCCGCTCAGGTGGCTCCCAAAACGAGATTTGCGATGCAATTGAAGGCCTGGAGGAGATATGAAGACTTTTCGCCACAAGTACATGCTGTTGGCGAGCTGCATCACGTTGCTGCTTTCCGCTTGTGCAGCAAGGAGTGTGACCGCCGAATCTGGAAAGGTCAGCCAAGCCGAGGAGAGCTCGAAAATTCAGGTGCCGAAATCGTACCCTTGTCAAAATCTTCACGTCAAGACCGGAAATTGCCCGCCTCGGTAACTCCGGATAGGGCTGATGATGTTCGGCAGATACGTGACGTCCCGGGATGCCGCTGAACAGATTTTTTGAATCGGTATGGTGGAAGAAATGAAGACTTCAAGATTGCTAGTTATGCTTGGTGTGCTTTCTATCTCGGCTGCCGCATTTGCGAATGGCATGCCGGAAAGCAAGTACAATGAACTTCAAAAGCATGTAAGGACCGAATCGACGCGAGATCCTTATCTGCGGTCACATCAGGATAGGACTCAATCGACATTTTCAAAACATGCTGTCGGTGTTTATAGGAAAAAATAATATGACCGACCATCCCGCGCCGTGATCTTGCTTCTCTCCGTGCCCCTCCAACCTTTCCAGTCTTGAATCGGGTGTGCTCGTCTACTCCAAACATATCAAGGAATGTGGTAAATTTTGCGAGGTTGGATTCTATGCGGTCTTTTTTGCGGCCTCATCTGCGTTCCATCGTGTTTGCGTTGCGCTGTATGTGACAAAGATGTAATGCTGCTGCCACGCTGCAATTGGGTGAATTCCTGCATGCTTGTGACCATTGCGATCACGCGGGTTTTGATGCAGAACGGAAGGCCCTCGGATCGTTCAAGTTAATTGCCTGGGAGATTGAAATGAAAGAGATAGCAGCTTTTGTAGCCCTGACCATCGCGCTCGTTTCGAGTTTGATCGCTGCACCGGCATTCGCCGATGCGGACCACAAGTATCCGCAATTGCCGAGCGTAGCCGCGAGCGCCAACGCACAAGCAGCTGGTGCCACGGTGCGGAAGGAATATGGGCAGGACGGCTATGGCAACGACGCCACGAGCGCCGCGCAAAGCGGTGTGCGCTCGGCTTCCGAATCGTTCATGATCAACGACCGCTCGCTATACCGCAATCCGTGATCTTCACCGTCCACGCAGGTGAGCCATCCCACGTCGTCCTCACCCTAGCGTCTAAGCGAGAAAGGCGCTAACCGTGTGGCTCACCTTTTATGCCCCGGGCAGTATTGTCCGGGGCACTTTTTTTTGCGAATCATTGCGGGCTAGTGGAGCGGACGCCAACTTGTACTTCGCGACGTGCCGAAGCCTGTTCGTTTGGTAGAAAGTGCGAGTAGACTCGTGAGCCGAGTTCTCCAATTTGCCTGGTGAGTCCGGTATGCAATTCATCCTTCAAGTCGCTTGTGCCGCCACTGTCGCTTTGGCAGCGACACATTCTGTCTTGGCGCAGACGTCTCAGACGATTCAACTAGAGGACTTGACCTGGACCGAACTGCGTGATCAGATCCACGCCGGCAAGACCACTATCGTCGTTCCCATCGGCGGAACTGAGCAAAGCGGGCCGTAGTCGCGCTTGGCAAGCACAACGCGCGCGTCGGGGTGCTATCTCGGCGCATCGCGGAGGGTCTCGGCAACGCGCTCGTCGCCCCCGTGATTGCCTACGTTCCAGAGGGCGGCTATGCGCCACCCACGTCCCACATGCGCTTTCCCGGTACGATTACGGTGCCTGACGACGTATTTGAAAGGACCCTAGAGTCCGCCGCTCACAGTTTCAAAATTCACGGCTTCGTGAATATCGTTTTTCTCGGGGACCATGGCGGCTATCAGGACGACATCAAATGCGTGGTAGCGCGACTTAATAGGCCCTGGACGCATGTCGTTATACAGAAGTGCCGGCGTCACCGTCATCGCGTAATAAGCGCATGGTTTCCGCGGCGATATGAACTTTCGTGAGTCCCTTCCAGATCGTCTCAGCGCCGGGTTCGCCGTCGCTCTTGCGAGCGAGGAATCCACCGAGACGCGCGACCAAGCGCAGCACTTCGTTGAGCTTGGGTTGCGCAGATCGAGGCGTTTTCGTAAGCAGGTACGCAGCCCGAATTTCATCGGGATCGAAGAACAGACGCGCGTCCAAATCAGGGCAGGTGCGCCCCAGCCGCATCAGATAGGTCACGCGCCAAGCCACCACAAGGAACAGCGCCAACGCGCGCTCAAGTGTATGCGGTCTTTTAACGACACCCATCAGAGGTTGGGAGTGGCAGGCATGCTCCATGGCATGAGGGCCGCGTAGTCGTCGGCGGTTGCAGCGAGAGGCAGCTTCGTGAACAGCCAGACGAGGTAGCGATACGGTTCGATGCCGTTCGCCTTGTACGTCTCGACGAGGGAGTACAGATTGGCGCTGGCCTGCGCGCCGGCGACAGTGTCGGAGAACAGCCAGCCTTTGCGGCCGACGACGAACGGTCTGATCGCGTTTTCACACAGGTTGTTCGAGAGTGGCCAGTTGCCGTTCTCGATGTAGCGGACCAGCTTGGGCCATTGCCCGCTCATGTATTGCAGCGCCTTGCCGAGCAGACTCGACGGCACGACGGCGGGCAGATGCTCGACCATCATGCGTTCGACGAGGGAGAGCACTCGGGCGCTGTATCGGGTACGCAATCGCTGCCGGCGTTCAGGCGTCCACTTCGCGCTTCGCGCCTCGGCCGTGAACAGCTTGCCGATCAGCTTAACGAAGCGCGTGGCCAGCAGATCCGATGAGCGTGCCGCTTTCGGCACCGACTCCTCGGCCTTGATGAAGCCGCGGCGTACATGCGCCCAGCATCCGAGATGCACGAGCTGGTGATCGTGGGCGATGCCGTTATAGAGTTCGTACCCGTCCGTCATCAGCACAGTGTCGGGCTGCACGCCGGCATAGAGCTTCTGCGCATGTTGGGCACCACGTCCCGGCGAGTACGAGAACATCCGCACGGGCGGCCCTGAGCCGTTGACCTGCGCCCACAGGTAGCTCTTTGCCTGCGGCCTTCGTCCCGGTTCCTTCAGCACCTGGAACGTTGTCTCGTCGCCGTAGATCAGGTCGGATTCGAGCAGCGCGTCACGCATCAGGTTGATCACCGGCTGCGTAGCAAGCCCCACTCGCACCACGCTAGCGGCCAGCGTGTTCGACAAGATGTCGCCGCCGAAGCGACGCAGCAGCGTGGCCTGGCGATACAGTGGCATGCCGTATTGGTACTTGCCAGTGATGATCCACGCCAGCGCGGATTCCGTGAGCAGCCCGCGAGGGATGATGCGCGTCGGCGCTGGCGTGACCTTAATGCCGAGATCACAGCAAGGGCAGGCGTACTTGACCCGCTGGTGCTGAACGACGCGCACTTGCTCGGGAATCACGTCGAGCTGTTCGCTCGTTTCTACGCCAATCTCGACGAGGGCGTGGCCGTCGTGCGCGCAGAATCGTTCAGCTTCTGGCAACTCGTGCCGCACGACCTCGCGCGGCAGGCTCGGATTGAGTGGTTTGCGCCCGCGCTTGCCGCGCGTGTGGGCGGCGACCGAGGTGCCGGGCACGTCTTCACGCGCGGGCGCGTCGGCAGTGTCGCGGGGCGGCGTAAAGGAGCCGGGGATGGGCGGCGTAATGGCGCCAGCAGAACCGGGGGTAAAACGCGGATTCGAACGGTTTCAAGG
>NZ_QKZF01000066.1:0-3515 GCF_003253915.1 Burkholderia sp. 28_3
CAACCTTGAAACCGTTCGAATCCGCGTTTTACCCCCGGTTCTGCTGGCGCCATTACGCCGCCCATCCCCGGCTCCTTTACGCCGCCCCGCGACACCGCGCGACTCGCGCATCTTCCCCGGCTACTACGCGCCGGTGCTGGTGATGGAAAACGGCGAGTACGTGCTCCGGCCGATGCGATACCAGTGCCGCATTGCGGGCACGCCGGCAAGCTTCGATGTGAAATATCCCGGCACATACAATGCCCGCAAAAATTCATTGGGAGGTTTCTGGAAATCGTGCTTCGGACAGACGCACGGTGTGTTGCTCGTCGAGGTCTTTTACGAGAACGTGAAGAAGGCGAAGATGGAAGGCACGGTGCTGGAATCACATGACAAGGACGAGAACGTCGTCCTCGAGTTTCGCCCAAGCAATAGACAGTTGATGCACGTGGCCTGCCTATGGTCGCGATGGACGAAACCGGGCGAGCCAGACCTTCTGTCGTTTGCTGCCATAACGGATGACCCGCCGCCGGAAGTTGAAGCGGCCGGCCATGACCGGTGCATCATCCCTATCAAGCCCGAGAACATCGAGGCGTGGTTGAATCCGGAAGCAACAAGCTTGGACGCGATGTACGCCATCCTCGATGACAAGGACCGGCCTTATTACGAGCACAAGTTCGCGGCATGAGGCGCTGGAGCTTGCGCGTTGATGTGGAGGGTCTTTCCGATTTGGGGGGAGGTTGGCCAAAATTTCGATTCATGAGCTAACATCGAATTCGGTTTATGTACTACGGTGAGGTTCTCTTTGGGCAGTGACTATCGTTTACACACATTGGGGTGGAAGGCATTCCAGGACCTGTGCCTCGCTGTTGCACAAGAATGCCTTCAACGGCCGGTTCAGCGATTTCTGCCATCTCATGACGGCGGACGGGACGGAGCCTTTGTGGGTACCATGCATAGCGGGAACAGTGCTGGGTCGTCCACAATTCAATGCAAATTCACGTCGCTCCCAAACAGTAATCTGACCTTGTCACAGCTCTCAGACGAGTTAGGGAAAATTCCTGCTTTGGCAGCGCAGAACTTGGTTGAAGACTACGTGTTGATGACCAACCATCCGGTCTCCGGGGTGGCGAGTGCGCAAATCGAAAAGGCGTTCATCGAAGCGGGAGCGAAGCGATGCCGTATCTTGGGCGCTGATTGGGTGGTCAGCCAGATTGATGAGTCTGCTCGCTTGCGAATGCTTGTCCCTCGATTGTATGGAGTCGGCGACTTGAGCAATATTCTTGATGAGCGCGCGTACGAGCAAGCAAAGATGATTCTGAGTTCGATGGGAGACGACATTCGCAAGCTTGTCGTCACAGATGCTCATCGGAAGAGTGTTCTCGCCATAAACCAACATGGGCTTGTTTTATTGCTGGGGCAGCCAGCCGCAGGCAAGTCGACAATTGGCGCAAGTCTGGCAGTCGGTGCGGCCGATATTTGGGGATGCCTTACGGTCAAGCCGACATCGCCGATGGAATTGCGCGAGAGAATCAACCCTCACGAAAAACAGTTCTTCTGGGTGGATGATGCTTGGGGTTCCACTCAATATCAGAAGGCCGTAACTGATACATGGAACCAAGTGCTTCCGCACATCGCAGCTGCCATCAAGAACGGAAGCAAGTTTCTGTTCACGTCACGGACCTATATCTGGCAGGCTGCGCTCCGCGACCTCAAGACAGGTGCGCTTCCACTCCTAACAAAAAGCAACGTCACCATCCAGGTCGAGAAGCTGACATCAAACGAAAAAGCTCAGATACTGTACAACCATCTTAAGTTTGGGGACCAGCCACAATCCTTCAGAACTCAGGTTAAACCATATTTGCCGGACGTGGTTGCTAGCGACTTTTTTTTGCCGGAATCCGCAAGACGTCTCGGTAGCCAGCTTTTGACTTCGCATCTGGCAAAAACTAGAGCTGGGTTGGTGAACTTCTTTGTCAATCCCTCGGACTTCCTCCAAGAGACAATACGAACTCTTACGGCGGACAGCCAAGCCGCGCTCGCGCTTTTGTTCATCAGCGGCGGTCGGGTCGCATCACCTATCCTCGATTGTCCTGAAGTAGCATTGGCGACGAAAGCGTTTGGTGTCACCTCCGCATCACTTAGAACAGCTGTTATAGACCTCGGTGAGACGCTCTCACTTCATGTACAGGACCAAACTGGACCCTACTGGAAGTTCAAGCACCCGACCATATCGGAGGCATTTGCCCGATATGTCGCGGACAATCCAGAACTTGTAGAACTCTACTTACGTGGAGCTGCGCCAAGTTTGCTAGTGAACGAAGTGGTGTGTCCGGGAATTCAACTGCAAGGTTCGTTTGTCGTTGTCCCGTCCACGTTTTACGGACTTCTAGCCGAACGGATGACTGCATGTACTGCGTCGTCGCTGACAGCGTTTCTTTCAACGCGCGCGAACGCTGACTTTGCTGCCATTCTACTCAAGCTCCGTCCCGAACTTCTTGAGTGCGATATTTACTTTCACTGGCGCGTATCTGAGTACCCGTCAGCGGACTTCATGGCTCGAATGCAGAAATTCGGACTGCTTCCTGAGCAAAAGCGTAAGGAGGTCGCGCAAGCGTTCGCGGAAGCAATCCTTGAACGAGCCGATGCAAGCGTACTGGAGGACGATGAACTGATGACCGTGTTCACGGAAGATGAGCGGGTTCAAATCTTCGATGCAATCGAGGACAAAATCCTGAACAACTTGGCTGCACACGTTGATAGAACACGTGAGCAATGGGAGCGCAGCACCGACCCTGATTCTCATTTCGAAGAGCTGTCGATGGACGTGCGCGACTTTGCGCGGCGTTTCGCGCCTAATCGCGAACTGGAAATAACATCACAGCTTAAAGGCCTCGTCCAGTCCGCAGTTTTTGATATGCAAGAAGACTATTCTGGTTCCGCGAGTTCAAATGCGCCTGTCGGAAGTGGGATGGCTTCTGACGGACCGTCGGCCGCGATATTCAGGGATGTCGATGATTAGGCCGTGAAGCGAGGCTCCAGCCAGTGCCCGTGCGGTAATCCAGCGATGACGTGTCGGCCGGAGCATTGCAAAGCGCCGCTTCCCCTTCCTACGTTAGTACAAGCTCGGCAGCAACACCGTAGTAGTGCCGCCCGCGGGGGCCCCGCCGGCGTGGCTGTGGACTGGCAGCGTAATCGTGCGCCATCTGGGTCCCTGCAAGCAGCGCGTCGGCGACTCCCGAGATGTGTAGCGTTTCAGCGCCCAACGCCGGACGGATTTCCGGTCGTGCTCGGCCAGTCACCGCCGGGGGAGCCACTCCCAGACCTGCTGCCGCTCCTCGTAGATATGGCCCCACTGGACGAACCTTTTGAGGCGCCGTTCAAATTGCCGCGCGCATTACGTTGGTTGCCGCCTGTTCTGACCGGGTTGTCCGGACGATGTGACCTGCCCCCTGCAAACAGGGCCAGCCGGAGTCTAGTAAAGTTCGTTTTCGGAGAAGAAGACGAACATGAAGAAGCGCTTTACGGAACAGCAA
>NZ_QKZF01000067.1:0-3419 GCF_003253915.1 Burkholderia sp. 28_3
GCGCCGAGGAACTCGTAACGCAGGTGCGTGAAGAAGCCGCCGGGCGCGATGATGTGGCCCGTCACGAGCTCGACCTGCTCGCGGCCGAATGGCTCGATTTCCTCGCCCCATTTCGTCGCGCGGCCGCCGACCTGGTGCGTCGACGTCGCGGCGAGCCGCTCGAACACGATCTCGCGCATGTACTTGTCGCGCGCGCCAGTGGACTGGCGCGGCTTCGGCTGGCCCTTCTTCGGGCCGGACTTGTATACGTCGCCGGGCTCGCCGCCCGTGAACGCGATCGCGTCCGCGAAACGGCTCGCCGTGATCCGGCCGGCGCGCTGCGCATACCATTCGGGCGTGCGCTGTTCGATGGCGTTACTCATCGTCCGCTCCGGGTTCGCGCTGGCCGGCGCCGTCGCCCTGCGGCGCGCCGTCGGGTTGTTGCTGCGCGGCCGGTGCGCCAGCGATCGCGGCAATGCGATCGCGCTCGCGCAGGCCGATTGCCGACCGGTCCTCCTTCGAGAGCTTCGTCCATTCTTCCTTGAACGGTTCGAAGCCGAGGTTGCGCGCGATGTCCTCCAGCTTCTTCACGATCGCGTCGTGCTCGGGCGTACGCGCCGGCCGGTTGCTGTTTGCCGCGGTGCCTGCGATCCGAGCCGGCGTCGCGCGTTGCATGTTGATCGGCTGGCCCGTCCCGTAATCGACGCCGTCCTGCAGCTCGTCGGGCGTGTACACGCCGAGGATTACGTCAGGCGCGTGCAGGCGCCCCCAGCGCTTCGCTGTGAGATAGGCGAGCTGCTGTTTCGGGTCGGCAACCCAGTTCGGCGAGTTGCGAACGTCGCCCACTTCCGCCATGGACACATGCCGCACGCGCGGCTCTGTCTCACCCTTCAGCATGGCCCAGACCTCGGCCCAGTGATCGTCGCTCTTATCGGTCTTGCCATTCACCCCTTTCCAGTTTTCGGACCAGCCGAAGTTGAGGCGCGTCGCGAGAGCAGGGGATGCATTGAGCACCGCGATTACGAGCTGCGCCTCGTATCCGAGCGTGCCGTTGACGAGGTGCGTTTTTTGCGCAACCGAGAACGGGTTCATGCCCCACTGCATGGCCTGCATGCAGACAGCGAAGCAGTCGCCCTGATTCCCCTGCAGGTGCTTCGGAATAGTCGTGCGCCCGGTCGCCATCAGGTCGGCAATGCGGATCATGCGATCCATCGATTCATCGCTGAGAATGAGCGACGCCGAACTGATTGAGGCCGGCGCCGGCGCAATCTCGGTGATCGGCGTGAGGATTTCGGGTTGCTGCTGGACGATGACGTCGGACATTGCGTTTTCTCCATGTGCGCGAGACTCGGCCGCGCGTAGTGGGTGGGTCAGGCTTCTTGGGGTGCGGTTGTGACAGGAAGCTGGACGTCGTAGAGGGACAGCCAGTAGAGGACCGTCGCCGACTCGACGTTGTAGTGCGCGCCGATCACATCGACGAGCGCGTCGAGCCCGGGCCCTTTAACGAGGAAGTCCTCACGCTCACGCTGTTGCTGCTCGCGCGCGGCAGCCGCTTCACGCTCACGCACCTCGCGTGCTGCCGCTTCCTCGCGCTCACGCTGCTCGCGCTCGGCGCGGTCGAGTTCAGCCTGACGGCGCGCCATTTCCGCGCGCTCCGCGTCGATTTGGCGCTGTTGATCTTCAAGCACTGCGCGGCGCTCGGCGTCCTCGCGCTCCTGCTGCACCCGGCGGGCAGCTTCTTCGGCCTCACGGCGCTCGCGGTCGATGCGCTCCTGTTCAGCGCGCGCCGCGGCTTCCTCACGCTCGCGCGCGGCCCGCGCTTCGGCTTCCTGCCGCTGCTGTTCGGCCAGCGCGGCGCGTTCGCGTTCCAGTGCCTCGCGCTCAGCGGCGAGTCGCTCCTGTTCGGCTTCGTGGGCGACGGCCGCAGCGTGCAGCTCAAGCATCTTGTCGAGGGTCGCCCCGCGCACCATTTCGGCTTCGCCGGTCAGCTCGGCGAAGCGATCCGTCGTGATGTCGAGTTCTTTCAGATCCTCGATCCATGTCGCGATGCTTGCCGACGGCGCGCCGACAGCGCGCTGCGCGAACGACCGGATATCGTCGATATGCTCGCGGATCGCCGCGATGCGCCGCTGCTCGGCTTCGAGCTTCGCGCGCTTCTCGGCCTCGCGTGCCTCGTCCCACTCGTCGCGCATACCGATCAGGCGGTTCTCTTCCGGCTCGGTGATCGCGACGAGGCGCTTCTCTTCGGCGATGACCGCCTTCGAGAACGCGTTCGCGTCGTCGCGCGCGGCCTTCGCGGCTTTCTGGATGTCGGTGCGCGCCGTGCGCAGCACCATCGCAGCAGCGTGCACCTGGTCGCGCGCGGCAGTGTTCTTGACCTCGACGAGGTCGGTTGATTTCGCGACGAGATCGCGCAGCGACGTCTCGCGCTCAGTCGACGCCAACGCGACGGCAGCGCGCTCGACGACGGTCAGTTCGGTAGTGGTTGTCATGCGGTCCTCGCAGCGGTGGATTGAAGAGGAGTCGGCCTTTCGTCGGTCGGAGCATCGAAGATCTTCGGGACGACGAGCCAGATTGCGATGAGGGCGATCGTCGCAACAACGATCCAAAGGGCGAACAGCTCGCCGATGTTTCGGAGCATGCGTTTCATCCAAGGCTCCGCAGATACGGGCCGGCGATGTACGCGCCGTACCAGAGAAAGCCGGCGGCGGCGCCGTATGCGGCCGCCCATGCCGAGCCTTCAAGGACGTAGCGCAGACGCGATACAGGCGCTGGCTTGTATCCGCGCAATACAGGCGTTGGGCTGTTGAGAGGGGTGGGCATCATGCCAAATTCCTCGCTTTGATCATTTCGTCGGCGAAGAAATAGGCATCCTGAGCGACACCCTGCATCCATCCCGGTTCACAAGACACTTCGCCGTTTCGCCATGCCATGAATAGCTCTGCAAGAAATGCGGGGGCAACCTTCGTAGCTACGTAATCGCGAACAGTGAGGCCGCCGTGCATCATTGCCTCGGGTTCATATTCCGCGCTTCCGTCCATTTCGAGCCGCACGCACCGCAACTCGACAACCTGACCGAAAGCGGGTCCACCGTCTTTTTTCTCACTCATCACAGATCCTCCCCACACGCGCGGAAGTGCCGCACCGGCTCCGGCGCAGCCTTGCGGCCGGCCTTGATCAGCGCAGCATCGAGGGCTATGCGGATGCCGGAGGTCAGCAGGATCTCTCCCGCGTCAGCGTCGGCCGCGATGATTTCGAGGATCTCGGCCATGTCAGGCGCGGCCGTCATCAGCTGTGCAGTGGCCGCGCGTTCGGTGCATGGCACGAAATGCGACATCGTGGCCAGTTCGAGCGCTTGCGAATCACTGAACATCACCTTCGCCCAGATGCGCAGGCCGTTCGTTTCCCACGGCCCCGGCGTGTGCTTGATCTCGTTCATG
>NZ_QKZF01000068.1:0-3378 GCF_003253915.1 Burkholderia sp. 28_3
CGGGCAGCGCCAGGCGCTCGAGCGGGGCCAGCTGCCCGGCGCCGGCGGTGACGCCCGCCGACGTCGGCGCGAGCGCGTCGCCGGCGTCGACGTCGACCTCAACGGGCGCGCCGATCGACGCCGCGTGACGCCGCAACCAGGCGACCAGCACGCGGGCGCGGCCGACGCCGATGCGCGGCACCGATCGCCACCACTGCCCACCGCGGCGGTTCACGAACGCGACGAGCTCGCCGAGCGTGTGGATGCCCTCTCCCTCCAGGCGTGCGGCAACGAGCGGCCGAAACCAGCGACCGACCGGGTGCTCGGCCCGCGGCGCGGCGACCGCCCACTGCGCGGCGACCTGCTCGATCAGTTGCAGCGACACGGGCGTCAGGCGGGGCTCGCCGTATTTCGCGATCGCCGCCTGCAGGTGGGCTTGCAATACTGGCGAGCCGTCGCGTAGCGCGGCCGCGACCAAGTCGTCGCGCATCGTGCGCAGCAGCTGAGCGACGTCGACCGGCTCGACGGCATCACGGTCGAAGTACAGTCGCTCGATTGTCTCGATCGGCAAGCCTTTCACGCGCGCGCGCAGCGCCGTGAATTCGGTGCGGCTGTAGCTGCGCAACGGCATCTGGGCGAGCTGCTGGGGACGATTTGCCATGGCTCAGCCTGCAGGAATGGGCGATACGACCGTATCGGCCGTGGTGACGCGCTGAAGCCGTTCGAACGCGGCGATATAGCGATGCATCGGTACCGCCGCCAGCTGCGCGTCCAACCGTGCGAGCACGTGCTCGACCGCCGCGCGCTCGAGGTCGGTCAGCGCGCCCGACTCGCCCCGCTCGGCGCGATCGGCGCAGTCCTGGAGGGCCGCCTCGGCCCGTCGATAGAGTGCCGCCTCGGTCGAGTCGAGAAAGTACGCGAGGTAGATCGCATTCAATAGCGTGGCCAGCTGCGCGACGTCGTCGTTCGCGTCGCGTAGTGCCGCGAGCGCCACGTGGTGCTTCAGCTGGATCCGACGCAGTTCGCCGGTCGGGATCGGCAGCAGTTGCGCCCTGGTCAGCGGCCGGCGGTTACGGGACGTGGCTTTTCTCATCGGCTCGGAAAATTCGACGAGCGGACCTTGTCGCACCGCTCGCATTGATACGCGTGGAGACCGCTGTCGTTCAGTATGTAGCGGTAATGGGTATGCTGCACCCAGCGATGCGCACCCACCAGACACGCTAAACGTGCCATCCAATTGCGGAGCATGTTGTCCTCCAGTTCGATTTTCGTCTGCAGCTCGAGCGGCGCTGCGGCACCGTTCGGGCAGCGCATCGGGAAACTCGCAGAGCGCCGTGCAGGTTGTCATTCGGCCGTCGCGGTTTGAGCTGGCCCGAATGTGTCGGCCCAGCTCTCGTCCGTCACGTTGTCGAGCGTGGCAATCGCCGCCGCACGCGACGCGTCGATGCTCGACGCCTCACTGTTCGGCACGTGCATGCCTGTCAGCACGTCGGAAGCCGCATAGCAAGGGACATCATCGCGCCCGACGATCGCATGAACGGCCCATGTCCGACCGCGGTGCTCGAACGGTATGCCGATCACCTGGACATCGCCCGTCCGCATGGCGAGCGTGAACACCACGCCATTGACGTATTGGGGCGCCGGCCGGACAGGCGGTTTTTTCCGGTAAGAGCGGGCCATGGTATTAACTCCTGCAGGGAATCGGCACCCAGAGTTCGGACACCGGCGGTTCGCCGAGGACAAGCGCGAGGAAATCGCCTGCCGCCGCCGGGTGTTCAATGAAGCGCTGTACATGGGCCGGCCGAGCAAACGCGACATCCAGCAACGCGCCCGATGCGCTGCGGACCAACGAGTGCGAGACGAAGCGTTGTTGCGCGCCGTCGCCACCGTTCACAAGCCAGCCGCGTACCGGCGTATCGCCGGGATGCGATTGCAGCCAGCGCGTGACCTGCTCGTGGCAGCGATGCGGATTGGGAGGCCAATGCGCCAGCGCGCCGGCACCCGCGTAACGGTCGATCGACAGAGCGTTCGCATAGTCGTGCGCGATGGCGTCGGAAAGCGTCAGCTTCACGGCGGTCAGCGCGGCGTTACGGTCGAAGGCAGCGGTCATGATGCGCGGTCGTCCGATGTGGTGCGCCCGGACGGTGCGGCCGCGGCGCTGACCAGATCCAGCAGCCGATGCTCGTCGCGCTGCAGCGCTTGCCGTCCCGCGTCATCGACGGTCTTTCGGGCGGCGTTCACGAAGCCGAGCCAGTACGCGAACAGGCTGACGGCTGATGCATGCAGTGCCCTGCGTTCGGCATCGTCGCCGGCGGCCGCGGCGAAGGTCATATAGTCGCGGATATGCCTTTCGGCCGATGCGGTCAGTTCAGGATACGAGACGGTGTAGTCGTGCACGTTGGTCTATCAGGTGTTGAAGTTGGAGGAATCGAGATCCACCGGAACCGCTCCGATGGATCTCTCGTCATTGCTGTTTTTCTACCAGGCCGGTGCGAACGCGCCGGGCTTCAAAATGAGATTCATGAAATGGTGCGTGGTCAGCGACACCGGCCGCTTCTTCGGACGCTTCAAGATCTCGAACTGACACGGCGCCACTTCGACGAGCAAGCCACATCCTTCCGGCACCTCCGACGCCTCGATCATGCCGGCCGGCGCTGCGTAGTACAGCACCTCCGCGATTTTCCCGTAGCCGGCCCGCTTCTCGGGGCGAGCCACGTCCGCGAGAAAATCCGCGCGACTCACCTTCACTTCATCGACACACGGATTGATGCGCTTTTCGTCGTAGTTCGCAGCGACTGAAAACACGTCGGGACGAATCGCTTGCCGGCCACCGCTTTCAAGGTCGACCAGCAATTCGATGTTCTGCCACGTCACGCGACCTTGACTCTGACGCCACTGCGCCAAGCGGCCAGCAAGAGTGTGATGCGGCTGACGCCGCTCGACCTCGCGCGCCTTCTCGGCGGCAAGCTCTTGCTCGCCCGCTTTCGTGATGCGAAAGCGAACGCCGTAGCCGAAGCGCTCGAAGCGCTCAACCAACCCGAGTGCGGCCAGGTCCAGGTCGATGCCGTCCGTCATCCCGGCACCACCATTCGCCAGGCCTTGCCAATAGAACCGCAGGCGTTTGTAGTGTTGGCGTGTCAGCGTCGTCATCGCGTTTTCCGTTACGATTCGTATCCCGGTTGGTGAATAGGATCAGTCGGGTGACCGCCACAGACGCGACACCAGAAGACCCCTTCCGATGGTTGGTCCATCGGAACCACCTCGTGACCGATCATCTCCCTGTCCTCATCATAGTGACGTGGATCTAGGGAAACGCTGATCAATGGACCAACTTCCGAAGTTGCAGGCGAGATGGCTTCAAATTTTCTGGATGACGAAGCGAATCGGCGCTCAATTCAG
>NZ_QKZF01000069.1:0-1551 GCF_003253915.1 Burkholderia sp. 28_3
GAGACAGACTCGTTATAGGGTCAAGCGAACAAGTGCATGTGGTGGATGCCTTGGCGATCACAGGCGATGAAGGACGCGGTAGCCTGCGAAAAGCTACGGGGAGCTGGCAAACGAGCTTTGATCCGTAGATGTCCGAATGGGGAAACCCACTCCTTTTGGAGTATCCATGGCTGAATACATAGGCCATGCGAAGCGAACGCGGTGAACTGAAACATCTAAGTAACCGCAGGAAAAGAAATCAACCGAGATTCCCAAAGTAGTGGCGAGCGAAATGGGATGAGCCTTGCACTCTTTATTTGTATTGTTAGCCGAACGCTCTGGAAAGTGCGGCCATAGCAGGTGATAGCCCTGTAGGCGAAAACAGTATGAAAGAACTAGGTGTGCGACAAGTAGGGCGGGACACGTGAAATCCTGTCTGAAGATGGGGGGACCATCCTCCAAGGCTAAATACTCGTGATCGACCGATAGTGAACCAGTACCGTGAGGGAAAGGCGAAAAGAACCCCGGGAGGGGAGTGAAATAGATCCTGAAACCGCATGCATACAAACAGTCGGAGCCTCGTAAGGGGTGACGGCGTACCTTTTGTATAATGGGTCAGCGACTTACGTTCAGTAGCAAGCTTAACCGTATAGGGCAGGCGTAGCGAAAGCGAGTCCGAATAGGGCGTTCAGTTGCTGGGCGTAGACCCGAAACCAGGTGATCTATCCATGGCCAGGATGAAGGTGCGGTAACACGTACTGGAGGTCCGAACCCACTAACGTTGAAAAGTTAGGGGATGAGCTGTGGATAGGGGTGAAAGGCTAAACAAACCTGGAAATAGCTGGTTCTCTCCGAAAACTATTTAGGTAGTGCCTCGTGTCTCACCTTCGGGGGTAGAGCACTGTCATGGTTGGGGGGTCTATTGCAGATTACCCCGCCATAGCAAACTCCGAATACCGAAGAGTGCAATCACGGGAGACAGACATCGGGTGCTAACGTCCGGTGTCAAGAGGGAAACAACCCAGACCGCCAGCTAAGGTCCCCAAATATAGCTAAGTGGGAAACGAAGTGGGAAGGCTAAAACAGTCAGGAGGTTGGCTTAGAAGCAGCCACCCTTTAAAGAAAGCGTAATAGCTCACTGATCGAGTCGTCCTGCGCGGAAGATGTAACGGGGCTAAGCTATATACCGAAGCTGCGGATGCGTGCTTAGCACGCATGGTAGGAGAGCGTTCCGTAAGCCTGCGAAGGTGCCTTGTAAAGGGTGCTGGAGGTATCGGAAGTGCGAATGCTGACATGAGTAGCGATAAAGGGGGTGAAAGGCCCCCTCGCCGTAAGCCCAAGGTTTCCTACGCAACGTTCATCGGCGTAGGGTGAGTCGGCCCCTAAGGCGAGGCAGAAATGCGTAGCTGATGGGAAGCAGGTCAATATTCCTGCACCATTGTTAGATGCGATGGGGGGACGGATCGCGGAAGGTTGTCCGGGTGTTGGAAGTCCCGGTCGCTGCATTGGAGAAGGCGCTTAGGCAAATCCGGGCGCGTAATTCAAGGGTGTGGCGCGAGCTCCTTCGGGAGC
>NZ_QKZF01000069.1:1643-3011 GCF_003253915.1 Burkholderia sp. 28_3
CGGGAGCGAAGCAATTGGAAGTGGTTCCAAGAAAAGCCTCTAAGCTTCAGTCTAACGATGACCGTACCGCAAACCGACACAGGTGGGCGAGATGAGTATTCTAAGGCGCTTGAGAGAACTCGGGAGAAGGAACTCGGCAAATTGGTACCGTAACTTCGGGATAAGGTACGCCCTTGTAGCTTGACTGGCCTGCGCCAGGAGGGTGAAGGGGTTGCAATAAACTGGTGGCTGCGACTGTTTAATAAAAACACAGCACTCTGCAAACACGAAAGTGGACGTATAGGGTGTGACGCCTGCCCGGTGCCGGAAGATTAAATGATGGGGTGCAAGCTCTTGATTGAAGTCCCGGTAAACGGCGGCCGTAACTATAACGGTCCTAAGGTAGCGAAATTCCTTGTCGGGTAAGTTCCGACCTGCACGAATGGCGTAACGATGGCCACACTGTCTCCTCCCGAGACTCAGCGAAGTTGAAGTGTTTGTGATGATGCAATCTACCCGCGGCTAGACGGAAAGACCCCATGAACCTTTACTGTAGCTTTGCATTGGACTTTGAACCGATCTGTGTAGGATAGGTGGGAGGCTATGAAACCGGAACGCTAGTTTCGGTGGAGCCGTCCTTGAAATACCACCCTGGTTTGTTTGAGGTTCTAACCTTGGCCCGTGATCCGGGTCGGGGACAGTGCATGGTAGGCAGTTTGACTGGGGCGGTCTCCTCCCAAAGCGTAACGGAGGAGTACGAAGGTACGCTAGGTACGGTCGGAAATCGTGCTGATAGTGCAATGGCATAAGCGTGCTTAACTGCGAGACCGACAAGTCGAGCAGGTGCGAAAGCAGGTCATAGTGATCCGGTGGTTCTGTATGGAAGGGCCATCGCTCAACGGATAAAAGGTACTCTGGGGATAACAGGCTGATACCGCCCAAGAGTTCATATCGACGGCGGTGTTTGGCACCTCGATGTCGGCTCATCTCATCCTGGGGCTGTAGCCGGTCCCAAGGGTATGGCTGTTCGCCATTTAAAGAGGTACGTGAGCTGGGTTTAAAACGTCGTGAGACAGTTTGGTCCCTATCTGCCGTGGGCGTTGGATATTTGAAGGGGGCTGCTCCTAGTACGAGAGGACCGGAGTGGACGAACCTCTGGTGTACCGGTTGTCACGCCAGTGGCATCGCCGGGTAGCTATGTTCGGAAGAGATAACCGCTGAAAGCATCTAAGCGGGAAACTCGCCTTAAGATGAGATATCCCTGGGGACTAGATCCCCTTGAAGGGTCGTTCGAGACCAGGACGTTGATAGGTCAGGTGTGTAAGCGCAGTAATGCGTTCAGCTAACTGATACTAATTGCCCGTAAGGCTTGATCCTATAACAAGTCTG
>NZ_QKZF01000070.1:0-2995 GCF_003253915.1 Burkholderia sp. 28_3
ATCGTCGTGGGTCCGTTCCGTGAGCTGTCTTCTAAACGTCCTCGGCTACGTCTGCGATGACCGCCGAGCCGAATAAATCAGCGTTTCCCTAGCTCATGGTCGCTCATACTGCGAGAGCTATCCGCCGCCAGTCAATGCAGCATGACGTGTGTCGAGATCGTATCGCGTTCTATCACCGATCTGTAGTCCAAGGTTGCGCAAGGTAGTGTTGTAATGGCAAACAGGTAAGACCGGGACTCATCTAACCTGCATCGTCTTCTGGACATCATGGTCCGTGGCAAAAATGAGGCATGAGTCAGCGGATTCCATTGGGGCCAGCGGACTTCGACCTGCATGGGCCGGATATAAAACCGCAGCCTGTATCTGTTCGACAGAGCAACAAACCTTGGCAAGCCGGAGGCGTCCATATAAAGACCATGGAGAACGAGATTCTCCGCGAAGCAGTCGAGTACGGCCGAGCAAAAAAATGGATAGCGCACTCGCCCTCGCTGCCGGAGGACGACCAGTGAAACTGGTTTGTGAAGTTCTCGGCGTGTCGCGCTCGAACGTATCGGCACGACTGTCGCGTCCGGCGACGTGGCGCGATGGCCGTCAATCGAGGCGGACTGACGACGCGGTCGCGGTCGAGGAAATCCGCCGGGTCATCGGCGATTTGCCCAGCTATGGCTATCGCCGGGTTTGGGGCATATTGCGCAACGAGCGCGTCGCGGTTGGGCTGGCGCCGTTCAATGCCAAGCGCATCTATCGCGTCATGCGCACGCACGGGTTGCTGATGCAGCGCCGACCGACTCCGCCGCGGGCGCAACGTCGACATGACGGCAAAGTGGCCGTCGCGCGCAGCAATCAGCGATGGTGCTCGGACGGCTTCGAGTTCCGCTGCGACAACGGCGAGCCGCTGCGTGTGACGTTTGCGCTGGATTGCTGCGACCGAGAAGCGATGAGCTGGGCGTCCACGACAGCAGGCCACAGCGGCGACATCGTGCGAGACGTGATGCTGGCTGCAGTGGAAAATCGGTTTGGCAACGAACTGCATACCCCGTCCGAAATCGAGTGGCTGAGCGACAACGGTTCGGGCTACACGGCCGACGACACGCGCCGGTTCGCGGTGGCCATCGGCCTGAAGCCATTGACCACACCGGTGTGCAGCCCGCAAAGTAATGGGATGGCAGAGAGCTTCGTGAAGACGATGAAACGCGACTACGTCGCCTTCATGCCGAAGCCGGACGCAGCGACTGCTGCACGCAACTTGGCCATCGCGTTCGAGCATTACAACGAGAAGCATCCCCATAGCGCGCTGAAATACCGCTCGCCTCGCGAGTTCCGGCGCTCGATGGATTCAGCAACCTTAGTGTGAGGCTGTGTCCGGGATTACAGGGTCAACTCCACTGTCCGGTGTACGTCACGAACTGGGCCGCACACCCACAATCGAGATTGCAGGCACCGCCGCGCGCACCGACGATCTGATCGCGCTACTGTCGCGTACACCCTGCGACGTGCTGATCACCGATTACGTGATGCCGGTTGGTACTTTCGTCGACGGGTTGCCGCTGCTTCAGTATCTACTGCGCACGTGGCCCGGTATGAAAGTGATCGTTCTGACGACGATCGACAACCGTGCGATCCTCCAGGAAATTACCCGCAGCGGTGTGCATGGCGTCCTCAGCAAGCTCGATGATGTCGGCCACCTGATCGCGGCAGTGCACGCGGTGCACGCGAGCGCTTCGTATTTTTCGCCGAGCGTCAAGGCACGCGCGCAAACGACCGGCGCGCCGCACGCGATGCCGGCGCTGACGCCACGCGAAGCGGAAGTGATCCGGCTCTATACGTCGGGTTTGTCGATCGGCGAAATCGCCGACCAGTTGAACCGGGCCAAGCAGACGGTCAGCACGCAGAAAGTTCGGGCAATGAAAAAGCTCGGCATCGAGCGCGACGCAGACCTCTTCCAGTATGCGTATGAAACCGGGATGACAGCGGCCAACAAGACAGGCGAAGGCTGAGCATCGGCGAACACGTCGCATATATAGGACGTGTCCTATAAAATAATCCAAAAATCGGACACGTACTAAATTTTGCACTCAGGCATACCGCTAAACTCGACGGGAGCACATCTCTCAAGCAAGGCACGCCTGCACATGTTGACCACCACTGTCCTCAACGTTGTGATCGCCGACGACCATTCCGCGGTGCTCGCAGGGATCGAGGCCACGCTGCGCGATCTCCGGTTGGTCCGCTTGACCGGAGCGGCCAGCAACTCGACCGAGATTGTCGACTTGTTGTCGAGCCGGCCGTGCGATCTCTTGATCACCGATTTCGCGATGCCAGATGGCAAGTACAACGACGGGCTCGCAATGCTGTCATATCTGCGCACTCATTTTCCCGAGGTGCAGATCGTTGTCTTCTCGTGCCTCGACGGTGCTAGGCTGACGAACAAGCTACTCAAGCTAGGCGTCAAGGCGATCGTGAGCAAAGCCGACGATGTCGCTCATCTGATCTCGGCGGTCTATGCGGTGCTGGCAAAGGCCGAGTATCTGTCGCCGAGGGTGTCATTGCCTCGGAGCGAGGAGCGCATCGGGCGCCGGCACTTGAGTCTCACAAAGAGCGAGATCGAAGTGCTGCGGCTCTATGTGTCCGGGCTGTCGGTCAGCGAGATAGCATTGCAACTAAATCGAACGCGACAAACTATTAGCGCGCAGAAGATACGGGCAATGCAGAAGCTCGGCGTCGAACGCGACGCGGATCTGTACCAGATCGTCTATGAGTCACGCCGCGGCCTCTCCGATATCTTCAGCGCGTGAGCGGCGCGTTCGGCCTCGCAGCCGTTGGCGCCAACTGGTGGCCGCCACGGGCACGCCATTGTGAGCGAGGAACCCGCCGATGCACGCGTAGGCAATCGTGTAGGGGGTGTCGCGGGGCGGCGTAAAGGAGCCGGGGATGGGCGGCGTAATGGCGCCAGCAGAACCGGGGGTAAAACGCGGATTCGAACGGTTTCAAGGTT
>NZ_QKZF01000071.1:0-2685 GCF_003253915.1 Burkholderia sp. 28_3
TGCGGATTTCGGCGATGGTGATCAATCGTTTCGGCGAACGTGATCAGTCTGGAAGGTGGTGTTGCGCGGTCAATGGATTATAGCGACGGTGATCACGATCAGGCGTCAGCGGACTCGGATTTCGTTTTCTTTCTCATCGAATCGCCCTTGACCGGAAGCTTGTGGGCCTGATGCACGAGCCGATCGAGAATCGCATCGGCGAGCGTGGGGTCCTGCAGCCACGCGTGCCAGTGTTCGAGCGGCAACTGGCTGGTGATCACAGTCGAGCGCGTACCGACACGATCATCAAGTACCTCAAGCAGATCATTGCGCGCCGCCTGGTCGAGATCCTGCAAGCCCCAATCGTCGAGGATCAGCACATCAATCTTCGCGAGTTGCGCAAGCCGACGTGTGAAGCTGCCGTCGCCGTGCGCGATTTTCAGCTCTTCGAACAGCCGCGCGACGCGCACATAGAACACGGAGAAGCCCTGCCGGCACGCCTGCTGGCCGAACGCGCAAGCGAGCCACGTCTTGCCCGCGCCGGTGGGGCCGGTCAGGATCAGGTTCTGAGCATTGCGCACCCAGTCGCAGCCGGCGAGCGTGGCGACGATGCGCTGGTCCAGCCCACGGGTTTGCCGGTATTCAATGTCTTCGACGCAGGCCTGTGGGTTCTTGAGCTTCGCGGCGCGCAGCAAACGTTCGAGTCGTCGCGTATCACGCCAGGCCAGCTCGCGATCTACGAGCATGCCCACGCGTTCCTCGAATGACAGGCTGGTGCTTGCCGTGAGCGTTGACTGCTCCTCGAACGCGCGAGCCATGCCGTCCAGTTTGAGCGCCTTTAGCTGGGTAAGGGTGTGCTGCATCAACATCGTGACCTCCTTCGGGTCAGTGGTAGTAGTCGGGGCCGCGCACGTTCTCGTGCTCGGGCGAGCGCCATTCGGCGGGCGTGGTCGGGAGCGAGGGCTGCAGGTCAAGTCCCGCTTCCAGGATTGACAGCACGGAGCGACGCGTGGGCGAGCCGATCTTCAATGCACGCTGGCATGCGGCCTCGAGGCGGTGTTTGCCGTACTTGCGCGCGAGCGAGAGAAGACCGAGACAGGCGCGATAGCCCATCTCGGGGTGAGGTTTGTTGGTCAGCAGATGCCGCACGACAGCCTCGGCGCCGGGGCCGACGGATGCGCCCCAGTTGAGCAGGCGCCCAGGCGTCCATTCCATGTGCGCGCGATGCGCAGCCGGCATGTGTTCGGCGATGGTCGTGTGTTTGCCTTTGAGGCGCGAGCGAGCGTGCGCAGCGACACGCTTGCCGCCATGCAGGATCTCTACGCCGTGGCGTGTGATACGCGCCCAGACCTCCTGCCGTGCGAGGCTATGCGGGACGCTGTAATAGTGGCCGCCGACATCGACGTGGTAATCGATGTTCACACGGCACTTCTGGAAGGTGGCGATCTCGTAGCGACGCACGGGCAACGGGCGCAGGACGGGTTGGTCCAGCCGTTCGAACCATTCACGCCGGTTGCCTTCGAGCCGCTTGAACGGGCGCTGGTTTAGGTCGGCGATCAGTTCTGCAATCGCCTTGTTGAGTTCAGCCAGACTGTAGAAGCGATAGTGGCGCAGTCGGGCCAGCACCCAGCGCTCGACGATCTGCACGCCGACTTCGACCTTGGCCTTGTCCTGCGGTTTGCGCGGACGCGCCGGCAGCATCGCGGTGCCGTAGTGGTTCACGAAGTCCTGCGTGGTCGTGCCGAGTCCGGGTTCGTAACGGTCGGGTCGCGCGATCAGCGCCTTCGGGTTGTCGGGCACGAGCAGCTCGGGCACGCCGCCAATGAACTCTAGCGCATCGCACAGGCTGCCGATCCAGTCCGCCATCGTCTCGGTGCGCGTCGCGCACGCGAACGTGTAGTTGGATGCGCCGAGCACGGCAACGAACACGTGCGCCTCGAACTCGACGCCGCCATCGCTCGCCAGGACCGGCACGGTGGGACCCGCGAAGTCCGCGAACAGCTTCTCGCCGGCGCGGTGCTGCTGACGCATCGAGCGCTTGATCGACTTCGCCCAATCCTTGTACTTCTGGCAGAACTGCGTGTAGCGGTACGTCCGCTGGCCGGGGTTCGCTTCAGCGTATTCTTCCCACAGCAGTTGCAGCGTCACGCCCTTGCGGCGCAGCTCGCGATGCAATGCCGTGTAGTCGGGCTCGATGCGTCGCGTCGTCGTCGCCGCGGCATTGGTTGCCGCAGGCCTCAGGCGCGCGTCCAGTTCGTCGTCGGACATTGCTTCGGCTGCCGCCCAATCGAGTCCCGCCTGGCTGGCTTGGGCCGCGAACTTCGAGACGGCACCGACGCTGATGCCGATAGCCCGGCTGATCTGCCGATGCGTCAGGCCACACGCCCACTTTAGTCGCAGGACTTCCTTCAATTTGCGCATGCTCATCCGAGGTGTCGGCATCGGCACTTCTCCCGCAAAAAAGGGAGCAGGCTAACGCCGTCGGTGAATACATGCGCAACGCCACCGCCAGACTCAAACCCGGATTACGTTCCGGTTACGTGATCACCCGTTTCGGTCCCGTGATCGCTCATTCCGGCATCGTGATCACGCGTTTCGGAAACCTGTGATCAGCGATCACGATCAACCGAAACGGGTGATCACGATCATTCGGAATCCATGATCACGATCCGCCGAAATGCGTGATCACGTTCGCCGGAATACGCA
>NZ_QKZF01000072.1:0-2623 GCF_003253915.1 Burkholderia sp. 28_3
GTAAGCGACTCGGCCCGACCGTTTCCCGATGCTGATTTTGCTGGCGCATGATAGTCGCGTTTAGATTGACGGAGACGGTCAGCTATGCCGAATGCAGCGCGCCCGGCCCATCGCACGTATGCGCGGGCATTCAAACAGCAAGTGATCAGGGAAACGTTGGAACCAGGCATGTCGGTGTCGATCGTCGCGCGGCGGCACGACATCAACGCCAACGTCGTGTTCGGGTGGCGCAAGCAATATCGGGAAGGCAAGCTGGAACTGCCGGGACTCGAAGCTGCGCCGTCGGCCATGACAGGCACGGAGTTGCTGAGCGTTGACGTGATCGATTCGGTGTTGATGCTGCCAGCGCCGCAGCCTACGGGAAACGCGACGTCGAAGGTGACAAGCGGCGTACCGATGCCGACGCCCGTGTGCGAGATCGAGGTGGAGATCGGCAAGCGGCGCGTGAAGATTCGCGGCCTGTCTGCTGAGCGGGCCGAAGCGTTCCTGCAGGAATGCCTGAAGTGATCACATTGCCGGCCGGCACCCGCATCTGGCTTGCTGCGGGCGTCACGGACATGCGCTGCGGCTTCCAGGGGCTTGCCACGAAGGTACAGGCGACGCTCGAGGAGAATCCGTTGTGCGGCCATGTGTTCATCTTCCGCGGACGTCGAGGCGATCTCGTGAAGCTGCTTTGGGCCACCGACGACGGGCTCTGGCTGCTGTCGAAGCGATTGGAACGCGGCCGCTTCATCTGGCCGCAAGCCGATGGCGGCAAGATCTCGCTCACGGTCGCGCAGTTGTCGATGCTTCTCGAAGGCATCGATTGGCGGCAGCCCCGCCGTACGGCACCTCTGTCGATGCTGTAGGTGTTGTAAACCGCTCGGGAGGCTCGTAAACTCCGGCGCATGCCGAATCTCGACGATCTGCCCGACGATGTCGCTGCACTGAAGGCCATGCTGGCTGAGGCTCGCGCGTCGGCCATCGAACGGGAACTCGAGATCGAACAGCTGCGCCGCGACATCGCCGCAAGCGATCTCGAGATCACACGGTTGAAGCTCCTGATCGACAAGCTCAAGCGAATGCACTTCGGCCGCAAGTCGGAACAACTTGCCCGAGAGATCGAGAAGCTTGAGCTCCGGCTTGAGGATTTGGCCGCAGGCAGCGGTGTCGCCGACGTTCAGCACACAAAGGTCCGACGAGAAAGGTCCACGACTAGCAGCGATCCGGCCGTACGTGAGCCGCTGCCACCGCACCTTACGCGAGAAGATCGCGTGCTCAAACCGGATTCGATCTGCCCCAAGTGTGAAGGTGCTATGCAGTGCCTCGGCGAGGACGTCTCGGAACAGCTCGCCCGTGTTGCGGCGATGTTCAAGGTGATCCGCACGATCCGGCACAAGACGGTCTGTCCGGCCTGCGGCCACATCGCGCAGCCACCGATGCCGGGACTGCCGATCGAGCGCAGTATCGCGCATCCGAGCTTGCTTGCCGACATTCTGGTGTCGAAGTACGCAGATCATGCGCCGCTGTACCGACAATCGGAAATTGCGGCGCGCGACGGGGTGACGCTTGACCGCGCCAGCATGGGTCGCTGGGTCGGACAGTGTGAGGCGCTCTGCCGCCCGCTGACCGACGCGCTGCGCCGGTATACGATGGCGGGCACGAAGTTGCACGCGGACGACACGCCGATCCCCGTGCTCGCGCCAGGCAACAAGAAGACGAAGACCGGGCGACTCTGGGTGTACGTGCGCGACGACAGCCGTTCGGGCTCGACGGAGCCGGCTGCGGTGTGGTTCGCGTACTCGTGCGATCGCAAAGGCATCCATCCTCAGACGCATCTCGCCGGATTCGAAGGCATCCTGCAAGCCGATGCCTACGGCGGCTTCGACGAGTTGTACGTAAGTGGCAAGATCCGCGAGGCTGCTTGTTGGGACCACGCGCGGAGAAAGTACTACGAGATCCACGCGAGCACACCGACGGACGAGACCCAGAAACTGCTCGAGATGATCGGCGAGTTCTACGGCATTGAAACCGACATCCGCGGCAAGCCGCCCGATGAACGGCAGCGCGTGCGGCGTGAGAAAAGCAAGCCGCTGCTGGACGCCTTCGAAACGAGAATCCGGGCCAAGCTCGCGACGCTGTCGCGCAAGTCGGAGCTGGCCGGCGCGATCCAGTACTCGCTGAATCACTGGACTGCGCTGACGCTGTTCTGCGAGGATGGGCAAGCCGAGATCAGCAACGCGTTGGCAGAAAACGCCCTGCGTTGCGTGAGCCTCGGGAGAAAGAACTTCCTGTTCGCTGGTTCCGACAGCGGGGGTGAGCGGGCCGCCGCGATGTACAGCTTGATTGGTGCGTGCAAACTCAATGGCATCAACCCGCGCGCCTATCTGGAATACGTCTTGACCCACATCGCTGATCACGTCATCACCCGCGTCGACGAACTGCTGCCTTGGAATGTGGTCGACAAGCTGACGTCGGTCAGCTCGCATGGCACTGCCTGACTGCTTCATAGATCCAGATAGATCGTGCCCATGATCCACGATCGTGGGCACGATCTCACGTGATCCTCACGGAACTCCCCAAGCTCTCACATCATGCCCCATGCGCGCGCGAATATGGAACTGGTCGCGCCGAGCCGCTTACG
>NZ_QKZF01000073.1:0-2492 GCF_003253915.1 Burkholderia sp. 28_3
GTAAGCACCTCGCGACGGCCGTTCGCCACGCGACGCCCGCGCGATGCATGATCGGGAATCGGCTACCCGGATCTCACTGGCTGGCAATCATGCAGGGGATGGTGCTGGATCCGGCTGCCGGGGCAGTTTCTTGGCGACGTTCCAGGGTAGCAGTTCGTCGATACGGTTGATGGGATGATCAGCGATATGGGTCAGGACGTATTCGAGGTAGGCGCGCGGGTTGATCCCGTTGAGCTTGCACGTCCCAATCAGACCGTACATCGCGGCAGCCCGCTCGCCCCCGCTATCGGAGCCGGCGAACAGGAAGTTCTTCCGACCCAGACTTACACAACGCAGCGCGTTTTCGGCCAGGGCGTTGCTGATCTCGGCGCGGCCCTCTTCGCAGTACAGCACGAGCGCGTCCCATTGGTTGAGCGAGTAACGGATCGCCTTGGCCAGCTCGGATTTCTTCGACAGCGTCGCGAGCTTGTCCGTCATCCACGCCTTGATGGCCGCCAGCAGCGGCACGCTTTTCTCCTGCCGCACGCGCAGCCGTTCGGCGGCGGGTTTGCCACGGATGTCGGCCTCAATGCCGTAGAGTTCCCCAATCAGTTCGAGCACCTGTCGGGTCGCTTCGGTAGGCGTGCGGGCGTGGACATCGTAGACGTACCGCCTGGCATGGTCCCAGCATGCAGCCTCACGAACCTTGCCGCTCTCGTACAGCTCGTTGAAGCCGCCGTAGGCGTCGGCCTGCAGGATGCCCTCGAATCCGGCCAGATGGGTTTGAGGATGGATGCCTTTGCGGTCAGGCGAGTAGGCGAACCACACCGCAGCCGGTTCCGCCGAGCCCGAACGGCTGTCGTCGCGCACGTACACCCAGAGTCGTCCGGTCTTCGTCTTCTTGTTGCCCGGCGCGAGCACCGGGATCGGCGTGTCGTCCGCGTGCAGCTTCGCAGTTGCCATCGTGTAGCGGCGCAGCGCCTCGGTCAGCGGCTCGCAAAGGGCTTCGCACTGGCCGACCCAGCGGCCCATGCTGGCCGGGTCGAGCTTCACGTCGTCGCGCGCGGCAATCTGCGACTGCCGGTACAACGGGGTGTGGTCAGCGTACTTCGCGACGAGGATGTCGGCCAGCAGGCTCGGATGGGCAATGCTGCGCGTGATCGGCAGGCCGGGCATGGGCGGCTGCGAGATGTGGTTGCCACACGGGCAGACCGTCTTGCGCCGGATCGTGCGAATCACCTTGAACATCGCCGCGACGCGGGCGAGTTGCTCGGACACGTCTTCTCCGAGTGGCTGCATGGCGCTGCCGCACTTCGGGCAGGTCGCGTCCGCTTCCAGCACGCGTTCTTCGCGCGGCAGATGCGGCGGCAGCGCTTCTGTCGGCGACGCGTCGCCGACAGGCGTGCTCGCGCTCGATTGGCGGGCGCGCCGCACATCAGCGACACCACGCCCGCCCGTCAGATCCTCGAGCTGCGTCTCGAGTCGCACGACCTCCCGATCCAACTGCTCGGACTTGCGTCCGAATTGCATGCGCTTGAACTTATCGATCTGCGCCTTGAGGTGCTCAATCTCAAGATCGCGTTCGGCAAGTTGCGCGCGGGCCTCGCTCAGCAAGGCCCGCAGGATTTCAACGTCATCAGGAAGTTCGGCGCCGTTCGACATGCGGCGCAGTTTACGAGCCTTCCGCGCGGTTTACAACATCGACAACGCAGCAGTGCGACGCGGCTGCCGCCAATCGATGCCTTCGAGCAACATCGACAGCTGGGCCGACGTCAGATGGACCTTGCCGCCATCGGCCTGGGGCCAGACGAAACGGCCTCGCTCAAGCCGTTTCGCGAGGATCCAGAGCCCGTCTTCGGTCGCCCACAGGACCTTCACGAGATCGCCGCGACGACCGCGGAAGATGAACACGTTGCCGCCCAGCGGATTCTCCTCAAGCACCGTCTGCACCTTCGCCGCCAGCCCCTGGAACCCGCAGCGCATGTCGGTAACGCCTGCCACAAGCCAGACGCGTGTACCCGTGGGCAGAGAGATCACGATTGCAAGCTCCCCAGTACGACCCGCAGTGTATCGGCGTCGACGGCGCCATCAATCTTGACCACCACGCGGCCGATCCGAACTTCGATCGTTCCGACTGGTGAAGCCGGATCGCCGACGGCCGGCGTGAGCGGTGGCATCGCCACAATCTCGGGCACCGTCTCCTTGACTACTGTCACCGGGATCAGGGATGCCGTTTCGGCCTGTAACTGCTCGCGATACCGGCGTCGCCACGTGAACAGCATGTTCACATTGATGCCATTGTCGCGGGCCAGCTTCGAGACCGACACGCCGGGTTCACAGGCCGCGGCCGCGAGTCGACGCCGAAACTCCGGATCATGGTTCGGGCGTCCCTTGCGGCTACCCGGCTTGGCTTCCGACTCTGTCACAGTGATGTCCATCAAATCGAAAATGATGGGCACTACTTTGATGTCGGACCGCACCGTCGTCTACGACGGTCGTCGTGAGGTGCTTAC
>NZ_QKZF01000074.1:0-2318 GCF_003253915.1 Burkholderia sp. 28_3
TGATCACCGTCGCTATAATCCATTGACCGCGCAACACCACCTTCCAGACTGATCACGTTCGCCGAAACGATTGATCACCATCGCCGAAATCCGCAAGGATGGGCCCTTTTTGGAGGGCCGGTGCTTACAAGGGAGGTGATCATGGAAATACGTGTGTTGGCCCGCCAAGGATTAGGAATCCGGGAGATCTCGCGGGAACTGGGGCTGTCGAGGAACACCGTGCGCAAATATTTACGCAGTTGTGCTGAGCAGGATCGTGCGCCGCGCTCGGGGCGCACGCAGAAGCTTGATCCCTTCAAGGTCTATCTGCATGACCGGGTTCGAGCAGCGCATCCGGCCTGGCTGCCGGCGACAGCGCTACTGATCGAGATTCGTGCGATGGGTTATGACGGCGGCCTGACGCGGCTGCGAGTCTATTTGCGGTCATTGAAGTCGATCAAGGCGCCGGAGCCGCTGGTGCGTTTCGAAACCGACCCCGGACAGCAGATGCAGGTCGACTGGATCGTGTTCCGACGTGGCAAGCTGCCACTGTCGGCATTTGTCGCGACGCTTGGCTATATCGCGACACAGATGGGAATCAGGACACGCTTCATCTCCGCGGCGGATCTCGTCATTGCCCTGGCCGCCGCCTCTCGACAGGATCGACTGGCGGAATTCCTGAAGCGCAACATCAGCCAGCCGCGGCTATTGATCATCGACGAAGTTGGGTATCTTCCACTCGCTCGCGATGACGCCAACCTGTTCTTCCAGGTGATCGCCAAACGCTACGAGAAAGGTTCCGTGATCATGACGAGCAACTTGCCATTCGGACAATGGGACCAGACGTTCGCTGGCGATCAGACGCTCACGGCCGCGCTGCTCGACCGACTGCTGCACCACAGTCATGTTCTACAGATCAAAGGCGAGAGCTACCGATTGAAGGACAAGCGAAAAGCCGGGGTGATCCGGTCTCGCGCATCCGAAAGCGCTGACCAGCAATTGGAAATACACGCGTAAGTGATGAGCAGCAACTTCGCTTGACCCTGGGTCAGGCAAAACCGATGACCAGCAACCTGCGCTGACCCTGGGTCAGACAACATGCTGAGCATCAGCTTGGTGACCCGGATGGGTCAAATCTAATGTGCTGCGCAACGCCCCAAGTGGGTCACTTCTAGGTCGCTGTTGACAACGTCCCCGCGCTTTAACACGGCCGAGCTGAATCTGAAATATCAGCTGACACCTGTATTTCTACTTGGCGTCGCGTATGCGTATACGCGTACAAGCACCTACGGAACACAGACTGGCGCGAGTTATCAGCAGTGGAATCTTGGGGCAGACTATTTCTTGTCGAAGCGTACCGACCTTTATCTCTTCGGGCTGTACGAGAAGGCGGCGGGCATCGACTCGACCGGCGAGCGGGCGGTCGCCGCGATGGCTTTTGCAACCCCGTCGACGAGTAATGTGCAGACAGTCGTAATGGCTGGCATCCGCCATACGTTCTGACATCGCAAAAATTGCGCGACGATTGTTGCGGGTGCAGAGGAGGCATGCAATCGCGCATACAGGCGATATGAAATTGCTGCGGGCCATCGATGTCACGCGGTGCCCACGGAACGTGTGCTATCAACGAGCTTTGGCAGGCCTCACATTCACTTAGATGCAGCCGACGGTACCGCGGCAATATCTGAGCCGTACTGGCTACCGTTTTAGCGGCTACATTCTGTTCTGTGTCTCGGGTGAACTGCAGGCACGTCGACGGAAGTTGGAAGCAAACCACAGTGGCGAACCGCTTCTCCCGATCAAAGTAGCAAGCGTTCGCAATGTGCGGCCGCGTATTCCAGTCAGCGTCACGGTTATCGGTCGATTTCACAGGCTTTTATGCGGTATAGCCCAGAGTACGTCGCGGTTGCATCCGGCGGATGTCGCAGGCGGACATGTAGCAACACTGGCCGGTTGTGTTCCAGCTCCGAGAAGTCATTGTGAATTTCTCGGACGACGTAGCGCTGTTTTCTGTTGATCGCGCTGTCCTCCCAGTTGAGGTCTGTGCGCGCGATGGGCACGTAATGAAACGACAACGGCAGAACATGCGCGGTTTGTTCCAGTATTCGGATGCAAACTGAAGGTTAAAGGCGTTCCATTTTCACTATCTGTGTTGGCATCGGAGTACGCTCATGTGCGATGGCATATGTTTCGGTGGAGTGGAGCGCCTGGACGCGCGAAACGCTTTTCGCGTCCCCACGGTGTGGGAGGTATCCGGAATTCCGTGTGTGAGGCGGGTTGAGATTCAGATTCCAATGTTGAATCGTTCCGGGTAAAGCAGCGCGAACTGGGTCATCGCG
>NZ_QKZF01000075.1:0-2079 GCF_003253915.1 Burkholderia sp. 28_3
TGGCTTTTGCCGGTGCCGGTTGGACCGGCGATCAGGATCGCGACCTTCTCGTCGAGATACCGGCCTGTCGCGAGATCATGAACGTGTGAGCGGTTCAACGTAGGCAGCCGGTCGAAGTCGAACGTCTCGAGCGTCTTGCCCATCGCGAAGCCGGCGCGCAGCAGACGGGTGCCGAGCTTCTTGTGTTCGCGACGGGCAACCTCGTCGTGCAGCAGCATGGCAAGGAACTCGGTATAGGCGAGCTGCCCGTCGATCGCCTGACGGTTGCGCTGCTCAAGCGAGTCGAGGATGCCGGACAGGCGCAGCTGTTTGAGGATGGAATTCAATTCGGGACTCGGGTTCATGGTGTCAGTGGATCAGCAGGGATTGGAGATCACGGCCGAAGCGGCCGCCGTTCTGGTAAGCGCCAGTCGGGGCCGACGCGGGACGCGGCACCGGTTCGCTGTCCAGGCCTTTGTCGAGGATGCCCTTGATGGTGCTGTACTTCGCGCTGCTGAACGCGAGCGCACGCTCGCAGGCTGCTTCCAGCCTCTGATCGCCGACTTTCTGTCGCAGCCGGATGATCCCCTGCGCGCCGCGCAGGTTGACGAGCACCTTGTCGTTGAACAGCGCGAGGATCACGCCGTGGCACGACGGCCCGATCTCCTTCGCGCGCGCCAGACACCACTGCGGATCGTGCTCGAGCCAGGCCTGCGCTTCGGGCGGCTGGTGATCTCGCACCGTGTGGCGACCGCCGGCCCGCTGCCGCGGATGGGTTGCGACGAGTTCATGCCGATGGAACAGCTGGATGACCGTATCGGTCGCCTTCAGCCAGAGCGACTTGCCGACGAGCGTGAACGGTGCAGAGTACAGCGCGTGCTTGTAGACGACGTGGCCGTCGCGATGGACCGCCACCTCCTTCCAGACCGACAGTACCGGCGGCACGTCCGGCAATGCAGCGAGCAACGGGCGCTCGACGCCGAAGCGCGTCAGCGGCCGTTCGTGGACGGTGCCGTGGATACGAGTGCCGGCCTGCTGCATCACCCATTCGCGCAGTTGCCGGTTGGCGTCGGCCAGATCCCGGAACTCGCGCAGCGGCACGAAGGACTTCTTGACGTATTTGACGCCCGATTCGACGACGCCCTTCTTCTGGGGATCGTGCGGCGGACAGGCGTCGATCCGGAATCCATATCCCTCGGCAAGCGCGGCGTACGAGCGTTGCACCGCCGGCTCGTATCGACACGCCCGGATGATCGCGCACTTCGCGTTATCGATGATGACCCGGTCGGGACAGCCGCCGAACCATTCGAAGGCGCGCCGGTGGCTGGCGAGCCACGTCTCGACGGTCTGGTCCAGCACGATCTCGGCATACTGGTGGCGCGACCAGCACAACGTCATCACGAAGATCCACGTCCGGACCGCAATGCCCTCGACCGTCAGCACGGGTCCCGCGCCGAAGTCGACCTGCGCGGCGTCGGCCGGTGCGAAGTCGAGGATCGTTGTGGTGGCCACGCTGCGCTCGGCAGCCAGATGGCGCAGCATGCGCTTCACGGCACAATAGCTGCCGGCGTAGCCATGATTGCGTTGAAGGGCGGCATGGATCGTGGTGCCCTGAACGCCGGCGGCAAGCCATTCGCGGACCTGTTCGCGATATGGCTCAACCGTCGACACACAGGTGTGCGGCAGGTGCGGCGTGCGCCCGAAGACACCCGCGATCGTAGCGTCGTCCGGCAGCGGCTGCACCGGATCCAGCCAACTACGCGCTTCAGCCTCGCGGCGCACGGTCGTCAGCTTCTTGCGCCCCATCAAACCGCCGCGCGCGATGTCGCGGTCAGAATCGCCTTGCCGCATGCGGACAAGGACTTGGCGGTATTCAAACAATTCGAACCTCCTGTTGGCCATGGACGCTCCGTTCAAAAAGAACGGAGCGTACCGACTCGGAAAGTTCGAACCGCGTTCTCGCCCTGATGCTGCTGGCGCCTATGCGCCGCCCCTAACGTGGCGCCATTACGCCGCCCTTGGACTGGCGCCTATGTGCCGCCCCTCAAGTGGCGCCCTTATGCCGACCCCGCATTGGCTCCATAGCGCCGCCCCGTGACA
>NZ_QKZF01000077.1:0-1451 GCF_003253915.1 Burkholderia sp. 28_3
CGTGAACTGACCCCACGAAGTTGGACGGTTAAAAGCTAGGCACCCAAGGACTGAGTTCTGTATTGCACGGGACTCAGTCCTTTCAGTTTGAGCTTGATGCGTTCGTGGTTGTAGTAATGGATGTAGCGCTCCAGCGTCTCGCGTAATTGCTCCACGCAAGTGAAGCGCTGCTGCTTGAAGCACTCGGACTTGAGCGTGCCGAAGAAGCTTTCCATTGCGGCGTTGTCGAGGCAATTGCCTTTGCGAGACATGCTCTGCGTCAACCCGCGTCGTGCCAGTTTCCGGCGGAACTCCGACATCCGGTAGTGCCAGCCTTGATCCGAATGCAGCAACGGCTTGTCTTGGCGCGGAAGTTTAGCCAGCGCCTTCCTCAGCATGTGCTTGACCAACTCGAAGCTCGGTCGTCTGTCCATCTGGTAGGCCACGATCTCGCCGTTGTACAGGTCCATCACCGGCGACAGATACAGCTTCTGGCCGTTGACCTTGAATTCGGTCACATCCGTCACCCACTTCTGATTGGCGCCGGTGGCCTCGAACTGGCGTTGCAGCAGGTTCGGTGCGGCCGTGCCGATCTCGCCTTGCCACGCGCGGTATTTCTTCGGACGCACCCAGGACTTCAGTTGCAATTGCTGCATGAGCCGTTGCACCGTCTTATGGTTGACGAGATGGCCAGCCTGCCGAATCGCGGCCGTGACGCGTCGATAGCCGTAGCGGCCCTTGTGGCGTTCAAACACCGTCCGGATCTGCGCTTTCAGATCGGCGTGACGATCGTCGGCACCCAGCGTCCTGAGTTGGTAATAGAACGTGCTGCGTGCCAAGCCGGCCGCCTTCAGAAGTGCCGCCACCGGATGACGCTGCCGGAGTTCACGCACTATTTGCGCTTTTTCTTTTGCGCTGCCTGCTTCTTCGCTTGCAGCAGCGCATCGAGTTTTTTTAGGTACGCCACCTCCGCGCGCAGATACTCGTTTTCCTTGAGCAATTCCTCGCGCGAGCGTTCGTCCGGCGAACCGGCTTCAGTGGGTTTGGGCGGAAGTGAAGTGGCCATCTTTCGGGGGCGCCCTCGTCGGCGAGAGGACAGTGCATCGAAACCGCCCTCATGATACAGGCGCTCCCAGGTTGACACGTGCCCGGCGCTTCGAATGTCAAACAACGCTGCCGTTTGGCCATACGACAGCCCGTCACGCTGCATGCGCTGTAGCACCGACAACTTGAACCGGGCGTCGTACTGACCGACTTTCCTGCTCAGTCCAGCTGCGCCGTGCTCCCGGTAGCTCGCCACCCAGCGCCGGATGACCGTACGCCCAACCCCATACCGGGCCGCGAGCGTGCGTGTGCTGGCCTCGCCTCCCAGATACTCCTGAACTACCTGCAGTCGAAACCGCTCAGCGTACTTCGCCATGAAAAACACCCCAAAGGTTGGATCGGTGTCCAACTTTTGGGGTGCAGTTCAC
>NZ_QKZF01000078.1:0-1448 GCF_003253915.1 Burkholderia sp. 28_3
TGAACTGACCCCACGAAGTTGGACGGTTAAAAGCTAAGCGGCCAAGGGCTGAGTCCTGTATTGCACGGGACTCAGCCCATTTAATTTCAGCTTGATGCGTTCGTGGTTGTAGTAGTGGATGTAACGGCTCAACGCATCTCGCAACTGCTCCACGCTCGCAAAGCGCGTCAGCCGATAGCACTCGGATTTCAGCGTGCCGAAGAAGCTCTCCATGGCTGCGTTATCAAGGCAGTTGCCTCTGCGCGACATGCTCTGGGTGAGCGCATGCTGCTTCAACAGCCGACGGTAGGCGGGCATCTGATACTGCCAGCCTTGATCCGAATGCAGTAACGGCCGTCCTTCATCATCGAGCTTGGCCAACGCCTTCTTCAACATGCAGCTGACCAACTCGAAGCTCGGGCGCTCATCCATTTGGTAAGCGACGATCTCCCCGTTGTACAAGTCCATCACCGGCGATAGATAGAGCTTTTGGCCCTCTACATTGAATTCGGTCACGTCGGTCACCCACTTCTGATTCGGGCGTTCAGCATCAAACTGACGCCGCAGTAGATTCGGGGCAACGCGGCCGACTTCGCCTCGCCAGGAACGATATCTCTTTGGGCGTACCAGAGATTTCAATTGCAGCTGTCCCATCAACCGTTGCACGGTCTTGTGGTTGATCGCATCTCCGGTCTGCCGGATCGCCGCCGTGATTCGCCGATAGCCGTAACGGCCCTTGTGGTGGTCGTATACGGTCTGGATCTTCGCTTTGAGATTCGCATACCGATCGCCGGCAGCCAATGCCTTGAGCTGGTAATAGAACGTGCTGCGCGCCAGGCCTGCCGCCTTCAGGAGCGCAGCTACCGGATGACACTGCCTGAGCTCACGCACTATTTGCGCTTTTTCCTGGGCGCTGCCTGCTTCTTGGATTGCAGCAGCGCATCGAGCTTTTTTAGGTATGCCACCTCCGCGCGCAAATACACGATTTCCTTGAGCAGTTCCTCGCGGCTCGGCTCTTTCTGCACGGTATCGTCGGGGGATTTCGGTGGTGGTGAGGTGATCATTTTCGGAGGGCGCCCTCGGCGACGAGGCGCCAACGCATCTATACCGCCCTCATGATACAGACGCTCCCAGATCGGGATGCTTCGTTCATTGCGGATGCCGAACAGCGCTGCCACCTGTGCATACGACAGTTCATCGCGCCGCATCCGCTGAAGGACTGACAACTTGAATCGCGCGTCGTAGTGGCTGTGCTTCTTGCGCAGCCCCTGTTCACCATGCTCGCGATAGCTCGCCACCCAACGTCGCACCATTGTCCTGCCCACTCCGTAACGGTGAGCAAGTGTCTTGGTGCCGGCCTCTCCAGCCAGGTACGCCTGAACCACTCGACGCCGAAAACGTTCGTCGTACTTCGTCATGAAAAACACCCCAAAGGTTGGATCTAGTCCAACTTTTGGGGTGCAGCTCAG
>NZ_QKZF01000079.1:0-1444 GCF_003253915.1 Burkholderia sp. 28_3
ACAGGAGAATTGAAATGAACGCGTCCCACCCGTGAACGTGAGAGCAGAAAAAGGGGTGGACCCTCACGGGCCAACGGCATCGATGTGCCCAAGTGGAAAATGCACGCATTTCCCGGCAACCGGAGGATCCACGATGAACAGTATGGCCGTAGGAGTCGACGTCGCCAAGCAGGTTTTCCAAGTGCACTACGTTGATAGGGAAACCGGCGGGATCGTGAATAAGGCAATCAAGCGGGCGAAATTCCTTGAGTTCTTCGCGAACCGCGCGGCCTGTCTTATCGGGATGGAAGCGTGTGGCGGAGCCCACCATTGGGCGCGGCAATTGACGCAGATGGGTCACGAGGTCAGGCTGATGCCGGCCGAGTTCGTGAAGGCGTTCAACATCCGCAACAAGAACGATGCGGCGGACGCACGGGCGATCTGGCTGGCGGTACAGCAACCCGGCAAGCCGGTGGCGGTGAAGACCGAGATGCAGCAGGCGATGGTAGCACTGCACCGGATGCGCGAGCAGTTGGTGAAGTTCCGCACGATGCAGGTCAACGGATTGCGAGGTTTGCTGACGGAATACGGGGAGGTAATGAGCAAGGGGCGGGCGAAGCTGGACAAGGAAATACCGGCCGTGCTTGGCCGAATCGCGGAGCGCTTGCCAGCGGCGCTAATCGATACGTTGCGCGAGCAATGGAACGGGTTGGCAAAGCTCGACGAGCAGATCGCGGAAATCGAACGCCGGATGCGCGAATGGAAGAAGGAAGACAAGGCGGTGAAGGCGATTAGCGAGATACCGGGCGTAGGTTTGCTGACGGCCACCGCAGCGGTAGCAATGATGGGCGACCCGAAGGCGTTCAGCTCGGGACGAGAGTTCGCGGCGTGGGCCGGGTTAGTGCCGAAGCAGACCGGCTCGGGCGGTAAGGTGAACTTACACGGGATCAGCAAGAGGGGCGACATGTATCTGCGCACGCTACTGATTCACGGGGCACGAAGCGTGCTGACGCATGCGAAAGAGCCCGGTGAGTGGATCGAGCAGATGAAGAAGCGGCGACCGCCGAATGTGGTGATCGTCGCACTGGCCAACAAGATGGCACGGACGATCTGGGCTGTACTGGCCCATGACCGGCCGTACCAAAAGGGTTACGTGAGCGTGAAGCCGGCCTGATCGGTGAATGCCACGTTGAAGATCAACATTTAACACTGGGTGAACGTCGAAAGGTTGCGCAGGAATCGAGTGTGATGACAAGCCAGGTAGGACCGGGACTCGCTAAACCTGAATCGTGGTAAGAGCTTCGAGCTCGCCAGGAGAATGAGGCGCGAGTCAGCGAATTTCATAGGGGCCCGCAGCGGCAGTACTGGCTGCAACAAGGCCGGATATAGAGCTGCAGCCCATCCTGTCTGTCTGAACACACGAAAACTGTTGCAAACGGGACGCGTTCATATAGATCACGATGAA
>NZ_QKZF01000080.1:0-1374 GCF_003253915.1 Burkholderia sp. 28_3
GGACCTATCCGTCATTTTGTGGGCGGGGCATATCATGAGGTGTAAAAGCCATGGATATGCCGATGAAGAAGAAAAGACAAACCGTAGCGCGTCAGGCAGCGGCCCGCGGGCCGCTGCCTGAGTTGCCCAAGGAACTGCTGGACCAACTGGTCAAGGGGCCGATGACGCCGACCGAGGTCCAGGATCTGATGCTGGCGTTCAACAAAGCGATCATCGAACGCGCAATGGGCGCCGAGATGAATCTGCATTTGGGCTACCCGTCCGGCCAGTCCAAGCCTACCGGGCAAGCCAACGAGCGCAACGGCGCCAGCGGCAAGACGGTCATCACCGATCGTGGCCCGGTTCGGGTCGAAGTCCCCCGCGATCGCGACGGCAGCTTCGAGCCGATTCTGATTCCCAAGCACGAGCGCCGCTTCACCGGCTTCGACGAACGCATCATCGCGATGTACGCCCGCGGCATGAGTGTGCGCGAGATTCAAGGGTTTCTGGCCGAGCACTACGGCACCGAAGTGTCGCCCGACTTCATCAGCTCGGTCACCGACGAGGTGATGGCCGAGGCGCTGAGCTGGCAGAACCGCCCGCTCGAGCCAATGTACCCGGTGGTGTTCTTCGATGCGCTGCGGGTCAAGATCCGCGACGACGGCGTGGTCAGCAACAAGGCCGTCTATCTGGCCTTGGGCATCCAGGCCGACGGCCAGCGCGACGTGCTGGGCCTCTGGATCGAGCAGACCGAGGGCGCCAAGTTCTGGCTCAAGGTGTTCAACGAACTCAAGACGCGCGGCTGCCAGGACATCCTGATCGCCGTGGTCGATGGCCTGAAGGGGCTGACCGAGGCCATCAGTGCAGCCTATCCGCGGACAACCGTTCAGACCTGCATCGTGCATCTGATCCGCAACAGCCTCGAGTACGCCAGCTACAAGGACCGTAAGGCGCTCGCCACAGCCCTGCGCCCGATCTACGCAGCCGCTAGCGAAGAGGCGGCAAGGCAGGCGTTACAGGACTTCGCCGACGGCCCGTGGGGCGAGAAATATCCGACCATCGTGCAATCGTGGCAGCGCGCCTGGGAGCACGTCATACCGTTCTTCGTGTTTCCGCCGGAGATTCGACGGGTCGTGTACACAACGAATGCCATTGAAAGTCTGAACATGCAACTGCGCAAGATCATCAAGACCCGTGGTCACTTCCCCAATGACGAGGCGGCGATCAAGCTGCTCTGGCTGGCGCTGCGCAACGTGCTGGCCAAGACCGTGCGGGCCGCCTTCGACTGGAAATCAGCGATGAACCAGTTTGCTATCCTGTTCGGCGAGCGATTCACGCAGGCGCGTGGATAACCTGTTGTTCAACCGCCTCGCCCACAAAAATGCGGACAGGTTC
>NZ_QKZF01000081.1:0-1298 GCF_003253915.1 Burkholderia sp. 28_3
GATAGATCTGCTCCACTTCACGCTCGATCGCGCGGACGTGGCGATCCCACAGTCGCAAATGTTCGACTTCTTGCGCCACCTCGAATTGCAAAGCGGTGAAATCGACGCTATCGCCGTGGAGCTCAATGGTCTCTTCGGCCGCTGCCTTAAGTTTCTCGACCAGCGAATCGATGAAGGGGCCGCTCTTGGGATGATTCCCTGAGGCGTGTTGTGACAGGAATCGGGCGAGCACATCGCGTCGCATGGCTACGACCTTGCGCGGATCCAACAGCTCGCCGAGAATTGCTAGCGTGAGTTGCGTGACCGTATCGGGCAACACAGGCTCAAGCGCCGGGCACGCCCAGCGGATGAGGTCAAGAACGCGGCGCCGCGCGGAACACACTAGCTCCTGATAGCGGTGACGCTGTTTGGTCAGTCGTTGTAGTGAATGTTGCTCGGGCCCTGGCACATGAACTGGGTCGAGGCCACGGCCACCAAAGCCGGGTATTGCGCCCAATACATGTGCATCGGCCGCGTCGGTCTTGGCATGCTCGCTGAGGTATTTGCGTAACGCCTTCACGCGCTGACCCTTGACCCGAATGACTTTGATTCCGGCACGCTGCAGCCAGTTGGCCACCGGAAACCATGCCATGCCGGTTGGCTCCATCACGGCTGTGATCGGCGTATCGGCGCCGACGCCGCTCTTGATGGCTGACACGAAACGCCTGAGGTCGGTTGACGTCAAACGGAAGCGGATCGGTTTGCCAATTGCACGTCCATCATCGAAGATCTGCGCGACCTGAACTGCACTTATTGCCAGATCGATGCCGACGGTCCGGTGACGCACGGGTGCATTGCTGATAGAAGCCATGAGTTATTGTTCTCCTTATCAACGAATCAGAGGGCTCGTCGCTGGGCAGCACTGCCAGGTGTTTCATTCGTGGCCGCTTGAAACTCGCAGATTCATGCGCCACCATCTCGTTACTCTTGCCTGCGCCAGCCCGAACCCCGCAACCATGGGCTTCACATCGTCGGGACGAACTTTGCGGGCTCTCCCACGTTCTTAAGGTCGCCGGGTCCGGTGCCCGCAGGCAAGAGTACCAGCGAGCGAGCGGGCGGAGTTGAACGGCGAGTCAGAAGCGACAGAAGCTCGGCCTCATACTCTTGCCCCTCGGCGTACGTCCTGCACCCCGATTCAGACAAGAAGCTATCGAATTCGACGGTGCGAAGGTCGACCCGCGATCACTTCGTCGAGGCGCCCTGAAGCCCTATCATCGACTTGCCCCTCGGCGTCAACCCCGCACTGCTATAGATACCTG
>NZ_QKZF01000082.1:0-1236 GCF_003253915.1 Burkholderia sp. 28_3
TGACCTGCCCCCTGCAAACAGGGCCAGCCGGAGTCTAGTAAAGTTCGTTTTCGGAGAAGAAGACGAACATGAAGAAGCGCTTTACGGAACAGCAAATCATCGGGTTTCTGAAGGAAGCCGAGGCCGGTATGCCGGTCAAGGAACTGTGCAGGAAGCACGGGTTCAGTGACGCGTCGTTCTACACTTGGCGCGCAAAGTTCGGTGGCATGGAAGTCTCGGAAGCCCGCCGGCTCAAGGACCTCGAGGTGGAGAATGCCCGGCTGAAGAAACTGCTGGCCGAAGCAATGCTCGATATGGAAGCGTTGAAGGTCGTGGTCAAGGGAAAGCCCTGAGCCCGCAAGCCAAACGCGAGGCAGTGTCGGCGATTCGGGAGAAGGTCAACATCTCCGAGCGCCGCGCCTGCCGGCTTGTCGGGCTTTCTCGCAGCGTGCTGCATTACGACGCGAAGCCAGACCACGAGAATGAGGTGCTAGCGGCGCGTCTGGTGGAGTTGGCACACGAACGTCGTCGATTCGGCTACCGCCGATTGCACGCCCTGGTGGAACGCGAAGGCACGCACGCCAATCACAAGCGCATCTATCGCCTGTACCGTGAGGCAGGGCTGGCTGTGCGGCGCCGTCGCAAGCGCCAGGGTGTAATGATTGAGCGCGAGCAACTGGCATTGCCGGGCGCGCCCAACGAGGTGTGGTCAATCGATTTCGTGATGGATGCGCTTTCCAACGGCCGGCGCGTGAAGTGCCTGACCGTCGTCGATGACTTCACGAAAGAGGCTGTCGACATCGTCGTCGACCATGGCATCTCAGGTTTGTATGTCGCTCGGGCATTGGACCGTGCAGCTCGCTTCCGTGGCTATCCCAAGGCGGTGCGAACAGACCAGGGACCCGAATTTACGAGCCGCGCGCTTGACCAGTGGGCGTATGCGAACGGCGTCACACTGAAGTTGATTCAGGCGGGCAAGCCAACGCAGAATGCGTACATCGAATCGTTCAACGGCAAATTCCGCGACGAATGCCTTAACGAGCACTGGTTCACGACGCTCGCGCACGCTCGGGCAGTCATCGCGGCATGGCGTCAGGACTACAACGAGCAAAGGCCGCACAGTGCACTGAACTACCTTGCGCCGTCAGAGTTTGCGGCGAAACATCGGGCAACCGCGGATGCTCCTGCCGCTTTCCAGGAGCTGGTTTAAAGGGACTTTGCTAGAAGCCCATTGGCCCTATTGATGGGGGCAGGTCA
>NZ_QKZF01000083.1:0-1183 GCF_003253915.1 Burkholderia sp. 28_3
AAGTGGCCGCGCGTCTTGATGATCTTGCGCAACTGCATGTTCAGACTTTCGATGGCGTTGGTCGTGTACACAACCCGTCGAATCTCCGGCGGGAACACGTAAAACGGGACGACGTGCTCCCATGCGCGCTGCCACGATTGCACGACGCTCGGGTATTTCTCGCCCCACGGGCCGTCAGCGAAGTCTTGCAGTGCCTGTCTCGCCGCTTCCTCACTGGCGGCCGCGTAGATCGGACGCAGCGCGGCGGCGAGTACCTTACGGTCCTTGTAGCTGGCGTATTCGAGGCTGTTGCGGATCAGATGCACGATGCAGGTCTGAACAGTGGTTCGTGGATAGGCTGCGCTGATGGCCTCGGTCAGCCCCTTCAAGCCATCCACCACGGCGATCAGAATGTCCTGGCAGCCGCGCGTCTTCAATTCGTTGAACACCTTGAGCCAGAACTTGGCGCCTTCGGTCTGCTCGATCCAGAGGCCCAGCACATCGCGCTGGCCATCGGCCTGAATGCCCAAAGCCAGATAGACGGCCTTGTTGCTGACCACGCCGTCGTCGCGGATCTTGACCCGCAGCGCGTCGAAGAACACCACCGGGTACATCGTCTCGAGCGGGCGGCTCTGCCAGCTCAGCGCCTCGGCCATCACCTCATCGGTGACCGAGCTGATGAAGTCGGGCGACACCTCGGTGCCATAGTGCTCGGCCAGAAATCCCTGAATCTCGCGCACGCTCATGCCGCGGGCGTACATCGCGATGATGCGTTCGTCGAACCCGGTGAAACGGCGCTCGTGCTTGGGAATCAGGATCGGCTCGAAGCTGCCGTCACGGTCACGAGGCACGTCGACCCGGACCGGACCACGATCAGTGATGACCGTCTTGCCACTGGCACCGTTGCGCTCGTTGGCCTGACCGAGAGGCTTGGCCTGGCCCGGCGGGTAGCCCAGATGCATATTCATCTCGGCGCCCATCGCTCGCTCGATGACCGCCTTGTTGAACGCCAACATCAGGTCCTGCACCTCGGCGGGCGTCATCGGCCCCTTGACCAACTGGTCCAGCAGTTCCTTGGGCAGTTCAGGCAGCGGCCCGCGGGCCGCTGCCTGACGCGCGACAGTCTGTCTTTTCTTCTTCATCGGCATATCCATGGCTTTTACACCTCATCATATGCCTCGCCCACGAAATCACGGATAGGTCC
>NZ_QKZF01000084.1:0-1089 GCF_003253915.1 Burkholderia sp. 28_3
CGACGTCGACGCCGGCGACGCGCTCGCGCCGACGTCGGCGGGCGTCACCGCCGGCGCCGGGCAGCTGGCCCCGCTCGAGCGCCTGGCGCTGCCCGTCGAGCTGTCCGGCGCGCACGGGGCGAACCGCGCGCCCGTGTTCGCGTATCTCGGCGCGGCGCACGATCTCGATGCGGTGCGGGCCTATCTGCATCGCTACGACGACCGGCCCGCGACGCAGCGGGTCTACAGGAAGGAGCTCGAGCGCCTCGTGCTGTGGTGCGTGGCGGAACGCGGCGTCGCGCTGTCGTCGATGCGGGTTGAGGATTGCGAGGCCTACAAGGCGTTTCTCGCCGCGCCGGGCGAACGCTTCACGGGGCCGCCAGTCGCGCGCACGAGCAGCCAGTGGCGGCCGTTCGCGCCGGGTGGCCTGTCACCGGAAAGCCAGCGCTACGCGGTGCGCGCGATTCGCGCGGCATTCACGTGGCTCGTCGCGGTGCGGTATCTGGCCGGCAACCCTTGGGCGGCCGTCTCCGATCCCAGCGTCGTCAGGCGGGTGCGCAAGCTGCAGGTCGAGCGAGCACTACCGCTTGACCTCTGGACGCGCGTACGCGAGACGCTGGCCGAACGCAGCGAGCTGCAGGGGCCGAGCGGGCCGCGCTGGCGGACAGCACGTGCGCTGTTGCTGCTGATGGGGGATGGTGGCCTGCGGATCGCTGAGGCGGCCGCGGCGAGGCGTGCGGCGCTTGTCTGGATGCCGGCGGACGACGACACGCCGGCCAGCTGGTTGCTCGAGGTGATCGGCAAGGGCAACAAGCAACGCTTCGTGCCGATCAGCGACGAGTGCGTCGACGCGCTGCGCGCGCACTGGCGCGATCGCGGCCAGGATCTCGACGCGGCGGCCGCAGCGAAGCCGCCCGGGTTGCCGCTGGTGGCGCCGTTGGTCATCCCGCCGACGCCGCGAGCCCGCGAGAAATTCGGCGAGCCCGTCGACACTGACGAAGCAGTAGCCGGCGCCGCAGCGCGGGGCGGCTATTCGGTGCGCGGCGCGCGCGGACTCACGCAATGGGCGATCGCGCAGCTGCTCGCGGTGATGTCGGATCTCACTGAGTC
>NZ_QKZF01000085.1:0-1033 GCF_003253915.1 Burkholderia sp. 28_3
TTACGCCGCCCTTGGACTGGCGCCTATGTGCCGCCCCTCAAGTGGCGCCCTTATGCCGACCCCGCATTGGCTCCATAGCGCCGCCCCGTGACAGTTGGCCCAGTGTGTCGCCTGCAGCATGGCGCTGGACCAGCTTCTGGATCTCGCCATCGAGTGTGTCACGCACACGCTTCGCAATATCGAGCAGCCACTTTTCCTGCTTTTCTGACAAGGGTAGGTAGCTGTTCATTCTCGACTGGCAGTTACGAACGAGACTTCGTTCGTCCTGTTGGAGAACTGATAGTCCAACGCCTCAATGCAGATGTTCAGTTCGCGACGCAAAGCCCTTTCGTGTGCTTCGGCTTTAGCTTCCTGCTCTTCGCGTTCCTTACGACATTTCTCCCGGCGCTCAGGGTCGTTCAATTGTTTGAAGTCCAGCATCATATGCCTCCGTGAGAAGACGAGAAAGCCCGGGCATAACGATGCCCGGGCGCAGTGACGACAACATCAATCGATTGCCGCCGAGATCTCGGCCGACTCGGGGCGCTGCGATGCATAGTCCAGCAGCCGATGATAGCGATCCACGAACCGATCGTCGCCGGTGACTTCGGCAATGTGACAGAGCACGAGCAACGTGACGACGATCCCGAACGCGTCGGCACCCGTCTCGCCCTCGTCGCCGTTGAGCGGCCACTGAACTTGGAACCGGCGCACGTGATCGGGGCAAGGTAGCACCCGCCATTGTCGAGCTCGAAGAATTGCCAGAGGCCGCCCGTATAGCTTTCGGACAGACGACTCGCGTAGTTGAAGATCATGCTTTCTGCGTTGAGATACTCGGTGGCGAACCGCCGCGGCGGGCAGTGGTGGCGATCGGTACCGCGCATCGGCGTCGGCCGCGCCCGCGTGCTGGTCGCCTGGTTGCGGCGCCACGCGTCGTCGATCGGCGCAGCCGTCGAGGCCGACGTCGACGCCGGCGACGCGCTCGCGCCGACGTCGGCGGGCGTCACCGCCGGCGCCGGGCAGCTGGCCCCGCTCGAGCGCCTGGCGCTGCCCG
>NZ_QKZF01000086.1:0-1030 GCF_003253915.1 Burkholderia sp. 28_3
CATACATCGAAACGGAGAGTCCTTGGCGACCCCACCGCAGAACGCTTTCACGCTTTTCGCCCTCAAACTATGTACTCCACGGGTATAGGTCCAAATCGCTGGGTGAATCGACTCGACGTGTTGGGGCAAGGCGGCCATATTGCAAAAATACTGTATGGATGTACAGTATCGTATATCAAAAACCTGCTTCGTGAAACGTCCCTTTTTGATTACGACGGAAGACGATGATGGATATGCCTGTGCGCAAGCATCCGATGCCGGAGATAGCGGCGTTCGTGGCCGAATTGCGTCGCGCGTTTGGGGATGCGACTATTGATGAAGCGGTCGCGCGCGGCAAGGCGGGCGAGCCGACGTTTTTCGCGAGCGAGAACGGTCTGACGGTAGGCACCAGGTCGGATGCGACAGTCAGGAGCTGGCGAGTCGACGGCAGCGTGCTCAACCGGCACTTCTGCCGTGGGTGCGCCGGGTCATGCATCGGGACCGACATACGATGCAGTCAACGCAGGTGATTGAGCGGGCAACCGCATCAACCAGTGGAGATGACGCATGTGCTACTCGGCTCAAATCTGGGCGGACTACCGCCGGTACGTACGGACCTTCGGTGCGCACATGGACATCGCCGAGTTCGCACGTCTCTATTTCCTGCAGGCCGAAGGGAGCGGCGCCAAGACACCGAAAGCGCTCGACGATGCTTTCCTCGACCCGCAGACGGATGGCGAACGCGAGATACGTCAACTCATCGAAAAGACGCGCGCGGAACAGAGGACGAAACTGGAGCAAGACCTCTTCAAGCAGCGAACGAGATTTACGGAAGCCGAGCGCAAGCTGGAGTCGAAGGTGACGAAGGCCGCGACCGAAAGTAGACGCATCGCTACCGACAAAATTGAGGCTGCGCTACGCCGCATCGAAGACATCAATCGCAGCGAATCAAAGCCGCGTGTCACGGGGCGGCGCTATGGAGCCAATGCGGGGTCGGCATAAGGGCGCCACTTGAGGGGCGGCACATAGGCGCCAGTCCAAGGGCGGCGTA